>NZ_PJJR01000050.1:0-414199 GCF_002929595.1 Cryobacterium sp. N19 | reverse complement strand
ATACCCCGACACCCCGCCCACAACGTAGACGCTGTGCGAGCTGCGACGTGCTCCAGCCGCGGTAAGAGCGGGCGTCTGGCGAGCTGGGAGCTTGCGGGACTGTGGCTATCTAGGAGGTCGTCCATCTGCTTGCTATAGCAAGCATCCTTTGCTTTGGATCCCAATACTTAATGGGACGGGCCACGCACCCGGTGCTTTGCCCCTGTCGGTGAATCAGCGGTTGGGGAAGCCGTGGGGGAGACCGGTCAGAACGGGCGCGAGCCGGGCCAGACGATCGCGCTCGAGGATGAGGGCGGTGTACTCACGTTCGCGGCGCACGGCGGCTACGCCGACGAGGAAATACTCGGCCGGAGCGTCAGGCAGCGGCCAGACGAAGGGGGCGACCTCGGCGGCGAGGGACTGAGCCAGATGTTCGCGGGTCACGGGGGTCAGATGGGACGACTGGCGCAGGTACTGGGCGACACGACGGGCGAGGCGGTCGGGCAGGCGCGCGATATCGACCGTCTGCGACCAGGGCAGCAAGGCGTCTGGTAGGGGGCGCGGGACCTCTTTATTGCGCTGCACACGTTCGTGCTGGCTGTAGGTACCGGCCAGCAGGTCGCCGAGGCGCTTGGAACGCCCATTGAGCAGGGCAGTGATGGCGGCGAGACCTCCGACGGTCATGATGATCTCGAGCACGCCGGTCAGGGCGCGAATGAACGCGTGACGCAGGGAGATCGCTCCGCCGTCGTCTCGTACGATGCGGGCGCCGATGGCGAACTTGCCAAGCGAGCGGCCGTGCGTGAGGGTTTCGACCAGGACCGGCACGACCACCAGCGAGAAGACGAGGGCAACAACGTTCAGTGCCTGGGTGAGCGCGGCGTCGGTATAGGCCGCGAAACTCAGATAGAAGCCCAGAAGAATGAGCAGGTACAGGGCCAGATAGGCGATCGCGTCGATGATCGCCCCGGCGCCGCGGAGGATGACGCTGGCCGGCCGCACGTCGAGCGCGACCGCCTCACCGGTGACGAGTTCATCGTCACTGTCAAAATCAGCGGCACGGTCGGTGGGACGCGCGGTCTCCTTCATGTCTACTATTGAACCAGATGGATCTCGACGCATATACGGCCGCGCACCGCGCCGACTGGGACCGCCTGACCGAGCTCGGTGCCCGGCGGGGTCTGTCCGGTGCCCAGTCGGATGAGCTGATCGAGCGATATCAGGCCGGGGCCACTCAGCTCTCCGCGATCAAATCGACCGCCGGCTCTACCCTGGACGGCGACCGGCTGTCGGTCGGCCTGTCCCGCGCCCGGCTGCGCTTCACCGGCGTGAGTGTCAATGTGTTGGCGCAGCTTCCCCGGTTTTTCGTTGCCCAGCTCCCCGCGGCTTTATATCGGCTCCGCTGGCTCACCCTCGCGGTCGCCGTGGTCACGGTCGTCGTCGCTGGACTGTACGCCGTGTGGGCCTACAACGATCCAAGGGTCTTGGCCAACCTGGGAACAGAGGCGCAACTCGCGCAACTGGCCAACGAGGACTTCGTGGGGTATTACTCCGCGAACCCGGCGGCCTCCTTCGCCGGATTCGTCTCGACCAACAACGCCTGGATCGCCGCGCAGTGCATCGCCTTCGGCATCACCGGGGTCTACGTGCCATTCATCATTCTGCAGAACGCCATGAACCTCGGCACCACGGCCGCCATCATGTTCGCCTACGACAAGGGCGACGTGTTCTTCCTCTACATTGCTCCGCACGGGCTGCTCGAGCTCACGGCGATCTTCGTTGCGGCTGCCGGCGGACTGCTCATTTTCTGGGCCTGGATCGCCCCCGGCGCACGTACCCGAGGTCAGGCACTCGCCGAAGACGGCCGAGCGCTGTTCACCGTGGCGATCGGACTGGTGTTCGTGCTGTTGGTGTCGGGCATTATTGAGGGCTTCGTCACCTCGCAGCCCTGGCCGTGGCCGATCAAGATCGGCATCGGAGCGGTGGCGCTCGGCGCGTTCCTGTTCTACATGATCGTGGTCGGCGGGCGCGCAAGCAGGGCCGGAGAAACCGGCGACCTCAGTGAGTTCGAAGCGGGGAGTACGCGCATTTACAGCGCGTGAGTCAGAGCCGCCCGGCCGCCTTCAGCGCGATGTAGCGGTCAGCCAGGGCGGGCGGAAGCTGCGCGGGGGAGGCGGTGACGACATCCGCTCCCAGCTGGCGGATGGCGGCCGACACGCGCGCCACGTCGAGCAGGGCCCGCTCAGCGGCCGCCGCGCGGTAGATCTCGTCGCGTCCGCCGCGGGTGGCCGCCGCGAGCACGGTAGCTGGGTCGAGCACGGAGGCCACGACCACCGTGTGCCGCTTGGTGAGCTGCGGCAGCACCGACAGCAGCCCGGTCGACGCTCCCGCAGCGTCGATGGAGGTGAGGAGCACGACCAGGGCATGCTGGCTCGTGACCGCGCGCACCTGGCCGGGAACGGCCGCCCAGTCCATTTCGATGAGCTCCGGGTCGATCAGCGCCATGGAATCGACCATCTGCGACAGCAGGGCCGCGCCGGTCGCTCCCTGCACCCGGCCGCGCACCCGGCGGTCGAAGGCGAGAAAGTCAACCCGGTCGCCGGCCACCGAGGTGAGGGCTGCGAGCAGCAGGGCCGCTTCGAAGGCGGTGTCCAGCCGGGGCTCGTTGTCGACGCGGGCTGCGGACGTGCGGCCGGTGTCGAGCAGAATCACGATCCGACGGTCGCGCTCCGGCCGCCAGGTGCGCACCATGACGTCGCCCCGCCGGGCCGTGGCCCGCCAGTCGATCGAGCGCACATCGTCACCGCGCACATATTCGCGCAGCGAGTCGAACTCGGTGCCCTGCCCGCGCACCATCACGCTCGTGCGTCCGTCGAGCTCCTTGAGTCGTGCGATACGGGAGGGCAGGTGTTTGCGGGCGTGAAACGGCGGCAGAACCCGGATGCGCCCCGGCGCGTTCAGTGTCGCCTGACGGTTCCACAAACCCAGCGGCCCCAGGGAGCGCACCGTCACCTGTTCGACCCGGCGCTCCCCCCGCCGAAACGGAGTGAGCGTCAGCGAGACCAGCCGCCGTTCGCCGCGCACAATCACCACCCGGCCGCGCACGAGGCCGGCACCCGCCGACGGCTGCCAGGCATCCCGCACCACGGCGTTCAGGCGCCGACGACCGGTATTCGTCAGGTACAACTCGCTCGTGGCCGATTCGCCGAGGCGAACGCGGGCGGGCAGCATCCGTTCGACCGAAACGGCGCGCGGCGACGCGGCCAGCGCCAGGTCGAGACTGCCGAGCAGAAGCACGAAGACCAGCCAGAGGGCGAGCACGCCGGCCGCCGCCTCCACGGAGGGCCCGAACAGCACGATGGGCACCGCGCCGAGGGCGAGGAGAAGAACGAACCGTCCGCTGAGCGTCATCGTTAGATCGGAACCTGAACCTGCTGCAGCACTCCGCGCAGAATCGCATCGACCGAGACGCCTTCGAGTTCGGCTTCGGGGCGCAGCTGCACACGGTGCCGCCAGACCGGCAGCGCCATGGCCTGCACGTGGTCGGGGGTGATCGAGTCGTAGCCGCTCAGCCAGGCCCACGCCTTGGTAGCGGCGAGCAGGGCGGTCGTGCCGCGAGGGCTGACCCCGAGCTTGACCGAGGGGCTCGTGCGGGTGGCGCGGGCCAGGTCCACGATGTAGGCGAGCACATCGGCGCTCGACCCGACCCGAGCGACGGCATCCTGCGCCGCGGCGAGTTCGGCCGCGCCGAGAACCGCGCTCACACCGGCACCGGCCAGATCGCGCGGATTGAAGCCGGCCGCGTGGCGGCGCAGCACCTCGATCTCATCGACCCGCTGAGGCACTTCGAGCACGAGCTTGAGCAGAAACCGGTCGAGCTGTGCCTCGGGCAGCGTATAAGTGCCCTCGTATTCGATCGGGTTCATGGTCGCCGCCACGATGAACGGCTCTGGCAGCTTCAGCGACTCGCCGTCGACGCTGACCTGACGCTCCTCCATCGCCTCGAGCAGCGCGGACTGCGTCTTCGGCGGCGTGCGGTTGATCTCGTCGGCGAGGCAGATGTTCGTGAATACCGGCCCCTGCCGAAACTCGAATTCGCCGGCCTTGGTGTCGTAAATGAGCGACCCGGTCACGTCGCCGGGCATCAGGTCGGGCGTGAACTGGATTCGTTTGGTGTCGAGACTGAGTGCGTGGCTGAGGGTGCGCACGAGCAGGGTTTTCGCTACGCCCGGCACGCCCTCGAGCAGCACGTGGCCGCGCGCGAGCAGCGCGATGATCAGCCCGGTGACCGCGCCGTCCTGCCCGACGACGGCCTTGCCGACCTCGGTGCGCACCCGGTTGAGGGCGGCCCGCAGCGCGGCGGCATCCGCTGCGTTGGTCGGCGCGGTGTCGATCTGATCAGTGGGAGTCGTCATGGGTCCATTCTCTCGGCTGGAGGGGGGAAGATTTCAGAAGAAGCGGATGCCGGCGCCCCGGCCCGCACGGCCTGGCTGGTCGCCGTTTCGAGGGCCTGCAGGGCGACTCCGAGCTCCATCAGCTGGGCATCGGAGACGGGGATGGCACCCACGAGAACCCGGCGAACCTCGTCGGGGGCGCGGCCGGTGATAAGCGCCACCGTGGCGATGACCTCGTCCAGGTGGGCGAGCCGGCCGAGGCCGACGGTTCGGGCGAGGCGTTGCACGGCGCCCACGCGCAGGGCGTCGATCGCCCGCAGGCGGGCGTTACTGCGCGCATAGAGTCGGGCTCGACCCTCCAAAGTCTCGCTCGCCTTCACCGTGACCGGCAGATTCTCGGCTACGAGCGGCCCGAAGCGCCGGCCGCGCCAGACTGCGGCGGCGACGCCGACGAGCGCGAGCAGCATGAGCACCGGGGTGACCCAGCCGGGCGTCAGGTCGGCGAGTGAGGGTGGCCCCGTGCGGGGCAGGTCGGCCAGGGTCGGCAGGTACCAGACCAGCGAGTCGCTCGGCCCGAGCAGGCCGAGGGCGAACGCCGCATTGCCGTAGCCGGTCACGTTCTCGTTGTTGAACACGCGCGGGTCGGGCACAAGCGAGACGAGGTCGCCGGTTAGTTCGTTCTGCACCTGCACCAGCGAGAAGGTGTCGGTGCCGCTCGGAAAGCAGCCGGTGACCAGCGGATGCTCGCCCTGCGGAATCGACAGGGTGTCGCCGCCCGGCACCAGCTCCCCGGCCCGGCTTGCGGCCGGAACCGAGCAGTCGGCCGTCAGCGTCTCCGCATCGGAGACACCGCCGAAGCCCACGGTGGGCGCCAGCGACTGCAGGGCCAAGAAATCCGGTGCAACGACCACCGTGCGCGCGGCGAGGTCGCCGAGTTCGCTCAGCTGCGACTGGTCGAGGTAGCTGTTCTCGTCATAGAGCAGCACGGTGGAATCCGCGCCGACCGCTCCGCGCACCTCGGCCAGGGAACCGGCCAGAGTCACGGTGACGCCCTGCTGGCGAAGCACTTCGACCAGGGCCATCGACCCGGCCGGAGCCGCGTTGTCCCCGGCCAGTGCCCGGCCGGCAGCCTGACTGCCACCCGAGACGAGCACGGCGATGATGGCGATGGCCAGTATGCAGGCAGCGGCGATCACCCAGAACGAGGAGCGGCGAAGCAGCGCGCGCAGGGTCGGCGATGCCACGGTCGTGGCGCTCACAGGGCCACCACCGGCGCGGGCGCCGGGCGCAGCGGCATCCACTGGAGACGTCAGCGTCGCGCTCATGACCGACCCGCCTCGGCCAGCACGACGGGCATCGCAGAGCGCAACTCGGCCTCGAGCGCGGCCAGAGCGCGATAGTCGGGCTCGGTGCCGGCCTGCTCCAGATAGCGCACCCGGTCGAAGGTATCGGCGGCGAGAGCCAGGGCCGGGCCATGCGCCGGAAAGACCTGCCGGGCTCGGGTGACGAAATCGTGCGCGGTCGTGCCGGGCGAGACAGCGAGCACCGTGCGTTCGGCGAGGCCGCGGGCCAGGGCGCGAAAAATTTCCTCGCAGGCCAGGCTCCAGTCGCCTGCGCTCGCCGCTGCCTCGGCGGCCGTGCGCATCTCGGCGCTGCTGCGCTGGTCGATCGTGCCGAACAGGTCGAGAGCGGCGCGGCGTCGCCTGGCCAACCTGGGGGCGCCGAACAGCAGCCAGCCGGCCACAAGCGCCGCGAGCACAAGCACGACCGCGACAATCGGCAGCCAGTCTTTCAAATTGCCGTCGCCGCTGATGGTCAGGGACTGGAGCCAGTCCAAAAAGGCCTGGGACGCCCGGTCGAACCAGGTGGGCCGGGCGGCGGCGTACGGGGCTTTGGCGAGTTCCTCGCGAAGCCACTGGCGGGCCTCTGGCGCGTCGGGAACCACCGGTACATCACGCGGCACGCCGAACGTGATGCGGTCAACCAGCGATCCGAGCTGCGCCAGGCCCAGAGCCGTCATGCCGCCGGATACCCCGTGCCGGGAGCGGTCGGTACCAGATACGGGTCGGGAACATCGCCGCCCTGCGCCGCCGATTCCACGTAGCGCGCCAGCTCGAGGTCGAGCCCCTCCTTGCGCATGCGCAGGTCGAGGTAGATCAGCGCTATGGCCGCCGACTGCACGACGGCCGCCACTGCGGCCACCGGAATAGCGATGATCAGGCTGAGGGCGGTGATGATGTAGGTCGTTTCGTCGGTGAATGCCCCGTTCGGGTCGATCAGCGACGCGCCGATTCCCATGAGCAGTGATACGGGCGTGGTGATGATCTGGGTGATCACCTGCACGATCAGGCCGATTAGCAGCAGTACGCCCAGAGTGCGCCAGAAGTAGCCGCGAGTGAGTGACCAGGATCGAACAACGGATGCCCGCACGCCCAGTTTCTCCAGCACGATCAGGCTCGGCACGACACTGGTTTTGGCGTACAGGAACGCGCTCACGGCCGCGAGCAGCAGGCCGCCGAAGATGCCGACCAGAACGCCGGCCACGAATCCGGCGGTACCGCCGACGCTGATCAGCGCCACGACAATGCCGGCGATCACGGCCACACCGATGAAGAGTGCCACGGTCAACAGCACGGTCCACAGCACCAGCGGCCAGAGACGGGTCGCCGCTGTGCGCCACAGCGCGCCGAGCCGTAGTTTCTCGCCGAGGGTCGCGCGGGCCACTTCGAGCACGATGACGGCCTGCAGCAGGGCCGAAGCGATGAGTGACAGGGCGATCGGGATAATGGCGGACAGCGCGCCGGCCAGTAACGAGCCGGCGGTGACGGCATCCTTTTGGTCGAGCGGGGCGCTGTCGATGCGGTCGATGGCCCAGAACGTGACGAGCCCGACAATGACCACGGTGATGAGCATGATCGCGGCCTGCACGATCAGACCGCTGCCGAAGGTTGCCTTCGGATTGCGGCGCAAGACCTGGAACGACGCGCCAAGCAGCGTACCGAATCCGATCGGTCTCAGTGGAATCAGCCCCGGCTTGGGCGGGGGCGCCCAGCCCTGCCCGGGGGCGCCGCCCGGATACGGGCCGCCCGGGTACGAGCCGTACGGATGCGGCGCGCTCTGATCGGGCGAGACGGGCGGCGCGAACTCCCCGTAGCGCGGTGCAACGGGGGCGTCGGGGGCTTGCCAGGGGTCTGTCACCATTCAATGCTGGCACAGGTCGATCAAGAAATGCGCTCAGAGGCACTCTGTCAGCGCGCTCAGCTACTCTTATGCCAGACTTTGCCGTACTCATCGGGCAATCTGCTGAGCGAACCACATCAGAACACACGTGACTGACGTTCTGGAAAGAGACCCATGACTGCACGAATTTTGGTTATCGATGACGATACCGCCCTGTCCGAGATGATCGGCATCGTTTTGCACGGCGAAGGCTTCAATCCGGGGTTCTGCGCCGATGGGTCCCTCGCCCTCGAGACGTTTCGCACCGAGAAGCCCGACCTGGTATTGCTCGACCTCATGCTGCCCGGCCTCGACGGGATCGAAGTGTGTCGGCTGATCCGCGCAGAATCGGGGGTCCCGATCATCATGCTCACCGCGCGGTCCGACACCACCGACGTGGTCAAGGGTCTCGAGTCCGGCGCCGACGACTACATGGTGAAGCCGTTCAATCCCAAGGAATTGGTCGCCCGCATTCGCACGCGCCTGCGCCCGCCCGCCGCCGACGGTGCCCTCGCCCTGCACATCGGTGACCTCGTGGTGAACGCGGTCGGCCACGAAGTCACCCGCGGAACGGCCGCGATCAATCTGACCCCGCTCGAATTCGACCTGCTGCTCGCCCTGGCGTCCAAACCCCAGCAGGTTTTCACCCGCGAGATGCTGCTGGAACAGGTCTGGGGCTACCACTACAAGGCGGACACCCGGCTGGTGAACGTGCACGTGCAGCGGCTGCGCGCCAAGGTCGAGCATGACCCCGACAATCCGAAGATCGTCATGACGGTGCGCGGTGTCGGCTATCGCGCCGGCACGGTCAGCTAGAGAACTACCACCGCCCATGTGCGCCCGGCGATTCCCGCAGAAACGGTTTCTCAAACCGTGCCCCAGCTGACCTATTGGAGCAGGCCGCGTAACTGGCCGAGGCTGGTGCGCGCGTCGTGGCGTTCCTCCCTGCAATTTCGTACGGTGACGATCTCGGTCGCGCTGTCCGGGCTGGCGATTCTGGTGGTGGGCGTCTACATGTCGGTCAGCATCGGCAACGACCTGTTTCAATCACGACTCAGCCAGGTGCTGCTCGAATCCGACCGTGCCACCAGCTCCGCGCAGAGCCTGTTCGATTCCTCCGATGCCACCGACCGGGTGCAGGTGCAGAACCTGCTCAGTTCGGCCCGCACCTCGATCTCGGCCGCCTCCTCGAGCCGGCTGGTCGCCGTGCTGCGGGTGCCTGGGCAGGATCCGTCGACCGTCGCGCCGCTCGACTCCTCGACGTTCGGGCAATCCACCGGTGTGATCGGCACCGACCTGCGCACCGAGGTGCAGGCCAACGACGGCGATCAGTTCTGGCAGTCGGTCACCTTGACCGGTGAGGATGCCACGACCATTCCCGGCATCGTGGTCGGGTCGCAGATCACGGTTCCGGTGGCCGGCCGCTACGAGCTGTACATCGCGTACAGCCTGCAGGATGCCGAAGCGACGCTCCTGTTCGTACAGCAGACCCTCGGAGTGGCCGGTGTCACCCTCGTGCTGCTGATCGGGGCCGTATCGTGGATCGTCGTGCGCTTCGTCGTCACGCCGCTGCGCGTGGCCGCCGAGACGAGCCAGAAGCTGGCCTCCGGTGACCTGGAAGTGCGCATTCCCGAGAAGGGTGAAGACGTCATCGCCACGCTTGCCCGTTCGTTCAACGGTATGGCCGACAGCCTGCAGAGCCAGATTCGTGAGCTCGCCGACCTGTCCGAAGTGCAGCAACGCTTTGTATCGGATGTCTCGCACGAATTGCGAACGCCGCTCACGACCATCCGCTTGGCCGGCGATGTGCTGTACGACCAGCGGGCGACTTTTCCGCCGGCCACCGGCCGCACCGCCGAGCTGCTGCACACCCAGGTCGAACGGTTTGAGCTGCTGCTGAGCGACCTTCTCGAAATCAGCCGCTACGACGCCGGGTCGGTGGAGCTGGAAAGTGAACCGACCAATCTGGTCTACCTCGCCGAGGATGCCATCGACAGCCTCCGCTCCCTCGCCGAGACCAAGGGCAGCGACCTGCGACTTCTCGCCCCCGGCGGGTACCTGAACGCCGACGTCGATCCGCGGCGCATCCGTCGGGTGCTGCACAACCTCATCGGCAACGCCATCGAGCACGGTGAGGGCAAACCCGTCGTGGTCTCGGTCGACAGCGACGCGAACGCGGTGGCGCTCGCCGTGCGTGACTACGGGCTCGGCATGAGCCAGGCCGAGGTCGCGCACGTGTTCGACCGGTTTTGGCGTGCTGATCCCTCACGCCAACGCACGATCGGCGGGACCGGACTGGGGCTGGCCATCTCGCGCGAAGACGCGAGCGTACACAACGGCTGGCTGCAGGTCTGGTCGAGCCCCGGCGACGGGTCGTGTTTTCGACTGACTCTGCCGCGCACGGCCGGCGCCATGCTCGAATCGTCCCCGATCCCGCTGCCGCCCGACGACGCCACGGCCGCGCTGGGCGCAATCGGGCATGTGCCCGGAATCGGCGGGGGCCAGCATGAGTAGTCGCAGTTCAGCCTGGCGCGTCGTTCCGGCGCTGCTCGTAGCGGTCAGTCTCGCCGTCGGTCTCGGCGGCTGCACCGGCATACCGCGCGACGGCGTGGTGCACGCCGGCAATGACATCGCGCCCGACGACAATCCGGCGCCGGTCTTTCTGCCCGCACTACCGCAAAAGGATGCTTCGGTCGAGTCCATCCTGCGCGGATTCATCGACGCCTCCTCCAGCCCGGAGAACAACTACGACATCGCCCGCCAGTTTCTGGCTCCGGCGTTTCAATCCAGTTGGGATCCTACTGCGGGCGTCACCGTCGACAACGGTTCAGGGCGCACCCTGACCGTCATCGACGACGCCACCACCCTCGTGGCCGTCACGCCGATCGCCGAAGTAGACCAGTCCGGGGAATACCGCGAGGTCGACGCGAGCCCGGTACCGTTGCGCTATGAATTTGCGCAGATCGGCGGCCAGTGGCGCATCAGCGCGGCCCCAAACGGCACCGTGATCGATGAGAACACCTTCAATGACGTGTTCAGCGCCCAGCCGGTCTACTTCTACGACCCGGGATTTCGGTTTCTGGTGCCGGACCTGCGCTGGTTTCCGCGCGGGGCATCCGCTCCGACCAAACTGGTCAATGCCGTCCTGAACGGACCGAGCGCCTGGCTGACCGGCGCCGTGGCCACGGCGTTTCCGGAAGGCTCCAAGCTCACCGCCGATGCCGTGCAGGTCGTCGGGCGGCAGGCCATGGTCGACCTGAACAGCGAAGCCCTCAACGCCGATCGGCAGACCCTGCAGCGTATGAAGGCCCAACTGGCGGCGAGCCTGCCGACGGGCCTGACCGTCGAAATCACCATCGACCAGAACTCCCAGGCCATCACTGATCTGGAGTCCGGCGCTCCGCTCGTGGATCCGCGCGTGGATGCCAGGGCGCTCGTGCTGCGCGGCGACGAGTTCGGTTTTCTCGCCGCGACCGGGCAGAGCGTCACCCCGCTCGACGGTTTGTCTGACGCCATCGCCCAGCTGGCCCCGACCGCGGTGACGCTCGCTTCGGGGCAGGGATCGGCTGCTGTACTGGCCAGCGACGGCGTCTACCTCGTGCGGGCCGGCGACGACCCTCAACTGCTCGATACGCGTGCCGGACTGCTCGCACCCTCGATCGACAACGACCGCTTCGTCTGGTCAGTGCCGGCCAACGATCCGAGCGCACTGGTCGTCTATGGCCCGTCGGGGGAGGCGACCGTACTGCCGACGCCGTGGCCGGAGGCCACGTCTATCTCGTCGCTGAAGGTGTCCAGAGACGGCGCCCGACTGATCGCGCTGCTCGGCACCGGTTCCGAGACCCGATTCGTGGTCGCCTCCATCATTCGCACCGGCGTTGTGCCGACCGGCATCGGCGCGCCCGTGCTGCTGGCATCGGGCGGCGGGGTCGGCCAGGGCGCCACCTGGATCAACGAGTTGACCGTCGCATCGCTCAGCCTGCTGCCCAGTGGCGAGGCCCGCATCGTTGCCCAACAGATCGGCGGCGTCAGTACCGTTTTGGAATCCCCGGTCAGCAGCCGGTTCATCGTCGGCAGCAACTCGGTGCGCGACCTGCGAGCCCTCACCGACACCGGCAGCCTCGAGGTGCAACGCGGAGCGGGCTGGCAGGCCCGCATCGGAGACGTGACCCTGCTCGCCACCCAGCAAGGCCTCGGCGGCTAGCTTCTCCTCCCCAGCGGGCGTCCAGGTCCGTTTGTGCACCGCTGGCGAAGTCGCACAGTCCCCACCGGCATCCCGCGGCACACTGAGGCCATGAGTAGACAGCTGCGCGATCGACTGGCCGCCGCCGGCCGCGACGCCTGGGCCACGCTGCTGCCGACCGAGTGCAGCGGCTGCGGTGCCGTCGACCGTGCCCTGTGCGCGAGCTGCCGGCTGGCGCTGGCGCCCGCCGTGCACGCGGTCACCCGCGACGACGCCCTCATCTGGGCCGCTCTGACTTATGCGGGTTCTGCCCGCCACGTGATCGCCGCCTACAAAGACGGCGGTCGAACGGATGCCGCCGCCGCGCTCGCCGCGCCGCTGCGAGCGGCCATCGTGGCCGCGCTCGTCGCCGTGCCAAACCTGACCGAGCCGAATCAGCCCGGGAGCCCGCGCGACATCCACCTGGTCACCATTCCGTCGTCCCGCCTGGCCTGGCGCGTACGCGGCTACCACCCGGTCGACGCCCTGCTGCGCCGGGCCGGCCTGCACTCATCCCCGGTGCTCGTGCAGCGCACCGAGGCCCTCGACCAGGTGGGTCTCGGCCGGGCGGCGAGGGCCTCGAACAAGAACAACAGTCTTGTCGCCCGGCATCCGCTCGACGGGGTGTCGGTGATCCTCGTCGACGACATTGTGACGACCGGCGCGACCCTGCTCGAGGCGCGGCGTGCCGTGTTCGCTGCGGGCGGTATCGTCGTCGGTCTGGCCGCACTGGCGGAAACACGGCGTCTGCTCCCCGCGCACAACCCTCCTTAGGCAAACTGATGGATAAATACTGTGACTTATCTGACCGTCACGGCTACGGTGGAGACAAAGGCGCGTAATGATCGCCCAGTTGTCGGGCGGTCCGCCAAACTGGAGGTCGTCATGGAAACTAACATCGTCGGACGCAACCTTGGGATCACTGATCGCTTCCGGGATTACGCGACGGAGAAGGCCGAGAAAATTGCCCTCCTCGCCGAGAAGGCCGTCGCGCTCGAGATTAAGGTCAGCCGCCACCACGAGAAGAACGGCGCTGCCGTCGGCAACGACCGGGTCGAACTCACCCTGATCGGCAAAGGTCCGCTGGTGCGGGCCGAAGCAGACGGATCCGACAAGTACGCCGCCTTCGACGTGGCGCTGGGTCGTCTGCTCGAACGCGTTCGTCGCGCCAAAGACCGCAAGAAGGTGCACCGCGGCGGGGCCCACCGTCCTACCTCGCTGCACGAGGCATCCGCTGTGGGATTCAGCGTCATCGACATCACCCCCGCCAACCCCGAAACGCTCGAGCGGGTGCGCACCGGCGCGATCCCGATTGTGCAAGCGGATGCCCCAGAAGCCTCCGCCGAGGAGGAATACTGCCCCGTCGTCATCCGTCGCAAGGTGTTCGCGGCTGCTCCCATGTCCGTCGACGATGCCCTCTACTTCATGGAGCTCGTCGGCCATGACTTCTACCTGTTCCAGGACATCGAGACGAAGCGTCCCAGCGTGGTCTACCGCCGCAAGGGCTGGGACTATGGGGTCATTGAGCTCGACGGTTCGTCGAGCGAGTTGCAGGAGGCTGTGCCCGTTGCCAGCGGGCGTGCCAACTGACCAACTAGCATTGCCTTAGCCGCCGACCAGGTCGGTGCTCTGGCATCTGCCAGACGAGAGGTGCAGGCTTGTGCTGCAGAAGTCCGATTGGGCTGCCGCAGTGCGAGCCTGCACCGTTTGACTAGTGGAGTACATTCGTGGCGTCAATTCTTGAAAAGGTTCTTCGTGTTGGTGAAGGCCGCGTTCTGCGCCGCCTCGAAAACTATGCGAAAGCCATCAACGCGCTGGAAGAAGACTTCCATGAGCTCACCGACGACGAGCTGAAAAACGAAACCGTCACCCTGCGGGAACGGTATTCCAACGGCGAATCGCTCGATGACCTGCTGCCGGAGGCCTTCGCCGCCGTGCGCGAGGCCAGCACGCGCACCCTCGGACTGCGTCACTTCGACGTGCAGCTCATGGGCGGAGCAGCCCTGCACCTCGGCAACATCGCCGAGATGAAGACCGGTGAGGGCAAGACCCTCGTCGCCACCACCGCGGCGTATCTCAACGCGATCAGCAGCCGCGGCGTGCACGTCATCACGGTCAACGACTACCTCGCGAGCTACCAGAGCGAGCTCATGGGGCGCGTCTTTCGCGCCCTCGGCATGACGACCGGATGCATCCTCTCCGGCCAGACTCCGGCGCAGCGTCGCGAAATGTATGCCGCCGACATCACCTACGGCACCAACAACGAGTTCGGTTTCGACTACCTGCGCGACAACATGGCGTGGCAGGCCAGCGACATGGTGCAGCGCGGCCACTACTTCGCCATCGTCGACGAGGTCGACTCGATCCTCATCGACGAGGCCCGTACCCCGCTGATCATCTCCGGGCCGGCATCCGGTGAAGCGAACCGCTGGTTCAACGAGTTCGCCAGCCTGGCCAAGCGTCTCATTGCCGACGAAGACTTCGAGGTCGACGAGAAGAAGCGCACCATCGGTGTGCTCGAACCCGGCATCGAAAAGGTCGAGGACTACCTCGGCATCGACAACCTCTACGAGTCGGCCAACACGCCGCTGATCTCCTTCTTGAACAACGCCATCAAGGCGAATGCCCTGTTCAAGAAAGACAAGGACTACGTCGTCATGAACGGCGAGGTGCTCATCGTCGACGAGCACACCGGCCGTATCCTCATGGGCCGCCGCTACAACGAAGGCATCCACCAGGCGATCGAGGCCAAGGAGGGGGTCGCGGTCAAGGCCGAGAACCAGACCCTGGCCACGGTCACCCTGCAGAACTACTTCCGCCTGTACTCGAAGATCTCCGGAATGACCGGAACGGCCGAGACCGAAGCCGCCGAGTTCATGAGCACCTACAAGCTTGGCGTGGTGGCCATCCCCACCAACAAGCCGATGCAGCGCATCGACCAGTCCGACCTGATCTACAAGAACGAAGAGTCCAAGTTTCGTCAGGTCGTCGAGGACATCGTCGAACGACACGAAGCGGGACAGCCGGTTCTGGTCGGCACGACCAGCGTTGAGAAAAGCGAGTACCTGTCGCGCCTGCTCGCCAAGAAGGGCGTGCGTCACGAGGTGCTCAACGCGAAGAACCACGCCCGTGAAGCTGCGATCGTCGCGCAGGCCGGTCGACTCGGTTCGGTGACCGTCGCCACCAACATGGCCGGTCGTGGTACCGACGTGATGCTCGGCGGCAACGCCGAATTCCTCGCCGTTGCCGAGATGAACGCCAAGGGCCTCAGCCCGGTCGAAACCCCCGACGAGTACGAACTCGCCTGGGACGACGTGTTCACCGCGGTCAAGACCAACGTCACCGAAGAGGCCGAGAAGGTGATCGCCGCCGGCGGTCTTTACGTGCTCGGTACCGAACGGCACGAATCACGCCGCATCGACAACCAGCTGCGCGGGCGCAGCGGACGTCAGGGAGACCCGGGCGAGAGCCGCTTCTACCTCTCGCTCACCGACGACCTCATGCGCCTGTTCAACGCCGGTGCCGCCGAGGCCCTCATGGGCCGCCAGGGCGTGCCAGACGACATGGCGATCGAATCCAAGGTGGTCAGCCGCGCCATCCGCAGTGCCCAGTCCCAGGTCGAGGGTCGCAACGCCGAGATCCGCAAGAACGTGCTCAAGTACGACGACGTTCTCAACCGTCAGCGCGAGGCCATCTACGGAGACCGCAGGCACATCCTCGAGGGTGACGACCTGCACGAACGCACCCAGACCTTCCTCACCAACGTCATCGACGAGGTGCTCGATGTGCACGCCGGCGACGGCAACGGTGACGACTGGGACTTCGATGCAATGTGGACCGAGCTCAAAACGCTCTACCCGGTGGGACTGACCATCGATGAGGTCGTCTCCGAGGCCGGCGACAAGGGCAAGATCAACCGCGACTTCATGCGCCGGGAGATTCTCTCTGATGCCAAGCTGGCCTATTCGCGCCGGGAAGTGAGCCTCGGAGCCCCGGCCATGCGCGAACTGGAGCGCCGTGTCGTTCTCTCGGTGATCGACCGTCGCTGGCGGGACCACCTCTACGAGATGGACTACCTGAAAGACGGTATCGGACTGCGCGCCATGGCTCAGCGCGACCCGCTGGTGGAATACCAGCGCGAAGGTTTCGCCATGTTCCAGCAGATGATGGGTCAGATTCGCGAGGAGACCGTCGGGTTCCTGTTCAACCTCGACGTTGAGGTGACTGCTGGGGCCGGTGCTGTCGCCGGGCCGGTCGTCGCTGCCAAGGGACTCACACCGGCCGACGCTCCCGAGGAGAAGCTCAGCTACACCGCACCGAGTGACTCAGGCGGAGTCGAGGTGCGCAACCAGCGCGGCCAGATTCAGCAGGCAGCCACTGACCGGGCCCGGCGCTCGGCCACCGTCGGGGCCAGCGACGACGAACCGGCCGAAGCAGCTGGCCCTCCTCAGCGCGGAGCGTTCGGGCAGAAAACCGAGGGTGCAGCCCCGGTGAACCGGGCCGAACGCCGATCGCAGGGTAAGAAGAACAGCTAGACCCCACGCCAGCACATCGACGTGCGCCCGTCCGGCGGCGCGCGGCGATGTGCGTGGGTGGGGCATCCGTCTGCTGGCCGGGCGGTCCTGGCCTCACAGGACGACGAGTACAGTAGCTCTCCAGCGCTGGTCCAGGGCTTCCAGCTGCAAGGAGACGACGTGCGCGCGGCGTTTGTCGTACACCACGATCACCGCGTTGAAACCGCCGGTCTCGGTCGGCCAGGTTTTGACCTGATCGATCCACAGTCTCGGCCGCTCCGCGACGATTCCCGTGATGGCTCTGGCACGAGAGGCGATCGTCACACGGATGTGAAGATGGGCGTAGACGTCGTCGGTGACCCATCGCGCGAGCTGCTCGAGGTCTCTGGCTCCGGCGATGACCTCGATGGCCCGCAGTGCGAGGGCGCGCAGGAGCTGTTCTGTTTCGTGCCCGTGCGCTGGCCCGATTGGTCTCGGGCCGGCACCGCGCGGGCTGACTGCGCGCTGGTCGACGCGGGGCGCCAACGGGTTGACCTGCAGACGGGCAGACCCGGAACCAGATGACGTCATTCTTCCTCCTGATATCGAACGTGCAACTCTTGTGGCGCAAAACCTAAGCAGCTTGATCGCTGCACTGTCGAGCGCTTAAAGAGCCTGTGCACAACCCGAGCGAGAACGCTCAGCGTCGGCTACTTTCAACGTGTGCGCTGGGATGATCTGTTTGACGACCTCGAAGGGCAACTCGAACGCGAGCTGCACGCCGAGGCCACTGACCTGCGCCTGCAGGAGGAACGTACGCGGTTGGAAAAGCTCTCCCTGCGCACCCGGTTGAGTAACGTGGTGCGATCGGCCGGCCCCGGAGGCACACTGCAACTGCGAATCGTGCTGGTGTCCGGCGAGACCCTCTCGGTTCGACCGACGACGCTGGGCCGGGACTGGCTCGCGGCGGACCTGCCCGGCACCGCCAATGGGCGGGCTCAGTGCGTGATCCCGCTCTCGGCCGTCGCCGGGGTAGTGCTCAGCGCGGAGCAGAGCCTGGTCTCGCTCGCGGTCGAGTCAGAATCCACCGGAAAGCTCATCGAACGCGTCGGTTTTCCCTTTGTGCTGCGGGACCTGTGCCGGCGGCGGCGCTTCGTGGAACTCGACACCCGCGGTGGTGTCCTGGCCGGAACCATCGACCGGGTGGCGCGTGACCATCTCGATCTGGCGGTGCATCCGCTCGGAACGCTGCGCCGCGCGCCGGAGATTCTGCACTACCGTCTCGTGCCGTTCTGGCAGATTCACGTTATTCGGCTCTGCTAGTTGTGGATAACTTTTTCACGACTTAGCGAAGTCGGGCACGATAGGGCCAATGCACCATCGGAATCGATTCAGAGAAGCGAGGTAACGGATGAAAACACCCCGTCCCACACGCACGCGCCGCCGCTTCTGGGTTGACCCCCGATTCATCATCGGGCTGGTGCTGGTCGCTGCTTCGATAGCGGGGGTCGGCGCGATTGTCGCTGGCACTGATCGCACTACGGCGGTCTATACCGCACGGCACACACTGACCGTCGGTGACCAGCTGAGGGCGGCCGACCTCGTTGAAACTCGGGTGCAGCTCGGCGGCGCGGCCGACCTGTATCTGGTTCCGTCGACCGGCTTGAAGGGTGGGCTGCTCGTCACGCAGACGATCCTGACCGGTGAACTGGTGGCCCGGTCAGCGGTCGGGGAATCGTCGGGGAGCGATGTGACCAGTGTCGTCGTCGACGTTCCCGGTCGACTGGCCGCCTCGATCGCGGCCGGTTCGGTCGTCGACATCTGGTCGGCGCGGGCGACCGGGCCGAGTGAGTACGCGCCGCCGACGATTCTCGTGGGGCAGGCTGTCGTCGTGCGGATCGTCGAACCGACCGGCATCATTGCCGCCTCCAGTGGGCAATCCGTGGAAATGCTCGTGCCGAAGGCCAACGTGGGCGCGGTGCTGGAGGCCATCATGAACGGCGATGCCCTCGCGATCGTTCCCGTGAACACCCCGGTGGTGCCCTGATGGCCCGGCTCGCGCTCGTGCTCGACCGAGCGACCGAGCAGCGCATGCTGGCCGACATCATTGATTGTGGGCACAGCGTGGTCACTCGCGTGGATACCGCCCGGGAGTTCCTTGAGACGCTGTCCCATGGGCAACCCCACGTCGTGGTCGTCAGTGGTCGCCGGGAATCCCTGACCGGCCAGTTGATCGCCGCCTGCGACGAGCGCGGCATTCGCGTTGTCGCCCTGACCGCGACGGAATTGGAGCGGCGGCACGCCGGCACCCTGGGCCTCTACGAAACTGTCGCGATACCCTGCGATTGGTCGGAGATTGAAGATTTGCTGGTGTCGGGGGTTGTCGTTCCGTTGCGGGTGGGGGAGCGGCACTTCACCGGCGGCGCACTCAATACCGGCTCGGTGATCGCGGTGTGGGGCCCGGCCGGCGCGCCAGGGCGCACGACACTGGCCATCAACATCGCGGCCGAAATCGCAGCGGCCGGTCACACCGTCGTGTTGGCCGACGTCGATACCTACAGCGCCTCGATCGCTCCGAGCCTGGGCATGCTCGACGAAGCGCCCGGCTTTGCCGCTGCCTGTCGTTTGGCCGGCAGCGACAGTTTGAACCAATCAGAGCTTGAACGTATCGCGCAACGCTACAACTCGCCCAAGGGTGCCTTCTGGGTGCTCACCGGCCTCGGCCGACCGTCGCGCTGGCCGGAACTGTCGACCGAACGGGTCACCCGCACCATCGACGCCTTGCGGCACTGGGTGGACTACGTCGTGCTGGACACCGGGTTCAGTCTGGAAAGCGATGAAGAGCTGACCAGCGACATGTTGGCACCCCGGCGCAACGCGGCCACCGTCACGGCCCTGCGGGTGGCCGACCACGTCGTGGCCTGTGGTCTGGCCGACCCGGTCGGGATGGCCCGGTTTCTGCGCGCTTGGAGTGACCTCACCGAGGTGATCGGCAGCAGCACGGTCAGCGTCGTGATGAACCAGGTGCGGGCGAGCGCGGTCGGGCTGAATCCGCGCGGGCAGGTCGCGGCAATGCTGCTGCGCTTTGGCGGCATCGAATCGCCCATTCTGGTGCCGCACGATCAGGGCGCCCTCGACGCTGCGGTCTTGACCGGCCGCAGCCTGCGAGACGCGAGCCCGAAGTCGTCAGCTCGAGCGAGCATCCGTCGGTTTGTACTGGAGGACCTCATCGTGGTTCCAGCCAGGGAATCAGAACGGATGCCGCGGCGGGTCAGGTGGCGCGGCAGTAAGGCCGCCCCGGCCAAGTAATCCGCCGGATACACCTAGGCTATGGAGAGTGTCGACGCTCAGTGATCTCGTACTTGCCCAGGGCCGCAGCAGCGCGGAAGATGTGGACTGGCTCCACATGCTGGTCGCGGATGGCCAGCTGCTGGCCGACCTCGCCTTCGCGGATATTGTCGTGTGGGTTCCGACAACGTCTGAGAGTTTCGTCGCGGTCGCACACGCGCGCCCGTCGAGTGCCGCCACGCTGTTCTACCGGGACTTCGTCGGCCAGCACATCAAAGCGGAGTGGCGCAACCAGGTCACCGAAGCCTTTGAGACGGCGAAGATCGTCGACCGCGACGCTCCGGACTGGTACGAGGAGACTCCCACCCGGGTGCGGGCCATCCCGGTGTTGCGCCGGCTGAGCACGACCGGTGCTGAAGTGACCGCTGCTCCGGTTGCGGTGCTCACCCGCCACACCAACCTGAGTGAAGCGCGCACGCCGAGCCGTCAGGAGCTCACCTTCAACGACTGCGCGAACGACCTGTTCGCCATGATCGCCTCTGGCGATTTTCCCGACCTCGGTGCCCCGACCGGGCCGCGCCGTGGCGCGCCGCGCGCGTCGGACGGCCTGCTCCGACTCGATGTCGACGGCCTCACCACCTTTGCCAGCCCGAACGCGCTCTCCGCATTCAACCGGATGGGTTTCGCGGAGGAACTCGAGGGAGAGTCGCTCGCCGAGGTCACTACGAGCCTGCTCACCGGCACCGCCGTGGTCGACGAGTCCCTGCCGCTCGTCGTGACCGGGCGGGCGCCCTGGCGCACCGACATCGAGGCGCGCGGGGTCACCGTGTCGCTCCGAGCCATTCCCATTCGCAACCGGGGCGAACGCATCGGCGCGATCATTTTGTCCAGGGACGTGACCGAGCTGCGGCACCAGGAACGTGAGCTCATCACCAAGGATGCCACCATCCGGGAGATCCACCACCGGGTGAAGAACAACCTGCAGACCGTGGCCTCGCTGCTGCGCATTCAGGCCCGGCGTACCCAATCCGACCGGGCACGCGAGGCGCTGACCCAGGCGATGCGGCGGGTTGCGGCCATCGCCGTGGTGCACGACACCCTGTCGGAGGGGCTCAGCCAGATCGTCGACTTCGACGCCGTCTTTGAACGGGTGCTGCTGTTGACGGTGGAGGTGGCATCCGCTCACAACACCACGGTGCACCCGAAGTCGTTCGGCAGCTTCGGAACCCTGCCGAGCGCGTACGCGACGCCGCTCGCGCTCGTGCTCACCGAACTCGTCACGAACGCGGTCGAGCACGGCCTCGCCGGGCGGGAGGGCGAGGTCTCGATTGAGGCGCAGCGCAGCGACGAGACCCTCACGGTGATGGTGCGCGACACCGGTGCCGGGCTTCCGGAGGGCAAGGTCGGCTCCGGGCTCGGCACGCAGATCGTGCGCACCCTCATTCAGGGCGAGCTGGGCGGCACCATCGACTGGCACACCATGATGGGCAGCGGCACCGAGGTCACGATCGAGATCCCCCTGCGCTTCATGCAGGAGGGCTAGCTTCCTCCTGCTGCGCGGATTTCTGCGCGGATTTCGGGACGGGGCCCAGGCCCCGTCCATGGGCCCAGTTTATAAACTGGGCCCATGTTCATAAGGTGGGCCCGGCGAGCGGATGCACCGGGGCGCGGCGCGCGACGGCTCGCCGGGCACAAAAAAGCGAGCCCTCGGCCTTCCGGGAGTACCGGATGGCCGCAGGCTCGCGTTCTGTAGTTGTGCTGGCTCGCTAGGAAGCGCGGCGGGCGCGTGCGGCGCGACGCTTGAGTGCGCGGCGCTCGTCTTCGCTCAGGCCGCCCCAGACTCCCGAGTCCTGGCCGGTCTCGAGTGCGTACTGAAGGCACACCTCGGTGACGTTGCATCGGGCGCACACCGACTTTGCCTTCTCGATCTGGTCCACAGCGGGTCCAGTGTTGCCGACCGGAAAGAAAAGTTCCGGGTCAGCGGTGAGGCAGGCAGCTTTATCGCGCCAGTCCATAGGGATGCTCCTTTTATTACATGGGTGCACGGCCGATTGGCCAGAGTTGCAGGGGTGATAGCCGGTTGCAGGAAAGTGGGATCTGCGCGATAACCGCGTTGAAACAGCTCACGTCCCTGTGAGCGTCAACCGGGCCTCAAATATCGTCCCATAATAGAGGTATCAAATCAATAGTTTTGTATGGCTTTTCGCTGTGAACAGCGGCTCTGGTGCAGGGCGCCCAGCCTGGATTAACCTCCGGGCACTTCGACGCGCCCCAATGTTGGGGGTGCTGATCGCGCTCCTCGCCGTGGAAGCACTCGCCCTGTGGGCCTTCAGCGCCTGGTGGGTGCTCGAACTGCTCATCGCCACCCCGAACTCCGTCGGAGCCTCGCTGGCCCTGTTAGCCCTCACCGTGGTCGCTGCCGTATGGGTCAGCGCGATCACCGTCGGGGCGCTCCGCCGCCGTCCGTGGATTCGCGGCGCCGCCGTGACCTGGCAGCTCGTGCAGGTCATGATCGCTATCGGCTGTTTTCAGGGCATCTACGCCCGACCCGACGTCGGCTGGGCGCTGCTGGCCCCCTCGATCGTCGTGCTCGTGCTGGTTTTCAATCCGCGTGTGGTCGCCGCCACCAGTCACGAACCCGAGCCCGAAGCCGACTGACGCCGCTCAAGCTGCAGCAGCCTCGGGCCGTGACGACCAGATCAGGCGTCGATGCCGAGCTTCTTGCGCAGGCTCGCGACGTGGCCGGTGGCCTTGACGTTGTACAGAGCGTGGGTGATGATTCCGGCCTCATCGAGCACGAAGGTAGACCGCAGCACGCCGGTCACGAGCTTGCCGTAGAGGTTCTTCTCTCCCCAGGCACCGTAGGCGCGGTGAACCTCAAGGTCGGTGTCACTTAGCAGCGGAAAATTCACCGCGTCGTGCTCCTGAAACTTCTTGAGCTTGGCCGGAGCATCCTTCGACAGGCCGAGCACCTGGTAGCCGGCTGATTTGAGCGACCCGAGGTTATCGCGAAAGTCGCAGGCCTGGGTGGTGCAGCCGGGGGTCATGGCGGCCGGATAAAAATACACGACGATCTTGCTGCCGGCGAAGTCCGCCAGCGAAACGGATGCCCCGTCCTGGTCGGTCAGGGTGAACTGGGGGGCTGTGTCGCCGACTGCAAGGCGTGCTGAATCCGTCATGCCTCCATCGTATCGATGTCGTATCTCAGCGGGCGGGGGCGAAGGTGGCGAGCAGGCGTTGCAGGGAATCCAGGCGCACCCGGCCGGTGTCGCCGAGCTCGCCAGCTTCAACGGCTTCGATGATGGCGCAATCCGGCGACCCGGGTAGGTGCGTGCAGCCGCGCGGGCAACGCTCGGCGATGGTGGCAAGGTCGGTGAACGCCTTCAAAATGTTGTCGGTGTTGATATGGCCCAGGCCAAAGGACCGCACGCCGGGGGTGTCGATAACCCACCCGCGGCCGGCATCCGTTTGTAGGCGCAGCGACACGGTCGACGACGACGTGTGGCGGCCGCGACCGGTGACGGTGTTGACGACGCCGATGGCCCGGTTGGTGCCGGGAACGAGCGCGTTCACCAGGGTGGACTTGCCCACGCCGGAGTGTCCGACGAAGACGGTGTCGTGGCCGACCAGCGCCGCCGAGATCTCCTCGATCGGCATGCCGCCCTCGCCGCTTTGGAACACCGGCAGGTCGAGTCCGGCGAAGTTGGCCAGAAAGGCTGACGGGTCGGCGAGGTCGGTCTTGGTGATACACAGGATGGGCTTCACGCCGGCGTCGTAGGCCGCGACCAGATAGCGATCCACCAAGCGGATGCGCGGCTCCGGGTTGGCCGCAGCGACCACGATCAGCATCTGGTCGGCGTTGGCCACGATCACACGCTCGACGGCGTCGGTGTCGTCGGCGCTGCGCCGCAGCAGGGTGTCCCGCGGCACGATGCGCACGATGCGGGCCAGGCTGCCCTCGGCACCGGTGGTGTCGCCGACGATGTCGACCCGGTCGCCGTTGATGACGGCGTTCTTGCGCAGCTCGCTGGCCCTGGCGGTCGTGATGCGCCGCTCGGTGGGCAGGTTCTCGTCGAGCATGACCGTGTAGCGTCCGCGATCGACAGAGAGGATGCGTCCGGTCAAGGCGTTCTCGTGGCTCGGGCGGGTCTTGGAGCGCGGTTTAGAGCCCTTGCGGCCGGGACGCACGCGCACGCTCGACTCGTCGAATTCGGGCTCGTCGTCGTCGGCGGAAGCCCACCAGGTGTCGCCGGGGTCGCCAGCGAGCTCGCCGGAATCGGCCAAGTCGTCAGGCCGGCCACGATCGTCATCCCAGGTGGGGTCGCCGGCGGGCGGCTCCACTGCCATCTACAGCGCCGCTTCGGTGAGCATCGCGTGCCACAGCTCGGGAAACTGGGGGAGGGTCTTGGCGGTCGTGCCGATGTTCTCGACGTCGACGCCCTCAATGCGCAGGCCGATCAGCGCTCCGGCGGTGGCCATGCGGTGGTCGTCGTAGCTGAGCCACTGGCCGCCGTGCAGGGGAGCGGGCTCAATCGTGAGGCCGTCGGGCAGCTCGGTGACCTTTCCGCCGAGCCGGTTGATCTCCGTGGCCAGCGCAGTGAGGCGGTCGGTCTCGTGGTTGCGAATGTGCCCGATGCCGGTGATCGTGCTGGGCGACTCGGCGAGGGCTGCCAGGGCCACGAGGGTGCAGGCGAGTTCACCGCCGGTGGACAGATCGAGCTCGACGCCGACAATACGCTCGCCGCCGGTGACGGTGAGGCGGTCGCCGGTGCGGGTGACGCTCGCACCGAATAGGGGAAGCAGCTGTTCGAGGTCGGCGCCGACCTGGGTGGTCTCGGCCGGCCAGCCGGTGATCGTGACGCTGCCGCCGGCCACAAGCGCGGCGCAGAGGAACGGCGCGGCGTTGGAGAGATCGGGTTCGACGTCGACCGTGCGGCCCGCGATCGGCCCGGGCGGGATGATCCACTCGCCGACGGCAGGAGTGGCCACGTCGACTCCGCGGGCGCGCAGCACCTCGATGGTCATCTCGATGTGCGGCAGGCTGGGCAGTCGTTCGCCCGAGTGAGTCAGGTGCAGCCCCTGGTCGAACCGGGCGCCGGCCAGCAGCAGCCCGGAGACGAACTGGCTGGAGCTGCCAGCATCGATGGTCACCGCGCCGCCGGTGACCGCTCCACGGCCGTGCACGGTGAACGGCAGGGCGCGCTTGCCATCGTCGTTGATATCGCCGCCGAGGTCGCGCAACGCGCCGATGATGGGGCCCATCGGGCGGCGGCGTGCACCGGCATCCCCGTCGAATGTGGTCGGGCCGAGGGCGAGGGCGGCCAGCGGCGGCAGGAAACGCATCACCGTGCCGGCCAGCCCGCAGTCGATCGTGGTCGAGCCGAGCAGCTCGGACGGCGGGGTCACACGCAGGTCCGTGCCGAAGACGCCGGTGCCGGGAACAGCCTCAATGGTGGCGCCGAGCTGACGCAGCGCGTTGACCATGAGGTCGCTGTCCCGTGAGTGCAGTGGCGAACGCAGCAGGGACGGTTCGCTGGCCAGAGCGGATGCGACCAGCTCCCGGTTGGTCAGCGACTTCGAGCCCGGCAGGGCCAGCACCGCCTGCAGCGGTGCGTCCGTGGTCGGCGCGGGCCACCAGGCATCCTCTTCGGTCGGCGAATTATCGCCGTACGGATCGAACTCCGGCTTGGAATATCTCGAGATCAACATCGGTTATCAGAATAGTCGGTGATAACAATCTGAGGGAGATCCGTAACGGTGTCAATGTTGTTGGAACGACCCCTGGCTGTGAGTAACAGCTTAGAATTGCGCGTGATGACTTCAGACACGCCCGTTTCCGCGGAAGACCTTTCCAGCAGCGACCCAGAACTCACAACCCTTGCCCCGACCAAGGCCGAACTGCGCGAGCAGACCCGCGGACTGTTCGAAGAGCAGGCGTTG
Organism: Cryobacterium sp. N19; assembly: GCF_002929595.1. Taxonomy (NCBI): domain Bacteria; kingdom Bacillati; phylum Actinomycetota; class Actinomycetes; order Micrococcales; family Microbacteriaceae; genus Cryobacterium; species Cryobacterium sp. N19. The sequence goes on along the minus strand of NZ_PJJR01000050.1, from coordinate 388,664 downwards.
CCTTTTCTCGACCAGTTGTACGCGGCGGCCATGCGCATGACCCGCAACCCCTCCGATGCGCAGGACCTCGTGCAGGAAACCTTCGTGAAGGCGTTCGCCGCGTTCGCGCAGTACGAGCAGGGCACCAACCTCAAGGCGTGGTTGTACCGCATTCTCACCAACACCTTCATCAACCAATACCGCAAGAAGCAGCGCGAGCCCTACCAGGGCACCATCGACGAGCTTGAAGACTGGCAGCTCGGCGGCGCCGAATCGACCACCGCCATGTCGGGGCGTTCGGCCGAGGCCGAGGCCATCGACCACCTGCCGGACAGCGCTGTCAAAGACGCCCTGCAGTCCATTCCCGAAGACTTCCGACTCGCCGTGTACTTCGCCGACGTCGAAGGGTTCTCCTACCAGGAGATCGCCGAAATCATGAAAACCCCCATTGGCACCGTAATGAGCCGCCTGCACCGTGGCCGGCGACTCCTGCGCGAGCTCTTGGCCGGCTATGCGGTTGAGCGCGGGCTGGGCATGGGCCAGGGCCAGAAGACATCCAGGAGCGCAGACAAATGACCGATTGTGGTTGCGAGAAGGCCAAGGCCGAACTCGAGGAATACCTGCACAACGAACTTCGCAAGAATGATGCGGCCGATATTCGGGAGCACCTCGCGAGTTGCACCGACTGCAGCAGCGAGCACCTGGTTGGGCGCACGCTGACCGAGGTCATGCAGCGCGCCTGCAAGGAGACCGCGCCGGAAGACCTGCGCGACCAGGTTCTGCTGAAGCTCCGCGCGCTGCAGGCCTCGCACTAGAGCACCTGAGGCGCGCGTCTCAGGCACGCGGTGACGGTTCCACCTGCCCGAGCAGGAAGACGGCACCTGTCGCATCCGCTATCTGGGCGAAGGTTCCGAAGTCGGAATCCCACGGCTCCCGCAGCACGGCGCCACCGAGCTCCGTCGCCCGTGCCGCGGATGCCCGCACATCGGCGACGCCGAGATAGACCTGCCAGTTCGACGGTACTCCCGGGGGCAGCATGGCGTCGGCGTCGTACACCCCGCCGGTCATCGATTCGTCGTGGCCGAAGGTGCTGTACCGAAAGTCGGTTGTGTCGCTGAGCGGAATCGGCGTCCAGCCGAAAACCTCCTCGTGGAAGGCGATCGCGGCCGTGAAATCGCGGGTGATCAGCTCGTGCCAGACCGGCGTTCCAATCTCATTGTCGGCACCGAAGCCCCGGTGGCCGGCGGCCTCCCAGACTCCGACGGCCGCGCCGGCCGGGTCGGTCAGCACCGCCAGGCGTCCCTGGTCACCGACCGTCTGCGGCGGGGCGAGCACGGCAGCTCCCGCAGCCCGCGCGGCCCGAACCGTTTCGTCGACGCTGTCGGTCGCGAGGTACGTGGTCCAGAAATCCCGGTTGCCGCTCGAGGGGTCCTGGGCGGTCAAACCGGCGATGGCGGCATCGCCGTGAAAGAACATCGTGTACCGGCCGCTCCCAGCGCCGGTCTCGACAGCCCGCCAGTCGAGCAGCGCGGCGTAGAACGCAATCGACTTGGCCGGGTCGCGCGTCACAAGGTCGATCCAGCACGGCTCCCCGAGCCGGTTTTCGGTGCGAAGGGGCATGATCTCTCCTCGGGTTGCCTGCGAGCCTAGAACCGTCGGCGGACAATCGCAACGCCAGCCGACCCGCATCCGCTCGAACGCGGCAAGCGGATGCTGCCATCTGCGACCACAGACAGCCGCGCAGACAGCAATGGAGGGTGACAACGTCACCCTCCATTGCTACCTAAGTTGCTGTGACCGTTACAGCGTCAGGGCGTCGCGCTGCAGCTTGGCCTGCTCGATCGCGTGACGCTTGGCCGACCCGGCAGCCGGCGAGGCCGACGCGGGGCGGGAGAACAGCCGCATGGCGCGCGGGCCGAGCTTGTTGGTCTCGAGGTAGAAGAACGGCCAGGCTCCCTGGTTCTCCGGCTCGTCCTGCACCCAGGCGAGTTCGGCGTTCGGGTACTGGGCGGCCACGCTCTTCAGTTCAACGGCGGGCAGCGGGTAGTACTGCTCGACGCGCACGAGGGCGATCTCGGGGTTCGGGTTCTTCTCGAGTTCGTTCAGCAGGTCGTAGTAGATCTTGCCGGCCATGAACAAGACGCGCTTCACGGCGTTCTTGTCCTGGATGCGGGCATCGTCGATGACCGTCTCGAACTTGCCGCTGGTGAGCTCGGCCACGGCGCTGGTCGCTCCACGCAGGCGCAGCATCGACTTGGGCGTGAACACGATCAGCGGGCGGCGCGGGCGCATGTACGCCTGGCGGCGCAGCAGGTGGAAGTACGATGCGGGCGTCGACGGGCGCGCCACGGTCATGTTCTCTTCGGCACACAGCTGCAGGAACCGCTCGATCCGGGCCGACGAGTGGTCGGGGCCCTGACCCTCGTAACCGTGCGGAAGCAGCAGCACAACGGATGACCGCTGGCCCCACTTCTGCTCGGCGGAGGAGACGAACTGGTCGATGATGGTCTGCGCGCCGTTGGCGAAGTCACCGAACTGCGCCTCCCAGAGCACGAGGGCGTCGGCGCGTTCCACCGAGTAGCCGTACTCGAAGCCCATGGCGGCGTATTCGCTCAGCAGCGAGTCGTAGATCCAGAACCGGGCCTGGTTGTCCTTGAGGTTGGCCAGCGGCAGCCATTCCTGGCCGTTCACCCGGTCGTGCAGAACGGCGTGACGCTGCACGAACGTGCCGCGTCGGGCATCCTGTCCGGCGAAGCGCACCGGGGTGCCCTCGACCAGCAGTGAGCCGAGAGCGAGCAGTTCGCCGAAGCTCCAATCGATGTTGCCGTTGCGGCTCATGTCGAGGCGCTTCTGCAGAAGCTGCTGCAGCTTGTTGTGCACGGTGAAACCGGCCGGCTTGTTGTTGAACGCGTCGCCAATGAGCTGGATGACGCTTTCGGGAACACCGGTCGTTTCCGGCTCGCCGGCAGCGTCCTCGCGGGCCTGTGCGTCGGCGTCGGCCTTGGCTGTGGCGGCCATTTCCGGGGTGATGATCGGAATCGAAGCGGTCTGCGCGGCGTGCGTCTCCATGAAGGCGCGCTCGAGGCGGTCCTGGAAGTCGCGGTGGGCGGCTTCGTATTCTTCCTCTGTAATGTCACCACGGCCGACAAGCGCTTCGGTGTAGAGCTTGCGCACGCTGCGCTTGGCTTCGACCAGGTTGTACATCAGCGGCTGGGTCATCGAGGGATCGTCGCCCTCGTTGTGGCCACGACGGCGGTAGCAGATGAGGTCGACGACGACATCCTTCTTGAACTCCTGGCGGTAGGCGAACGCGAGCTCGCCGGCCCGAACCACGGCCTCCGGGTCATCCCCGTTGACGTGAAAGATCGGCGCCTGGATGGTCTTGGCGACGTCGGTCGCGTAGACGCTGGTGCGGGCATCCTGCGGCAGGGTCGTGAAACCGAGCTGGTTGTTGACCACGATGTGCACGGTGCCGCCGGTGCGGTAGCCGCGCAGCTGGCTCATCTGCAGGGTTTCGAGCACAACGCCCTGGCCCGCCATCGCGGCGTCGCCGTGAATGAGGATGGGTAGGGTGGAGAAGGTGCCGATCGGCTTGCGGTCCTGCTTGGCCCGCACGATGCCCTCGAGCACGCCGTCGCCGGCCTCGAGGTGCGAGGGGTTCGCGGCGAGCGACACCGGAATCTCGGCGCCGTCTTCACCGCGGAAGGTTCCCATGGTGCCGAGGTGGTACTTCACGTCACCGGAACCGTGCACGGTGCGCGGATCCTGCGTGCCCTCGAACTCGCGGAAGATCTCACCGTAGGTCTTGCCGGCGATGTTGGTGAGCACGTTCAGGCGGCCACGGTGGGCCATGCCGATCGCGACCTCGTCGAGGCCCTGCTCTGCGGCGCCCTGCAAAATGGTGTCGAGCAGCGGAATGGTGCACTCGCCGCCCTCGAGGCTGAACCGCTTCTGACCGACGTACTTGGTCTGCAGGAACGTCTCGAAGGCTTCGGCCTCGTTGAGCTTGGCGAGAATGCGCATCTGCTCGTGGTGTGTGGGCTTGACGTAGGACTTCTCGATCTTCTCCTGCACCCACTTGCGCTGGGCCGGGTCCTGAATGTGCATGTACTCGATGCCCGTGGTGCGACAGTAGGAGTCGCGGAGCACACCGAGGATGTCGCGCAGCAGCATCTGGCGCTGGGATCCGAAACCGCCGGTCACGAAGGACCGGTCGAGGTCCCAGAAAGTGAGGCCGTGGGTGGCGATGTCGAGGTCGGGGTGACTGCGCTGCGAGTACTCGAGCGGGTCGATGTCGGCCATCAGGTGGCCGCGCACGCGGAACGAGTTGATCAGTTCCTGCACGCGTGCGGTCTTGTCGACGGCGCTGGCGAGGTCGACGCTGATGTCCGGTGCCCAGTGGATCGGGTCGTACGGGATGCGCAGGGCCGAGAAGATCTCTTCGTAGAAGTTGTGCTGGCCGATGAGCAGCTCGTGCACGATCTTGAGGAACTCGCCCGAACCGGCACCCTGGATGACGCGGTGGTCGTAGGTGCTGGTCAGGGTGATGGTCTTGGAGATGGCCAGGCCGGTGAGCGTCTTCACACTCGAACCCTGGAACTCGGCCGGGTAGTCGAGGGCGCCGGCGCCGATGATGCAGCCCTGGCCCTTCATGAGGCGGGGCACCGAGTGCACGGTGCCGATGCCGCCCGGGTTGGTCAGCGACAGGGTCGCGCCGGCGAAGTCGTCGGCGGTGAGCTTGTTCTGGCGTGCGCGCGTGACGAGGTCTTCGTAGGCGGCGAGGTACTCGCCGAACGTCATCGTGTCAGCGCGCTTGATGGCCGGAACCAGCAGGGCGCGGGTGCCGTCGGGCTTGGGCATGTCGATGGCCAGCCCCATGCCGACGTGGGCGGGGGCGACGACGGAGGGCTTGCCGTCGACCTCGTTGTAGTAGACGTTCTGGCTGGGGAACATCTTGAGCGCGCGAATCAGCGCCCAACCGATCAGGTGGGTGAAGGAGACCTTGCCGCCGCGAGCTCGCTTCATGTGGTTGTTCATGACGATGCGGTTGTCGATGAGCAGCTTGGCCGGAATGGTACGCACGCTCGTGGCGGTCGGCACGGTGAGGCTGGTGACCATGTTGGTCGCGAGCGACTTCGCCATGCCGCGCAGCGGAACGACCTTGTCCTGCTTGACCGGCTCCGAGTCGTCGACGACGACGGCCTGCGGGCTGGTCACGGGAGCGTCGGCGGGAACCGGGGCCGGCTTGGGCGCACTCGAGGTGGTGCGGGCCGTCGGCTGGTTCTCGGTGACGGGTACGGGGGCTGCGGTCGGCGTTGCAGCGGGCGCCGCTGCAACGGGTGCGACCGGTGCCGGTGTGGCCGGGGGAGCGGATGCTGCCGGCGCCGCCGACTGCGCTGCCGCCGGAGCGTTCGCGGTTTGGTGGTAGCTCTCGAGCACCGGCCACCACGATTCATCCACCGACTGCTTGTCGATCAAATATCGTTCGTACAATTCGTCAACGAGCCACTCGTTTGCTCCGAATTCGCCTGACGTTGTCTCGTCAGAAGCTCCACCGGTTACCTGGCCTGACACCGTGGGATCGCCCACTCTCTGCTTTGAATTTGGATGCCCTCGGCGGGTCAATCGCCGGGTCAATCTGCGTTTTCAGTGAGTCTGTCGCTGACGATGTCGACCGCCAGGTCAGTCTGCCCATCTAGCCTAATCCCATCCCGCCGGGCCATAAACACCCCACTGAGCGGCTAGCGTTCTTGGTATGCAGTTCTATGGAACGACGCCCAGCCACGATTTGACCTACTCTGACGTGTTCCTGGTGCCCGGCCAATCGGCCGTCACCAGCCGTTTAGATGTCTCGCTAGCCCCGGATGACGGCACAGGCGCCACGATACCTATCGTCTCGGCCAATATGAACTCGGTCACCGGGCCGCGTCTGGCGGCCTCTCTGGCGCGGCGTGGCGGGCTCGGGGTGCTGCCGCAGGACATGCACCTGCAGGACCTGGATGCGGCCATCCGCTGGGTAAAAGACCAATCGGTTCGTTTCGACACGCCGTTCGTGTTCGCGCCCGACGACACCGTCGAGCGGGCGTTGCGGCAGGTTCCGGCCGTTCCCGGGCAGGGAATCGTGATCCACTCCGGTACCGGTGACTACCTCGGCTGCATCGCCGCCAGCCGACTGGCCACCGCACTGCCCGACGCTCGCCTGGGCGATCTGCTGCACGGTGAACTAACCGCGCTCGACGCCGATGACGTCGACGGGCCGCGTCGCGCGTTCGACCTGATGACCGAGGCCGACATCGACTTCGCCCCGGTACTGCACCACGGCGTCGTGGTCGGAACCCTCAGTCGCAAGAGCGCGCTGCGCTCCACGCTCTACCAGAGCACCCTCGATGGCCACGGACGGCTCAAGGTGGCTGCGGCGATCGGGATCAACGGTGACGTCGCGGCGAAAGCCCGCGCGCTCGCCGCGGCCGGCGTCGACATTCTGGTGATCGACACCGCCCACGGCCACCAGGACGGCATGCTGCGCGCGCTCGGCATCGTCGCCGACCTGAACCTCGGACTGCCGATCGTAGCCGGCAACGTCGTGACCAAGGACGCCGTGCGCGACCTGGTCTGCGCCGGCGCCACCATCGTCAAGGTCGGTGTTGGCCCCGGCGCCATGTGCACCACCCGCATGATGACGGCCGTCGGTCGGCCCCAGTTCTCGGCCGTGCTCGAAACGGCCACCGCCGCCCGCGAACTCGGCGCTCACGTCTGGGCCGACGGTGGGGTGCGCTACCCGCGGGACGTGGCGCTGGCACTCGCCGCCGGCGCGGCATCCGTCATGATCGGTTCCTGGTTCGCCGGAACCGCCGAAGCGCCAGGCACACTCAATACGGATGCCCATGGCGCGCTCTACAAGGAAAGCTGGGGAATGGCCTCGACCAAGGCCGTACAGGCCCGGTTCGAACGCCTCGACGCGTACGACCTCGCCCGCAAGACCCTGTTCGCCGAGGGAATCTCGAGCTCGAAGATTTACCTTGATCCGCTGCGGCCGTCGATCGAGGACCTGCTCGACATGATTACTTCGGGCGTGCGCTCCTCGTTCACCTACGCCGGGGCTACCACCGTGGCCGAATTTCACGAGAAGGCTCTCGTGGGCATTCAGTCGGCGGCCGGCTACGAAGAGGGCAAGGCGCTTCCCGTTTCCTGGTAGGGCTGCGATCGCGCTGTTGGGGCGCCGGTATTTCGCGGGGGCAGCATCCGCTGGTCGCCGGGCGAGTGTCAGATGCGCCCGGTATACTCGGATGAATAATGGATGACCCTCCCACCGCTGAACCGTCTTCTCATAAACCCTCGCCGCTAGGAGCTGGCGGTGTTGCCTGTGTCTGAGCTGATCATGCTCGGGTTCGGCCTCATCCTCACCGTCGGAACGGGCCTTTTCGTCGCCAGTGAGTTCGCCCTGGTGAATCTCGACCGCGCCGACCTCGAAGCGCGACAGGGTCGCGGGGAGACCCGCCTCGCACTGACCATCTCCGCGCTGAAAATCACCTCGACGCACCTCTCGAGCGCGCAACTGGGGATCACCCTCACCACCCTGCTCACCGGGTACACCATCGAGCCGGCCCTGTCGTCGCTGCTGCGCGCCCCGCTCATCACGATCGGGCTTCCCGGCGATGTGGTTCCGCTGTTCGGCACCACGATCGCCATTGTCACCGCGACCCTGGTGTCGATGGTCATCGGCGAGTTGGTTCCCAAGAACTTCGCGCTCGCCCTGCCCATCCAGACCGCGCGCCTGGTGATCCCGTTCCAGACCGTATTCACGACAGTGTTCAAACCGGCCGTGCTGGTGCTGAACAACAGCGCCAACGGTCTGCTGCGCGCCATCGGCATTGAACCCAAGGAAGAACTCTCCGGCGCCCGCACCGCCGAGGAACTCTCCTCGCTGGTGCGCCGCTCGGCCAGCGCCGGACTGCTCGAAAAGGACACCGCGACCCTGCTGCACCGCACGCTGCTGTTCTCCGGACACGATGCCTCCGACGTTATGTCGCCGCGGCCGCGGGTGGCGAGCATCCACCGCACCGATTCGGCGCAGGCCGTCATCGACCTCGCCCGCTCCACCGGTTACTCGCGGTTTCCGGTCGTCGACGAAAGCGTCGACGACGTCGTGGGCATCGTGCACGTCAAGCAGGCGGTAGCCGTGCCGCGCGCCCGGCGAGCGGATGTCCCGGTGTCGGCCCTGCAGACCGACCCGGTTCGCGTGCCGGAGACCATGAAGCTCGACGACCTGCTCAGCGAACTCCGAGGCCGCAGCTACCAGATGGCGATCGTTGTCGACGAGTACGGCGGAACAGCCGGTGTCGTCACCCTCGAAGACCTAGTCGAGGAACTGGTCGGCGAGGTGGCCGACGAGCACGACCGGGCTCGCGCCGGCGTGGTGCGCTCGCCCGATTCCCTGACCTTTCCCGGCATGCTCCGGCCAGACGAACTGCTCGAACGCACGAACGTCGTCGTGCCGGAGCAGGGCCCGTACGAGACCGTCGCCGGTTTCGTCATGAGCGAGCTGGGCCGGCTGCCGGTGATCGGTGATCGGGTTCCGGTCAACGGCGGCTTCCTCACCGTTGAGCGACTGGAGGGGCGCCGCATCGACCGGCTACGCTTCACGCCGGAGGCTGTGCCGGAACCCGCATTGGCCGTTGACACCAAATCCGATCGAAAGAAGGTGAGCGACAAATGAGCGACGGGGCCGGACTTGCCTGGTTGGTCGTGCTCCTCGCAGCCAATGCCTTCTTCGTCGGGGCGGAATTCGCCGTCATCTCGGCCCGCCGCTCGCAGATCGAACCGCTCGCCGAAGCCGGCAAGCGCAGCGCGAAGACCGCGCTGTGGGCGATGGAACACGCGACACTGATGCTCGCAACCTCGCAGCTGGGCATCACCGTGTGCTCGCTGCTCATTTTGAACGTGTCCGAACCCGCGATCCACCATCTGCTCGAGGTGCCGCTGGGCCTGACCGGTCTGCCGGACGGCGCAATCGGCACCATCGCGTTCGTCGTTGCCCTGCTGCTGGTCTCCTACCTGCACGTCGTGTTCGGTGAGATGGTGCCGAAGAACCTGTCCTTCTCGGTGCCGGACCGCGCCGTGCTGCTGCTCGCGCCGCCGCTGGTGTTCGTGGCCCGGGTATTCAAGCCCCTGATCGTGACACTCAACGCCTGTGCCAACGGTGTGTTGCGTCTGTTCGGAGTGCAGCCGAAGAACGAGGCGACGAGCGCGTACACCCTCGACGAGGTTGCCACGATCGTCACCCAGTCCACCCGCGAGGGCGTGCTGAGCGATGGAACCGGAGCGCTCAGCGCCGCGTTCGAGTTCACCAACCTCAAGGTGCGCGATGTGGCGGTCTCTCTCGGCAAGCTGGTTAGCTTGCCGGAATCGGCCACGCCGGCCGACGTCGAGAAGGCCGTGACGCGCCACGGATTCTCCCGCTACGTGCTCGCCGATACTGAGGGCTATCTCACCGGCTACGTGCACTTGAAGGACGTGCTCGACCTCGATGTTGCCGCGGCTTCGGCCGATGCCGCAACGCTGGCCGTGCCAGACAGTTACGCGGGAAGGATCCCGGCCAAGCGCATCCGTGCCCTGATCTCGATCTTCGAAGACACCGACCTTGAAGACGCCCTCGCCACCATGCGGCGTTCGGGCGCGCACCTCGCGCGGTCCTTCACCGCCGAGGGCGAGACCACCGGGGTGCTCTTTCTGGAGGACATCATCGAGGAGCTGGTCGGCGAAGTGCAGGACGCCACGCGTCGCGACTAGCCCCGCAGCTTCTGACCGCCCAGACGTCGACGCGGGCGTAAATGTTCCCTGAAAAATGCACATTCACCTACGAAAGTGCAGAAAGGGAAAGCTCGTGTTAAACCAATTGGAAACCTACTCGGTGCTTCCCGCGCGCGATCTGGCGCGTGCCCGGCGCTTCTACAGAGACGTGCTCGGCATGGAACCCGATGAGGAACGCGTGGAAGGGTTGCTCTACCGCACCCCGAAGGGCGCCGCTATCGTGGTGTACGAAACCGAGAACGGCATCGCCACGACCAGCGCGGATCGCGCGGCCTGGTTCAAGGACACCGAGGGCAACATCATCTGCGTGTCGCAGACCGTCGCCTTCGGCCGCAGCGAAGCCGGGAGCGGGAGGGCTCGCAGAGCTCCACGATCAGCGACTGACTCGCCATCGCCCGTGCCGGGGCGAACGAGCGGACGACCGGGCGGTGGGCCCGCGAGCAGACCGAAAACGACCTATCGTGGAGGCATGGTGAAACCGCGCGGCTGGCTTGAATGGGAGGCCGAACAGGCCCGCGACTGGGTCTACCGGCCCCAGGCCGGCGACGACAAGTATTCGCGCGGCGTCCTCGGCGTGCGCACCGGCTCCAAGGACTACCCGGGCGCCGCGGTGCTCGGCGTCGACGCGGCCGTGCGCACCGGCCTTGGCATGGTGCGCTACCTCGGGCCGCGCCGCGCCGCCACCCTCGTGCTGCAGCGCCGCCCCGAGATCGTGACCGTGCCCGGTCGGGTGCAGGCCTGGCTGCTCGGCTCCGGTATCAACGCCAGCACCAGAACGGATGCCGTCACCACAGCCCTGACGGAAGCCCTTGCGGAGGGCCTGCCCACCGTTCTCGACGCCGGCGCCCTCGATCTGGTCTCCCGGGCGATCGGTCCGACCGTGATCACCCCGCACGCTGGGGAGCTGGCCGCCATGCTCGCGCACGAGGCCAAGCCCGGTTCGGCCTCCCAGATCGCCGCCAACCCGGGGGAGTGGGCCATTCGCGCCGCGCGCCTGTTCGACGTGACGGTGCTGCTCAAGGGTGCCGTCACCCACGTAGCGTCGCCGTCGGGCGCCCGCCTGACCGTGTCGACCGGGCCGGCCTGGCTGGCTACGGCCGGCTCCGGCGATGTGCTCGGCGGCATTCTCGGTGCGCTCCTGGCCACCCACTCCGACCAGCTCGAAACTGATGCCGCCTCCCTCGCCCCGCTCGCCGCCACCGCCGCGCTCCTGCACGCCGAAGCGGCGATGCTCGCCTCCGCCGGCGGCCCGATTGCAGCCCTCGACATCGCCGATGCCGTGCCGCGTGCCGTCGCCGCGCTGCTCGATCACTGGGCCGACCCCGGCGCGCGCTAGGCGACCCGCAGCCTCAGTCGCTAAGGCGGAATGCGGGCGAGAAAGTCCCGGGTGCGGCACTGGGGTGTGGCCGCCCTGGCCAACCGCTGTTCGGCTTGAACCGCTAACCTGCAGTCGGACCGCAGGGCGTCGAGCGTCGCAGCGACCTTTTAGGCCGACTGACCGCCAATTCGACGAAATATGACGGATGCGCCGGCTGGTCCCGCACGACGGCCGGCTGTGCGAAAGTAAAGCGTGCGAATTCACGACGAGACCGGTAGCGGTCAGCGACCCCGGCGGCATCCCCTCGCCGCACTGTGGTCGGCCTTCGCTCTCGTGCACCTGCTGCTGATTCTTCTGGCCGTGTTCGGGCCGGGGTATCCGCTCGGTGACGTCGAGGTGGTCTACCGCGGCTGGGCCGAGAACGCGGCCGCCGGCAGCATCGTGGGAATCACCGAAAACTTCGTCTACCCGCTGCTCGCCCTCCTGCCGATCTTCGCCGCGTTCGCGTTCGGCGGCCCGGCCTACCTCGCCACCTGGTTCGCGCTGGTGACGGCGCTGAACGCGGGGGCGTTCGTCGTGCTCGTGCGCGAACACCGCAGCGCGGCCTGGTGGTGGCTGCTCTTTCTGGCGCTGCTTGGCCCCATCGCGCTCGTGCGCATCGACGCGATCACGGTGCCCCTCGTCATCGTGGCCCTGCTCTGGCTGCGCCGGCGCCCGTTCTGGGGCACGGCCCTGCTCACGATCGCGACCTGGATCAAGATCTGGCCGGTCGCCGTGCTCGCCGCCCTGTTCGTGGCGTCGAAACAACGCTGGCGGATGCTCGGGGTCGCCGCCGCCGTCACCGCGGCGGTCGTCGCCGTGGCCGCGGCGCTCAGCCTTGCCCGCGGCAGCGGAATTCACGTGCTGAGTTTCGTGGCGGAGCAGGCCGGCCGGGGGATCCAGATCGAATCGCCCGTCGCCGTGCCCTGGCTCTGGCAGGCCGCGCTCGGCGTGCCGGGCAGTTTCGTCTACTACGACCATCAGATTCTTACCTTTCAGGTCGCCGGCACCGGCACCACCGCCCTGAGCGTTCTGATGACCCCGCTGCTGGCGGTCGCTGCCGCTGCCGTGCTGCTCCTCGGCGTACGCGCCCAACGCATGGGCGCTGGATGGCTCGCGGTGCTGCCGCCGCTGACGCTCGCGCTGACGGTGACCCTGATCGCGTTCAACAAGGTGGGGTCGCCGCAGTTCATCAGCTGGCTGGCCGCACCGATCATTCTGGGACTCGCGCAGAGCGGCCGGGCCTGGCGTACACCGGCGCTGCTCGGGCTCGCGCTCGCCGCCCTCACCCAGGTCGTCTACCCCTACCTGTATGACTGGCTGCTCGTGGCCAACCCGCTTATGGTGCTCGTGTTGACCCTGCGCAACCTGCTAGAGTTCGTGCTGCTCGGCTGGGCGATCGGGGCGCTCTACCGGCCGAGGCCCGCGCGAATCCGGCCTGGCTAACCACCCCGACTCCAGGTGCACCCCTCGAAGCCGGATCAGGCGTCGATCAGGCGAGGAGCCTCATAGACCTCTGACGAGACGCTCGTATACTCGTTGTTGGATTCCACGGTCGTGGTGGCTTGCGGGGCTGCTGATCTCAATGGCGCACCCGCAGTGCTGCTATCGACCTCCACCGGTATTCAGGAGCATTCTTGTGAGTTCTCGATCCCGCCCGTCACCGGCCGTTGGTGTCAGTGCTGAGCCCGCAGTGAAGCCCGTGGCGTGGCATACCCTCTCTGCCACGGTCGTCGCCACGATGTTGGACGTTGATCCCGGTGCCGGTCTGCAGGACGGCTCGGTTGAGGCGCGACAGGAAGAGTACGGACCCAATGTCCTGGCCGAGCCCAGAAGGGTACCGGCCTGGCGCAAAATCATCCGTTTATTGGCGGAGAAAATGACGCTCGTGCTGGTGATCGCCGCGGTGGTGAGCGCCGTCGTCTCACGCGAATGGGAGACGCCTGTCGTTATCCTCGCGGTGATCATCCTGAACACGGCATTGAATTATCTGCAGGAACGACGGGCCGAAAACAGCCTCCAGGCGTTGCGAACTATGTCTGCGGGAACGGCGGTGGTTCGCCGTAACGGCACCGAGCTGGAGGTTCCTCGGTCCGCACTGGTGCCCGGAGATATTGTTCTGCTCGACGCCGGGGACTCCATTCCGGCCGACGGCCGCATCGTTGAAGAATCGCGGTTGCAGGTGGCCGAGGCCACACTGACCGGAGAATCCGAACCCGTCGGCAAGACGACGCGTGCACTCACGACTGCGAGCCTGCCGCCTGGCGACCGCGACAACATGGTCTTCATGAACACCGAGGTCACCCGTGGCCGGGCCACCATGGTCGTCACCGCTACCGGTATGCGCACAGAGGTCGGTGCAATTGCGGCTTTGCTCAGCGAGGTGAAGGGCGAACGTACCCCCCTCCAAAAGAGGATCGACCAGTTGGCACAGATGCTGACCGTGGTGGCCCTGCTCGTGGTATCCGTTGTCTTTGTGCTGGGTCTCATCCGTGGGCAGTCGTGGTCCGACCTGCTGATCACCGCGGTGTCGCTGGCCGTGGCGACAATTCCAGAGGGACTCACGGCGGTCGTCGCCTTCACTCTGGCGATGGGAGCCGCTCGGCTAGCGGGCCGTGGGGCCATTCTCAAGCAGCTCTCGGCGGTGGAAACCCTGGGCAGCGTCACCCATATCGCCACGGACAAGACCGGCACGCTGACCATGAACGAGATGACGGCACACCGCCTACACATTCACGGACACGATTTTCTGGTTACCGGCGAGGGCTATGCGACGGACGGAAAAATTTTGACCCCGGAGGACCTGCCGGTGCCCGACCTGACCGAGGCGTTACTGGCGATGGCGCTGTGCAACGATGCCGTCATCCGTGACGGCAGGCTGGTGGGAGATCCGACGGAAGGTGCGTTGCTCGTGTTGGCCGAAAAGGGCGGTCTCGATGTTGAAGCAGCCCGGCAAGCTCACCCGCGCGTGGCGGAGGTCCCGTTCGATTCTGAGTACAAATACATGGCCACCTTCCACCGTCTGGCGTCGACAACGCCCAACTCGAACCCGTCCGCGCCGCTGACCGTCGACCAGTGTCTGGCAAAGGGGGCCCCGGTCGCGCTGATGCAGCTGGCCGATTCGGTACTCACCGCGCAAGGAATCCGGCCGATCACCGAGGAACATCGCCGACGGATCCACGCTGCCGTCCAGAAACTGGCCGGGGAGGGCCTGCGCACACTCATGATCGCCGGGCGGCGGCTTGACGCCGTTCTCCCAGACGACGAGAAATCGTTGCAAGCCATGGTCACCGGTTTGACGATCTACGCAATCGTGGGAATTGTCGATCCTGCCCGTGCCGAGGCTGCCGAGGCCATCGCCGTGGCGCGGAGAGCTGGCATCCAAGTCCACATGATCACGGGTGATCACCTGATCACGGCTTCGGCCATCGCCAAGAATTTGGGCATTCCCGGCGACGCCGCGTCCGGTCCGGACCTGGACGAACTGGACGACGGCGAGCTTGGCCGACGTGCTGCCGGTTACGGCGTGTTGGCGCGGGTCACCCCGGCACACAAGATTCGAATGGTCAAGGCTCTGCAGCAGGGGGGCAATATCGTGGCGATGACCGGGGACGGTGTCAACGATGCCCCGGCCCTGAAGCAGGCCGACATCGGTATCGCAATGGGCATCACCGGGACGGATGTGTCAAAAGGCGCAGCGAATATGATCATCACCGATGACAACTTCGCCACCATCGTGGCGGCGGTCAGAGAAGGCCGCGGCATCTATGCCAACATCCTGAAGTTCGTGAGATTCCAGCTCACCACAGCGTGGGGGTTCGTGCTCATCTTTTTGATCGCGGGCATCACCGGGCTGGCCGGCGGTGCGCCGTTCACCGCCCTGCAGATCCTCTGGGTCAATATCATCATGGACGGCCCGCCCGCGCTCGCCCTCGGCGTGGATGCGGCAGAACCGGGCACGATGTTGGAACAGCCTCGCCCGGCCAATGAACGGCTGCTGACCCGAGGTCGGCTCGTCCGAATCCTCGGGTTGGGGATCGTCATGGCCGCTGGCACCATCGCCGTCCTGACCCTTGCGCCGGTCGTGTTCCCGGACAGGGCCGATGATGCGGCATTCGCCAGCACCCTGGCGTTTACCACGTTCGTGTTTTACCAGGTGTTCAATCTGCTTAACGTGCGTTCGGACACGCACTCCGTATTCTCGATCCAGACCTTGACGAACCGGAGCATCTGGGTCGCCCTGGCGGCCGTGATCATCCTGCAGATCTGTGTGGTGCAGCTCCAGGTTCTGCAGGGGCTCTTCGACACCACAGAACTCACTGCATCCCACTGGGGCCTGGCCGTGCTGGTGGGGTCTTCCGCGCTCTGGGTCGATGAAATCGGTAAGTTCCTGGTGCGGTCGCAGGTCCGCCATCGGCGCGGTCCGGCCCCGAGTAGCAGTGCGCGCAATCCCAGCTCAGACCATCACATCTAAGGAGTCACAATGCTTGTAGCCTTTTCCGTTGCACCGTCCGTCGCCGCCGACTCGCAGGGGTCGGTGCACGACGCGGTCGCCGCCGCCGTGCGCATCGTGCGCGACTCCGGGCTGCCTAACCACACCGATTCCATGTTCACCACCATCGAGGGCGACTGGGACGAAGTCTTTGCCGTGATCAAGGCGGCGACCGAGGCAGTGGGAGCCTTCGGGCCGCGCGTTTCCCTCGTGCTGAAGGCCGACATCCGCCCAGGACACACGGGCGAGCTGACCGGCAAGCTCCAGCGACTCGAGAGTGCGTTAGGGCAAGGGAAATCCGACTGAGCAAACCGCCACACGGGCTTCACGTCCTGATTGGGCGGTTAGCTTGTCCGTTCGGAGTCGGGCGGATCATCGGCAGTCAGCGAGCCGGCGTGGGCGCGTATGGTCGGGTCCAGACGAACCTTGATCAGGCTGGCGATTGTGGTCACCGTCAAGACGACAGCGATGACGACAAGACTCAGGTTGGTGCTGATCTCCGGGACGCGGTCGTCGCTAACGTGTCCCCAGTGCAGAACGAGTTTCACGCCGATGAAAGCGAGGATGAGCGCCAGACCGGTGGAGAGGTACACCAACTCGTCCAGGAGTCCCTTGACGAGAAAGAAAAGCGCACGCAGCCCGAGCAGGGCGAAGGCGTTGGCGGTGAAGACGATGTACGGTTCCTCGGTGATACCGAAGATCGCCTGTCGTCGTGAGCGAGTGCATCCGGGGTTCTTCCATCAAGGATAGACACATGAAGCATAATTCGGTAATCTGAGGGCGTATTTTAGAACTGTCATTTCACAGGATTTGCCGCTAGCAAAGCCAACTGGGTGCCACCCATCGGCCTGCGGGCCGGCGTCGCTGTCACCCCCGTTACCGATAAGGAGAACTACCAATGAGCGTTGACGGCGCGATCGACACTGTTGAACTGGTGCCAGCCCCGAGCAATAGCATCGTGGTCGGACACGATGGCTCAGACTGTGCCGATTACGCACTAGCCATGGCCCTTGAATTCGCCGACCAGTTGCACGTTCCCGTCGTTGTTGTGCGGGCGTGGTCCATCGCGACAGCTCCGCGGCCATCAAGTTGGGAGTTCGGATATGTCTCTTCGTTCGAGGAGTACCTCTCAGCGGTCCACGATGAACTGGTGCGGGACGCGCGGACCAGCGTCGAGAATCATCTCGCGGTCGTGGTGAGTTACCGGGCGGTTCATGCCAGCCCTGCGAAGAGCCTCATTGCCGTCTCACGAGACGCTCGTATTCTCGTTGTTGGATCTCGCGGTCGTGGCGGCCTCACGGGGATGCTGCTCGGTTCCGTGAGTGAGCAGTGCGTGCGGCACGCGACATGCCCCGTCCTGGTCGTGCGGCAGCGGGGACGCAAGGTGGAACACGAGTGAACGTGACCGACACCAGATTTTAATCAAGCCCATCTCCAGCAGAAAAAGAGCGAGAATTCCCTTGAATAGATCCACGAACAGCGCTTCGATGGACGACAACCCGTCCGGGCCAGCTACCCCGCCGATGAGGAGTCCGGCCAGGAGCAGCACGATGCCTTTCCTCAGAAACACTTCATGGGCGATCGACTTCCACCGCGTCTTGCGCGAGATGCCTCGCGCAAGAACAATTCCCACCAGAATTGCGGGCACTTCCAACATGTCCAGAAGCAGCGGCATGTGTTCTTCGAACGAGATCTGCTGGCTGCCGAGGTAGGCGACGGCCACGGCGTAGGTGCCCACGCTCACGGATCCGTAATGGGCGGCGATAGAGGCCGCATCCGCTCGCTTGAACCGGCCCAGATAGCGCAGCACGGGGAACGCGAGCAGGGTGAGGCCAAAACCCATGGTCACCACGGCCAGCATCTGCGGCAACAGGTTGGCGAAGGGCTGCTTAGCGAGTTCCACGCCGCCTTTGAGGCCAATGGCCAGCAACAGCACGATGCTCACAAACTCGTACATCGCCGCCGGAAGACGCAACTCTGAACGCAGAAGACCGGCCACTGCTCCGAGCAGAAAGAAAAGAATGATGGGATCGATCACATTGTGGCTCTCTGATTTACTCTGCTCGAAGTTCGAAGAAGCGGCGCGACTCCATGGTGACCAACCCCGTCAATGCACGCTGAGCAAAACGTGCTAACACTAGCGTGTATTGCGGAGCGTGTGTCGTCTATGATCAGACGATGGCCGCCTGGACCTTTCTTACTAATCACGCACACGTGCTGCTCTGCGTTTCTCAAGACCCCGGGATGCGATTGCGCGATATCGCAGTAGAAGTGGGAATCACCGAACGCGCCGCCCAACGCATCATCGCCGAACTCGTCGCAGATGGCTATCTCACGCGTCACCGCGACGGACGGCGCAACAGCTATCAGCTCTACCCCGAGCTTCCTCTTCGGCATCCCCTAGAACGACACCACAAAATTGGTGAGCTTCTTGGAGCGCTTGGATTGGATCCATAGATCGTGAGTAGCCACCGCGGTCGACCCTGCCAGTCGCCGTTGCCCGCATCGCTGCACTCGTGAGTTCACCGACCGAAGCTACGCCGACCCACTAATTTGCGATAACTCAAATGGTGACGCTGCTCACACCGCGACACGCTGGTCGCGCAGATGATGTGCGGCGGGCAGACGGGCCACGAGAGCGCCATGGGGCTTAGGCTTGACGCATGCCCCTCACTCCTGACGGGTCGACGCAGCTGTCGTCGACCCGTATTCGTCTTGCCCTGTTAGCCCTGGCCCTGGGCGGATTCGGCATCGGCGCGACCGAATTCGTCGCCATGGGTCTGCTGCCAAACCTCGCCGCCGACCTGCTGCCCGGCCTGTACGCCAACGCACCGGATGCCGCCAACGCGCAGGCCGGCTGGCTCATCTCGGCCTACGCCCTCGGAGTCGTCGTCGGTGCGCCCACGATCGCTGCGGCCGCCGCGCGCTGGCCGCGCAAGCAGTTGCTGCTCGCGCTGCTCACCGCATTCACCCTCGGAACCATCGCCTCGGCTCTACTGCCGACCTTTGAGACCGTACTCGCGGCACGCTTTGTGGCCGGACTGCCGCACGGCGCCTACTTTGGCATCGCCTCGCTCGTCGCCGCCCACCTGATGGGCCCGGGCAAGCGGGCCCGCGGCATCGCGATCGTGCTCAGCGGCCTCACCATCTCCAACGTGATCGGGGTGCCGACCATCACCTGGATCGGCCAGATGAGCGGATGGCGCGTCGCCTACCTCGTCGTCGCCGCCATTTTCGCGCTCACCTTCGCGGCCGTCGCCGTGTTCGTACCGTTCCAGAACGGCAACCCGAAAGCCACCATGCGGGCCGAACTTCAGGCGTTTGGCAAACTGCAGGTGTGGATCACCCTGTCGATCGGTGCGATCGGCTTCGGCGGGCTGTTCGCCGTGTACACCTACGTCGCCCCGCTGGTGACCCTGATCACCGGGCTGAAAGCCGCGGCGGTGCCGCTCATTCTGGTGGTCGTCGGTCTCGGCATGACGGTCGGCAACTTCGCCGGGGGAGCGCTGGCCGATTGGAGCGTGCGCCGCACCATGTACATCTCGTTCGGCGTGCTCATCATCGCGCTCGTCACGCTCGGCCTGTCGGCGCAGGTCCTGGCCGGGCTGCTGGTGGGCATGTTCCTGGTGGGGGCGGCAGCATCCGCTTTGTCACCGACCATTCAGGCCCGGCTGATGGACGTCGCGCACGAGAGCCAGTCGCTCGCCGCGGCGCTCAACCACTCCTCGCTCAACGTAGGCAACGCGCTCGGCGCGGCCCTCGGCGGTGTGGCCATCGCGGCGGGGCTCGGCTATCTCGCCCCGGTGTGGATCGGCGTGGGGCTGAGCGGGCTCGGCGTGCTGCTGACCCTGCTCACCTTCAGCATCGACCGTCGGCGTCGTCGGCGCGGCCACCATGTGCCCTACGGGACGCAGCTGATCCCGGTCGTGCGCGAGCACTGACGCCGTCTGACCGTGCCCGCCTTAAACGACACTGACCGGCCCTCATCGAGAAGGCCGGTCAAGTTCAGACGAACAATCAGTCGGTCTGCAGCAGGATGCCGTCGTGGATGGCACGCTTGCGCAGCGCGACCTTGGTTCCCACGTCGTATCCGGCGAGGCGGTACTTTTCGCGAATGCGTTTGAGGTAGCTCTTGGCGGTCTCCTCGGAGATGCCGAGCTGGTAGGCGACGGCCTTGACCGGCTCGCCGGCACCGTAGAGCGCCATGACCCGGCGTTCCTGGGCGCTGAGGCGGGGACCTTCGACGTTCTCGGTGGAGTTGAGCGCGTAGTCGAGCTCGGCCGAGATGTACGACTTGCCATTGTAGGCGGCGCGAATGGCGTCGACGATCATGCTGGCTTCCTCGCTCTTCACGAGGTAGCCGAGCGCGCCTGCCGCGAGGGCTTCGCGCACCAGTGCCGGTTCGGAATAGGTGCTCATGAGTACCGTCTTCACACCGGTCGTCTTGAGTGTGGAGATCTTCAGCGACACCGGAATGTTGTCCTTGAGATCGAGGTCGAGCAGCACGACATCCACCGGAAACTCGGGATGCGTCAGCAGCTCGGGCCAGGTGGTCACCGCCGCTACCATCTCGATGTCATCAGCGGCGCTGCGGATCCACTCGGTGAGGGCACCCAGGAGCATCCTGTGGTCATCGACCAGGGCTAAACGGATGGGACGGTCTGTTGTCGTCATTTTCTGCCTCCTACTGGTTGCACCCTATCGCCTAAATCCCCAATACTAGGCATCCGCTGGATTGTCGACACTGCACTCGATGTCTACCCGCAGGCTCCCGGCCCGATTTGAGTCCACATGCGGGCCAACCGCACGAATCGCCTGCCAGGTTTCGGGATCGACACGCCGCCGGGCGACCCCCGTTGTAGTCAATTCGATGGGGAAACGCACCTTGCGGTGCGGACCCGCCCCATGTGTGGGGGCAATCGGTCCAAGGCGCAGCGAAACGGATGTCCCCGACCTGGCCGTATCCCCGATCAGCAGCCAAATTGTCAGCAGCAGCCCATCGCGTTGCGGCGGGGAGAGCAGTCCGGCCAGACCGGCCGGATCGCTGAGCGCGACGACCGGACCGAGAAATTCGCTCTCGGTGATGGCGTGGTGCAGCCAGGTTTCGGTGCGCCCCTCGATCAGGTGCAAGCGCAGTTGGGTAGCCAGGGAGGCCGCCGTGGTCGCCGTCGACGGCGTCAGTGGCAGTGCGGTGCGGCCCTGGGCAACATCGTCGAGCAGGGTCTCGGCGTCGAGGTCGAGCCGGGCCAGCTGCTCGGAGGCGAGCATCCCGACCGCGAATCGTGGCTGGGAGACCGTGCTCTGCACCAGAACGAGGTCGAGTTCGCGCTGCACCATGCGCCGGAACGCCTGCACGATGCTCGCACCGACCAGCGGTGGTGCGACAGCGAGGGCAATGGAGAGGATGTCGGGGCCGAGGGTGAGCAGGTCGGCGCGCGTTTCGAACAGTGTCGCCGCGCTCATCGCCAGACCGAGGGCCACGGTGGCCATGGTGATTTCGCCGGTCTCGCGTAGGGTCACGATCGACAGTAGAAAAGCGCCGACGGCGGGTGCCGCGGTCGAAAAGTTTCCCGCGCCGGTCGCGCCCGAGGATCCGGCCAGATCGAGCGCCACCACGACCGCACAGGCGCCCAGGGCCGCCAGGAACAACCAGAGCGGCAGGAGGGAGGCCAGTTTGTGTACCGCGAGGTGAACGGCCACCGCGGTGGCCAGCAGAATGACCCAGGCCAGAATGCTCAGCACCGGAATGTGCGCCGGGTCCCACTCAATGATCAGGCGCGCGAGCAGGAACACCGCGATGAAGG
The DNA here is from genome assembly GCF_002929595.1 of Cryobacterium sp. N19. NCBI lineage: Bacteria > Bacillati > Actinomycetota > Actinomycetes > Micrococcales > Microbacteriaceae > Cryobacterium > Cryobacterium sp. N19. Next base: position 367,222 of record NZ_PJJR01000050.1, on the reverse strand, counting down.
CCCCGCTGATGCTCATGCCGATACCGAGGTGACGGGCACCCAAACCGTTCTGGTCCGACCGAAAGACGGTGATGCGGCCGTCACCGCGCAGAATCGTGCGGGGAAACCGCAGCGGCAACAGGTCGGCGCGGGTGCGATGCGCGGCGGATGCCGGTGGCCAGCTGCGTTCGGATGATCCGCCGAGCAGACGCGAACCCACACCGCGGGCCCGCGGGTGGGTGGCGATGGGCGCGGTGTCGCTAAACTGGCTCACTTGGGAACCTCCAGCACAACCGTGGTTCCGGCGCCGGGCGAGGAGAACAGGCGGGCGTTGCCGCCGACATCCCGAAGCCGGGCAATCACCGATTCGGCCACACCGAGGCGCTCCGTTCCCACCTGGCCGAGGTCGAAGCCGACCCCGGTATCGGTGACCATCGCGCGAACAGTGCGGGCGTCATCTGTTATGGTCACGTCGGCGTGGTCGACACCGGAGTGACGGCGCACGTTTTCGAGGCATTCGGACAGGGCCAGCAGAAAGGAATCGAGTACGTTGCTGGATAGCTGCACCTGCCCGCTGCCGTGCCAGTTGACGGTGAGGCCCATGCGTTCAAAGCGTTGGCGCACGGCGTCGAGGGTATCGCCGAGGGAGAGCACCGACGCCGGTTCCAGGCTGTAGACCCCGGAGCGACGGGGCGTCGGCAGGCCGCCGAGGCGCAGCTGGCGTAGGAGTCGTGCGTCATCACCGGCCTGCTTCTGCAGGGCGATCGGGCTCACCCCCACGCCGGAGTGGGCCAGCAGGGTGAGGGTGGCGAGCACCGTGTCGTGCAGCAGACGGGCGTCCTGACGGCGTTGCGCTTCCAGCTCGCTCGCGTACCGCTCGGCCCGGTGGGCGCGGCCGATCGCGGCGATGCGGTGCATCACCCGGGGCACGCTCTGCGCGATCCACCAGGCAGCGAGCGTGAACGCCAGCCACATGCTCACGGTCAGCGCCAGCAGCACCGTGCGGTCGGGCGCATCGACGGTCACGACGGCCACACTCGCGATGGTGACTGCGAAACTCGCCACGAGCAGCAGTATCCGGCGGGGGCTGGTCAGCAGCACGGCCGCGACCGCGCACATCGGCGCGGTGGAAACCATGCCGATGACGCTCTCCTCGATCAGGTTCAGGGGAACACCCGGATGGCTGGCGAAGCCCACGATGAATATGATCGCTTCTCCGCTGAGCACGGTCAGAACGGCCCAGCGCAGCGCCCCGGTGCTGCCGAGCAAGTATTGTCCAACGGCCAGAAACAGCACGAGCACGAGACACCAGAGGCGTGCGTCGGCCTCCAGCCCGCCCGGCACCAGCAGGCAGGCCAGCGTCGTGGCCGTACCCACGAGCCCGGCTGCCTGCACCGCTCTGCGCAGGAGGCGGTCGCGCTCCTTGAGGATGCGTTGCATGGGGGCCTGTCCGGTTTGGAAATGAACGTGTTCTATCAGCACCATACCGGGCGACACGCGCGCGGGTTCGCCCTAGTGCAGCACCCGTCGAATCTGGGCGCCGATTGCCTCGTTCTCAATGAGGAAACCATCGTGACCATAGCCGGATTCCAGCACGACCGCGGTGGGTCCATCAATATTGTTGGTCAGATGCGCGGCGATGGTGCGCTGGCCATCCACCGGAAAGAGACGGTCGCTGTCGATTCCGACGACGACCGAGCGGGCGCTGATCCGGCCCAGGGCGGTCGCGACGCCGCCGCGACCGCGACCGACATCGTGGGAGTTCATGGCTTCGACCAGCACGATGTAGCTGTTGGCGTCGAAGCGTCGGGTGAATTTGTTGCCGTGAAAGTCGAGGTACGACTCAACGGCGAAGCGGCCGTTGGCGCCGAGCGGACTGATGCCGCTCTGCCAGCCCCGGTCGAAGCGGGCGTTCAGCTCGGCCGGGCTTCGGTAGTTGAGCAGGGCCATTCTGCGGGCCAGGGCCAGCCCGCGGGTCGGGCCGTCGCCATCCGCTTCGTCGTAGTAGTCGCCGGCTCGAAAGGCCGGGTCGGTGCGGATGGCCTCGATCTGCACCGAGTTGAGGGCGATCTGGTCGGCGGTCGTGACGGGCGGCGCCGCCAGAATGATCAGGCGTTCGACCCGGGCGGGGGTCTCGATCGCCCATTCGAGGGCGTGCATGCCGCCCATGGAACCGCCGATGACGGCCGCCCAGCGTTCGATGCCGAGCCGGTCGCTGAACACGCGCTGGGCGCTGACCTGATCGCGAATGGTGAGATAGGGAAAGCGGATGCCCCACTCCAGCGCGTCGGGTGCGAGCGAGGCCGGCCCGGTGCTGCCCTGGCAGCCGCCGAGCATGTTCGGCGCCACGACGAACCACCGGTCGGTGTCGATGGCCAGTCCGGGGCCGACGATACCGTCCCACCAGCCGCCGGTCTCCTGGCCGGGTCCGGGAGCGCCGACCACGTGGCTGTCACCGGTGAGGGCGTGCAGCACGAGTACGGCGTTGTCGGCGGCCGGGTTCAGGGTTCCCCAGGTTTCGTAAGCGAGGCGGGCTGCCGGAAGGCTGCCGCCGGCCTCGAAGCTGAGCGGGCCGAGGTTTTGAAACTGGCGGTGGCCCACTGGGTCGCCGTCACGCCAGGCTCCGGTCGCCGGAGGCTTGCCGAGTACCGAGCGCGCCTGGGCTTCGGTAATGAAGCTCGACGGGACCGTGTCTGCTGACGATTGCCATTCCATACAGGTCCATTCTGTCGGTCGAATGAACCGCCCGGGCGCATGTTACGTCGTACGCCCGGGCTGGGCCGATTTGGTTTAGGCGTCGGCGCGGTCGCGCTTGACGACGGCGCGGGCGGCGGCCAGACCGGCCTCGAGGTCGGCCTTGAGGTCGACGACGTTCTCGATACCCACCGAGAGGCGCACCAGGCCGGGGGTGACGCCGGCGGTGAGCTGCTGCTCCGGGGTGAGCTGGGCGTGCGTGGTCGACGCCGGGTGGATCACCAGGGAGCGTACATCACCGATGTTGGCGAGGTGGCTGAACAGGCTCAGGTTGTCGACCAGGGCGCGGCCGGCCGAGACACCGCCCTTGAGTTCGAACGAGAGCACAGCACCGACGCCGAGCGGGGCGTACTTGTTGGCGTTGGCATACCAGGGGCTCGACGGCAGTCCGGCGTAGTTCACCGAGGCGATGTCGTCGTGGTTGTCGAGCCACTCGGCGATGTCCTGCGCGTTCTGCACGTGGCGTTCGATGCGCAGGCTGAGGGTCTCAATGCCCTGGATGAGCTGCCAGGCGCTCGCCGGGGCGATAGCGCTGCCGAGGTCGCGCAGCAGCTGCACACGCGCCTTGATGACGTAGGCGATGCCGTCGCCGACCGCGGTGGTGTAGCTGGCGCCGTGGTACGACGGGTCGGGTTCGGTCAGGCCTGGGAACTTCTCGACGTTCTTCGACCACTCGAACTTGCCGCCGTCGACCAGCACGCCGCCGATGATGGTGCCGTGGCCGCCGAGAAACTTCGTGGCCGAGTGCACGATGATGTCGGCGCCGTGCTCGAACGGGCGAATCAGATACGGGGTGGCGATAGTGTTATCGACGATCAGCGGAATACCGGCGGCGTGGGCGACATCCGCTACCAGGGAAATGTCAAGAACGTTGATGCGCGGGTTGCCGATGGTCTCGGCGAAGAACAGCTTGGTGTTCGGGCGCACCGCGCGCTGCCATTCGGCCGCGTCATCCTGGTCTTCGACGAAGGTGACCTCGATGCCGAGCTTGGCCAGGGTGTACTTGAACAGGTTGTAGGTTCCGCCGTAGATCGAGCTCGACGACACGATGTGGTCACCGGCCTGCGCAATGTTCAACACCGCAAAAGTGGATGCCGACTGGCCGGAAGACAGCAGCAGCGCCGCGGTACCGCCCTCGAGCGCCGCGACGCGCTCCTCGACGACGGCCTGCGTGGGGTTCTGGATGCGAGTGTAGATGTTGCCGAACTCGGCCAGCGCGAACAGATTCTGCGCGTGCTCCGCACTGTTGAACACGTACGACGTGGTCTGGTAGATCGGGGTGGCTCGCGCGTTCGTAACCGGGTCGGGACGCGCGCCTGAATGAACCTGCTTGGTCTCAAACTTCCACGATGAAGAATTGTCGGTCACGATAGCCTCCGCGTCATTCAGCGCGGACTCTCCAGCGCTCTGGCCCCGAGCCTAAAGATGCCCGAATGGCCGTGCAAGAGCCGGCGAAACACAACGTCATGTTGTGCGAGCGCTTACGTGCGATCCTCATGCGGCAACACGATCGTGCCGGTCGGCGTCGTCGCCGTCTCCCGGAACAGCCACCGGACTTTCGGCTGGACCAGGGGCTGAACCAGCCGTCGAACGACGGGCAGCGACAGCACGATGGAGGTAATCACGCTCAGCACGATCATGCCCGGCAATACCCACGCGGGCTGTGGACCGTCGAGCACACCCGTCTCCCGTAGCGGGTAGAGCACGAAGGTGTGCAGCAGGTAGATGTACATTGTCGCCGCGCCCAGCTCGGTGAACCAGGTCGTGCGCCGCGGAATCAGCATGAGGAATGCCACGATGAGCGCAAACGCGAGCAGCATGACGGCCAAACGGATGCCGCCGGCCCACCACGCGGAATAGTCAAACGTCGCGTACCCCTCGTCATAGAGCAGGAATCGGCGCACCTGCAGGGTGCGGAGGGCGTCGATATTGAACGCGATCACCAGGTAGAGCAGGGCGAACAGCCCGATCGCGCCGGCCCGCCAGCGCCAGACCAGGCCGTTGCGGAGCTCGAGCCAGGTGTCGGTCAGCAGTCGCTGGCGCAGTTTCCAGCCGAAAACAAAGAACGGCAGCAGCCCGAGGGTGCGGGACAGGGCGAACGTACCGTCTATATTCGGCAGGTAGCCGACCCCGATCGAGATAATAATGCTGATGATGAGGGGATAGCGCAGGAACACGAGGTACGGCAGGACAATCCGCCACATCACCAGGGCGAGCAGAAACCACAGCGTCCAGCTCGCTGTGGAGTAATCCAGCACGAATTTGCCGCCGAGGATCCAGCGCAGCACCGTCCAGATCGTCTCGAAGATGAGGTACGGAAAGACGATGTCGGTGAGCAGCCGGTGCATCTGCCGTGCGTTTGGCGGTCCCGACTTGGCGAAGTAGCCGCTCACGGCCACGAAAACCGGCACGTGGAAGGCGTAGATGAACAGATACAGCGTGTAGGCGACATCGGCTTCGCCGATGAGTTTGAGAATCGCGTGGCCGATCAGCACGAGGGTGACGGCCATCCAGCGCGCGTTGTCCCAGAGGGGTACGCGACGCTTCTGTGGTGGAGTGGTGGTGTCCAGTGCGCTCATTGACACCATTCTCCCGCCACAATGGAGAAATGAGTATTCGACGAGTGGTTGTGACCGGAGCAAGTTCAGGAATTGGAGCGGCGACGGCACGCCTGTTCCGGGAGCATGGTTGGAACGTGGTGGGGGTCGCGCGGCGGGCCGACCGTCTCAAAGCGCTGCAGGCCGAAACCGGAGCGGATGTCTTCACCGCCGACCTCACGGTGCAGGCGGATGTCGACGCCTTGCGCGACTACCTCGCCGCCAGCGGCCCGGTGCACGCCCTCGTCAACAATGCCGGCGGCGCCAAGGGTCTTGACTCGGTCGAGGCCGGAAGCATCGAAGACTGGGCCTGGATGTTCGAGATCAACGTGCTCGCCGTCAAGCGGGTCGCCACGGCCATTCTGCCGCTGCTGCGCGCCGGTATGGCCTCCGGGGCCGGATCGGCCGATATCGTGAACGTCACCTCGATTGCCGGGCACGTGGCTTACCTCGGCGGTGGCGGCTACAACGCGGCGAAGTTCGCCGCGCACGCCATGACCGAGGTGCTGCGCCTCGAACTGTCGGGGGAGCCGATTCGGGTGATCGAGATCGCGCCGGGCATGGTCAGAACGGATGAGTTCGGCCTGGTTCGCTTCGACGGCGACGCCGACAAGGCCTTCGCGGCCTACGAGAACGTTCCCGATCCGCTCTCGGCGGAGGACATCGCCGAGACGATCGTGTCGAGCGTTGAGCGCCCCGCGCACGTGAACCTCGACCTGATCGTGATCAAGCCGGTCGCCCAGGCATCGTCGACCCGCGTCGCCCGCGGCCCCCTAAAGGTGCGCGAGGACTAACCGGGGGCCGCGGGTTCCGGCGCGGCCCGGCTGCGCGGGACCAGCGCCAATTCGCGCCCGGAGCGAGAGAGAGTTCTGGCCTGGCCACAACTCCCGCGCGACGCGCCGCGCTGGACCTGAGCCAGTGCGCGGGAGTTCCGCCTCCCGCGGGGCACAGCAAACGGGCCGGACAGGATGTGCATCCTGGCCGGCCCGTTCGTTGCACTGCGGGGGTTAGTGCTCGACAGCCTTCTCGGCGCCATGCCCGGTGAGCGAACGCACCGACATCTCGGCGGCGAGCTTCGGGCTCTCCTTCACCGTGCTGGTGACCGATCCGAGCCAGCCCAGGAAGAATCCGAGCGGGATCGAGACGATGCCGGGGTTGCTCAGTGGGAAGATCGCGAAGTTCACGTCAGCACCGAACATGGAGGTCTCCGTACCGGAGAACACCGGCGAGAAGATGATCAGCAGCACGGCCGAGGCGAGTCCGCCGTACATGCTCCAGACCGCGCCCCGGGTGGTGAAGCCACGCCAGAACAGGGAGTAGAGGATGGTCGGCAGGTTGGCGCTCGCCGCGACGGCGAAGGCCAGGGCCACCAGGAAGGCAATGTTCTGCCCCTGCACGCCGATACCACCGGCGATGGCCAGGATGCCGATCACGATCACGGTGCGACGAGCGACCTTGACCTCGTCGTCGGGGTTTCCCTTGCCCTTCTTGATGACGGAGCCGTAGATGTCGTGCGCGAAGCTGGTTGCAGCCGTGATGGTGATGCCGGCCACAACGGCCAGGATCGTCGCGAACGCGATGGCCGAGATGAAGCCGAGCAGCAGCGGACCACCGAGAGCGAGCGCGAGCAGCGGGGCTGCCGAGTTCACTCCACCGGGAGCGGCGAGAACGGTGTCAGCACCAACGAGAGACGCGGCACCGAAGCCGAGCACCAGCGTGAAGATGTAGAACGCGCCGATGAGCCAGATGGCCCAGACCACCGAGCGACGAGCTTCCTTCGCGGTCGGAACCGTGTAAAAGCGCATGAGCACGTGCGGCAGGCCGGCGGTTCCAAGAACGAGGGCCAGAGCCAGGGAGATGAAGTCCAGCGGGTTGGCGCCGTACTTCAACCCCGGAGCCAGAATGTCGGCGCCCGAGGCGGAGATTGCGACGGCGCTGTCGAGCAGGTTCGACAGGCTGAAGCCGTTGATCGCCAGCACCCAGATGGTCATGGCGAACGCACCGATGATGAGCAGGAACGCCTTGACGATCTGCACCCAGGTGGTGCCCTTCATGCCGCCGACCAGTACGTAGACGATCATGAGCGCGCCGACGACGGTGACCACGATGGATTGGCCGAGCTTGTCGTTGATGCCGAGAAGCAGCGACACGAGTCCGCCGGCTCCCGCCATCTGGGCGAGCAGGTAGAAGAAGCAGACGGCCAGGGTAGTCGTCGCCGCTGCCACGCGCACGGGGCCCTGGTTCAACCGGAAGGAGAGCACGTCGGCCATGGTGAACTTGCCGGTGTTGCGCATGAGCTCCGCAACCAGCAGCAGGGCCACGAGCCAGGCGACGAGGAATCCGATCGAGTACATGAATCCGTCGTAGCCGCTGACGGCAATTGCGCCGACGATGCCCAGGAACGATGCCGCCGACAGGTAATCGCCGGCGATGGCGAACCCGTTCTGCGGTCCGGTGAACGAGCGGCCACCCGTGTAGTAATCAGCCGCCGTCTTGTTGTTGCGGCCGGAGCGGATGACGATGATCAGGGTCACCGCCACGAAGGCCAGGAAAATCGAGATGTTCAGGACCGGGTTGTTCTCAACCGGTTTGACCGCGGTGGCCAGTAAGTGCAGTGCGTTCATCGCTGTTCCATCCGCTCGAGTTCAAGGCGAAGTTCTTCGGTGCGGGGGTCGATCTTGCGGTTGGCGAAGGTCACGTACGTCATGGTGATGGCGAAGGTCGTGACGAACTGGCCGAGGCCGAGGAGCAGACCGATGTTGATGCTGCCGAAGACCGGCGTGGCCATGAAGTCGTGCAGGTAGGCCGCTGCGAGAACGTAGGCGATGTACCAGACGAAGAAGAAGATGGCCATTGGTACGACGAACTTGTTGCGGGTGCGCTTCAACTCGAGAAAACGGGGGGTCTTCTCAAACGCCTCGTAGTCGATACGGGACTTCGGTGGGGCGTCTTTCACTGCTTCACTCATGGGGCCTCCTTGCCTCAGGGACGGAAAATTTGGGTTTTGCGGAAAAAGTGTGGGTGCGCGGTGGGGGTGGGGAGTGGTCGTGACCGGGTTAGGAAACGGATGCTGACAACGCTCGTTTCAGATCGTCAAGAACGGTGGGGTCTTCGATGGTGGGGGGAACGGAATATTCTTCACCATCGACGATTTGCCGAATGGTTTTGCGAAGAATCTTGCCCGACCGCGTTTTGGGCAGTCGGTCGAGTATGGTGACGTCGCGAAACGCTGCGACCGGGCCGACATGCTCCCGGACGAGGGCGACGAGTTCTGCGGCGAGTACGTCGTGTTGCACCGTACTGCCGGCTTTGAGGGTAACGAATCCAGCGGCACGCTGACCCTTGAGCGGGTCGTGCACGCCGAGCACGGCGCACTCGGCGACGGCCGGGTGCAGCGTGAGAACCTCTTCGAGAGAGCCGGTCGACAGTCGGTGCCCGGCCACGTTGATGACGTCGTCGGTGCGGCCCATCACGAACAGGTAGCCGTCCGCGTCGAAATGACCGGAGTCACCGGTGGCGTAGTAACCCGGAAAAGCGGTGAGGTAGGAACTTTCGAATCGTTCCTCACTGCCCCAGACCCCGAGCAGGGTCCCGGGTGGCAGCGGAAGGCGGATGGCGATGTTGCCGTCCTTGCCGATCTTTTCGATCGGCTTGCCCTTGGAGTCCAGAATGGCGATGTCATACCCGGGAACCGGAACGGTGGCCGAACCCGGCTTCGTGGGCAACTCCTCGATGCCGAGCAGGTTGGCGCAGATCGGCCAGCCGGTTTCGGTCTGCCACCAGTGGTCGACCACCGGGCAGTGCAGCCCGTTATTGGCCCAGTGGAAGGTTTCGGGGTCGAGGCGCTCGCCGGCCAGGAACAGGCTGGTCAGGCTGGACACGTCGTGATTCTTCAGCTCGAGCAGGTCGGGATCGACGCGGCGGATGGCCCGAATGGCGGTCGGCGCGGTGAACAGCACCTTCACCTTGTGCTCGTCGACGACGCGCCAGAACGCACCGGCGTCGGGCGTTCCGATCGGTTTGCCCTCGTAGATGACCGTGGTCGCGCCCGCCAGTAGCGGTGCGTAGACGATGTAGGAGTGCCCGACCACCCAGCCGACATCGGACGCAGCCCAGTAGACGTCGCCGGGGCCTACGTTGTAGACATTGCGCATCGACCAGTTCAGGGCGACGGCGTGGCCGCCGTTGTCGCGGATGATGCCCTTGGGCTTGCCGGTCGTGCCGGAGGTATAGAGGATGTACAGCGGGTCGTCGGAGCGCAGGGCCACCGGGTCGGCCGGTGCCGCCGTGGCCTCTTCGTCGGCCCAGTCGAGCCAGACGGCATCCGCTTTCTGGTAGTCGGCGGCCGACCCGGGAATGCTGTCCCGGTTGCGTACGATCACCGTGTGCACCGAGCCCTGGCTGAGGGCGAGCGCTTTCTCGACCAGCGGCAGATATTCCACCCCGCGGCCGGGTTCCAGACCGCCGGATGCCGTGACGATGACACTCGGGCGGGCGTCATCAATGCGTACGGCCAGTTCGGTCGCGGCGAAACCTCCGAACACGACCGAGTGCACAGCCCCGATGCGCGCGCAGGCGAGCATGGCGACGACGGCCTCGGGGATCATCGGCAGGTAGATGATGACGCGGTCTCCGGTGCCGACGCCGTTGGCGCGGAGCACGCCGGCGAATCTGGCGACGCGGCCGAGCAGCTCGAGGTAGCTCAGCTGAACCCGGGTGCCGGTCATGGCGGAGTCGTAGATGAGTGCCGTGTGGGCGCCCCGGCCAGCCAGAACGTGCCGATCGAGGGCGTTGTAGCTCGTGTTGAGCATTCCCCCGGGAAACCACCTTCCGGTAGCTTTGCCGTTGACGGCGAGTGCACGTGTCGGCTGCGTGATCCAGTCGATACCCTCGGCGGCTTCAAGCCAGAAGTCCTCCGGCGACGAAATGCTGCGTCGCCAGGCCTCCCGGTAGCCCCCACCTGATTCGCCGTTCATGTCTACCTTCTCCATCGAAGTGCCTCTGTATACAAAGAGTGGTTGAAGTATTGCATATAACCCAGCTATGTGGAATAGGATCGCTATTGTGTATACAGAAACCGCAATGTTGGGGTTAGACGTACCGCTTCGAGCTAGCGAGCGGGCCTACCGTCAGCTGCGCGGGGAGATTCTCAACGGCCTCCTCGCCCCCGGCGCTGCCCTGCTCGAAGTAGAACAAGCCGAGCGCATCGGCGTCTCCCGCACCCCGCTGCGCGAAGCGGTCGCCCGGTTGATCGCCGACGGTCTCGTTGTCGGCCGTCGCGGCCGCGGTTTCGAAGTGACCGACATCTCCGTCGACAGCATCTCCGAACTGTACGAACTGCGCCAGGCGCTCGAGGTGCAGGCGATCCGCCTGGCCGCGACTCGGCGTGAACCCGCACCGTTCCTGAAGCTGCGCGACGCGTTTGTGACGGCGCCGGAGCTGCTGGACCAGGGCGATATCGGTGTGCACCGCTACTACGTGCTGATCGACGAACTCGAAGATGCCGTCGACGCGGCCGTTGAAAACCCCTTTCTCGTCGGCGCCCTGCGCGCCGTACGCACCCACTTGGCCCGTATCCGTCGGCTGGCCCGGAGAAATCCGATGCGGCTTCGTGCCGCAGCGTCCGAGCACCTGCTGATTATCGACGCCATCATCGCCGGCGACCCGTCGCTGGCAGCCCATGCCACCCATATTCATCTTCACCAAAGCCTCTTGAGCGTCCTCGCGACGATCGACGAGGACTCGGCAACTGGTGTCAATCCGGCTCTTGTCGATTAACGACTCCGGCCGACTAACGAAGGGATCCACCGTGCAACTGCACCACGTTCGAGTTCACAAGAGCGACGAGAATCTGGCCCGCGAGGACCAGCTGGCCTGGAAGATCGCCGAGGTCGCCGCCGACCCCGCTCTGGTCTCCGAGGAAGTGACCGAGATGGTCATCAACCGCGTCATCGACAACGCCTCCGTTGCCGCGGCCAGCCTGACCCGTCGTCCAGTGATCGCCGCTCGCTCGCAGGCACTCTCGCACCCGCGTTCCAACGGTGGCGACGGCGCGACCGTGTTCGGCCTCGCGCCGGCTCGCCGGGTGTCCCCCGAATGGGCAGCCTGGGCGAACGGCGTCGCCGTGCGTGAACTCGACTATCACGACACGTTCCTGGCCGCAGAGTACTCGCACCCGGGTGATAACATCCCCCCGATCACCGCCGTCGCCCAGCACCTCGCCGCCTCTCGCGGCCTGACCGGCGGCGACCTGATTCGCGGCATCGCCACCGGCTACGAGATTCAGATCGACCTGGTGAAGTCGATCAGCCTGCACGCCCACAAGATCGACCACGTTGCCCACCTCGGCCCGTCCGTGGCCGCCGGCATCGGCACCCTGCTCGGCCTCGACAAGGAGATCATCTTCCAGGCCGTCGGCCAGGCGCTGCACACCACGACCGCAACCCGCCAGTCACGGAAGGGCGAGATCTCCAGCTGGAAGGCGCACGCCCCGGCATTCGCCGGCAAGATGGCCGTCGAGGCCGTTGACCGGGCCCTGCGCGGCGAGACCAGCCCAACGCCCATCTACGAGGGCGAAGACGGCGTCATCGCCTGGCTTCTCGACGGACCGGAGGGCTCCTACGACGTATCGCTGCCCAAACCCGGAAGCATCAAGCGCGCGATCCTGGACAGCTATACCAAGGAGCACTCGGCCGAGTATCAGGCGCAGGCCTGGATCGATCTCGCTCGCAAGCTGCACAACGAGCACCCCGAGCTGCTCGTGGCCGGTGCGATCAAGAGCGTCGTGATCCACACCAGCCACCACACTCACTTCGTGATCGGCTCCGGCGCCAACGACCCGCAGAAGTATGACCCCACCGCCAGCCGCGAAACCCTCGACCACTCCATTCCGTACATCTTCACGGTGGCGCTGCAGGACGGCACCTGGAACCACGTCGATTCCTACAGCCCCGAGCGCGCGGGTCGACCCGACACCATCGCCCTCTGGAACACCGTCACCACGACCGAAGATGCGGAGTGGACGCGTCGCTACCACTCCCTCGACCCGGCCGAGAAGGCCTTCGGCGGGCGCGTGGAGATCGAACTGGCCAATGGAACCCGCCTGGTCGACGAGATCGCCGTCGCCGACGCGCATCCACTTGGCGCTCGCCCGTTTGCCCGCGCGGAGTACATCAACAAGTTCCGCACCCTGGCCGCGCCGGTGATGGAGGTGTCCGAGATCGAACGCTTCCTCGCGCTGGCCCAGCGCCTGCCCGAGCTTGGTGCTGCCGACCTCGGGGGCCTGACCATCGTGGCCAAGCCCGGACTGCTCTCCGGGGTCGCCACGCCGAACGGAATCTTCTAATGCTGTACGCCGGCACGACCGCCGCCGACAAGCGGATTGCCCTGCGCCAGGGCCTAAAAAGCGGCAAGATTTTGCGCTACCCCGGCGCGTTCAACCCCCTGTCTGCCAAGCTCATTCAGCAGAAGGGGTTCGAGGGCGTCTACATTTCGGGCGCCGTGCTCTCGGCTGACCTCGGCCTACCCGACATCGGCCTGACCACCCTCACCGAGGTGGCCAGCCGGTCGCAGCAGATCGCCCGCATGACCGATCTGCCGGCGATCGTCGACGCCGACACCGGGTTCGGCGAACCGATGAACGTGGCCCGTACCATCCAGACCCTCGAAGACGCCGGCCTGGCCGGCATGCACATCGAGGACCAGATCAACCCGAAACGCTGCGGTCACCTCGACGGCAAGCAGGTCGTGGATGCCGACACCGCGATCAAACGCATCCGCGCAGCGGTCGACGCGCGGCGGGACCCGAACTTTCTCGTGATGGCGCGCACGGACATCCGTGCCGTCGACGGGCTGGACGCGGCCGTCACGCGCGCCAAACAGCTGCAGGATGCCGGGGCCGACGCGATCTTTCCCGAAGCGATGGGCAGCCTGGCCGAGTTTGAAACGATTCGCGCTGCGGTGTCGGTGCCGATCCTCGCGAACATGACCGAGTTCGGCAAGGGCGAGCTGTACACCGTGCAGCAGCTCGAAAACGTGGGCATGAACCTGGTGATCTTTCCGGTGTCGCTGCTGCGCCTGGCCATGGGGTCGGCCGCCCGCGGACTCGACGCGATCGAAGAGACCGGCTCGCTCACCACGATGCTGCCGGAAATGCAGCACCGCGCGGAGCTGTACGAGTTGCTCGATTATGCGTCGTACAGTCAGTTCGATTCGGGTATCTTCGATTTCACGTTGAACCCGCACATTTCGACGCCCAGTTCGACGCAGGCCTAAAGGAGCACAATGTCTGACACCCAAACTGTCGAACCACACATCTATAAGGGACTGACCGGCGTCGTCGTCGACACGACCGCGGTCTCCAAGGTCAACCCGGAGACCAACTCGCTGCTCTACCGGGGCTACCCGGTGCAGGAACTCGCGGCGAAGAAGAGCTTCGAAGAGGTCGCCTACCTGCTCTGGCACGGCGAACTGCCCACAGACCAACAGCTCGCCGACTTCGAGGCACTCGAACGTTCGCTGCGGCACATGAGCCCGGTGGTCAAGCAAATCATCGACGAGCTGCCGCTGACCGCGCACCCGATGGATGTCGTGCGCACCGCGGTGAGCGTCATCGGTGCGAGCGATCCGGATGCCGAGAATCCGTCGGCCCAATCCGACCTCGACAAATCAATTCGTCTGTTCGCCCAGCTGCCCGCGATTGTCTCCTACGACCAGCGTCGCCGGCACGGACAGGGCCTGGTCGAGCCGCGCGACGACCTCGGCTACTCGGCAAACTTTCTGCACATGGCCTTCGGCGAGGTGCCGGAACTCGTCGTGGTCAACGCCTTCGACGTGTCGATGATCCTCTACGCCGAGCACTCCTTCAACGCGTCGACCTTCACCGCTCGGGTCATCACGTCCACCCTGTCCGACCTGTACTCGGCCGTGACCGGGGCGGTCGGGGCTCTTAAGGGTGCACTGCACGGCGGCGCGAACGAGGCCGTCATGCATACGTTCGCCGAGATCGGTCTCGAAGCCGGATCGGCGGCGCGGGCCGAACCGTGGCTGGAGAAGGCGCTCGCTGAGAAGCGCAAGATCATGGGCTTCGGGCACCGCGTCTACAAGAGCGGCGACTCGCGCGTGCCGACGATGCGGGCCTCGCTCGTCACCCTCGTGGAGCATTACCAGAAGCCGGAACTGCTCGAATTGTACGAAGCCCTCGAGACGGCGATGACGAACCGCAAGGCGATTCTGCCGAACCTTGACTACCCCTCGGGCCCGGCGTACCACCTGATGGGGTTCGACACCCTCACCTTCACACCGATCTTCGTGGCGGCGCGCATCACCGGGTGGACCGCGCACATTATGGAGCAGAAGAAGAGCAACGCGCTCATTCGTCCGCTGTCGGCCTATAACGGCGTCAATCAGCGGCAGGTGCCGTAGCGCTGTTCTTTTCAGAGCGGATGTCGCGCTGCCAGCTGGCAGCGCGACATCCGCTGTGTGCGTAACGGGTCGGGATCTAGCTAGCATTGATGAATGACACTTGATGCCGAGGCCGTGCCCACTTCGCCCGCTATTGACCGCGAAATTCTGCAGTGGACCGACTTCGCTGAAGCGTCGCGCGAGTTGGCGACCCGAGTGCGGGAGAGCAGTTTTCACCCGGATGTCGTGATCGCCATCGCCCGCGGCGGCCTGCTGCTGGCCGGTGCCATCTCCTACGCGCTCGGCACCAAGAACTGCGGCAGCATCAACGTGGAGTTCTACACCGGCGTCGACGAGCGCCTGCCCGAGCCGGTGCTGTCGGCGCCGATGCTCGACGCACCGGCCCTGGCCGGCAAGAGGGTGCTGCTGGTCGACGACGTCTCCGACTCCGGCCACACCCTCGCGCTCGTCATGCGCCTGCTTGGCGAGACCGCCATGGAGGTGCGCACCGCGACGCTCTACACCAAGCCGCGCACCGTGCACGTGCCCGACTTCACCTGGCGCGAAACCGACAGGTGGATCGTGTTCCCCTGGTCGGCGCTGCCGCCGGTGCCGGGTGCGCCCGAGGATATTGCGCCCGAAGCGCTCGCCGACCTGACGGATGGGGTGCCCGCATGAGCGTGCACCTGGTCGGCGGCGGGGGAGACGCCGAGAGCGACTTTCCGGTCTTCGCGACGTTCCTGTCCGAGGTCACGGCTCAGGCTTTCACAGCCGACCGCGACGAACCGATCGTGGCGATCATCACCGTCGGCCCGGGCTCAGCCCACGCCGAAGAACTGGCCGCTGCTCTCGGGCTTACCGCCGAGGCTCGACTGACCGTGCTCGCCCCCGGCGACGTCGCGGCCCTCACCTCCGTGTCCGCGGTCGACGGTATCATCATCGGCGGCGGCGTGACCCCCGACTATCTCGCCGCACTGCTGCCGATCGCTGGGGAGATTCGCCGCCAGGTTTCGGCCGGCGTGCCCTACCTCGGTTTCTCGGCCGGCGCCATGATCGCCGCCGAACGCGCCCTGATCGGTGGCTGGCGCATCGGCGGCGTCGAGGTCACGCCCCAGGACGTGTCGGAGGGCCTCGACGAGATCACCCTCGCCCAGGGCATCGGACTGCTCGACGTGACGGTGGACGTGCACGCCGCCCAGTCCGGCAGCCTGTCCCGCCTGATCGCCGCGACCGAGGCCGGCCTCATCGACGGCGGCCTCGCCATCGACGAGAACACCGTGCTCGTGGTCGGCGAGGGGGCCCTCCGCGTGCTCGGAGCCGGCAGTGTCTGGAACGTCAGCCAGGCCGATGGCGGCGTGCTCGTGAGCACCATCGGTGCCTGATCTGCCCACCTGATGGCGGTAATTCAGCGGATACGCCCGCTTCCGCGCACGCGCCGCTGCGCAGTGCGCTCGTGAACCTCGACGCCCTTGCGGCCAGCGGTGAGATCGACCCGGGGTGGGCGCGAGCACTCGCGCCCGTGGCCGATGACCTGGCTCGGGTTTCCGAGTTTTTGACGAGCGAACGGGCCGCCGGCCACGAGGTGTTACCAGCGCCGGAGCACCTGCTGCGTGCGTTCCGGCAGCCGTTCGACGCCGTGCGGGTGCTCATCGTCGGGCAGGATCCGTACCCCACTCCGGGACATCCAATCGGTCTGGCCTTCGCCGTCAATGCCGACGTGCGGCCCGTTCCGCGCAGCCTCGGCAACGTCTACACCGAACTCGGCACCGACCTGGGCCTGCCGCGCCCCGAGCACGGCGACCTCTCCGCCTGGTCGAACCAGGGCGTGCTGCTGCTCAACCGAGTGCTCAGCGTGCGGGCCGGCGCTGCCGGTTCGCATCGGCGGCACGGCTGGGAAACCGTGACCGACCAAGCTATTCGCGCCCTGGTGGGGCGGCGACATCCGCTCGTGGCGATTTTGTGGGGCAAGGATGCCGCAGCGCTCACGTCCCTGCTCGGCGACACACCCGTGCTCGAATCGGCGCACCCGAGCCCGCTGTCAGCCCGGCGAGGATTCTTCGGCTCGCGCCCGTTCAGCGCGGCCAACCGGTTGCTCACCGAGCAGGGGGCGGCTCCGGTTGCCTGGGAGCTTCCGGTAATCTGGAACCAACCAGAAAGGGGAGTGCCCGGTGCTTGAGGAAGAATACGAGCCTCGTCGTCGGCTGCCCCGCCACCTGCGGCCGGAAGTTGCCGCCGAGGCACCGTTCGAATACGAGATGCGCGAGGTGCGGGCGACCGATCTGCCGCACATTCGCGAGATCTACAACTACTACGTGGCCAACAGCACCGTCACCTTCGACGAGGATGCGATGACGCTCGCCGAGTGGCGCGACAAGTTCTACTACCTGAACAAGCAGGGCATGCCGTTCATCGTCGCGGTCTCGCCGGCCGGCCAGATTCTCGGGTATGCCCTGGTCAGCCCGTGGAAGCAGAAGAAGGCCTACCGCTTCACGGTGGAGAACTCGATCTACCTCGGCGCCGCATCGACGGGCAAGGGTCTCGGGCGCGAGCTGCTCGGCGAGCTGATCAAACGCTCCAAGGCGGCCGGCCTGAAAGAGATCATCGCCGTCATCGCCGACCAGGGAGCGGATGCCTCGATCAAGCTGCACCGCGACTTCGGCTTCGAGGAGATCGGCCGCATGGGCAAGGTCGGCTTCAAGTTCGAGCGCTGGCTCGGCACGATTCTGCTGCAGAAGAGCCTGAAGTAGCCCCTCTCTCGCGACCTGTCAGAGGCGGGGGGTGTTCAGGCGGCCCACCGCGTTGAGCACCGCGCGGCGGGGGTAGATGCTCGCGACCCGCGCGAGCACGGCGTTGCGCGTTCCGACCAGCACAACGGATGGCGTCACCGAGCGGTCGAGCGCAGAGAAAGAGGCGCGCATGACTTCCTCTACGGTGAGCGGCGTCCCCTTCTTGCCGCCGCTGGTCTGGGCGACCTCGAAGAACTCGGTGTCGGCCGGGCCGGGGCAGATCGCGGTCACCTTGAGGCCGCTGGCCCTGGTCTCGTAGCTGACCGCCTCGGTGTAACTGAGCACATACGCCTTGGTCGCTCCGTAGACCGCCATGCGCGGCACCGGCTGGAACGCCGCCGTGCTGGCCAGATTCACCAGCGCCGCGGTGTGCGGATTCAGCGAGGCCGTCTCGACCAGGTCGGGCAGAAAAGCGTGGGTCAGCGCGGTCAGGGCGTGCACGTTGAGGGCCACCTGCTCACGTTCCCGCTTCTCGTCGGAGTCGAGCACGGTGCCGAAGGTCGCGAAGCCCGCATTGTTCACGAGCGTGCCAATGGTGATCGAACGCTCGCGCAGGTCGCGCACCAGCTCGGTGACGGCATCCGCTTCGGTGAGATCGAGCGGAATCACGGTGGAGACCGTGCCGTATTTCTCGGCCAGGTCGACCGCGAGGGCTTCGAGGCGGGCCTGACGGCGGGCGACGAGAACGAGATCCGCGCCGCGCTCGGCGAGCTTGTGGGCGTATCCGACCCCGAGTCCACTCGACGCTCCGGTGATAAGCGCGGCGGTACCGATGGGGTTGTACAAAGCGCTGGCCATGGCTTGAGGCTAGCCTTCCTGCGCGTGCATAACCAGTGTTGGCTGCCCGCCGGTCCCGGTCGAACTAAGCTCGGCACATGGCTGATCCACACGAATTGACCGCCCTGGAACAATGGCAGGCCCTGCAGAGCCGCGAAATCAGCCCGAGCGAACTCACCGAGCATTACCTCGGGCGCATCGACAAATTCAACCCGGCGCTCGGCGCTTTCGTCACCGTCACCGCGGATGCCGCTCGTGCCAGGGCCCGGTTCGTCGAAGAACGGATGCCCCGCACCGCCCCGCTCTGGGGTCTCCCATTCGCCGATAAAGACCTGTACCTGCGCGCCGGGGTACACGCGGGGTTCGGGTCGCGCCTGTTCGATGGCTACGTACCCGACCAGTCCGACGACCTCGTTCAGGCGCTCGACGACGCCGGCGGGGTCAGCCTCGGCAAGACCAACACCCCCGAATTCGGCCTGGCCTCCTACACCGAAAGCCTCGCAGCGCCGCCCGCGCGCACCCCGTGGAACCTCGCGCTCGGTGCCGGCGGATCCAGCGGCGGCGCCGCCGTCGCGGTCGCAGCCCGGCTGCTGCCGTTCGCGCCCGGCTCCGACGGCGGCGGGTCCATTCGCATTCCCGCTGCCGCCTGCGGACTGGTCGGGCTCAAGCCGAGCCGCGGGCGCGTGCCCGCCGCCTCCGGCATCGACAAGCTCGGCGGCCTCCCGGTCGGCGGCCCGCTCGCCCGCACCGTAGCGGATGCCGCGCTGCTGCTCGACGCCATGATCGCTCCCCGAGACGGTCACCCCGACCACCACTACGCCCTGCGCGCCCCCGGCGATGAAACGCCGCTGCTCGCGGCGGCGGTGCGCGGCGAAGGCCGGTTTCAGCTCGGCGTCATGACCACCTCGGCCTGGGATAACGACTACTCCATAGCGATCGCCCCCGAAGCGCAAGCCGCCCTCGACCTGGCCGTCGCAGGGTTCGCCGCCCTGCACCACGGGCTCGAAGAGACCGCTTTGAAGCCCGACGCCAGCTACGTGCCGGCGTTCCGCACCATCTGGCAGGCCGGAGCTGCCGGTATCCCGGCTGAAACCGAGGCCGAGATCGCCCTGCTCGAACCGCTGACCCAGTGGCTGCTGGCCCGCGGCCGCGCGCTCGGTGCCCGCGACCTGGCCGAGGCGCTCGCCGCACTGACCGCGTTTGAGCGGTCGTTCATTCACCAGTTGTCCAAATTCGATGCCGTGCTGACCCCGGCCATGGCCCTGACGCCGCGACCGGTCGGCTGGTACGACGCCGACGACGCCGAGGCCAACTTCGCCCAGCAGGTGCAGTACACGCCGTTTACCTCGATGATCAACGTGAGCGGGTTGCCGGCCATCGTGCTGCCGGTGCACCAGACCGACGACGGCCTGCCGATGGGCGTGCAGCTCATCGGCAGGCCGGGCGGCGAGGCCACGCTGCTCGCGCTCGGCGCGCAGCTGGAGCGGCGCATCCGCTGGCAGGATCGGGTGCCGCCCGAGCCGGCGTAACCCTGGCAGCCGGGGCTACTGTCGGGTGGACACCGGCCGCGACGGCCACCAGAACCGGTCATCGACCAGAAACACCAGCGCCGGCACGAGCACGGTGCGCACGACGAGGGTGTCCAGCAGCACCCCGATGCAGACGATCACACCGATCTGGGTGAGGGCCACCACGGGAAGCACCCCGAGCACGGCGAACACCGCCGCGATCAGAATTCCGGCGCTCGTGATCACCGCGCCGGTCGACGAGAGCGCCCGCACCATGCCCTCGCGCGTGCCGTAGCGTTTGGCCTCTTCGCGGGCCCTGGTGGTCAGAAAGATGTTGTAGTCCACACCGAGTGCCACCAAGAACAGGAACGCGAACAGTACGACGTTGGTGTCGAAGGCCTTGAAACCGAGCAGGTTCTGAAAAATCAGGTTCGAGGCGCCGAGGCTGGCGAAGAAGGTGCCGAGCACGGTCGCGATGAGCAGCACCGGTGCCACGAGTGAGCGCAGCAGCAGCGCCAGAATCAGAAAGACGATGCCGAGGATCAGTGGCAGAATCAGGTCCTGGTCGCGTTCGGCCGTGGTTTTCGTGTCGAGGGCCGTGGCATCGCTGCCACCGACCAGCGATTGCGACACCGCGGCCGGGGCATCCGCTAACTCGGTGCGCAGCGCGGCGATGGCCGTGAAGGTTTGGTCGCTGCCCGGCTCGCTGTCAAGCGTGACATCGATGCGGGTGAGGCCGCCGGCGTTCTCGCCAGCCACGGCCGAGGAGACGCCAGGGGTTTTCAGTGCGACCGCTACGGCGTCGGCGGATGCCGCATCCGGCGCCAGCACAACGGTCTGGCTGGTCAGCCCAGCCGAAAAAGACGCATCCACGATGTCCTGTGCAACGACCGACTCCGGGTCGCCGAGCAACTGATCGGTCTGGCTCAGCCCGACGGCGGCGCCGTTCAGCCCGAACGCGAGCGACCCGATCGCGAGCACGGACACGACCGTGATGATCACCGGATGCTTCGACACGCCTCGGCCGAGCCTGGTCCAGAAGCCGGTGCGCGGGGCGGCGGCCCCTGCTTGCACCCGCGGAATGAACGGCCAGAACAGCCCGCGCCCGCACACTA
Source organism: Cryobacterium sp. N19 (assembly GCF_002929595.1). Classification (NCBI taxonomy): domain Bacteria; kingdom Bacillati; phylum Actinomycetota; class Actinomycetes; order Micrococcales; family Microbacteriaceae; genus Cryobacterium; species Cryobacterium sp. N19. The sequence goes on along the minus strand of NZ_PJJR01000050.1, from coordinate 346,304 downwards.
CGAGGGCGGCCGGCAGCACGAGCAGGGCGAACAGGATGGCGATGATCACGCCGATGGCGCAGGCGATGCCGAGCGCCCGGTTACCAGCCAGTTCGGCGAACACCAGGGTGGCCAGGCTCAGCGCGACCGTTCCGCCGCTCGCCGCGATCGCCGGGCCGGCGCTCGTCACGGCGGTGCGCATCGCCTGGTTGCGGTTCTCGGTGTGCAGCAATTCCTCGCGGTAGCGGGCCACGAGCAACAGGGCGTAGTTGGTGCCCGCGCCGAAGACCAGCACCGACAGGATGCCCGAGATCGACGCGTCGAGGGCGAAACCGAGCGGCTCGGCCAGCGCCCCGACCACCTTGCCGGCCAGGCCGTCGGCCAGGCCGACCACGACGAGCGGCACGATCCAGAGCACCGGGCTGCGGTACGTCACGATCAGCAGCACAGCCACGACGACCACGGTCACCAGCAGCAGGCGAAAATCAGCTCCGGCGAAGGCATTGGTGATGTCCGCCTGAAAACCGACCGGCCCGGTGACATAGGCGTTCAGACCGCTGGGCATTCCGGCCGACGCCGTCGAACGAATGTCAGTGGCCGTCTTCTCGACATCGGCCGTTGCCGTCGCGGCCTGAAGTGGCATCACGCTCAGGGCGGCCTGGCCGTCCTTGCTGAACTGGGGAGTCGCTGCCCGGGGGGCGATCGACGCGGCACCGAGTTCCTCGGCGGCGGCGGTGATCGCGGTCTTGTCGGCCGGCGTTAGTGCGGCACCGTCGCGGCTCCAGACCACGATCGCCGCGGTCTGATCGGCCGAGGGAAACTCGGCGAGGAGCTTGGTGACCTGCGCGGCCTGGCTGCTTTCCGGCAACCCGGCGGCCGAAAAATCTGCGGATTCATTAGCCGGAAGCAGGGCGAACAACAGTCCGACGGCAATGATGGTACCGAGTAGAACCGCCCAGGCGGTGCGTTTGCCGGTGATGAAGCGTGAGATGGCGAGCACAGTTCCTCCCAGAACCTCGATAATCGCTATCCTAGCTAGGTAAACGAGGCTCCAAGATTGTTTTGAATTAATCAAAACAACTGCTAGGGTCGAAGTATGCCTTTGACCGATGCCAGCCACGATGACGCGGGGCTTCGCCTGGCCGCAGCCGACGCCGCCGCGCTGGCCGACAGCATCCGTTCTGCCGGTCTCAAGGTGACCGCGCCGCGGCTGGCGGTGCTGCGCGCCCTTACCGACAAGCCGCACTCCAACGCCGACGCCCTCTTCGGCGCGGTACATTCCGACCTGCCGGGCACGTCGTTGCAGGCGGTCTACGGGGTGCTCGCCTCGTTCACCGCCGCCGGGCTGGTGCGCAAGATCGAACCGGCCGGTTCGCCCGCGCTGTTCGAACGCCGAGTGGGCGACAACCACCACCACATCGTCTGCACCCGCTGCAGCGTGGTGCACGACGTGGACTGCGCCGTCGGCCACTCTCCCTGCCTTACTCCAGCGGATGCGCTCGGTTTCGACGTGCGCGCCGCCGAGGTCATCTACTGGGGCCTCTGCGCACGGTGCCAGGCCGACACTTTGGCCCCCTAAACTTCCCCCGACAACCTCGCGTTGCTGTTCACAATCAAGGAGCACCATGACTATCAAGCCCACAACAGACCAGACGGGAACGCCCGTCGCCAGCGACGCGCACTCCCTCACCGTCGGTGCCGACGGCGTTACCGCCCTGCACGACCGTTACCTGGTCGAGAAGCTCGCCCAGTTCAACCGCGAGCGCATTCCGGAGCGCATCGTGCACGCCAAGGGCGGCGGAGCGCACGGCGAGTTCGTCGTCACCGGCGACGTCTCCCAGTACACCCGCGCGGCCGTGTTCCAGCCGGGCACGAAGACCGAAACCCTGCAGCGCTTCTCCAGCGTCGCTGGCGAACAGGGCAGTCCAGACACCTGGCGCGATGTTCGCGGTTTTTCGGTGAAGTTCTACACGAGCGAGGGTAACTACGACATCGTCGGAAACAACACCCCGGTGTTCTTCATCCGCGACGGCATCAAGTTTCCCGACTTCATCCACTCGCAGAAGCGTCTGCCGGGCACGGGCCTCCGCGACGCGACCATGCAGTGGGACTTCTGGACCCTCTCCCCGGAGTCGGCACACCAGGTCACCTACCTCATGGGCGACCGCGGCTTGCCGCGCTCCTGGCGTGAGATGCCCGGCTTCGGTTCGCACACCTACCAGTGGATCAACGCGGCCGGCGAGCGCTTCTGGGTGAAGTACCACTTCGAATCCAACCAGGGCAACGTGGAGATGGAAGGCTCTGAGGCTGAGCTCATCGCCGGAGCGGATGCCGACTACTACCGTCGCGACCTCTCCGACGCCATCGCCGCCGGCAACTTCCCGTCCTGGAACGTGTCCGTGCAGGTCATGCCGTACGAGCAGGGCAACACCTACCGGTTCAACCCGTTCGACGTGACCAAGGTCTGGCCGCACGCCGACTTCCCGCTGATCCCGGTGGGCACCCACACCCTCAACCGCAACCCGGCGAACTTCTTCGCCGAGATCGAGCAGGCGGCGTTCTCTCCGGCCAACCTCGTTCCCGGAATCGCGGCGAGCCCCGACAAGATGCTCATGGCGCGCATCTTCTCCTACCCCGACGCTCAGCGCTACCGCGTGGGCACCAACTACGCGCAGCTGCCCATCAACGCTCCCACGAGCCCGGTGAACAACTACTCGCAGGACGGCGCGCAGCGTCACCACTTCAACTCAGCCGACCAGCCGAACTACGCGCCCAACTCCCTCGGCGGCCCCGTCGCCGACCCGGCTGCTGCCGGCGAGGGTGCCTGGGAGGGGGACGGTACGCTGCTGCGCGCCGCCGCGACCCTGCGCAGTGAAGACAGCGACTTCGGCCAGGCCGGAACGCTGTACCGCGAGATCTACGACGACGCCGCCAAGGCCCGGTTCCTCGACACCATCACCGGTGCCATCAGCGGTGTGACCCGTCCAGAGGTCACCGAGCGCGCTATCTGGTACTGGACTAGCGTCGACACCGACCTCGGTGCCAAGCTGCGCGCGAACCTCGCCGTGTTCGCCGAAGCCGCTGCCGTTGACGCGGAGTACGTCGCCGCGAAGTAGCACGTCTCGGTTGATCACAACCGCCCGGCCTGTTCGCAGGCCGGGAGGTTTCGTGCATCCGCTCGCGCTAGCGGATATAGCCGCCGTTTTTCAGGCCGGCTTCGATCTCGAAGCGGTTCGTGAGCGGATTGCGCCCGGCGACCGCGTAGAGCAGAGGAAAGACCACGCCGAAGCGCTGCCACTGGCGTTTGTGCACGGCCTCGTGCTCGAGCACGGCCGCGGTGACGTTCTGGTTGGTGAGGTAGCAGCCGCCCACACAGGAGCCGCCGCGTCCGAAGGTCTACGGCGGCATGCCGCGAAACACGAACAGTCCGGCCCGTTTTTCGACCCGCCCGGTGCTCCAGATCGAGCCCCAGACCAGCCCGAATGCGGTTGCGTACAGGAAGCCGGCGCGGCTGAACGGTGAATCGAAGAGGAGGCGGCGCATCCGCTCAGCCTAATTCTTCCGCCCGTCGTTCTCGGTGAACCCGGGACGACCGTAGGCCTCGAGCAGGCGCAGCCACACCTCGCTAAGAGTGGGGTAGCTCGGGACCGCGTGCCACAGCCGGTTGATCGGAACCTCGCCAACGATGGCGACCGTGGCCGAGTGCAGCAGTTCGGCGACGTCCTGCCCGACGAAGGTGACGCCGAGCAGCACCTCCCGGTCGAGGTCGACGATGGCCCGGGCCTTGCCGATGTAGCCGACTGCGAGCACCGCGGAGCCACCCAGGTTGGCCAGGTCGTAGTCCAGGATGCGGATGCGATATCCCGCCTTCACAGCGGATGCCGCGGTCAGTCCCACCGACGCCACCTCCGGGTCGGTGAAGGTCACCTGAGGAACGGCGGCGTGGTCGGCCGTCGCCACGTGAGCGCCCCACGGTGCGTTATCGACCGGGGTGCCGGCCGCGCGGGTCACGATGGCATCGCCGGCCGCGCGGGCCTGGTACTTGCCCTGGTGGGTGAGGAGCGCCCGGTGGTTGACATCGCCGGTGGCGTAGAGCCAGTCGCCAGCGAGCGTTGGGGAGTCGCCCTGCACGAGCAGCGTGTCGTCGACGGCGAGCCAGTCGCCGCCGTTGAGGCCGACGGTGTTGAGGCCGAGGTCCTGGGTGCGCGGCGTGCGGCCGATGGCCACGAGTACTTTCTCGGCTGTCACCGTGCTGCCGTCGTCGAGGGTGAGCGTGACAGCGCCGCCTTCGCGGTGCGCCTCGGTGGTGGAGGGCCCGACGAGCACGGTGACGCCGTTCTCGATCAAGGCGGCGGTGACGAGTTCGCCGGCGAACGGCTCCTGGCCGCCGAGCAGGGGGCTGCGGGCGATGACGGTCACCGCCGACCCGAGCGAGGCGTATGCGGCGGCCATCTCGGCGGCGACGACACCGCCGCCGATCACGGCCAGGCGGGGTGGAATCTGCTGGGCGCTCGTCGCGTCCCGGCTGGTCCAGGGGTCAATGTCTGTCAGCCCGGGGATATCGGGCAGCAGCGCCGCTGACCCGGTGCTGATGACGACGGCGTGGGTGGCGGTGAGAACGGTCACCGCGCCATCCGCTTGCGTCACGGTGACTTCTTTGATGCCGGTAAGGCGGGCGTGGCCGCGTACCAGGGCAATGCCGGCGGAGTCGAGCCACTTGGCCTGGCCGTCGTCTTTCCAATTGCTCGCAATGGAATCGCGTTGTTTCAGGGCGGCGCGCACGTCGACGGTACCGGTGACGGCCTCGGCGGCGCCGGGTACCCGGCGGGCTGCCGCGAGGGCGGCGCCGCTGCGCAGCAACACTTTCGACGGCATGCAAGCCCAGTAGGAGCATTCGCCCCCGACCAGGTCGCTCTCGACGACGACCGTGGTGAGGCCGCCCTGCGCGGTGCGATCGGCGACGTTCTCGCCGACAGCGCCGCCGCCGATCACGATGACGTCGTAGCTCTGACTCGACATTGAATCTCCTTGACGGGGGGTGGCGGTGTGCGGGTTTGGAGTAGCCTACCCGAGGTTCTGGCGAATGAGTTGGTCGCCTCGGCGGCTCCGGGCCCACCTTCTGGCCTTGGGCCCAGTTTATAAACTGGGCCCAAGGACGGGGCCTGGGCCCCGTCCCAAAAGGGAGGGGTCAGCGGCCCACGAAGATGGCGGGGGTTCGGGTGAGAAAGGACTGCATGCCGATTAGGGAGTCCTCGGTTTGCACCAGGCGGGCGAGGGCGGGCTGCAGCGCTGCCTCAGCGGATGCCGCCCCCTCCCGCTCTGCCAACCGCGCGTTGGCGAGGGTGGCCTGGATGGCGAGGGGAGCCTGGGCGGCGATCTTGTCGGCGAGCTCGAGGGCGCGGTCGACCTGGGTGCCGTCGGGCACGATCTCCTGCACGAGTCCCATTCGGTGGGCCTCGGTGGCGTCGAACAGGTCGCCAGTGAGCAGCCAGCGCATGGCATTGCCCCAACCCGCCGTGCGCGGAAACCGAATGGTCGCCCCGCCGAACGGCAGGATTCCCCGGGCCACCTCGATCTGCCCGAACTTCGTGGATTGCGCGGCGACCACGATGTCGCTCGCGAGCATCAGCTCGATTCCGAGGGTGAGACAGGTGCCCTGCACGGCGATGACGACCGGTTTGCTCACCGAAATGCCATCCACTTGCCACGGATTGATGCCGCCCTCCGGCACCATGTCGAGTCCGTTCGGGCCGAGCCTCGGGCCGATATCGGCGAGGTCCAGCCCGGCGGTGAAGTGCTCGCCGACCGCGTAGATCAGTCCGACGCGCAGTTCGGGGTCGCGGTCCAGCTCCCCGTAGGCGAGTGACAGCTGCTGCAGCAGGGCGAAATCGGCGGCATTGCGTTTCTCGGGCCGGTTCAGCCCGATCAGCAGAATGTGGCCGCGGCGTTCGGTGAGAATGCGGGGCTGGTCGGTCATGCGGGCCTCCATTGGCTGGTGTGAATTCTGACTCGTGTGAAATCCTGCGGTCCTGACCGGACTGTATGGTCCTGCGCCCGGGCATAACTCCTGCAATTTGTGTGGGGTCCCACGGAGTTGCCCGGAAAGACACGGATACGCCGTCAGCCGGCCAGAAATTGCAGGAGTTATGCGGCAACGGTGCCCGCTGACTTTGTGGGGAAGCCGGGCTCAGCGCGTGAGCGCCCCGATGATGCGCAGGATGCTCGGGAGGTCGTCGTTCGCCGCCTCGGGCGAGGCGGGCGCGAACCCGGTGATGGTCGCGCCGGCGAGGGTGAACTCGGCGCGCAGCGCGGTGATCGCGCCGCCGAGATCGGCCACGCTCAGTCCGAATGGAATCAGGTCGCTCAGGCCGTCGAGCGCCGACGGGTCGAGTACGTCGAGGTCGATGTGCACGAAGACATGCGTGGCGCCGGTCGCCGCGATGGCCGCGACGAGCGCGGCCGGGTCGGCCAGCTCCGAGCACGACACGCTCACCAGGCTGCGCTCGTGCAGCAGCACGTCTTCGGCGTCGTCGACGTCGCGAATGCCGGCCAGCACCACGTTCTCAAGCGGCACGGTGCTCGAAGCCTGCAGGTCGAGTTCGGTCGGCCCCTCGCCGCTGATCGCGCGCAGCACCATGCCGCAGAACCCGCCCGACGGCGAGGATTCCGGCGTGTGCAGGTCGGGGTGGGCGTCGAACCAGACCACGGCCAGATCATTCGGATGCGTGCGCGCCGCGTGCTCCACCGCGGCCAGCGTGATGCCGCAGTCGCCGCCGATCGACAAAGCCCAGTCGGTGGTGTCCTTCAAAATCTTGGTGTGGCGCTCGCGCACCTGCGCGATCGCGGAGAACCGGTGCACGCCGGTATCGAGCGCATCACCGGCCTCGACCGGCACGTCGACCAGGCGCGTGGCCGAGAACGGCAGGTCGCCCTGAATGGCCGCCGCCCCGTCGACCAGGCGCATCGCGCGCGGAGAAATCGAACCCTGCCACTGCGGCACTACAACGAAGGTGGGAGCCATACCTCAGTATGGCGCAGCCGCCGGGGCCGCAAGCATCCGCTTCGCCAGCAGCGAATTTCTCCTCCGTCAAACGACGCCTCAGTGGACAACTTTGGTGGGTGTGACGGGCTCGCAACCACTCAAAGTTGTCCACTCAGCGACTAGCCCTCGATGGCTGCGGTGTTGCCGGCCTTGAGAGCCGCTAGTCGGGCATCCACTTCGGTCAGCTCGCCGAGGTCGTCGAGGCTTTCGAACTGGGCATCGAGGCTCGACGCTGCGAGCTCCTGGGCACCGCGCACACGGGCTTCTTCGCGGCGGATCTTGTCTTCGAACCGGTTGACCTCGCTGGTGGGGTCCATCATATCGATGCTCTTGACGGCGTCCATCACCTGAGCCTGCGCCTGGGCGGTCTTCGACCGGGCGATCAGCTCGGCGCGCTTGTTGGTGAGCTGCACCAGCTTCTCTTTCATGGCGTTCAGGCCGGTCTTGAGCTGGTTGACGATGGCCGTCTGCGACTGGATCTGCGGTTCGGCGGCCCGCGCCTCCTTCTCGTCGCGGAGCTGGCGGCCGAGCGCGACCTTGGCAAGGTTGTCGAACTTGTCGGCGTCGGCGGCGTTGCCGACGAGGCGCAGGTCGTCGGCCTTGCGGCTGGCCGCGAGGGCCTTGTCGCCCCACTCCACGGCGGCTTCCTGATCTTCGCGGTGGTCGTCTTCGAGCAGTCGCAGGTTGCCAATGGTCTCGGCGATGGCGCTTTCGGCGTCGGAGATGCTGCTGGAGAAGTCGCGCACCATCTGGTCGAGCATTTTCGCGGGGTCTTCCGCCGAGTCGAGGATCGAGTTGATGTTCGCCTTCGCGAGCTGGGCAATACGGCCGAAGATGGACTGCTTGGTCATTCGGAGGTCCTTTCAAAGGAGTGACCCTGGGCGAGGTCTCGCCAGGAACGTGCGTGCCTGTTGCAAAGTTTAGGGTGACCGGCAGACACGAGTCTGGGAACCGCCGAAAATCCGAACCGGGAGCGATGTTGCCCCGTGTTACAGGGGCGCTCGCGTGCCACGCGCGCCCCGCCCACAATGGAAACAACACGACACGACGGGAGCTGCGCCATGAACCAAGAATTCACGAACCGGATGCTCGCCGTCGTCGAGGTCACCACCGCGCGTCCCGACCGCCCCGCGTATCACGCCAAGGTGCAGGTGCTCAATGCCCGCGTCGTCACCGAGGCCGACAAAGCCGGCTGGACCGTCACGCGCGTCGCTGCGGCCGACGTCACGCCCGCCGCCCTGCTTCGCCTCACAGCGGATGCCGACGCCCTCGTCATCGTCGGCGGCGAAGACGTCACCCCCAACTTCTACGGCGGCTCCACCGGCTATGAGGGCGAGACAGCGCACTTCGCCGCCGCCGACGAGGGGCAGATCGCTCTCGTGCAGCGCGCCCTCGCGCTCGGCACCCCGCTGCTCGGCATCTGCCGTGGCCTGCAGATCATCAACGTCGCCCTCGGCGGCAACCTGGTGCAGCACATCGACGACGGCATCCACAAAAACATCGGCGTGCCGATCGACCAGATCCTCTCCACCCACGACGTCACGCTCAGCAATGACAGCACCCTCGCCGCGAGCCTCGGCCGCGTCGACATCTCGGTGCAGAGTGCCCACCACCAGATCGTCGACCGCCTCGGTTCCGGCCTCGTTGCTGCCGCGCACGCTCCCGACGGCCTGATCGAAGCCCTCGAACACGAAACCGCGCCGATCATCGGTGTGCAGTGGCACCCCGAGGCGCCCGATGCCCCGGTCGACCAGCTGGCGCTGCTCCTGGCCGGCCTCGCCGCCCAGCACGACGCCCGGGCGCGGGTCACGAACGCGCTCGCCGCCTAAGTTCGCACCGGCGAAGCAAGCCGCAGCACCTCGCACGCCTTAGGCAGCAGCCGAGAACGTAGCATCGAGCGCCGCCACGAGATCCGCCACCAGATCAGCGGTGTCCTCGAGGCCCACCGAGAAGCGCAGGTGCCCGAACTCGCGAAACGCGGCCGGGTAGGCCGCGACGCGCGGCCCGGAATTGTCGACGTGCACGATGAGGGACTCGTCGTGGCCGAGTGACACGGCCGAGGTGATCACGCGCAGGTTCGCGACGAACCGGTTCTGCGTGGCCTTGTCGCCGGCGACCGCGAAGGCGAGCACCCCGCCGAACCCGTGCGACAGCTGTCGCAGCGCGACGGCGTGCTGCGGATGCGACGCCAAACCCGGGTAGGCCACGAACGCCACCCGCGGGTCGGCCTCCAGAAGGCGGGCGATGGCCAGCGCCGACTCGCAGTGCTGCCGAATGCGCAGCGGCAGGGTGACCGAGCCGCGCATGATCAGCCAGGCGTTGAACGGGCTGATCACACCGCCGACATCGACCATCGCGTCGAGCTTGATCCGGCGGATCAGCGCTGCCCCGCCGATCACCGCGCCGCCCATCGCATCGCCGTGCCCATTGATGTACTTGGTCAGCGAGTGCACGACCAGGTCAGCTCCGTGCTCGATCGGGCGAAACAGCGGTGGTGGCGTGAACGTGTTGTCTATGGAGAGCAGCGCGCCGGCCTCGTGCGCGATCGTCGCGACGGCCGCGACATCCGTTACCGCGGTCGTGGGGTTGCCGACCGTCTCAATGTGAATCAACCGCGTCGACGAGCGGATGGCGCCGCGCACCGCCGCCAGGTCCGTCGCGTCGACGAAGGTGGCCTCGATCCCGTACTTCTCCGGCAACAGCTCCGTGAACAGTCGATAGGAGGCCTCATAGGTCACGTTGGCGACGACGACGTGGTCGCCGCTCTTCAGCAGGGTGAAGAACACGGCGTGCAGCGCCGCGACCCCGCTGGCCAGCGTCACCGCGTCCTCGCCGCCTTCGAGCACGGCGAGCTTCTGCTGCAGGCCCTGCTGGTTAGTGCCGGTGTTGCGGGTGTAGAGACCGGGGGTCGCACCCGACCAGCTCAGCGTCGACGGGTCCTCCGGCAGGGCATACGAGTTGGCCATGACGATCGGCGTGCGCAGCGCGCCCGACCCGGCGTCGATCTCGTTGCCGGCATGCACCGACTGGGTCTGGAAGCCCAGCGTGGTCGGGTCGTGTTTGTCGGGCCGCGGTGCCGGGCTCGTGGTGGGCGTCGGTTCGGTGCGAAGGCTCATTCCACCACGCTAGGCCCATCGCGGAGTGCGGCGCCGAACGTTACGCGCCATCGGCATCTGGCCGGGCCGAGATCACGAAAAAGCCCCGGCACTTCTCGCCTGGGGGGAGGTGAGAAATATACCGGGGCCAATCGTTGGAGTGGGGGAACTCCGTTTATAACCGTACGGGGGACGGCCTGAGAAGAGGCTGATAAAAATGGAAAAAGGAGTCTACCCCCACCGGGCAGCCAGCCGTTCCCGGTCGGTCGGTTTGTTATGCATCCGTTGCAACCGCAGGTATCGCGGGCCGCCCCCGTCCGGGTGCACCCCGCCGCGCTGTTTTAACTCTTTGGAAACATCTAGGAGACATCCCGACAAATCCACGTGGTCATTCGTGAGCAAGAAAAGTCACTGACAGTGAATTTACGAACAGTGACCCACCCGGATGGGAGGTCGAACAGTTGAAGATCGCAGGCTGTGGGTATCGACCACGAATTGCGCGAAGCGGATGCCGCCCACCAGCGCTACCCCAACCCCGCGCCGCCACAACGCGCGAGAGCGGAAAAATTGTTGCTTCAGGAGTGCTTAGGCAACGAATTTCCCGCTCTCGCGAACCGGAACGGGGAAGGCATCGATTGGTCGGGTGAGTCGATGTCGATCCCGGGGAGCAACGGGTCAGGCGGCCTGGTGTTTGCCGGCGCCGACCGCGCTCGTGGCGTGGGTCCAGGCGAGCAGCTCGGCCTGCGCGCGCCGACGGCTCGCAGCAGTCTGTTTGGGGGGTACCGGAACGTTCATGCGGGAGCCGGGGCAATCCGTGGTGGAGTTGGCCAACGAGTGATAGGTCGCGAACCGGGTATCCGACGTGATCCATACCATTTGCTGGCATTCTGGGCACTCTGTCTGCAACATTTTCACGATTGTCCGTTCCATCGCCGACTCGGGTAATCGGTTCGATAGCTCCAATCTAGTGGGGATAGACAGGTCAATGTCCTCCCCACTCGTGGGGACAGCAGAAAACCCGGAAGGGTGGTATTTTGCCGCGGAGTCAGCGACCGGCCGCGTAGCCCTGAGCCCCGCGCGGGTTAGCCGCCGCCTGCAGCAGCCCGGTCTGCGGCTCCCGAGTGACCGCCGAGATGCGGCCGAGTGCCCAGTCGCCGGCGCGGGTAATGCGGTGGCCACGCTGTTCCAGCTCGGTGATTACCGCATCGCCCAGCCGATCCTCCACCACGGCGCCGCCGGGCTCCCAGGTGCGCGGCCAGAACGAACCCGGAAACGAGGTGCTGTGAAACGCGGGCGCATCGATCGCCTGCTGCGGGGTGTAGCCGCCGACGATCGTGCGCAGCAGGTACAGCAACTGCCACTGGTCCTGCTGGTCGCCGCCGGGGGAGCCGAGCGCCGTCACCGCCTGCCCGTCCTTCAGCACGAGCGTCGGCGTGAGGGTCGTGCGCGGCCGCTTGCCGCCGGTCAGTGCCGAGGGTGCGCCCGGCTCGAGCCAGGTCATCTGCAGCCGGGAGCCGAGGCAGAACCCCAACTCGGGAATCGTCGGCGACGATTGCAGCCAGCCACCCGACGGCGTCGCCGAGACCATGTTGCCCCAGCGGTCGACGACGTCGATGTGGCAGGTGTCACCGCGCAGTTCGCCGGTCGAGAGCGTTTCGGGCTCGGCCACGGTGCGAGATGGTGCAGCGCTGGCCGGCGCGGCCACCGTCGGTTCGCCCACCCCAGCGGATGACCCCGCACCCTGATCTAACAGCGCCTCCGTTGTGTAGTCGGTGCGCAGTACCGGGTAGTACGGGGCGTGGCCGGGAACGATGCCCGGGCGAAACTCGTGCGAGGCGGTATCCGTGATGAGTGCCCGCCGGGTGGCCGCGTAGTCGGCCGAGAGCAGGTATCCGAGCGGCACAGAGTTAGTGGGCACCGCGGCATCGCCGTAGTAGGCCTCCCGATCGGCGATGCTAAGTTTCTGGGTCTCGAGAATCGTGTGCGCGCCCAGCGCGGTCGAGGGGTCGAGGTACTCGTCGCTGAAGCCGTCCAGAATCATCAGGGTCGCCAGCAGCGCCGGTCCCTGGCCCCAGGCGCCGGTCTTGGCGATCGTGTAACCCCGAAACTCGACGGTCACGGCCTCTTCGATGCTCGCTTCGAAGCCGGCCAGATCCGCCAGGGTCATAACACCGGCGTGGTCGGTTCCCGAGGAATGGCGGTGCGGCGTGTGCCCGAAGTTGACGATGGCCCGGGCCACGAACCTCTCCCGCCATTCCTGCCTGGCCGCGTCGATGCGTCCCTCGCGGGTCGCGACGGCCGCGTCCGCGCTGGCCGCGAGCAGACGGTCGAGGCTTCGCGCCCAGGCCGCATTGGTCACGAGGTCGCCGGCCTGTGGAAGGCGACCATCCGGCATCCACTGCGCTGCCGAGGTGGGCCAGTGCTCGGTGAACAGCGTCGCGACGGAGGTGATCGTGGCGACGACCCGTCCCAGAATCGGATGCCCGTCGCGCGCGTACCCGAGGGCGAACGCGAGCACGTCAGACAGCTCCCAGGTGCCGTAATCGCGCAGCAGCACGAGCCAGGCGTCGACCGCGCCGGGAACGGCCGCGGCGAGCACACCAGACCCGGGAACCAGGTCGAGGCCTTCCGACCGGTAGTGCTCGATGGTGGCGTTCTTTGGGGCCGGGCCCTGGCCCATCAAGATGCGGGGGGCATCCGGTTCGCTGGCGGTGACGAAGACGCCGGTCATGTCGCCGCCCGGACCGTTGAGATGGGGTTCGACGATGTGTAGCACGAAGGCGCCGGCCACGGCCGCGTCGAAGGCGTTGCCGCCGCGTTCGAGCACGGCCTGGGCGCAGGCCGTCGCGAGCCAGTGCGTCGAGGCGGTCATGCCAAATGTTCCCTGCAGGGTCGGACGGGTGGTGAAGGTGTTCGCAGCGGTATAGGTCACCCGTCTACCCTCGCACGAGTGTGGGCGGGGTGCCGGTCGGCACCCCGCCCACCGCTGATTACGGCGTGACCCGATAGCGGGTGAGCATGCCGACGGCTCGCCACTTCGACTCATTTACGTCGAATCAGCTCGATTTGTGCAATGATCAGGCGCACTAAGTGCCCGCTCAGGCCGGAGGTCTCCGGCCGGTCGAGCACAACCTGCGCGGCGCGGCGCGAACTCGACATCGGGAGAGACGCACCATGAACTTTGATTGGGAATTCAACGGATTGCCGCTGCACGTCCTCATCGTGCACGCCGTCGTGATCGTGGTTCCGCTGGCGGCACTGTGCACGCTGCTCACTGCATTCTGGCCGGCCGTTCGGCGGCGGCTGGGTATCGTGACGCCGCTCGTGGCCCTCGCCGCGCTCGCGCTGGTCCCCCTGGCGGTGCAGGCGGGAGAGTGGCTGCAATCCCGCCTCGTCAACGTCACCCCGCTGCTCGGAACCCACACTGCGCTCGGTCGCACCATGCTGCCGTGGGTGATCGCCCTGTTCCTCGTGGCCGTCGTGCAGTGGGTCTGGTATCGCTATTTTGTCGGTGCCGGCGGGCGTTTCGCATCCGCTGTGCCGAGCCGCAGGGGACGTCTAGTAGCCACCATCATTCTCGACCTGGCCGTTCTGGTCAGCGCGATCGAAGCTGTGGTGACCGTGGCGCTCATCGGAGAATCGGGATCACGCGCGGTCTGGACCGGTCTCTTCACGTCGTAACTTCCTAGCCCTGTGGGTGCCGCACAGAGGTGCGGCACCCACCGGGCCGGTCAGCTGCGCGGCCGGGGCGGCTGTGGTTTCTGGAAGGCCAGTTCGCCGCCGACGCGCCCGCCGAACGGGCGGCCGTGATCGGCGAACTCTTCCCGAAAATAGCCCATCCGCCACGGGCCCATTTCAAGCCGCGAACCGGTGCGCAGAATCTGTCCGTTGCCGATGCTGCGGCCGTCTTCGGCCGGCCGGGAACTGCCCCCGACCTCACCGATCGCAAACAGGCGGTACTCGTCGTTGTCATCGTGGCGAATCTCGGCGTGCAGGGGTTTCAGGCCGGGCAGTTGCAGGTCCGCGTCGGCCGACGAACCGATAGTCGTCGTGCCCGGAAGCAGGTTGAACTCTCGGGGCATCTGTCCGTTCCAATTCTTCGACCCCACGACGAAAATGAGGCGCGGGCGCCCGCTTCCCGGCGTGTAGTGCGTCGTCGTGACCCGGCGGCGGCTGCGCCGGTCGAAGGTCGGCGCGAGCGGAAACACGGTCGACGGTGGAAGCGGAATCGCCACCGGCATGCGGGCCTGCCCGCGCATGCGGGCCTGCACCAGCGGTCCGAGTGCATTTCTCGACCCGAGAACGATGTGCGGTGACCGCGTCACCAGACGTTGCGTGACGGATGCCTGTACGTCGCCCAGTCGGGCGATGAGCCCGACGGGGCCGGTGACGGACACCGTCAATCCACGATTCGCCAACTCGCCGGCCAGTGCGCGCAACGGTTCCAGGTTGAGTGCCCGGCCCTGCACGAACATTTCCGGGTTGCTCGTGTAGATGGTCACATCTCTGCCGTCTGCAGTGATCGTGCCTTGCATGGTGTCGGCGGCTCCAAAAGTGTCGCCGGTCGAACCGTCGGAGGAGCCATCGGGCCGGGCCGATGGCTCCTCCAGCGAGAAGGCGAGATCGATGTGCAGATCGATGTTCGAGGCCGGGGGCACGCTCGCGGAGGAGCCCATGATTAGCCGCGGAAGGGATCGGAGCCGACGGATTTCTGGTCGCTCGTCGTTACACGCAGGGTGCCGTTGAACTTCCACACGGCTCGCGGAGCGTCGGGACCGATATCGCGGGGAACCTCGACGACCATATCGATGAAGCTGTAGTTGATCGCTGCACCCTTGCCCGTGAGATAGGACCACATTTCCTGGCCGAGATCGGTCCAGTCCTTGATGGTGCGCTCCTCGGAGTCAGCGGAGTTCTCGACATTGCCCAGGTATGTCTGTCGTTCGGTCACGGTAAGTTCCTTTTCGCTCGCACAGAGAATGGTGCAGGTTCCGGCAAGTGCACCGGTCAGGAGGAAGAGAACCTCGAGATTTACCTAGCCTATTTACCTAGCTGTGTGGCGTAAAGGATTTTGGGTAAAACGGGAACGGGCATTATTCGGCGTCGAGGTCGGTCTCGAGAATCTTCACGAGTGAGTCGAGAGCCTCCTCGGCGCCCTCACCCTCGGCCCGCAGCACGACGGTGTCGCCGTTGGAGGCGCCGAGGCTCATGATCGAGAGGATGCTCGAGGCGTCCATGGCGTCGTCGGCCGGTTCGCCGGCCATGGCGATGGTCACTTCGAGGGGCAGCTCGCCCACAGCGGCGACGAAAATTCCGGCCGGGCGAGCGTGCAGGCCGACGCGGCTGGCGATGACGGCGGTTCGTTCAGACATGGGATCCTCCAGGGGTAGGCGCGTGAAAAGTACGGTGAAACGGGTGTGGCGGGTTAGAGCCCCAGCGTGTTAAGTATGGGTAGTTTCTCGCGAACGATGCGACGGGCATCCGCTGCCGAATGCGCTGTCAGAGCCAGTTTGGCCAGCTGCTCGGCCTCGGGGAGCGTCATGCTGGCGAGCACAGCGGCGACGGCGGAGAGAGCCCGTGCGGTCATCGACAGCGTCGTGACGCCAAGGCCGACCAATACGACCGCGAGGGCGGGGTCGGCAGCGGCCTCGCCGCAGACACCGACGGGTTTGTTGTGGCCCTCGTCGCGCGATCCGGCCACGGTCAGCCGAATCAGCTGGAGCACGGCGGGCTGCCACGGGGTGTTGAGGCCCGCGAGCGGGCCGAGCTGGCGGTCGGCCGCCATGGCGTACTGGGTGAGGTCGTTGGTGCCGAGGCTGACGAAATCGACGTGTTCGAGAATGCTCGCGGAGGTCAGGGCAGCGGAGGGGACCTCGACCATGACGCCGGGCGTTTTCAGGCCAGCTGCGGCACAGAGGCTGGCGAAATGTTCGGCTTCCTCGGCGGTGGAGATCATCGGCGCCATCACCCAGACCTGGGCTTCGGTGCCCTCGGTGGCCTGCGCGATGGCCTGCAGCTGGCGTTCGAGCACGCCGGGCGAAGTAAAATCGGTGCGGTAGCCGCGCACGCCGAGGGCCGGGTTGGGCTCGGAGGCATCGGTCAGAAACGGCAGTGGTTTGTCGGCGCCGGCATCAAGCGTGCGCACGACCACCTTCTTGCCCGGAAAAGCGTCGAACACGCCGCGATAGGCCTCAACCTGTTCGGCGATGGTGGGCTCGGTGTCGCGTTCCAGAAAGCAGAACTCGGTGCGCAGCAGCCCGACGCCCTGGGCACCGGCTGCCGCGGCCTTGACCGCATCCTTTGCGCCACCGACATTGGAGAGCAGCGGAACCAGGTGGCCGTCCTTCATTCGCCCGGTCCCGTCGAACACGGCGAGGGCGGCGGTGGTTGTCTCCCACGCCTTGGCGAGCGCGACCTCGTCGCCGCCGGGGTCGACCAGGACCGTGCCGGCGGCTCCGTCGACGAAGACCAGGGTGCCGTCAGTGAGAGAGTCGACCCCCACTGCGGCGACCACGGCCGGCAGCCCGAGGGCGCGAGCAATGATGGCCGTGTGCGACTGGGGCCCGCCGCTCGAGGTGACGAGGGCCATGACTTTCGCCGGGTCGAGGGTGGCGGTGTCGGCCGGCGCGAGGTCCTCGCCGACCAGAACGAACGGAGTGTCCGAATAGGGAATTCCGGGCGCGGGAACGCCGCGCAGCTCGGCGACGATACGCCCCCGCACATCGAGGACGTCGGTCGCTCGCTCGGCCATGTAGCCGCCGAGATTGTGCAGCATCTCGGCCACCGACGCGGCGGCGTCCCAGATTGCGCGTTCCGCCGAGGCGCCGTTGTTGATGAGCTTCACCGCGGCCTTCACCAGCATCGGGTCGTTCGCCATTAGTGCTGTGGCTTCCAGCACCTCCCGGCCGGTGCCCGAAGCCGAGGACGAGCGGGCCGTGAGGTTGGTCTGCACGGCTTTCGCCGCGGTGCGCAGCAGAGCGGATGCGTCTTCCGCGCTTGTTCCCGCAACCAGCTGCTCGCCGACTGCGGGTTCACGAACCGCTTTGGGCATCAGCAGGATGGAACCGATGATGCGTCCGGGGCTGACTCCGACTCCGGAGAAGGTGCGGCCGGTCTCGGCCTGGTCTGCCGGTGCCTGGCCTGCACCGGCACTGCCTGAAAGCGTCTGCACGATCATCCTCGATTCCTTCATCCCAGCATTCGGCTGGCGTCACTGTATTGCGGAACTGCGGTCGCGCGTGTCGTTTTGGCTGCGCTGGTTCGCGCGGCGCCGGCACCGGATCAGGCGTTGACGAGCACGGCTTCCGGAGCGTCAACCGGACGCTTCCGCACGGCGTAGCGCTTGAGTCCGACAACGGCAAACGCTGATACAACAGTACCGATCGCGATTGCGAGCAGGAACAACCAGAAGTTGTCGATCGCAAAGAACACGAAGACGCCTCCGTGCGGTGCCTTGCTCGTGATGTTCCAGGCCATCGACAGTCCACCGGTGACGGCGGCGCCGAGCATGCTGGCCGGAATTACGCGGAAGACGTCGGCGGCGGCGAACGGAATGGCACCCTCGGAGATGAAAGAGAGCCCGAGAAGCCAGGCCGCCTTGCCGTTCTCCCGCTCAGCGAGGCTGAACAGCTTGCGGTCGACCACGGTGGCCAGGGCCATCGCGAGCGGCGGCACCATGCCGGCGGCCATGACCGCGGCCATGATCTGCCACGGTGCCTGGTTGGCGAGGGTGGCTGCGCCGAGGCCGGCGACGGCGAAGGCGTAGGCCACCTTGTTGACCGGGCCGCCGAGGTCGAAGGCCATCATGAGGCCGAGAATGACACCGAGAATCACAGCGGATGCCCCGGTCATGCCGTTCAGCCAGTCGCTCAGTCCCACGGTCAGCAGGGCGATCGGACCGCCGAGCACGATGAACATCAACCCGGAGGCGACGATCGACGCGATCAGCGGAATGATGACGACGGGCATAAGGCTGCGCAGCCAGCGTGGAACGTTGATTTTGGCGATGTTCACAGCGACGACACCGGCGAGCAGTCCGCCGACGATGCCGCCGAGGAACCCGGCACCCATGAATCCGGCCACGGCACCGGCGACGAAGCCGGGAGCGATGCCGGGGCGATCGGCGATGGCGAAGGAGATGTAGCCGGCCAGGGCGGGAACCAGGAAGCCCATCGACAGGGCGCCGATCTTGAAGAAGACCGCTCCCAGATAGATGTTCAGGCCCCCGTCGGGAAGGTTGAACAGGCTGTTGTTCAGCACGACTGCATCGGCGACCTTGGTGATCTCGAAGCCGCCGAGGGCGAAGCCGAGGGCGATCAGCAGGCCTCCGCCGGCGACGAACGGAATCATGTAGCTGACACCGGTGAGCAGGGCTCGCTTGAGCTTCTGGCCCAGGTGCTCACTCTTCTCCTCTGACGAGCCCCCGAGGTCAACGGTGCCGCTGACGCGACGGGTGTTCGGGTTGAGCGCGGCGGCCAGGGCTTCCTCGATCAATCGTCCGGGTTCGTCGATTCCGCGCTTGACCGGGGCATTGATGACGGGCAGTCCGGCGAAGCGTTCCCGGCCACGCACGTCGACGTCGACGGCGAAGATGACGGCGTCGGCCGCTGCGATGACGGTGGGGTCGAGCGGGGTGAGTCCGGCCGAGCCCTGGGTCTCAACCTGCAGGTCGACTCCGACGGCCTTGGCGGCGGCCACGAGGGAGTCGGCGGCCATGTAGGTGTGGGCGATGCCGGTTGGGCAGGCCGTGACGGCGACAATGCGCTTCATGCCGGACCGTGCGGGGCCGGTGCCGGCGTTCGCGTTTTCGGCACTGCCGGCGTGGGCGCCGGCAGCAACCGGCACCGGGGCGACGACGTTGCCCACGAGTTCGACGATCTGCTGCGCGGTCGACGCGTCCCGCAGGGCCGCGGTGAAGTCGTTCTTCATGAGCGACCGGGCCAGCTTGGCCAGAATCTTCAGGTGCTCCTGGTCGGCGCCGTCCGGCGCCGCAATGAGAAAGACGAGGTCGGCCGGGCCGTCCTTGGAACCGAAGTCGACCGGCGTCGACAGGCGGGCCAGTGCCAGGGTGGGCTCCAGCACGGCCGTGGAACGGCAGTGCGGAATGGCGAGCCCGCCCGGGATGCCGGTGGCGGTCTTCGCTTCGCGGGCCAGGGCATCCGCGTAGAGAGATTCGATCTCGGTGGCTCGGCCGGCGCCGACGACGAGCTCGGCCAGGTGCCGAATGACGTCTTTCGGCTCGGTACCGAGATAGGTGTCCAGAGCAACAAGCTCCGGGGTAATCAGTGCACTCACTGGTCATCCTCCTTTGGATGTGTGGCCAGGACCGGCTCGGAGGCCAGGACTGGGGCAAGGTCCGTCACGGTGACGGCGCTGGGGTTGGTTTGGTGCAGGGCGGGAACAGTGGAACCGGGCAGGGAGGCGGCGGCAGCGCCGTGGGCGGCGGCTTGGCGCAGGCAATCGGGGGCACTCGCGCCGAGGTTGCTCTGCAGCAGGTAGCCGGCCAGGGCCGAGTCGCCGGCACCGACCGTGCTCACGGCGAGCATTGGGGGAGTCGTGGCGAGCCAGCTTTCGGCGGCAGTGACGAGCACGGCGCCCTTCGCTCCGAGGGTGGCGAGCACGGCGCCGACACCACCGGCGATGAGAACGCGAGCTGCGTCGACGACGAGATCGGGGTTTGCTTCGAGCGTGTCGCCGTCGAAGAGGCCGCTCAGCTCGGCGAGTTCCTCACCGTTGGGCTTGAGCAGGTCGGGGTGGGCCAGAGCTGCCGCGGCGAGCGGGCCGCCGGAGGAATCCACGGCGACTTTCGGCGCCTGGCTACCGAGTCGGGTGCGCAGCTCGCCGATGATGCGCGCGTAGAAGTCGTCGGGCACGCCGGGGGGTACCGATCCGGCCAGCACCAGCCAGCTCGCGCCGACCGACTGTTCCAGAACGAGTTCCACCAGGGCATCCTGCTGGGCGAGGCTCAGTACGGGGCCGGGTTCGTTGAGCTTGGTCGTGGTGCCGTCGGGTTCTGTGATCGCGACATTGCTGCGGAGGGGCGCGCCGATCGGCAGGCCGAGGTGTGGAATTGACTGGCTGGTGAGGGCGAGCAGCACCGGATCGTCGGCGTCACCGGGCAAAATGGCGAGGCTTGAAATGCCGCTCGCTTCGAGGGCGCGGCAGATGTTGACGCCCTTGCCGCCGGGTTCGCTGTGGGCGGCCACGGCCCGCTGCACCTCGCCGCGTTCGATCGGGCCGGCCAGCTCGATGGTGCGGTCGAGGCTCGGGTTGGGGGTCAGGGTGACGATCATGCGATCACCACGTCGACGTCGGCCGCGGCGAGGGCTGCGGCCAGATCAGCGGATGGCGGGGCATCCGTTATCAGGGTATCGATGGCCGCGAGGGCGGCGAAACAGACGAGGGTCTCCTGGTCGAGCTTGCTGGAATCGGCGAGCACGACGACGCGCCTGGCTGAGGTGACGATGGCCGCTTTGACGGCCGCTTCGACCGAGTCGGGGGTGCTGAGTCCGAAGGTGGCGCTGATGCCGTTGGTGCCGATGAAGGCGATGTCGGGGCGCAGCAACCCGAGCTGCGCGACGGTTCCGGCGCCGACGATGGCGCTGGTCAGCCCGCGCACGCGGCCCCCGAGAATGTGCAGCTGGATTGTCTCGTTGCTGGAGAGTTTGCCGGCGATCGGCACCGCGTTGGTGATCACCAGAAGTTGGTCGCCGCTGACAGCCGGAGTGAAGCTGGCCAGGCGGTCGGCGAGAAGCTCCGTGGTGCTGCCGGCGTCGAGCAGGATCGAACCGGTGCGACTGGCCGGAATCATGCGCATGGCGGCGTCGGCGATGCGCGACTTCTCGTCGAGGTGCTGGGTCTGGCGTTCGTTGAGGCTCGGTTCGGACAGGCTCAGGCGGTCGATGGCGACCGCGCCGCCGTGCACGCGCCGCAGCTGGCGGGCGGCTTCGAGGGTGTCGAGGTCGCGGCGTACGGTCTCGGCGGTGATGGCGAATCGCGTGGCGAGGTCGGTGACGGTGACCCGGCCCTGGGTTGCCACGAGTGCGGCGATCAAGAGTTGACGTTCTTCGGCGAACACGAATGCCTCCTCGACGGTGAGTGATGTTGGTCACGAAGTTGGTTTCATTGACTTTAGCTGTGTTTATTTTTGTTTGTCAAGAAAAGAGAAGATAAACAAAGAAATATTGCTGCGCAGCGGCACGCGGATGCTGCCGGTCGGGCATGTCGGTGGGCCCCGGTAGCGTAATTGGTATGAAGATTCTGCACACCTCGGACTGGCACATCGGGCGCACCTTCCATACCCATTCCACGCTCGAGCACCTCGGTCTCGTGCTGAACGCACTGGTTGCGGTGGTGGTGCAACGCGGTGTCGACGTGGTGGCCGTGGCCGGTGATGTCTTCGATTCCGCAATGCCCTCCAAAGAGAGCTACGCGCTGCTGACCGACACGCTGCGGCGGTTGAAAGAGGCCGGGGCATCCGTTGTGATGACCAGCGGCAATCACGACTCGGCCACCCGGCTCGGGTTTCAGGCTGAGTGGGCAGCGCTGGCCGGCATCCACATCCTGACCCGGCCCGAGCAATACGCCTCACCGATCACCCTCACCGACGAGCACGGCCCGGTTCATTTCTATGGCATCCCCTACCTGGAGCCGGCCCTCATTCGCCACCTGCACCCCGGTGTACCGTTGAAAACGCAGGAGCAGGTGCTCGACTTCGCCATGACGCGCATTCGGGACGACCTGGCGCTGCGCCTCACTGCGGCCGGCCGGGGTGGCCGCAGCGTCGTCCTCGCGCACTGTTTCGCGGCCGGCGTCGCCCCGGCTGCCGAGTCGAGCGATGTGGAGCGCGATATCACCGCCGGCGGGCTCGACCTCGTACCGCTGTCGGTGTTCGACGGCTGCGACTACGTCGCGCTCGGCCACATTCACGGGCGAGCCACCCTCACCCCGCGGGTGCGCTACTCCGGGGCGCCGCTGCACTACTCTTTCGCCGAGGCCGGCAAGCCGCGCGGTGCCTGGCTGGTCGAACTCGGCGCCGACGGCCTGGGCTCCGACGCTGGTGCCGTGGAGTGGGTCGACCTGCCCGTTCCGCGCCGGCTCGCGGTACTCACCGGCGAACTCGCCGACCTGCTCGCTGACGAGGCATTCGCCGACAACGAGGGCGACTGGGTGAAAGCCATTCTCACCGACCGGGTGCGCCCGCTCGACGCGATGCGGGCGCTGCAATCCCGATTTGTCCACGCGGTGACGCTCGAGCACCGCCCCACGATCACTCTCGATGCGGAGGGCTCCACCTACGCCGAGCGCATTCGCGCGGCCACGGGGGATACCGAGATTGTGGCTGGCTTCCTGTCGTTCGTTCGCAACGGGGTCGGTCCCAGCGAGTTTGAAAGTGCATTGGTCGCAGAACTGTTAAACGAACAGAGTGTGAAGGAGGTGAACGCATGAAGATCCAGCGACTGCGTCTGGCCGGATTCGGGCCATATAAGACTGAACAAATTGTCGATTTCGAACGTTTCGATGCCGACGGCATCTTTCTCATCACCGGCAAGACCGGCGCCGGCAAATCCAGTATTCTCGACGCTATCTGCTTCGCTCTCTATGACCAAGTGCCGCGGTTTCCCGATGGAAAGCAGCCGTTGCGTAGCGACTACTGCGAGCCCGATGATCCCACCTTTGTCGAACTCGACTTCAGCCTGCGCGGGCGTGAGTATCGCCTGTTGCGCAGCCCCGCCTACGAGCGGGCGAAGAAGAACGGCACCGGAACCACCACCGCGGCGCCCACCGCTGTACTGCAGGTGCTCCACGGCACCGAGTGGCAAGGCCTTGCGGCCAAACCACACGCGGTCGGCCTGGAACTGAGCACGATCCTGCCCCTGAAGGCCGACCAATTCCTGCAGGTGATCCTGCTCGCCCAAAACCGGTTCCAATATTTTTTGCTGGCCAAGACCGATGAACGCCGTGCCGTGCTGCGCACCCTGTTCGGGACCACCCGATTTGAGCAACTGGAAACCGCGCTCGTGCAGCGCCGCAAATCACTCGACGACCGGCTCGCTGACGTGCAGCGCGACATCGTCGAACACACCACCGCTGCCCTGCACCAGCTTCGGCTTTCTGAACCGCCCATCGCCCCCGACCTGGGCTGGTTTCAGGGCGCTCTGGCCGACTTGACCAGCGCAGTCGACACCGCCGCAGAGGAGTCGGCCAGTGCGGCCGCTCTGCTGTCTGAAGCCACTGCCGACCACCGCGCGGCCACGGAGACCCAGCGGCGTCAGGGCCGCCGCGCTCTGGCCGACACCGCTCTCGCCACCCTCGACGGCCGCCGGGCCGAGGTCGAGGAAGAACGCAGCACACTGCTGCGGGCCGCCCGAGCGGCACGGGTCTGGCCGCACATTCGCAGCAGCCGGGCCGCGACTGCCGACTGGCAGGCCGTTCTGGCCGCTGAAACCTTGGCGCGGGTCGCCTGGCTGCCGTTCGGCGACAGCAGCGCCGGTGTCAGCGGCAGCACGGCGCAGAGCGAGTCCGAGCCGGCGCTGCGCCCGATCATGGACGCCCTCGTGAGACGTCTCGGAGCGCTCGCGGAGGTACTCGCGGAAGAGAAGCAGCTCCCTGCCCTGAACCACGAGATCACCGCTTTGTTCGACGTGCTCACCGGCCACACCAACGGTTTGACGCGTGCGCAGAATCGCATCGATGAGCTGCCTCAGCAGATCGATTTCGTCGGCGAGCAACTCGCGGCCGCAACCCTCGCCGCCTCCGGCGAGACTAACGCCGACGACGCCGTGCGCCGGTCCGACGCCGCGTTCACGGCCGCCGAAAACGTGGTGTCGTTGCAGACCGAGCTGGCCGGGGCGGGCGCTCAACTGCTCGACCGCAGTCGGGACAACGCGGCGGCCGCCGTTGCCTACGAGGCCCTCGTGGCTCGTCGGTTCGCCGGGCAGGCGTCCGAATTGGCCAGCCGCCTCGTCGATGGTGTGCCCTGCCCGGTCTGCGGTTCGGTCGAACACCCGGCTCCCGCAGCAGCGGAGGGCGAACAGGTCACTGCAGCCGACCTCGATTCGGCCCAACTGCAGATGCAGGGCCGGCAGCGCGAACTGGCCGATGCTCAGGAGACCCAGGCCGCCCTGACGAATCCTCTCGGGCAGGCGCAGGCGCTGGCCGGGCAACGAAGTGTTGACGAGCTCCGCGCCGAAGGCGTGGCTGCCCGGGCCCGGTTGGCCACCGCGCGCACGGCTGCCGGCCTGGTCGGTGGGCTTCGGCAGGAAAACGCCGACCTGCGGGACGCCCAGGCCGACGCACGAGCCGCGGTGGTGAGCCTCCGGGCGGCACGCGATACTGCGGCAGACACCCACAGCGAACGGTCGGGGCAGCGTGACCTGCTCGTGGCCCGCGTGGGAGCGCAGCGTGGTGATCGCGATACCGTGACCGACCAGGCGCGCGCTCTGCAGCACGAGCTGGACTGCGCTCGCGCCCTCGACGACGCCCTCGTGCTCAGCCAGCAGCGCGCCGCGGCTCGTGATGCCGCCGACCTCGACCTCGCGAGCCAACTGGCGGAGCAAGCCTTTGATGACGAGGAAACCGCTGCCGCGGCGCGGCTCGACGAGCGCCAGACCGCACAGCTGGCGAACGATGTGCGGTCCTATGACGACCAGCGTGCAGCGGCCCTGGCGGCAGTGGCAGATCCTGAGCTGATCGATCTTGCGCCAGATCCGGTCGATCTTGAGCCATCCCGGCTGGCGTTCGCAGCCGCGAGCGGCGCGCGCGATGACGCTGTGGGCGCGCACAGCTCGCTCGCCGAACGTGCCGGCCAGCTGGACGTGCTCGTGCGGGGCGTTACAACGCGATTCGCGGCATCCGCTGATCTGCTCGACGAACACTCCCAGGTACGAGGCCTGGCCGACGTCGTGCAGGGAGACGAACCGAACACGAAACGGATGCGGCTGGAGACTTACGTTCTAGCCGCCCAGCTGGAAGAGATCGTCGTGGCGGCCAACCTGCGGCTGCGCACGATGACCAGCGGCCGCTACGCCCTCGAACACGATGACTCCCGAGTGAAGGGCGGTGCTCGGTCGGGACTGGGGCTGGCGATCCGCGATGAGTTCACCGGTCGAGCCCGGGCGACGCACTCTCTTTCGGGTGGCGAGACCTTCCTGGCCTCGCTTGCTCTCGCGCTCGGACTGGCGGAGGTGGTGACCGGGCAAGCCGGCGGCATCACGCTCGACACCCTGTTCGTCGACGAGGGGTTTGGCTCGCTCGACAGCGAGACCCTGGAGACGGCCATGAGCACCCTCGACACCCTGCGCGCCGGCGGACGCACGATCGGCCTGATCAGTCACGTCGACTCCATGAAAGAGCAGATCCCGGCGACCCTGCGTATCTCGGTCACCGACCAGGGCTACAGCCGAATCGAGGCCAACGCACCCGCCGAATGACCGTTCGTGGGCGGTACGGAATCGTTCCCGGACCGTCCAAGCGCCGTTCGAGGCCACCGGGCTGACCACAAGAGCTGGGCTTCAGCCATTGCCCATCCGCGGTGAGCCTGTCACGATCGGAGCGTTGCCGCAACGAAGCGAGCTGCGCCAGGGAGCCCGAATGAAGAAGATCCTCTATATCGACCTCGACAACACCCTCGTCAACGTGCAATCGGGGATCGACCGACTCACCAACGCCGAGTACATCCGCTATGAGAAGCGGCTCGACGAGGTGCCGGGTATTTTCGCCCGCATGGAGCCGATCAGCGGTGCCATTGACGCGTTTCACACCCTCGCCCAATCGTTCGACACCTACATTCTGTCGATGGCACCGTGGGGAAATGCGAGTGCCTGGCAGCACAAGCTGGAGTGGGTGCAGGAACATCTCGGAGTGGATGCCGGCGGGCCGGCCTATAAGCGGCTCATTCTTTCGCACCACAAGCACCTGAACCGCGGCGACTTTCTGGTCGACGACGGATTGGCCGTTGGCGCTGACCGGTTCGAGGGCGAGCTGATCAAATTTCTGACCCCGCTGTTCCCCGACTGGAACACGGTGACCCGCTACCTGCTCGAGCGTGCCGACAACAATTCATCCCCGACGAGCGAGCCCTATTCTCGGCACCGCCCGGCGCTGCAGCGCGGGGCGGCGCTGCAGCGCTGACCGCGCATTCTACGGGCTTCGTACCGGTCCAAATGCTGTAACCCGATTTCGCTCATCGCGCAAGAAAACAGGTGAATTTGGCACTTGAGCAGGGGTGCTCGCCGTTGTATATTGATCCTGCTTAGACCAGTCCGATTGCCCTGCCGACCGGACTGGTCTTTCCTTGTCTGCCCTCCCTGCCGGCGACCTCGCTGACAACCCTGGGACGCCCCTGCCGCCGGCTCGCGGCGAATCATACAGGGTCCTGAAGTCTTGACTAGGGGTTTACCCACATGTAAATCTGGGGTAATCTCACTTTCAGACAGGCTCGGATGGGTCCCGGCGGCTTACCCGGACAGATTTGGGCCACCAGATGATTGGGTGAAGATGATGGTGGAACTAAAGAAGATGACGGAACTGAAATCGGATTTCGTTCCGATGGGTGAAGTCAGCGCTGATGAACGCTCCCGAATGGCGTTCGGCAAGGCTGGTGTGCACCGCGACGATCGTTACGCCGTCGCGGTGAACGCTGAGGGCGAGATCCTGCTCACCCCGCTCGTGTCCATTCCGCGCCGTGAACTCTTGGTGTGGGATGACGAAGGCATCCGCGCCGCTCTGGTGCGAGGTCTCGAGCACAGCAGCAAGGACGAGACCAACGAGGGTGGCGACTTCACCCGGTACGCCGATGAGGAGCACGCTGTCGACGAGTCGGCCGCGCCCGCCGAGCCTCAGTCATGAGTTTTACGCTTCTTCTCACGAGGGAAGCGGCCTCGGGATTATCCATCCTCGAAACAAAACCACAATTGGTCGGCCGTCTGAAGCGGGTGCGTACGGCCCTCGGCCGGCTGCAGCTGAACCCTGACGACCCGGCATTGCGCTCACACAAGTATGTGTCGCTCGCTGGCAAGAAGGGGGAGGCCGTCTGGGACTCCTACATAGAGCACCGCACGCCGACGGCCGGGCGCATCTACTGGCACTACGGTCCCGGCCTTGATCGCATCACCGTTGTGATAATCACGCCGCACCCGTAGCGGGTGCCGCGCCTGCACGCATCGGCTGCTCCGCTCTAGAACGGGTGGAGCAGCCGGTGCAGGAACTGGCGGGTGCGTTCCTGCTGGGGGTTCCGCAGCAGCTGCTTCGGGTCGCCGTGCTCGACGATGGTGCCGCCGTCGACGAAAGCGATCTCGTTCGCGACCTCGCGGGCGAATTCAAGCTCGTGGGTGACGATGACCATGCTCCAGCCTTCGTCGGCCAGCTCCTTGATCAGGCGCAGCACGTCGCCGACGAGTTCAGGATCGAGAGCGGATGTCGGCTCGTCGAATAAAAGCAGCTGTGGTCGCAGCGCCAGCGCGCGCACGATGCCGACGCGCTGCTGCTGCCCGCCGGAAAGTTCGAACGGGTAGCTGTCACGTTTGTCGCTGAGGCCAACCCGCTCGAGCAAAGCGAACGCCTCGGCAGTTGCCTCGGCAACCGGGCGGCGCTGCACCACGACCGGTCCCTCGATCACGTTCTGCAGAACGGTCTTGTGCGGAAACAGGTTGTAGTGCTGAAAGACCATGGCCGAGCGGTCGCGAAGGGCGGCCAGCTGTTTCGGCGTGGTCTTCGCGGCGAAATCAAGGGTCACGGGCACGGAGGTGGCTCCGCGTCCGGGCGTCCGGCCGGCACCGGGTCGGTCAACAGGGGAGGCTGCCGCGACCTCGATCGTGCCGCCGTCGGGCAGTTCGAGCCCGTTCAGGCAGCGCAGAATTGTGGTTTTTCCCGAGCCCGACGGACCGATCAGGGCGAGCACCCGGCCGCGGCCCACCGTGAGGTCCACCGATTCCAGCACGCGGTTGGTGCCGAAACTTTTCTGCAGGCCGCGCACGCGGAGTAGTGGAACAACGGGCTTGGCCGCACGATCTGCGGCCGGAAGATCAGCGGGCGACATAGCGGTCCAATCGTCTCTCGAGAAAACCCTGGCCGGTGGAGAGCACCAAGCAGATGACCCAGTAGATGAGGGCTGCTTCGAGATAGAGCAGCATGAACTTATTGCTGAACGCAGCCACTTGCTGCGCCTCGCGGAACAATTCGGTGACCAGGATCAGCGAGGCCAGCGAGGTGTCCTTGACCAGGCTGATGAACGTGTTCGACAGCGGCGGCACCGACACCCGAGCTGCCTGCGGCAGGATGATGCGGGTGAGGGCGCGCCGGTGC
This sequence comes from Cryobacterium sp. N19, assembly GCF_002929595.1. NCBI lineage: Bacteria > Bacillati > Actinomycetota > Actinomycetes > Micrococcales > Microbacteriaceae > Cryobacterium > Cryobacterium sp. N19. The sequence goes on along the minus strand of NZ_PJJR01000050.1, from coordinate 317,885 downwards.
GACATGCCGATCATGTAGGCGGCTTCCCACTGGCCCTTGGGCACCGAGAGAATTGCGGCGCGAATGACCTCGGCCGCATAGCCGCCGACGTTGATGGAGAAGGCCACTACGGCGCTCGGCCACGGGTCGATGGTCACGCCGATCGACGGCAGCCCATAGAAGATCACGAACAGTTGCACCAGCAGCGGAGTGCCGCGCACGATCGAGATGTAGCCGCGGGCGATGCCCGATAGCCAGCGGCGGGTCGACAACCTCATCAGGGCCAGCGCAATCGCGAGCACGAGCCCGATCGCAAACGACATCAGGGCGAGCGGAATCGTGCCTCGAATGGCGCCGTCCAGCATCGGCCAGAACGAGCTGACGAATAACTCCCAATCAGGCTGGATCATCGATGAGCGTTACTGGCTGACGTCGGCGCCGAAGTACTTGTCGGAGAGCTCGGCGAGCGTTCCGTCGGCCGTGAGGGTCGCGAGGGCTGCGCTCACGGCGTCGGCCAGCGCGGTGCCGTCCTTCGCGAAGGCGAAGGCGCTTTCCGAACGGTCTTCGGTCTCCGCAGCGATCTTCAGATTGTCGGCGCCGTTGGACTTCTGGTAGTCGAGAAAGGTGAGTTTGTCGTTGACTGTGGCATCGACTCGACCCTGTTCGACCAGGGCGACCGACTGGGCCCAGCCCTCGACTCCTTCGACGGTCGCGCCGCTCTCGGTGGCCAGGGCGTTCCAGTTGCTGGTGAGGGACTGCGCCGTGGTCAAGCCCTTGAGACTCGCGAACGACGTGATTGACGTGTTGTCGGCGGGAACGACGATGACTCCGGTGGAGTAGGTGTACGGCGTGGAGAACACGTACGATTCGAGGCGTTCTGGGGTTATCGACACCTGGTTGGCAATGGTGTCCCAGCGGCCGGCGGTGAGGCCGGCGAAGATGGCGTCCCACTGGGTCTCTTCGAATTTCGCTTCGACGCCGAGCTCGTCGGCAACGGCGCGGGCCACCTCGACGTCGTAGCCGGTGAGCTCGCCCGAACCGTCTTCGTGGAACGAGAACGGCCGGTAGGTGCCTTCGGTGCCGATGGTAAGGGTACCGGAGTCGAGCACGCTGCTGAGCGAGTCGTCGGTGCCAGTTGCGCTGTCCGCCGCGGGGGCGGAGCAGCCCGTAAGGGCGAGGGTAGCGATCGACAGCACGGCGACGGGAATGAATCTGAGCTTCATGAAAGGAATGCCTAACGAACTCGTTGGGGCGGGCGGGTTGTGCCGCGCTGCCCCAGAATGTGCGGAGGCCGCGGGTAGCGGCGTCCCAAGCGTAACAAGGCGCTGGCGGCCCTGAATATTCCTGTTACGTTCAATGAAGCGGCGCACTCGGCCGATCTGCCGACCGCTCAGACCGCCGGCTAGGAGCGCACGGCCAGGGCGAACGGCAGCACCGCCGAAGCCCCGTGCTGGCGCAGTACGCGGCTCGCCACGGTCAGGGTCCAGCGGCTGTCGGCCAGGTCGTCGATGAGAAGAATGGGGCGGCCGGCGAACGGGGCAAGGGCCTCGGCCAGCTCGGGGCCCACAGCGAAGCGGTCCCACACGCTTGACAGCCGGTAGGCACTGTTGCCGCCCGGCTCCCCGGTGGGGCCGCCGTTCGCCCAACTCAGGGAGCCGAGCCACGGCAGCCGACCGATACTAGCGAGTGACGCTGCCACCGAATCGATCAACAACGGATGCCGCCGCGACGGCACCCCGACGATGGCCGCCGGCCGGTCGGCCCACCCCCACTCGGCGAGCACGCGCACACAGGCGGCCAGCATGGCCGGCGGGGCGGCGGCATCCGTGCCTTGCGTCTCGAACAGGTCGCGCAGGGGACCGCCCCAGCCGAGGTCGGTCAGTCGGGCCAGCGCGCGGCCGGGCTCGGCGCGATCGCCGAGCGCAATCTTTCCGGTCGCCGCGACGCCCAGGTTGTTCATGCCGGTGGGCCACTGGGCGCGTACGTCGATGGCGACGCCGACCCGGTCGAGCGATTTCGCGGCCGTCGCAGCGGCGTCGTCAGCCACATCGCTTGGATACCAGACGCCCTGGCAGTTGTCGCAGCGACCGCAGGCCACTGCGCTGTCGTCGTCGAGGGCTCGCTGCAGAAATTCCATCCGGCATCTCGTGGTGTTCTCAAATTCGAGCATGGCCTGCTGCTCGCCGAGCCTGGCGGCCGCGATGCGTTCGTAGCGCTCCTGGTCGTAGACCCAGGGCTGCCCGGTGGACTGCCAGCCGCCCTTGACCCGGTGCACGGCGCCGTCTACGTCGAGCACCTTGAGCAGCAGCTCGAGCGGCGTACGTCGAAGGTCGACCCGGGCTTCGAGCGCCGGCGTCGACAGGGGAGCTCCGGCGGCTTCGAGTGCGCCGATCACGGCGAGGGCCTTGGCCTGGTTGGGCATCGAGGCGGTGGCGAAATAGTGCCAGATGGCCTCGTCTTCGGCTCCGGGCAGCAGCAACACATCGGCCGACGCCGTGGCCCGGCCGGCACGGCCGACCTGCTGGTAATACGCCACGGGGGAGGACGGCGCGCCCAGGTGCAGCACGAAGCCGAGGTCGGGTTTGTCGAAGCCCATCCCGAGGGCGCTCGTGGCGATGAGGGCCTTGACCTGGTTGGTCTTGAGCAGCCCTTCGGATTCCTCGCGTTCGGCCGTGTCGGTCTGGCCGGTGTATGCACGCACGGCGTGACCGGCTTCGCGGAGCAGCCGCGCGGTGTCCTCGGCGGCCGCGACCGTGAGGGTATAAATGATGCCGCTGCCCGGCAAGTCACCGAGGTGGCTGAGCAGCCAGGCCAGCCGGGCCCGCGAATCGGGCAGGCGCAGCACCCCGAGTCGCAGCGACGACCGGGCGAGCGGGCCGCGAATGGTGACGACCTCGGCCGTGCCCGCCGTGGTGCCGGTGCCGGCACCGTTGAAGCCGGTGGCGACCATACCCACTTGCTCCGCGACATCCTGCACGACCCTGCTGTTGGCGGTGGCCGTGGTGGCGAGCACCGGGACGCCCGTCGGCATCTGCGCGATCAGCTCGCGCAGGCGGCGATAGTCTGGGCGAAAGTCGTGGCCCCAGTCCGAGATGCAGTGTGCTTCGTCGACCACGAGCAGGCCCACATGGGCGATCAGGGTGGGCAGCTGCTCATCCCGAAAGGACGGATTGTTCAGTCGTTCCGGCGACACCAGCAACACGTCGACCTCATCGGCGTCGAGCTGGCGCAGCACATCGCTCCACTCGTGCGCGTTCGACGAGTTGATCGACACCGCACGCACCCCGGCCCGGGCCGCAGCGGCCACCTGGTCGCGCATCAGCGCCAGGAGCGGAGAGACCAGAATGGTCGGGCCGGCGCCCTGGCGTCGAAGCAGCAGCGTGGCCACAAAATACACGGCCGATTTTCCCCACCCGGTGCGCTGCACCACGAGGGCGCGGCGGCGGTGGTCTACCAGGGTTTCGATGGCCTCGTACTGTCCGTCATGCCAGGAGGCGTCGTCTCGCCCCACGAGCGTACGCAGAATGGCCAGAGCGGATGCGCGGGTGTCGGTCATCCTTCAAGGGTGCCAGATGCCGCCGACACTGCGGGGCGCTGCACGACCTGGTAGATCGCGCCATCCGGCGTGCGAGAGACCAGGCCCGCGTCGACGAGGTATCGCCGCAGGGTGACCACGTCGTCGACGACCACCGTGAGACGGATGCCCAACTCGCGTTCCGACATTCGCTCTGGTGGCAGCGCAGCGGCGACCCATCCCAGTAGTTCGTCACGATCAGGCTGCTTCGCCGGGTATTGCTCTATCCGCTCGTTTCGAATGAACCGTTCCGCACCGTCGCGCCGCACTTCGGGTGTGCTCTCCAGGAGTTCACCGAACACCGCGGTGACGGCATTACCGTCAGCATCGAGCAAACCGGCATCCTGGAGCGCGGCGGCGGCCTTCGTTCGTTTGGATTCGGCCAGGTCGGCAGACTCCTCAAGTGCCGCAGCGGCCCACACCGTCCTGCGATCGGGGTGGGCGAGTGCCGCGACGACGCGGCGCCATTGGTTAGCCATGTCCCCAGTGTGTTGCCCGCGGCAATCCTCTGCAACCTCCTCAGATTCTCACTGCTCTCGCTGGTCACTGGTGCGTGTCGCGGGGCATCCGTCGCGTTCCGACGGGATCGCTCAGTAGGCTCGGTGGGTGAACGTGATTCAGGAGATCGAAACGCGACTGCCGGAACAGGCCGTCGTCGGTTTCCGCCGACTCATCGGGCAGGCCCGCGTGAAAGATGCGGTGCTGTTGCAGGAACGGGCCATGGCGCGCATGGTAGCCCCGGCGCAGTGGATTCTGACCCGGGTCGGGGCCGACGGCATCTGCTTGACCAAAGCCGGGCACCTGCCGCCCGCGGTCGTCGTCGAAGCCTCCGCCGAGCTCGACTGGGGCTGGCCGATCAGCGTCAACCGCGAGGTGCACCTGCGACCGCTGCAGGAGCTGCGCGGGCACCTGCGCGACGTCGGACTGCTGCGGGTCAGCAAAGGAATGCTGGTGCTCACCAAAAAGGGCGCCGCCCTGTCCGGCTCTCCCCGCGAACTCTGGTGTCATCTCGCCCGCACCATTCACTCCAGCCGCACGCCCGCCGTCGCTGACGCCACCCGCCTGCTGCTGCTCTTCGTCGCGACCCGCGGGCTGGCTCGCCGCGACGACTACCTCACGACCCTGTCTCGCGCGCTCGGATCGCTGGGCTGGGTCCAGTCCGACGGCCAGGAACCGACGACGGAATCGGTCTGGCACCTCGTCGACACCAAATGGCGCCTGCTCGACCGGCTCGGCGCGTTCGAGCAGACCGAGGCCTGGCACGGCGACCGCGGCACCGTCACGGTCGGTGGCGCGGCCTTCGCGCGCGCTGCATTGCAGGCCGACGCACCGGATGACGCGCCCGCCGAGTAGGTAGCTGGCCGCGGCATCCGCTTGTCTGCGCGGGTGGTTGGATGGATGAATGGATGCCACACCGGACTACATCGCTGATTTCTCCGTTTTTCTGCAAGCGTCACCGTCGTCATATCACGCCGCCGCTGAAGTCGCCCGGCTGCTCGATGCGGCCGGTTTCACCCGGCTGAGCGAGTCGGAGGCGTGGACCGATGCCGCCACCGACTGCTACGTCGTGCGCGACGGCGCCGTGATTGCTTGGTCGCAGCCGGCCAACGCCGGGCCCACCACGCCGTTTCGCATTCTCGGCGCCCACACCGACTCCCCGAGTTTCAAACTCAAGCCGAAGCCTACGATCGGCTCGCACGGCTGGCTGCAGGCCGGCGTCGAGGTTTACGGCGGGCCGCTGCAGAACTCCTGGCTCGACCGTGAGCTCGAATTAGCCGGCCGGCTGGTCACGCAGGATGGCACCGAGCACCTCGTGCGTACCGGGCCGTTCCTGCGCATCCCGCAGCTCGCTGTGCACCTCGACCGCGAGGTCAACAACGGCCTCACTCTCGATCGGCAACGTCACCTCACGCCCGTCTTCGGTGTCGGCGAGGCATCCGAGGCTGACCTGCTCGCCCACCTGGCCGGTCTGGCCGGGCTCAAGGCAGCGGATGTTGCCGGTTACGACATCCTCAGCAACGACACCCAGCCGCCCGCCACCTTCGGGCTGGGTAACGAGCTGTTCGCCGCCGGACGCCTCGACAACCTTTCCTCGGTCTACGCCGGCCTGCACGCCCTCATCGCGACCAGCGACCAGAAATCGGGCGGCTCGATCAGCGTGCTCGCCGCATTCGACCACGAGGAACTCGGTTCGCAGTCGCGTTCCGGAGCGAGCGGACCGCTGCTGGACGACATTCTCACCCGCATCGGCCACGGCCTCGGCGCTACCGGCTCTGATCGCCTGCAGGCCTACGCCGAATCGTGGTGCCTGTCGGCCGACGCAGGACACGCCGTGCACCCGAACTATCCCGAGCGCCACGATCCGGCCAACCATCCCATTCTCGGCGGCGGCCCGCTGCTCAAGATCAATGCCAACCAGCGCTACGCAACGGATGCCCACGGCGCCGCCCTCTGGGCCCGCACCTGCGCCCAGGCGGGCGTCGACTACCAGGAATTCGTCTCCAACAATACGGTTCCCTGCGGCTCAACGATCGGACCGCTGACCGCGACCCGGCTGGGCATCCGTGTGGTCGACGTGGGCGTGCCGCTCTTGTCGATGCACTCGGCCCGGGAGCTGTGCCACGTCAACGATCCGCAGGCGCTCGCCGCGGCAACCGCAGCCTTCTTCGCACCGGAAGTGTAGCGGACCGCCGGCTCAGGCGGTCAGCTCGTCGGCACCATTGATGCGCGCGAGCCGCGCGCGGGCGGCATCCTCTGAGGTTGAAGAGGGACCGAGCAGGGTGCCCACCACCCCGAGAACGAGCCGGGTACCTAAAACAACAGGCAGACGAGACCGCTTGAGGCCCAGCATGTCGCGATACTCGCGGGGAATCGACGCCACGGCGCCGGCGAACATGATGCGGTAGAACGGCAGCATGCCGCGGCTGAGCGGCGGGTAGCGGATGAACCGCACGGCTTCCGCGACGCGTGCGTCACTTTTCAGGGTGCCGGAGCTGCGAAATCCCTCGAGCTGGGCGGCGAGTTCGTCGGCCGAATGCGGTGCATTCTGCACTCCGATGAGTTCGCCGGCCGTGGCCCATTCGTTGACGTAGCGGTCGGCGCCGCCCGGAATCGTGTCGCCCCAGAGCAGATGGGATTGCAGAAAAGCGTCGGTGAAGACGACGTGCACCCACGACAACAGCTCGGGATCACCCGCGGCATAGGGGCGTTCCTCGCCACGCGCGTCGAGGTAGGTGCCGCTCACCCGGTCGTGAAAATGGGCGACCCGACCGGATTCCCGCTGGGCGACGACGGTATCGGCGAAAGTCACCGTGATGAGCCACTGAATGGTGCCGGAGAGACGGCCGAGAGGGTCTGCGTGATACCGGGACCAGTCGTGCACGCCGGCCATAGCGCCCGGGTGCAGGGTCTGCATGAGCAGCGCGCGAATGCCGGCGACCATGGTCGCCATGCCCCCGTGAACGGCCCAAGCGGCACTGCCAGGGCCGAAGTAGCCGGCATCGTCGCCGGTGGCGATCTGGCCGACCCATTTCGGCCGACCTTCGCTGTTCCCCGAGAGCGTCACCAGGAGGTGCGAGCGCCAGCTGTCCGTGAATCTGCCCATTCTCGGATGATAGCCCCGACTCGCTGGACGCCCGCCGCGAACGACGGCGGCACAAGCGGTGAGTTTCGAAGTTCTTCGGGGAAGACCCGGCATTACTGGGCACGGGGCCCGGGCCGAGAACGGGGCCCAGTTTACAAACTGGGCCCCGTTCGCAACATAGAACATGTTCGTGGAAAACCCGAGCGAGACCAGTTCGAATCCCGTCATCACGGCGGTGGAGCAGGATCGGGAGATTCTGTTGGCGGCAGACGAGTTCCATCGCCACGGTCGACCAGGTCGGCGTCAGAAATCGTGCGTGAACTGGTCATGGCGGTACTCCCACACGGTCGTCGGCCGGGGCCGAAAGGACGACCCATCCGCACCTGTTGCGCAGAAGGCAATTGCTACGACAGCTGTACGCCGGTTCGGTCCCGGGCACACCCCTTGATTGCCCGCTCGGCACTGCATCCGCTGACACCCGAAGTAGGCTAGTTAGGTGAACAAGGGATACACAACACGATGACCGCGTCCGTGAAGGCAACTGATCTGGCAGCACCCAGTACCAACAGAAAAGTCATCGCGCTGGCCGTCGCCGGTGCCCTCGGCGGGTTTCTGTTCGGGTTCGATTCTTCGGTCATCAACGGCGCGGTCAATGCGGTGCAGCAGGAATTCGGGCTGAACGCCACTTTGACAGGTTTCGCGGTAGCGTGCGCGCTGCTCGGCGCCGCGGCCGGAGCATTCTTCGGTGGGCGCTTCGCCGACCGCTACGGACGCATCCCCATGATGGTGCTCGGCGGCGTCGTGTTCCTGATCAGCTCGATCGGCTCCGGCTTCGCGTTCGGCGTCGTCGACCTGATCGTCTGGCGGGTGGTCGGCGGACTCGGTATCGGTCTCGCATCCGTCGTCGCACCGGCCTACATCGCCGAAATTTCACCCCGGCAGATGCGCGGCCGGCTCGGCTCGTTGCAGCAGCTCGCGATCACCCTCGGAATCTTTACGGCCCTGCTCTCCGACGCCGTGTTCGCCGAGAGCGCGGGCGGCGCCGGCAGCGAGTTCTGGTTCGGCGTCGAAGCCTGGCGCTGGATGTTCCTGGCCGGTGCCGTACCCGCCATCGTCTACGGCGGTATCGCGTTCATCCTGCCGGAATCCCCACGTTTTCTCATTCTGAAAGACAAAGAAACGGATGCCCGCGCCGTCTTCACCCGGCTCTGGCCGAGCGGTGACGTGGACCGGGAGATTCGCGACATGCGCCGCTCGATCGAGGTCGATGCCCGCTCGCACAAGTCCGGTTCGCTGCGCGGCAGAGCGTTCGGTCTCAAGCCGATCGTCTGGGTCGGCATCATCCTCTCGGTGTTCCAGCAGTTCGTCGGCATCAACGTGATCTTCTACTACTCGACCACCCTGTGGTCGGCGGTCGGTTTCGCGGAATCGAACTCACTTACCATCTCGGTGATCACCAGTGTGACCAACATCCTGGTCACCCTGGTCGCGATCGCCCTGGTCGACCGGATCGGACGGCGACCAATTCTGCTGGCCGGGTCCATCGGTATGACGGTTTCGCTCGCCACAATGGCGGTCGCGTTCAGCCAGTCGGTCACTCTCGACGGTGAGCTCAGCCTGCCCGGGGCCTGGGCCCCGATCGCGCTGGTTGCCGCGAACCTATTCGTGATCTCGTTCGGAGCTTCCTGGGGACCGGTGGTGTGGGTGCTCCTCGGTGAAATGTTTCCCAACTCCATTCGCGCCAAGGCCCTCGGGTTGGCCGCGGCCGCCCAGTGGATCGCGAATTTTCTCATCACGGTCAGCTTCCCCCCGATGGCGGATGCGTCCCTGCCGATCACCTACGGGCTCTACGCTCTGTTCGCCGGGCTCTCGTTCTGGTTCGTGCTGCGCAAAGTGCCCGAAACCAACGGAATGTCACTCGAGGAAGCCGACACCCTGTTGCCGCCGAAAAACTCGGCCAGGAAGACTACTGCGACCAACTAAGTACTAAAGCAGTGCGCGGTAAAACCCTCAAGCCCCCGAACGGGCTGTCGCGTCGAGCGGGGTTTGCGGATAACTTCACAACACAAGATTGTGGAGTGTGACCATGCCCGAACGTGGATACGCCGTTATATGTTTGAAAACCACCGGACTGTTCCCGTATCAGCGGGATCGGGTCGTCGAGGTCGCCGTGGTGCACCTCGACGAGGGTGGTCGCATTGCTGAGCGCTGGGAAACGGTGATCAACCCCGGAAGCAACGCCGGCGACGTGGCGAACCACGGCGTCAGCACGGCCGAACTGCTTCGCGCGCCGACCTTCGAGCAGATTGCACCGCGCCTGGTCGATCTGCTGCGCGGCCGGGTATTGGTGACGCACAACGCCCAGTTCGTCACCGGATTTCTGATGCGCGAGTTCGAGCTGATTGGCTACGCCCCCGGGCGCGGACTGGAGGCGGTCTGCACCATGCAGTTGGCCCGCACGTATTTGCCCGGGGCCGGTCGGCTCCTCGTCGATTGCTGCGCCGCCTATGACATCGAAATCGGACCAGGCCCCGGTGCTCTGGTGCAGGGCGTGGCGTGCGCGAGCCTGCTGGCCGCCTACGTGCACGGCTCGCCGACAGCTGCACCGTGGATCGACGCGCTTGACCGCGCCGAGCGTTCTGCCTGGCCGAGAATTGCGGCGGGTACCGACGCCGAGTGGGTGCAGCGCGACCCGTTAACTCCGCGCGACGTGGTGGCAAGACCGAGCTTCCTGGCCCGCGCGGCCGTGAAACTCCCCGACTACACCGGCCCTGAGGAACACCTCGACTACCTCGCCCTGCTCGATTTGTGCCTGCTCGATCGGGTTCTCGGGCCTCGGGAAACACATGAACTTCGGGTCCTGGCCGAATTCAGTGGCATCAATGCCGCGGAGTGCACCGCGCTGCACCGTCGCTATTTCGAGGATCTCGTGCGGGTGGCCTGGTCGAACGGAGCTCTCAGCATCGCGGATTCCGCCGATCTGATCGCGGTCGCACGCATGCTCGACGTCGCTCCGGAGGTCGTTGCCGCAGCACTGGCGGCACCCGCATCGGTGGTGCAGCTGCCGATCGCGTCGATCGACACCGTGCTGCTGGAGCAGGGCGACATCGTCGTGCTGACCGGTGACATGGCCCGTGCCCGCTCCGACTGGAGCCGGGAATTGGTCGCACGGGGCCTGTCCCTGGGTACGGCGGTCACCCTGCGCACCCGGCTGCTCGTGGCCGCGGACCCGGCGTCACTCACCGGCAAGACCGGCAAGGCTCGGGACTACGGCATTCCGATCGTCTCCGAATTCGGCCTGCGCTCTCTCATCGGGGTGCGCTGACCGCGTTCATTCGTGGCGTGAGCCCTCGCCGGCCGACCATTTCTCTTCAACGTGGCCGAACCGCCAGGCGGCGAGGGCTATGACCCAGGCGAGGGCCAAAAAGGCGACCACCGCAAAACCTACGTTCCCTGGTCGAGGTGGCCGATCGTGGCGAGCGCGTCGAGCAGACCCCGACACGGACTAGCGCCGACCCCTCGCTAGACTGGCTGCCGGGGGCAATGACATGAAGAAGAACTACAAGGCGGCCGCGATTCTGCTGATCGTGCAGGGCGGACTGATGGAATTCAGCGTCTTCATCGGAGTCATTCCCCTGCTCCTGCTCGGGGTAGAGCAGGGCACCATCTCGGAACATTTCTCGTTCATCGTGCCGTACCTGCAGGACAATCTTTATCTCATGATGGTGATGAGCGGAGTGTTCGGTGCCCTGCGACTGATCGGGGCGATCGGAATTCTGCGCGATCGCCTGTGGGGCCTGGCACTCTCGGTCATCAATTGCATCGTCACGATGGCACTGATGATCTCTCTTCTTCCGGCCGGAAATCTCGACGGAATCTTCTCAGGAACAGCACTGATCCTGATTCTGACCGCCTACTTCGGCACCCAGAAAATCTCCGATGCTGTGGCCGAAGCGCCGGCGAGGGTCGAGCAGCACCAATGACCTGTCGAACTGGTCAGAGGGTCGCCCGGCGCCAAGCCGGTGACGGCCACCAGCTCTCCCCAGCGGATGCGGCACCTGTCCAGCACCGTCAGTGCCGTACCCGACCGGCGGTCATCGCGCAGCAGTCCCAGCAACGGATTGCCGGGCTAGCGGCGGCGCGGAGCGGCTTTCTCCGCGCACATGATGCAGAGGTCAGCGGCCGGTTTAATCTCCAGCCGCCCTTGCGGAATGCGTTCGCCGCCGCGCACGCACAGGCCATAGCTGCCGTCGACGATCCGCTGCAGGGCCCGATCGATCGCCGCGAGTTCTTCGACGGCTTCGCCCTGGAACCCCGACATGCGTGACCATTCGGTGCGCAGCGAGGACGCCTCAGCGTCGTGGGCGCCGTCGGCCGAGCCGTCGCTGCGCGAGCTTTGCACGCCGGCAAAGGTGTCTGCGAGGCGCTGGGACTCTAGGTTCAGTTCACGCCGGCGTTCGCTGAGAGCGGTCTCAAACGCGTGTAGTTGAGCGGGGTCAAAGGGTGAAACGGTCATGTTCCATGGTCTCACGGCCCGGTTGGCCGCTGTGGGCTGGTCCGTCAACGGGCCGGTGTGAGCAAGCGCGGCTCAGATCTGGCCGCGCAGGTACTCCTCGATCGTCACTCCGCGGGCCGCAGCGCGCTGCACCAGGCGCCGGTGTTCCTCGGCGCTGAGCGAGAGCATCACCCGGTGCAGCTCACTGGTGCTGCGTATCGCGTCGGGGCCGTGCGGGTCGGTGAGGTCGCGGTGGTCCTCGCCGATGTCATCCCTGAGGTCGTCGAACGAGAACAGCTCGTCGTGCGAGTAAGCGGCGGCCCGCTCGGTGACCCGGCCCGAGGTGAGGGTCGGCGCGCCCGTGCCGCTCTGCCCGACGGATGCCGCAGCTCGCGCCCCCACCACCGGTTCGGCTACCGCAGCAGCCCCGGCAAAACCAGGCCCGGCCGGTGCCGGCCGACCGCGTTGAAACGCCTCGGCCGCGCCGCGCGCACGCTCATCGGCAGCCTCGTTGAGCGGATGCCCGACATGTCCCTTGACCCATTCGAAGCGGTACCGGCGGCCGGCGATGGCCTCGTCGATCTCCTTCAGCAGGTCGAGGTTCATCACCGGTTTGCCGTCGCCCTTGCGCCAGCCCTTGGCCTTCCAGCCCTTCATCCACTTCGTCACCGAGTTGATCACGTACTGGCTGTCGCACAGCACCAGCAGGTCGTCGTCGATGTGCGCTGTCGCGCGAAACAGTTCGAGCACGGCCTTCAGCTCGCCCTGGTTGTTGGTGGCGTGCTTCCAGCCGCCGGCCGCCCACGACGAGTCGTCGACGTACCAGGCCCAACCGGCCGGTCCGGGGTTTCCGAGGGCAGAACCGTCGGCGGCGGCGGTGATCGTCATGTGCGGGCCTTTCAAACAGCGGATACGCAGGGCGCAGGTCGTCCAATTCTGCCACGCCCGGCATCCGCTGCCAGTATCACCGGACCACGCCTGGAATGTGTCCGTCATGTAACAGCGCCCCAACATCCCACCGAACAGCCTGTGATGATCTGGTGATCGGAAGGTAACGGGTGCCACGTTGGCCGGAAACACGCGCTGGCTAACGTCGAAGCAGGGAAGCCGCCCGGGCTGCCTGCAGCTCTGCACCACCTCCTGAGGGGATTTCGATGACATCCAGCACCGTTGAATCAGCACCAGGCACCACCGCACCCAGTACCGATGAGGCGGTGCTGGTGCACCGTCCGGGTCGATGGATCGACAATTGGAACCCCGAGAACAAGAAGCAGTGGCAACAGGGTGGCAAACTCATCGCCTCCCGCAACCTGAAATGGTCGATCTTCGCCGAGTTCCTCGGCTTCGTGGTCTGGCAGCTCTGGAGCATCGTCGTCGTGTCGCTACCGGCCGCCGGCTTCACCTTCTCCACCGCCGAGGTGTTCTGGCTCATCTCCATGCCGAGCCTCGTCGGCGCCACGCTGCGCTTCCCGTACACCTTCCTGGTCCTCAAGTTCGGTGGCCGCAACTGGACGATCATCTCGGCCGGACTGCTGTTGATCCCTTCGATCGCTCTCGGCTTCTGCGTCGGCAACCCGGACACCCCGTTTGGCGTCATGCTGTTCGTCGCCGCGCTCGCCGGCTTCGGCGGCGGCAACTTCGCCAGCTCGATGTCGAACATCACCTACTTCTACCCGCAGAGCCAGAAGGGCTACGCGCTCGGCCTGAACGCGGCCGGCGGCAACCTCGGCGCTTCGATGGCCCAGCTCATCGTGCCGATCGTGATCACCCTCGGCGCTGTCGGTACCCTCAATATCTCGCTCGCCGGCTGGTTCTGGATCCCGTTCATCCTGGTGGCCATGTGGGGCGCCTGGAAGTACATGGACAACCTCACCAACGCCAAGGCCGACTTCGCCGGATCCATCGCCGCAGTGAAGGAGCCGCACTTCTGGATTCTCGCCATGCTCTACATCGGCACCTTCGGTTCCTTCATCGGCTTCGCGAGCGTCTTCCCGAAGCTCATCGCCGACCAGTTTCCCGCCTACTCCACCTTCCAGGTCGCGTCCGCCTCGCTGTCGCTCGCCTTCATCGGCGCCTTGGTCGGTTCGCTGGCACGCCCGGCTGGCGGACGCCTCGCCGACCGCTTTGGCGGGGCATCCGTCACCGTCGCAGCCTTCGGCGTCATGGCCGTCGGTGCCCTCGTGGTGGTCGCGGTGCTGCCGCTCGGAAACTTCTGGGCGTTCCTCGGCAGCTTCCTGCTGATCTTCGTCGCCACCGGAATCGGCAACGGCTCGACCTACCGTATGATTCCGAGCGTGTTCTCGGCCAAGAGCGGAGTGAAAGACGCCCACCAGAACTCGGGTGACGTCAACACGCAACGCAAGACGGCAGCAGCCCTCGGCCTCATCTCGGCTGTCGGAGCCTACGGCGGATTTATCATCCCGCAGGTGCTCGGCCACTCCAAGACAACGACCGGCGACTACTCCAGCGCGATCTACGCCTTCGCCATGGCCTACGTCGTCATGATGTGTGTCACCGCCTTCGTCTACCTCCACCGCGGCTCGTCCGTCGCCGGCCAGAAGATCTAGGAACCCATGCCCGTGGCCCGAACCCACTGCCCGTACTGCGCCCTGCAGTGCGCGATGACGCTGACCCCGGTCGAAACGCCGGTTGAAACGGATGCCGCAGCATCCGTTTCGCAGGCCACCGCAGTCGTGACGGTCACGGGCCGGGAGTTTCCGACCAACCGCGGGGGCCTGTGCAAGAAGGGCTGGACCTCTGCTGAACTGCTCACATCGCCGGACCGCATTCTCGAACCCCTGCTGCGACAGGCTGACGGTACCTTCGAGCCGGCCTCCTGGAGCGACGCACTCGACCTCGTCGCCTCGAAACTCCGCGAGGCCCGGGCGGAACACGGGGCTGACGCGGTCGGCGCGTTCGGCGGCGGCAGCCTGACCAACGAGAAGGCCTACCAGCTCGGCAAGTTCACCCGAGTGGCGCTTCGTTCCAGCCGCATCGACTACAACGGCCGGTTTTGCATGTCGAGCGCCGCCGCCGCGGGAAACCGGGCGTTCGGCCTCGACCGGGGATTGCCGTTTCGGGTCGACGAGCTCGACGCGGCCGACACCATTTTGATTCTCGGCTCCAACGTGGCGCAGACCATGCCGCCGGTCATCGGCCACCTCGAGGGCGCCCGCGCCGCTGGCGGCCTCGTGGTCGTCGACCCCCGCCGCACCGCGACCGCCCGACTCACCGACGACGGCGCCGGCATGCACGTGCAGCCGACCCCCGGCAGCGACCTCGTGCTGCTGCTCGGCCTGACCCACATCGTCATCGCCGAGAAACTCGCCGACCTCGATTATCTGGCGAGCCGCACCACGGGCTTCGACGCGGTGCGCCGCAGCGTGAGCCAGTGGTGGCCGGCCCGGGTACAGGAACAGACCGGCGTGCCGGTCTGGCAGCTGCGTGAACTAGCCCGGCGCCTCGCTGGCGGGGCTGCGCGCGGAGCAGCGACCGGCAGCGGCACCTACATCCTTACCGGGCGGGGCGTCGAGCAGCACGCCGATGGCACCGACACGGCCACCGCCGCGATCAATCTCAGCCTGGTGCTCGGCCTTGTTGGCACGACGCACTCCGGCTACGGCACGCTAACCGGCCAGGGCAACGGGCAGGGTGGACGTGAACACGGGCAGAAATGCGACCAGCTGCCCGGCTACCGCAAGATCAACGATCCCGCCGCGCGCGCGCATGTCGCTGGGGTCTGGGGTGTCGACCCCGATAGCCTGCCTGGCGTTGGGCTTCCCGCGGTCGAGTTGCTCAGCTCGCTGGGCGAGCCGGGCGGCATCCGCTGCCTGCTCGTGCACGGCTCTAACTTGGTCGTCTCGGCTCCGAACGCAAACCGGGTGCGCGCCGCCCTGAAAACCCTCGACTTTCTGGTCGTCGCCGACTTCTTCTTCTCCGAAACTGCCGTGCTCGCCGATGTCGTGCTGCCGGTGACCCAGTGGGCCGAAGAGGAGGGCACGATGACCTCGCTCGAGGGCCGCGTCATCCGTCGCCGCCTGGCCGTCGACGCGCCGGAGGGCGTGCGCAGCGAACTGTGGATCTGGCAGGAACTCGCTCGCCGGCTCGACTCGGCGTCAACGTTCAGCGCCGAAGCGTCCGAGGTGTTCGACGAACTCTGCCGGGCGTCGGCGGGAGGCCTGGCCGACTATTCCGGGCTCAGCTATGAGTTGCTCGACTCCGAAGAGCCGGCCTTCTGGCCGTATCCCGCAGGGTCCACCGGAACGCCCCGCCTATTTCTTGACCGCTTTGCCCACCCCGACGGCCGCGCCCACCTCGTCGCCGTCCAGGCCAGTCGCCTCGGTGCACCGGCGCAGGTCGACGGCACCCTCACGCTGATCACCGGCCGCCTGCTCGAGCACTACCAAAGCGGCACCCAGACCCGGCGGGTGCGCGAGCTCGCCGATGCCCAGCCGGAGGCCCGACTGCAGCTGCACCCGGCTACCGCGGAGCAGCTCGGCATCATCGACGAGGCCTGGGTCGAGGTCAGCAACGACCGGGGAACGGTGCGCTGCCGGGCCGAGGTGAGCACCGACATCCGCTTTGACACGGTCTTTCTGCCGTTTCACTTTGCCGGCGATCAGCGTGCCAACCTGCTGACGGACGACGAGACCGATCCCGTGAGCGGTATGCCCGAATTCAAGAAGACGACCGTTCGAGTGCGTGCGCTCGTGGAAGCAGGCGCCCATGTCTGAACACCGGAACTCTGAGCACATCGTGCTGGTCGGCTACGGCCCGGTCGGTGCCCGTTTCGTCGACGAGCTGCTGCCGCTCGTGCGGCAGGGCGCGGCGATACTGACCGTAGTCGGGGCCGAGAGCGCGGACGCCTACAACCGGGTGCTCATCGCCGAATATGCCGTCGGCAACGCCGACCGGGAGAGCCTGGATATCACCGACACGCTCGCCGCCCGAGAGGCTGGCGTGCACCTGCGCCTGGGCCTGAGCGTCACGGCCATCCTCCGCAGTCGCCGTGCGGTGTCGCTCAGCGATGACACGCTGTTGCGCTACGACCGGCTCGTGCTCGCCACCGGCGCCCGTGCCAACGTGCCCACCCTCGACGGCGTCACCCGCGTACACCGCGATCGCCAGGCGCCGCCAGCGGATGCCGCCACCCTCGACACCAGCGGCGCCCCACTCCCGCGCGGGGTCACCGTGCTGCGTGACCTCGACGACGCGCAGCGGGTGCTCGCGGCCGTGACTGCCGGAGCCCGCATCGTCGTGCTCGGCGCGGGCGTGCTCGGTGTGGAGATTGCTCTCGCTGCGGCGACCGCCGGTGCCCAGGCCTGCGTGGTTTATCACGGCGAGATTCCCATGGCACGCAACCTCGACCGCGGCGGCGGCAGCGTGCTCGCGCAGAGCGCCCGCCGGGCCGGCGTGACCATGGTCAACCACTCTCGCGCCGAGAGCCTGCTCTTTCACGAGGACGACGACGGAGTGGACCGGTTCGACGCCCTGATCTGTGCTGACGGCAAGCAGATCCACGGCGACCTGCTGCTGCTCTCCTGCGGTGTCGGCGCCCGCATCGAGCTGGCCCAGCTGGCGGCCCTGCCGGTGTCGACCGGAATCCTGGTCGATGAAAACCTACAGAGCTGGGGAGACCCGCGCATCTACGCGATCGGCGACTGCGCGCACGTGGCTCCTGCGCCTCGCGCCGGCGCTTCCACCGCGCTGCCCTCCGGCGGGCCCAGCGGCCTGATCGGGCCGGGCTGGCGCCAGGCCGACTGGTTGGCAGCGCGATTCACCGTCGAGATGGTAGGCCGGGGTGCGGCGTTGCCGCTGGCGGCTTCGGTGTCGGCCGTGGTCATGCTGAAGTCCGAGGGCATCGACGTCGTGTCGGTGGGAAACACTGGCGCCGACCCGTGGGATCGTGCCGCTGATAACGCCAGCATCGACGCCCACGCTGCCGGCTGCTCCGGGGCACCGCTGAGCGTCTCGCAGTGGGCCGACCCCGAGCACGGGCGCTACGTGAAAATGGTCACCCGTGACGGTATTCTCGAGGGGTTCGTCTGCGTCGGCATGCCGCGCACCGCCGCCGAACTGACGCTGCTGTTCGAGCGCGGCAGCGAACTGCCAGCCGATCGCTCCGTCCTGCTGCGCTACGACGGGCCGGACTACGAGCCCTCCGCGGGCAGTGCGTTCGACCCGGGTGCGACCGTGTGCTGGTGCAACGGGGTCACGGTCGGAGCCATCGCCGACTCGGCCGCGGCCGGCAACACCAGCGTCGCCTGCATCAGCTCTGCCACCAGGGCCGGCACCGGATGCGGCGGCTGCAAAATGCGCATCATCGACGTTCTCGAGCGCTTCGCCACGTCCGAGCCCGCCGCTGGAACAGCCGGGTAGGCATCCGTTTCTCCCGGATTTCTAGGGAAAATGTTACAACCCAAGAAAATGCTGAGCTTTACCCGGTTTCGCCACGGGTGTGGCCGTTACACTGCTGCACGACCGACTTGATTCGAGGGAGAATTTACATGCTCAGCAACCTGACCGGATGGCATTTTCTGATCATTCTCGTCGTGATTCTGCTCTTGTTCGGCGCTCCGAAACTGCCAGGGCTCGCCCGCAGTCTCGGTCAGTCGATGAAGATCTTCAAGAGCGAGATCACCCCGGAGCGCACCGAGGAAACACCGACCGACAGCAGCTCCGGCACCGATTCGAGCGGCATGCCGAACCCGAAGGTCTAGGCCAGATGGTCGTGCAGGGGGTGCGGAGCGCCCCGGATAAAGGTGCAAACAAGCGCACAGGCAAGATGTCTCTCGGACAGCACCTGCTGGAGTTGCGCAAGCGGCTCTTTCTGGCGGCCCTCGGCATCCTGGTCGGTGCGATCGCCGGCTGGTTTCTGTCGAGTTTCGTCTGGGACGGCCTGCGCGAGCCGATCTACGCGATCGTGCGAGCCCAGAATCGCAACGCGCAGATCAACTACCCCGACATTACGAGTGCGTTCGACCTCAAACTGCGCATCTCGTTCTATGTCGGCCTGATCGTCTCGAGCCCGATGTGGCTCTACCAGATTTTCGCGTTTCTCACCCCCGGGCTCACCCGCAAGGAAAAGCAGTACACCTTCGGTTTCTTCTTCACTGCCGTGCCGCTGTTTCTGGCTGGGTGCGCGGCCGGTTGGTACGTGCTGCCGCACGTGGTCGAGCTCATGACGAGCTTTGCGCCCCGACAGGATGCTGCGCTCATCAACGCGCAGAACTACTTCGACTTCGTGCTCAAGCTCATGATCGCCATCGGAATCGCGTTCGTGCTGCCGGTGTTCATCGTGCTGCTGAACTTCGCCGGGGTGATCAGCGCGCGCTCTATCATCAAATCCTGGCGCGTGGCGATGCTCGTCATTATTCTGTTCACCGCCATCGCGACCCCGGCCGCCGACCTGGTGTCGATGTTCCTGCTCGCCATTCCCATGGTGGTGCTCTACTTCGCCGCCTACGGTATCGCGGTGCTCCACGATCGCCGGGTGGCTCGCCGGCTACCCCCGGTCGGCAGCGACGGGCTCCTGCTCTGACTCGCTAGCTGGCACGAGCGGGCGCGGGCCGCCGGCATCCGCTCTGCTGGCGTCCAGTCGCGCCGGAAAACATACAGAACGCAAAAACCTACAAAGTGAGCATAATTCTTATCGTTTGCTTACGTCCGTGTCCAGCCATCCGGGAGATTGATTTGAGCGGGTAGGTTGCCGTTGTTACTTCAGACACACCCGGCACATTCGCCAATCGACAGGAGAACAAGGATGTTTGATCAGGGTTTCATTACCAGCGCTATCAACCGCAGTGCAGAGAATTCTTCGGATCGCCGAAACTTTCTGCGGGCGGCTGGTGTGGCCGGGTTCGGTGTGGGAGCAGCCATGCTCGCCACTGGCTCACCGGCTTTGGCCGCGGAATCGACCGGCCCGGCAGCCGCGCCGAGTGACGCGTCCATTTTGAACTTCGCACTCAACCTCGAGTACCTCGAGGCAGAGTTCTATCTGCGGGCCACGACCGGCAGCGGGCTGCCCGACAGCATGACGACCGGAACCGGTACCCGCGGCGGCGTGACCGGTGGTCGGATGGTGCACTTCAAGACGTCGATCATCAAGAAGTACGCCGCCGAGATCGCCGCCGACGAGAAAGCTCACGTGGCCTTCCTGCGGTCCGCGCTCGGCAGCGTCGCCGTGTCACGCCCCAAGATCAACCTCGACGCGAGCTTCACCGCCGCCGCCCAGGCGGCCGGACTGGTCAAGCCCGGACAGAAATTCGATGTGTACGCGAACGAGGCGAACTTTCTGTTCGGCGCGTTCATCTTCGAAGACGTCGGAGTCACCGCCTACAAGGGTGCGGCGCCACTGATCTCGAACAAGACCTACCTCGAGGCGGCCGCCGGCCTGCTCGCGGTCGAGGCCTACCACGCCGGCGTCATCCGCAGCACGCTCTACGCGCTCGGTGTGGCGCTGCCCTCGGTGTACACGACCGTGCAGGCGATCTCCGATGTGCGCGACGCCGTCGACGGCCCGACCGACCTCGACCAAGGCATCGGCAACGCATCGAAGGCGAACCTCGTGCCGACCGACGCCAATGGCCTGGTGTTCAGCCGCAGCGCCGCCCAGGTGCTCAACATCACCTATCTCAACGCGGCTCCGGTGCGTTCGGGCGGGTTCTTCCCGGCCGGCGTGAACGGTGTCATCAACACCAGCGGTGCCAACGGCTAGCCCGTCATCCCAAAGCGCGCGGGAGTTGCGCCAGTACGCGGGAGGCGAAACTCCGGCGTACTGGCGCAGCTCCAGCGTCGCGCGTGACGCGGAAAAGTGCAGGTGGGGCCGCGAACACTGACAGTGACGGTGCGGGTGGCCGCTGAGGCCGAGCGGGCGACACTGTGGCGCGACGTGATCGTGGCGAGGGCGTTGTTCTTCGCGCCCTACGAGCACAAGGCCGGCTGCACCGTGCCGATCGCGGTGCTTTGCCCACGCTAGACCGGCCCGGGTGCAGGTTCAATCATGAGCTCGGCAGGCAAACCTACGCCCAGCGCGTCACTTACGAGACGGACACCGAAATCTCGTGCAGTCCGGTGGCCCCGTCGGGCGCGACGTCGGCAGTGGCCGACGTTTGCACGAGACCCTCGGCATCCGTTGCCCGCACCTTGACGGTATGGTTACCGATGGTCGCATCGCTCCAGGTGTAGGCCCACTGCCGCCAGGTGTCGACGGAGATCGCGTCGGCGAGGGTGGCGTCCTTCCACGGGCCGTCGTCGATCTGCACGGAGACACTGCTCACTCCCACGTGCTGCGACCAGGCGACGCCGGCGATGACGACGGATCCGGCGGGCACCGAGGTGCCGTCGCGCGGCACGTCGACCCGGGAGGACAGCTTGACCGGGCCGAGTTCGGACCAGCCTCGCGGAGTCCAGTAGCCCTGTTCCTGATCGAATCGGGTGAGTTTGAGCTCGACGACCCACTTCGTGGCCGAGACGTAGCCATACAGCCCGGGCACGACCATGCGCACCGGGTAGCCGTGCTCGAGCGGCAGTGGTTCGCCGTTCATACCCACGGCAAGAATGGCGTTGCGACCGTCGGTCAGCGCTTCGATCGGGGTGCCGGCCGTGAAGCCGTCCTGGCTCGTGGAGAGCACCATATCCGCCCCGCTCGTGGGCGTGGCGCGGGCCAGCAGCTCGCGAATCGGGTAGCCGAGCCAGGTGGCATTACCGATCAGGTCGCCGCCGACGTAGTTCGACACACAGGCCAGGGTGGTCGTGCTCTCCTCGAGTGGCAGCGCGAGCAGCTCGGCGAAGTCGATCTCGACCTCATTCTCGACCATGCCGGTGACTCTCAGCCGCCAGGTCGTGGGGTCGATCCGCGGCACGCTCAGGGCGGTGTCGATGCGATAGAAGTCCGCGTTCGGCGTGATCAGCGGGGTGATGCCCGCCACGTCGAGGCTCGCCCCGGCCGGTATTGCGGCCTGCCGAACGGATGCCGCTGGCAGCGTGAATAACGCGCGCGCGGCATCCGCTGCCCTGGTCGCTGCGGCGCTGAGCTGGCCGCCGACCAGGGCGAGCAGCCCGATGCCCGCAGTGACGCCGGTGTAGACGAGAACGCGGCGGCGGTCGGGGCCAGGCGTTTCGGCGCGGTCCGAGGTGTCAAAGGGTGCGCCCGGTTTGAGCGCCCCGTCGCGTGTGGCGGCGGTGCTCTCGGTGGCTCGAAGTATCGGCAGCCTCGTGGTGAGGAAGGTCAGCGCGATCGCGGCGACCCCCATGGCGACAACCGCCGGCACCGCGTCGAGGGTGGAGGCGCTCGAGCGGGAGAGCGCCGCGAACAGGGCGATCGCGCCGATCAGCACGACAAGCAGACGGCCGAACGGCGGACGCCTCGATTCAAGAATGCCGGCCAGAGCGGCGACCACGGCCAACACGAGCACGATGGTGACGATGAGCACGAACTTGTCGGCCGTGCCGAACAAGCCGATCACGAGTTCTTTGACACCGGGCGGAACAATGTCGATGACGAGCGCGCCGACGGTCAGCACCGGGCTCGCGCCGGGGGCGATCCATGCGGCAGTCAGCTCGGCCAGGCCCAGGCCGGCCAGGGCTGCGGCGAGTCCCGCGGCCGCCGGGCGCCAGAGGGCCCGGGCGCGGCGGGGGGTCGCAGCCGCAGCGGTATCGGGGGTGACATAAACCATGCCGCCAGCCTAGAACCGGCGGCTGTGATTAGCACTCTGCCCGGGGTCCGCGCC
Source organism: Cryobacterium sp. N19 (assembly GCF_002929595.1). Taxonomy (NCBI): domain Bacteria; kingdom Bacillati; phylum Actinomycetota; class Actinomycetes; order Micrococcales; family Microbacteriaceae; genus Cryobacterium; species Cryobacterium sp. N19. The sequence goes on along the minus strand of NZ_PJJR01000050.1, from coordinate 295,524 downwards.
GGTTTCGTCAGACATCCGTCACATCTTGGCTCCGGGTTTGGTGGCTAAGTCAGGAGATCGGCGCTGACATGACCGATTGCCCCGCCTTCGTGCACCTTTCCGAGGGGATTTCCTGAATTAGCCACGGGGGAGGGACGGCGTGGGTACCGTTCGGGGGCGGGAGCGGCAGAAGTAGTGCAGTGTTAAGGGACTATGTCTTTGCTTGCGCGCCTCGAAAACGAAACCGACCCCGACGTTCTCTTCGAGGCGTTCGAATCCTGGGCGACCGACCAAGGCCTCACCCTGTACCCGGCCCAGGAGGAGGCGGTCATCGAGATCGTCTCCGGGGCCAACCTGATCCTCAGCACCCCGACCGGAACCGGCAAGTCGCTCGTGGCCGTCGGCGCGCACTTCGCCGCGCTCTCGGCCGGCAAGCGCAGCTTCTACACCGCGCCAATCAAGGCCCTCGTGAGCGAGAAGTTCTTCTCCCTGGTCGAAACCTTCGGCGCCGAGAACGTCGGCATGATGACCGGCGACTCGAGCGTCAACGCCGACGCCCCGATCATCTGCTGCACCGCCGAGATTCTCGCCAACCTGGCACTGCGTAACGGCGAAGACACCGAGGTCGACCTCGTCGTGATGGACGAGTTCCATTTCTACGGCGACCCGGAACGCGGCTGGGCCTGGCAGGTGCCGCTGTTGCTCCTGCCGCGCGTGCAGTTCATCCTCATGTCGGCCACCCTCGGCGACGTGAAATTCATCAGTGACGACCTGACCCGGCGCACCGGGCGGCCAACCGCCGTCGTCACCGGGGTGGAACGCCCGGTCCCGCTCAGCTACTACTACGAGCAGACGCCGGTGCATGAAACGGTCGAAGAGCTGCTGCACACCGACAAAGCGCCGGTCTACATCGTGCATTTCTCCCAGGCGGCCGCCCTGGAACGCGCGCAGGCCCTCGCGAGCGCCAAGGTCGCCACTCGTGAACAGCGCGACGTCATCGCCGAACTGATCGGCGAGTTCCGGTTCACGACGAGTTTCGGCAAGACCCTGTCGCGGCTCATCCGCATGGGAATCGGCGTGCACCACGCCGGCATGCTGCCCAAGTATCGGCGGCTGGTCGAGCAGCTCGCGCAGCGCGGCTACCTGCGGGTGATCTGCGGCACGGACACCCTCGGCGTCGGCATCAACGTACCGATTCGCACCGTGCTGTTCACCGCTCTCACCAAATACGACGGCGTGAAAATGCGCCAGGTGAACGTGCGGGAGTTTCACCAAATCGCAGGGAGGGCCGGGCGGGCCGGCTACGACACGGCTGGCACGGTGGTCATCCAGGCGCCGGAGCACGAGAGCGAGAACCTCAAGGCCATCGAGAAGGCCGGCGACGACCCGAAGAAGAAGCGCAAGATCGTGCGCAAAAAGGCGCCGGACGGCTTCGTGTCCTGGGGCGAACCAAGCTTTCGCCGTCTGGTCGATGCCGAACCCGAGACCCTGTCGCCCTCCATGCAGATGACCGCGGCGATGCTCATCAACGTGATCGGGCGCGGCGGCGATGCCTTCGCCCACGTGCACTCCCTGGTCTTTGACAACCACGAACCGTGGCGCCGCCAGCTGGTGTTGGCCCGACGCGCCCTGGGCATCTACAAGACCCTGCGTGAAGCTGGAATTGTGGAGCAGAGCGCGAGCGGCAGCATCCGTTTGACCGTTGACCTGCAGGCGAATTTTGCGCTCAACCAGCCGCTGTCACCGTTTGCGCTGGCCGCGTTCGAACTGCTCGACCCGGAATCGCCTACCTACTCGCTCGACATGATCTCGATTCTGGAGTCGACCCTCGACAACCCGCGGCCCGTGCTCATGGGGCAACAGTTTGCCGCCCGGGGTGAGGCCGTGAACGCGATGAAGCGCGAGGGCATCGAATACGACGAGCGGATGGCGCTGCTCGAGGAGATCACGCACCCCAAGCCGCTCGAAGAACTGTTGAACTACACCTTCGACACCTATAAGGCTTCGCAGCCGTGGATCGCGGACTTCGAGCTCCGGCCCAAGTCCGTGGTGCGCGATATGTATGAGCGGGCGATGTCGTTCGGCGAGTTCATCGCGTTCTACAAGCTGGCCCGCAGCGAGGGCGTGGTGTTGCGCTACCTCTCGGACGCCTATCGGGCCGCGCGGCAGACCATTCCCGACGAGGCCAAGAACGAAGACTTGCTCGACCTCATCGAATGGCTCGGCGAACTCGTGCGTCAGGTGGACTCGAGCCTGCTCGACGAGTGGGAAGAGCTGCTGCACCCCGACCTAGCCGCGCACGAAGCGGATGCCCACGCGATCCTGCCGCCGCCGCCTCGCCGCCTGACCACCAACGTGCGGGCCTTCCGCATTCTGGTGCGCAACGAGCTGTTCCGTCGGGTGCAGTTGGCCGCGCTGGAACACTACGACGAGCTCGGCGAACTCGATCGCGAGCATGGCTACTCGGCCGATGTCTGGGCAGACGCGATGGACGGCTACTTCGCCGAGCACGACGAGCTACTCACCGGCGGCAACGCGCGCAGCTCCGACCTGCTCATGATCGGGGAGGGCGTCGAGGAGTGGACCGTGCGGCAGATTCTCGACGACCCGGCCGGCGACCACGACTGGGGGATCAGCGCGAGCGTGAACCTGGCCGATTCCGACGAGCTCGGCGCGGCGGTCGTGCGCGTCACCGGGGTGAACCGCCTCTAGCGCGGCGTCGCGCAGGCGCGTGCCAGTGGATCTGCCCAGGACTGTGCCCGATCTCGGTGGCCGCTAACGAACCGACCTAGCGGCCACCGAATTCCGGCGCGCTCACCGCGGCGGGCGTCGGCGCGGGTGCTGTGGGCTACGCGCCGGGCGCGTTCAGCGGCGCCGCGGCGTCGGCGGCCCACTCGTTGAGCGAGCCGTCGTAGATCGATACGTGCTCATTACCGGCGCGGATGAGCGCGAGAGCACTCGCTGCCGCGGCGATACCGCCGCCGCAGTAGGTGACGAGGTGACCCGACGCACCCGCCGCTGAAGCCGTGACGGCTGGGGAAAGCGTTGCATCGAGCTGGTCACCGCGCAGGAACGCGTTCGTGGCAGGATCCACGAGCGTGCTGGCCGGCAGGCTGATGCTGCCGGGGATGTGCCCGGCACGCGGGCGGGAACCGGCCGTGCCGGCGAATTCCGCCGGCGGCAGGGAGCAAACGAGGGCGGCATCCGCTACGCCTGCCACGATGGACTCGACGAAGCTCTTGTCGACCCACAGCTCGGGACGCGGCGCTGCCGTGAACCCGCCGACGACCCGCGGACGCACGCCGCCGGTCGCAAAGGGGCGTGTTTCGGCGTGCCACTTGGTGAGGCCGCCGTCGAGCACGGCGACATCGTCGTAGCCAAAGGCGCGGAACAACCACCAGATGCGGGCCGCCCACTGGCCGACCACGGCGTCGTAGACGACTACGGTCGTGCCGTTGTCGATACCGACGGATGCCGCCGCCTTCTCGAACAGGTCGGCGTTCGGCCGGGAGAAATCAAATTCACCGGCCGGGTCGGAAAAGACGTCGAACAGGTCGGCGAACACGGCCCCGGGAATGTGCCCCTTGGTGAGGTAATCGTCACGACCGCTGAGGTAGCGGGGACCCGCCGCCCCCGACTCGGTCGTGGACGGGGCTAGCGCAAACACGGTGGCGTCGAGAATGACCAGGTTGTCGGAACCGAGATGATCGGCAAGCCACTGGGTCGAGACAACGGGGCTGGAGACAACGGGGCTGGACACAAGGCGCGAAGGCGGAACGGGAGAACTCATGGTGCAAGGCTAGCGGGGGCCGCCGACACCCGACGGAACCGGTGCCGGGTCGAGTCATCCGGCGACACAGTGGCCGGTGAAACTCCGGCCGGTTAGCGCGTCGTGGTCCAGTCCAGGTTGATGACCTGCTTGATGTAGATGTTTTCGCCGAGCCCCGGTACCGAGGGGTTCATGGTGAGCAGCAATTGCACCGGAATATTGAACCGCTGAGCGATGTCGAAGAACGCGTCGCCTTCGACGACGGTGTAGGTGAGTAGTGCGCCCGCACCGTCGGCGGTCGTGGTGCCGCGGGCTCCAGGCGTAGCGCCCTGGTCAGCGGCCGGCCCCTGCGGGAGCGGCACCGGCTCTGCGTTGGGAACGAGGTCGGGCACCGTCGGGTTCGGAATCAGCGCCGCCTCCTCGGTGGGAACGGGCGTCGGTGTCGGCGTGGGACTCGGTGTGGGCGTCGGCGTGACGGCCGGGGTGATGGTCACAGTGACGGCCGGAGCCGGTTCGCCGGCACAGCCAGCCATCACCACGAGCAGGAGAGCGGCAACGATGATGCCCCACGGGCGGCGTGCGAGTGTGCTGCGAATGGTTCAACCCTTTCAAGAGGCGCGATGCGACATCGTCGATGCACGCGTTCAGCCAGTTTAGGCTGCCGACATGGCGGCAACACGGAGCTGACTACCCCATTCAGGGGTGTCCGTCAGCACTCGATGACGTTCACGGCGAGCCCGCCCTCGCTGGTTTCCTTGTACTTCGTCATCATGTCAAGTCCGGTCTGCCGCATGGTCTCGATCACGGTGTCGAGCGAGACCAGGTGGGTTCCGTCGCCGTGCAGCGCCAGCCGGGCTGCCGACACCGCGGTCGACGAGGCAATGGCGTTGCGCTCGATGCAGGGCACCTGCACGAGGCCCCCGACCGGATCGCAGGTGAGCCCCAAATGGTGTTCCATGGCAATTTCGGCCGCATTCTCCACCTGTCGCGGAGTGCCGCCGAGCACAGCGCAGAGCGCGCCGGAGGCCATGGCGCAGGCCGCGCCCACCTCGGCCTGGCAGCCGCCCTCGGCTCCGGAGATCGACGCGTTGGCTTTGACCAGGGAACCGATGGCCACAGCCGTGAGCAGATACCGACGGATGCCGGCGGCATCCGCTCCGGGAACGAAGCGCAGGTAGTAGTGACCGACGGCCGGGATGATGCCGGCCGCCCCGTTGGTCGGTGCGGTGACCACCCGGCCGCCAGCCGCGTTTTCCTCGTTCACCGCGAGCGCGAAGGCGTGCAACCATTCGGTGGAGGTGTCGCGGTCGCGCAGCGGCAGCCCGTCATATTCCTCCAGGCGCATACGTACCGCCGCGGCCCGACGCTTGACCTTGAGGCCCCCTGGCAGCAGCCCCGTGTGACTGAGCCCGGCGTCGACGCAGGTGTGCATGGCGTCCCAAATGGCGTCGAGGCCCGCGTCGAGCGTTGCGGCACCGTGGATCGCTTCCTCGTTGCGGCGGGCAACCTCGCAGATGGTGAGCTCGTGCGCGTCACACAGCGCGAGCAATTCGGCACTGGAATCGTAGGGGAGTGGTTGAGCGACACGGGCCTGTGCGCTCGAGCGTTCGGTGCCGCGGCGGATGAACCCGCCACCGATCGAATAGAAGGTCTCCTCGAGCAGGGGCGGGGCATCCGTTGCGCTGTCGGTCGCCCAGGCCGAGAGGGTGAGCGCGTTGGGGTGGCCGGGCAGACGGGTGCGCGGCTCGAAGCGCACGTCGCTCGTGCTGATCGGAATGCGGTGCCCACCGAGCAGAGTGAGGGTGGCGCCATCGCGCAGGCCGGACCAGGCGAAACGCACCTGGTCGGGGTCGCAGGTCTCCGGGCGCAGCCCGGTCAGCCCGGCGAGGACGGCGTCGGGCGTACCGTGGCCGAGACCGGTTGACCCGAGCGATCCGAAGAGGGAACAGCGGATGCGTCCCACCTCGGCCAGACGGCCGGTCGCCACGAGGTCTTCGGCGAAAACGCGGGCAGCACGCATCGGACCCACCGTGTGGGAACTGGACGGGCCGATTCCGATGGAAAAGAGGTCCAGGGCTGAGACGTACGCTGTCACGGTCTTCATGGTACGGCACCCGCACGCGGGAGTTAACCCAACAATGCCCCGCACCCTGAGGTGCGGGGCATTACCCGAGAGGTCCATGGACCTGCCGAGAACGGTGGCTACGCGATGGTGAACGTGATGGTCGACACGTAGGGGTCGACGGCGGTGCTGCCGACCGCATCCGAGTAGTTGGAACGGAAGGTGTTGGCCGGAACGCTCAGGGCGAAGGTCGGGGCGAGCGTGAGGGTGCCCTTGCCGAGGGTCGTCGTGTAGACGAGCGACTGGGCGACGTTGCGGATGGTGAGGGGGCAGCCGTAGGCGCGGCGTCGGAACCGGTTCCGGCGGTGGTACTGCCATTTAACTGCATCAGGCCGCCTCCCAGAGGGGAAACGGCCTGAGGCAAGCTGGGTGGTGTTAGTGCGTGCGGAAGCGTTGCACCATTGGGCAATCGAACGGGTCACGCGCGGCCAGGCCCACCTTGTTGAGGTAGGCGATGACGATGCCATAGCTCTCGAAGACGCCGGTTTCGGTGTACTTCACGTTGTGGGAGATGCAGTATTCCTTGGCGATCTCCTGCGCCTTCCGCAGGTGCGGTCGGGCCATGTTCGGAAACAGGTGGTGTTCGATCTGGTAGTTGAGCCCACCCATGTAGGTGTCGATGAAGGTGCCACCGCGAATGTTGCGGCTGGTGAGAACCTGGCGGCGCAGAAAGTCGACGCGGCTTTCGGCCGGAAGCTGCGGCATCCCCTTGTGGTTGGGAGCAAACGATGCGCCCATGTAGACACCGAACACGGCCATCTGCACACCGATGAAGGCGAAGGCCATGCCGAGCGGCAGAAAGTAGAAGATGACGGCGAAGTAGGCGGTGATGCGCGTGACGAGCATCGTGATCTCGACCCAGCGTTCGCTGACCTTGTTCTTGCCGAAGACGGTTTTGAAACCCTGGATGTGCAGGTTGATGCCTTCGAACATGAGCAGGGGGAAGAACAGGTAGCCCTGCTTGCGGGTGACGATAGCGCCGAGCCGGCTCACCTTCTTGGCGTCTTCTTCGCGGAACACGATGAAGTCTGGCTCGATGTCGGGGTCCTTGCCGATGACGTTCGGCTGGGCGTGGTGCCGGCTGTGCTTGGTCATCCACCAGGCGTAGCTGATGCCGACGAAGAGGTTGGCCAGGACACGGCCGGCCCGGTCATTCGCCCTGCCGGAGGTGAACACGGCGCGGTGCGAGGCTTCGTGGGCCAGAAAAGCGAACTGGGTGAAGATGATGCCGAGCGCGCCGGCGATGATCAGCTGGTACCAGGTATCGCCGAGCAGAACGAACCCGGCAGCAGCGCCGAGCGTGGCCACGACGAGAATGGAGAAGACCATCCAGTAGAAACCGGTGCGACGGCCGAGAAGGCCGAGATTGCGCACGGTATGCAGGAGCGCCGAATATTCGGTTGTGGGGTTCTTTGTGTCTCCACCCGGCCGGGTCCTGATGATGCGGACCGAGGGTGCGGCTAGTGCTTCCGACATGAGGCCTTTGTGGATCGGGACTTCTCAGCCGGGACGTGAGCAATTACTCGTGGAGCAGATAATCGTCAGTCTACGTTCGCCGGAGCGTAATCCGTGCCTCATTCACACAGCATTCTCAGTCATTATATGCCAAAAATGGAATGTATCTGACCGATCTATCGCCAACTTGGCATCCAAATGTGGAGCTGCCAAAACGCGAATGGAGTCTGCATTCCGGTCCATTCCGGGAAGAAGAACGCGGTCAGCAGCAGCGCCACCCCGAGGCCGACAATGACGGCGCCAAGCGCTCCGACCCGCGGTTGGGGGTCATATTCGTACACCTGCGAATGTGCTGAATGCCGGTGTTCTGGCCTGGACAGTTCGGGAATTCGCTTGAGGAACATGCCGATGACGAAAACGAGGCCGAGCAGCAGATAGGGTTCGAACGCGATCGTGTAAAACTGAAAAACCGTGCGGTTCAGGTACATCAGCCACGGCAGGTAGCCGGCGACCATTCCCATGAGAATAAGGCCGACCCGCCATTCCCGGTATCGGGCCAGTCGGTAGACCAGGTAGAACAGCGCGGCGGTCGCCGCCCACCAGATCAGCGGGTTGCCGACCGAGGTGATCGCCTCGGAGCAGTTCTGAAACTGGCAGCCGAATTCGCCCTGACTGGAACCGCGGTAGTACATGCTGGTCGGGCGAATCATGAACAGCCAGGTCACCGGGTTGGCCTGGTACGGATGCGGCGTGGCGAGGCCCACGTGGTACGTGTATGCGGCCGCCTGGTAGTGCCAGAAACTCTGCAGGGTGTGCGGAACCCAAGCGAGCGGACCGGTCCAGGCCGCTCCAGCCCCGTCTGCCCACTCCCGGTAATACCCGCCGCGGGTGACGAACCAGCCCGTCCAGGACACGAAGAACGTGGTGACGGCCACGGGAACCAAGAGCAGGAACGTGGCGGGGGCCTGCTTCAGAATGGCGGCACTGGCCCAGAAAGTGACGCCGTTACGGCGCCGAGCGAGCGCGTCGACGACAACGAGGTAGACGCCGAAAGCGGCCAGAAAGTACAGCCCCGACCATTTCACCGAACTGGTCAGGCCGAAGGCGAGACCGGCGGCAAGCAGCCACGGTCGCCACCACAGGGTCGGGCCCCATCCGACGTCGCTCACCCCGGCCGTCCGGGCGGCCAGACGCGTCGCGTGCCATTGCCGATCCATCAGGATCGCCCCGAAACCGAGCAGTGCGAAGAACATCACGAAGTTGTCGAGCAGAGCAACCCGACTCATGACGATGGCATGACCGTCGATGGCGAGCAAAAAACCAGCGATCACGGCCAGTAGGCGCGACTGGAACAGCTTGCGGGCCACGAGCATGATGAGCACGACCGCGAGCACCCCGACCACCACGGTGGCCAGGCGCCAGCCCCACGGGTTGCCGGGACCGAGCAGGTTCATGCCGAGGGCGATGAGCCACTTACCGAGCGGCGGGTGCACCACGAACGACGGATCCGTCGTGAAGATGTCGGTCTGCCCGGCCTCGAACAAGGGATTGGCGTCGGCCGGCCAGGTGGACTCATACCCGTTATTGAAGAGGGTCCAGGCGTCCTTCACATAAAAGGTCTCATCAAACACGAGAGCGTGCGGCACGCCGAGGTTCCACAAGCGTAATCCGGCGGCCAGCAGGACCACGAGGAGGGGCGCGCCCCAGCGAACCCATCGACTAGTTGCGAGCACCTGACTATCGTACCGAGCAAGCGAAGAACGAAAGGCTCGCCCGAGGCTGCGAGAATTGCAGCATGATCATCCTTGCTGCCACCCCGATCGGAAATCTCGGCGACGCCTCCCGGCGCCTGATCGAGACCCTGAGTACCATCACGATCGTGGCCGCCGAGGATACCCGCGTCACCGTGCACCTGCTCAAAGCCCTCGGCATCGAGAATCGGCCCAAGCTCATTGCCCTGCACGACCACAACGAACGCGGCAAAGCCGCCGAACTGGTCGAACTCGCCCGCGACGTCGACATCCTCGTGCTGAGCGACGCTGGAATGCCCACCGTCTCCGATCCCGGCTTTCATTTAGTGGATGCCGCGGTGGCGGCCGGCGTGCAGGTCACCGCCCTGCCCGGGCCGTCCGCAGTCCTGACCGCTCTCGCCGTCTCCGGGCTGCCGACCGACCGGTTCACCTTCGAAGGCTTCCTGCCGCGTAAGCACGGTGAGCGGATCAAGCTGCTGCGTGACCTCGCCGCAGAACGCCGCACCATGGTGTTCTTCGAATCGCCCAACCGTCTGGCCGACTCTCTGCTCGACCTCGCGGCAACGCTCGGAGCCGACCGTCGCGTCGTGGTCTGCCGGGAACTGACCAAATTCTTCGAAGAGGTCAAGCGCGGCACGGCGGCCGAACTGGCCGAGTGGGCGGCGGCAGGCGTGCGCGGCGAGATCTGCATCGTCGTTGCGGGTGCTGAAGTGCGGGTACTGGACCTGGCCATGGGCGTGGCGGAGGTGCTCGACCTGGTGGCGGGCGGCATCCGCTTGAAGGATGCTGCGGCCGACGTGTCGGTGGCCAGCGGCCTCGGCAAGCGCGAACTCTACGAGCACGCGCTGCAGGCCAAGACCGGGGCATCCGCGCCGAAACCCGACCGGTCGGCCTTTCCGCTCGGTTAGGCCGAGGCCCGCCCGGCGTAACAGGGAGGAGAGGCGGTGGCCTGGCGCATAAGATGAACGCATGTCCGCTGGCTCTTTTTACATCACCACGCCCATTTTCTACGTGAATGATGTGCCGCACATCGGGCACGCCTACACCGAGGTCGCTGCCGACGTGCTCGCGCGCTGGCACCGGCAGTCCGGCGATGACGCCTGGCTGCTCACCGGCACCGACGAACACGGCCAGAAAATTCTGCGCACCGCCATCGCCAACGGCGTCACGCCCAAGGAATGGGCCGACCGTCTGGTCGAGACCGCGTGGAAGCCGTTGCTGGAGACCGTCAATATCGCCAACGACGACTTCATTCGCACCACCGACGAACGCCACGAGGTGAACGCGCAGAAGTTTCTGCAGCACCTGCACGATGAGGGTCATATCTACACTGGCGAGTACGAGGGCTACTACTGCGTCGGCTGCGAGGAGTACAAGCAGATCAGCGACCTCGTCGACGGCACCGGTGACTATGCCGGCCAGCCGGTCTGTGCGATTCACTCCAAGCCGGTGGAACTGCTGCACGAGAAGAACTACTTCTTCAAGATGAGTGCCTTTGCCGACCGACTGCTGGCCCTGTACGAGGAGAACCCCAACTTCGTGCAGCCGGAAGCGGCCCGCAACGAGGTCATGTCCTTCGTCAGGCGCGGCCTGAGTGACCTGTCGATCTCCCGGTCGAGCTTCGACTGGGGCATCAAGGTGCCGTGGGACGAATCGCACGTCGTCTATGTCTGGTTCGACGCTCTGCTGAACTACATCACCGCGGCCGGCTACGGCCAGAACGACGAGGAATTCGCGAGCCGCTGGCCTGCCACCCACATCGTCGGCAAGGACATTCTGCGCTTTCACGCCGTCATCTGGCCGGCCATGCTCATGGCCGCCGGCATCGAGGTGCCCAAGCAGGTCTTCGGCCACGGCTGGCTGTTGGTCGGCGGAGAGAAGATGAGCAAGTCCAAGCTCACCGGTATCGCCCCGAGCCAGATCACCGACACCTTCGGTTCCGACGCTTTTCGGTACTACTTCATGCGCGCCATCAGCTTCGGCCAGGACGGCTCGTTCAGCTGGGAGGATCTCTCGGCCCGCTACCAGTCTGAGCTCGCCAACGGCTTCGGCAACCTCGCGTCCCGCGTGATCGCCATGGTCGTGCGGTACTGCGACGGCGTCGTGCCCGAAGCTGGCGCGTTGACGGCCGACGACCTCGCGATTGCCGCGACCGAACAGCGCGTGACGGATGCCTCGCGCGCCTTCATCGAGACCCTCGCCATCCACGACGCCCTCGCGAGCGTGTGGGAACTGGTCGACGAGCTCAACGGCTACATCACCCTGCAGGAGCCGTGGGCGCTGGCCAAGAACCCGGAGACGCGGGCGCGCCTGGAGAGCGTGCTGCACACCGCCGTGCGCGGCCTCGGCACCCTCACCGTGCTGCTCTCGCCGGTCATTCCCATCGCGACCGGCAAGCTGTGGACCGCCCTCGGTGGCGACGGCGCGCTCGCCGACCAGCGCATCGACCGGGCCTGGGAATGGGCCGGCGGCGCACACGCCAGCCCGCTCGAGCCGCTGTTTCCGCGCATCGAATCGATCGTGGAGCCGGCCGATGCCTAGCGACGCGGTGCCCAGCGATTCCCTCACCAGTCTCGACGGAGGCGTCGACGGCTACGGCAGCGCCATTCGGAAGCGCGAGAACACTCAGGGCCGTGACCTGAGCTACCCGCCGCTGCCGGAACCGCTCACGGTGCCCGTCTACGACAACCACACCCATCTCGAAATCAGTGACGGCGAGCATCCGCTCAGCTATCGGGAACAGCTCGATCGCGCCTCGAGCGTCGGCGTGCGCGGGGTGATCCAGGTCGGCGGCGACGTGGAAACGTCCCGCTGGTCGGCCGCGTGCGCCCTGATCGAGCCGCGCATGCTGGCCGCCGTCGCCATCCACCCCAACGAAGCGCCAGCACTCGACGCGGCCGGCACCCTCGACGACGCCCTCGCCGTGATCAACGAACTCGCCGGACAGCCGCGCGTGGTCGCGGTCGGCGAGACCGGCCTCGACTTCTTTCGCACCGGCGAAGAAGGCCGCGCCGCCCAGTTTCGATCCTTCGAGGCGCACATTCGCATCGCCAAGGAGAACAACCTGGCGCTGCAGATTCACGACCGCAACGCCCACGAAGCCGTCATCGAAACCCTGCTCAAGGTGGGCGCCCCCGAACGCACCGTCTTTCACTGCTTCTCCGGCGACGCCGACATGGCTCGCCTCTGCGCCGATCATGGCTGGTATATGTCGTTCGCCGGCAACGTCACGTTCAAAAACGCCTCCATGCTGCGCGACGCCCTGTTCGCTGCCCCACGCAACCTGCTGCTGGTCGAAACGGATGCCCCCTTCCTCACCCCCCTGCCCTACCGTGGCCGGCCCAACGCGCCCTACCTGCTGCCGAACACGCTGCGCGGCATGGCTGCCCACCTCGAAACGGATGTCTCCCTGCTCTCCGCTCAAATCACCGCCAACACCGAGCTGGTCTACGGCCGCTGGGACGCCGAACCGGTCACGGCCGCCCACGACGATCCAGGCCCGGACCCCAGCCCGCGCGGCGGCATCGCATGACCGACGTTGCTGACGAGCCGAAGCCCGCGAAGACCCTCCTCGGTCCGGCTGAGATTCGCGACCTCGCCGAGATGCTCGGCGTCAACCCCACCAAGAAGCTCGGCCAGAACTTCGTCATCGACGGCAATACCGTACGGCGCATCGTCAAGGTCGCCCGGGTCGCACCCGGCGACACCGTGGTCGAGGTCGGACCAGGCCTCGGCTCGCTCACCCTCGGCATGCTCGAGGTCGGCGCCGCCGTCGTCGCCGTTGAAATCGACGACCGCCTGGCCGAGCAGCTGCCACTCACCGTCGAACTCATGCAGCCCGGCGCCAGACTGTCGGTCATCCGTGCCGACGCCCTGAAGATCACCGAGCTGCCCGGCGACCCCACCCGGCTCGTCGCCAACCTGCCCTACAACGTCTCTGTGCCGGTGTTGCTCTACCTGCTCGAGCACTTCGAGTCGATTCGCGCCGGTGTCGTCATGGTGCAGGCCGAGGTCGGCGAACGCCTCGCAGCCCCGCCCGGCAACAAGATCTACGGCAGCCCGAGCGTCAAAGCCGCCTGGTACGGCGATTTTCGCACCGCTGGCAAAGTAAGCCGCCAGGTGTTCTGGCCGGTCCCCAACGTCGACTCGATCCTGATCGCCTTCGAGCGTCGAAGCGCGCCGCTGGAATCCGAGGAGCTCCGGCTCAAGACCTTCGCGCTCGTCGACGCCGCTTTCCAGCAGCGCCGAAAGATGTTGCGGCAGTCCCTGTCGGTCGTCCTTGGGGACTCGGCCACGGCATCCGCTCTGATGAGCGCGGCGGGCATCGACCCCGAGGCGCGGGGCGAGCAGCTCACCGTGCACGATTTTCTCGCCATCGCGCGCGTCTGGTCACCCGCGTAGCTGCGGCGGCGGTCGGTGCGGGCACACGGGCTGGGCTAAGTTAAAAGCATGATGACGACCGCCGGCACCACCGCTGTGCACGCGCGGGCACCGGGTAAAATCAACGTCTTCCTCAAGGTCGGCGCCGTCATGGAAGACGGTTACCACGACCTCGCGACGGCCTACCAGGCTGTCTCCCTGTTCGAGGACGTGCGTGCCACGCCGGCCAGCGACTTCTCGGTCGAGTTCAGCGGCAGCATCGACACCTCCGGCCTCGCCACCGGCGGCAGCAACCTCGCCATCAAAGCAGCCAGGGCCCTCGCCCGCAAGACCGGCTATCGCGGCGGCGTGCACCTCGAGATCGAGAAGAACGTGCCCATCGCTGGCGGGATGGGCGGCGGCTCGGCCGACGCCGCGGCCACCCTGCTCGCCTGCGACGCCCTGTGGGGGACCAGCGCCACCAAGGACGAGCTGCTCGCCATTGCCGCGACCCTCGGCGCCGACGTACCGTTCTCCTTCACCGGCGGCACCGCCATCGGAACCGGTCGCGGCGACCAGCTGAGCCCGGCGCTGGCCAAGGGAAAATTCCAGTGGGTACTCACCCTGGCCGACTTCGGTATGTCGACGCCCGGCGTGTACCAGGAGCTCGACCGGCACCGCGATCGCCACGCGCAGGACATCTTTCCGGCCGAGCATCAGCCCAGTGTCGACGCGAACGTGCTGCAGGCACTGCGCGCCGGCGACCCGCACATGCTCGCCGACGTGCTGCACAACGACCTGCAGGCTCCGGCGCTGCACCTCGCGCCCGGGCTCGGCAAGGTGCTGCAGCTCGGCGAAGAGAACGGCGCCCTGGCCGGCATCCTCTCCGGCTCCGGCCCGACCGTGGCTTTTCTGGTAGCGGATGCCGACAGCGCGCTCGAATTGCAGGTCGCGCTCTCTGCCTCCCGCCTCAAGGTCGTGCGAGCCACCGGCCCGGTGCATGGGGCCCGCCTCATCTGAGCCTTCGCATTCGGCCCGGGATGACAGCGCCCAGCGTGCCGTAAACTCGGAGGCTATGGCACATCTTCTCGGGGCTGAGTCCCTGCACCTCGAATTTCCCACCCGCGTTATCTTTGACAGCGTCACCGCCGGCCTCAACGAAGGCGACCGCATCGGCGTCGTCGGCAAGAACGGTGACGGCAAATCCACCCTCATGCGTCTGCTGGCCGGCCGCATGGAACCCGACGAAGGCCGGGTCACCCGTCGCCGCGGCGTCACTATCGGCATGCTCGACCAGTCCGACGACCTCGCCAGCGGCCAGACCGTCGGCCACACCATCGTCGGCGGCATCGAAGAACACGTCTGGGCGGGCGACGCCAAGGTGCGCGACGTCATCGGCGGCCTCGTACGCGACATTCCCTGGGACGCCCTGGTCGACGACCTCTCCGGTGGCCAGCGCCGTCGGGTAGCCCTCGCCGCCGTGCTCATCGGCGACTACGACTGCATCTTTCTCGACGAGCCCACCAACCACCTCGATGTGGAAGGCATTTCCTGGCTCGCCGGGCACCTCAAGATCCGCTGGGCCGCCCAGTCGGGCGGACTCGTGGTCGTCACCCACGACCGGTGGTTCCTCGACGAGGTCTGCAACATCACCTGGGAGGTGCACGACCGCCTGATCGAGCCCTTCGAGGGAGGCTACGCCGCCTACATTCTGCAGCGCGTCGAGCGCGACCGCATGAGTTCGGTCGTCGAGTCCAAGCGCCAGAACCTCATGAAGAAGGAGCTGGCCTGGCTGCGCCGCGGCGCCCCGGCCCGCACCGCCAAGCCCAAGTTCCGCATCGATGCCGCCAACGTGCTGATCGAGAACGAGCCGCCGCCCCGCGATACCGTCACGATGCAGTCGATGGCCATGCAGCGCCTCGGCAAGGACGTCGTCGACCTCATCGACATCGGTGTGAAGTTCGGCGACAAGACCGTGCTGAACGACATCACCTGGCGCATCGCACCGGGGGAGCGCACCGGAATCATGGGCGTCAACGGGGCGGGCAAGTCCACCCTGCTGAACCTCGTCGCCGGCACCCTGCAGCCGACCAGCGGGCACGTGAAGCGCGGCAAGACCATCAAGGTCGCCGTACTCACCCAGCAGCTGTTCGAACTCGACGAAATCCGCAACGACCGCGTGAGCGACGTCATCGGCCGCCAGAAAACCAGCTACATGGCCGGCGGTAAGGAGATCACGCCCGGCCAGATGCTCGAACGCATGGGCTTTCTGAGCGCGCAGCTCACCACCCAGGTCAAGGACCTCTCCGGTGGCCAGAAGCGCCGACTGCAACTGCTGCTGATCGTGCTCAGCGAGCCGAACATACTCATCCTCGACGAGCCCACCAACGACCTCGACACCGACATGCTCGCCGCCATGGAAGACCTGCTCGACTCCTTCCCCGGCACCCTGCTGGTCGTCTCGCACGACCGGTACCTCATCGAGCGCGTCACCGACAACCAGTACGCCGTCATGGACGGCGGCTTTCGCCACCTGCCCGGCGGCGTCGACCAGTACCTCGAGGTGCGCCGCAAAGCTATCGCCGGCCCCGCTCAGGGGTCGCCGACGGATGCCGCTGGCAAGGCCAAAAAGATCCCCACCCTGGGTGGCGCCGAACTGCGCAACGCCCAGAAAGAGCTCGGCTCGATCGACCGCAAGGTGGTCAAACTGCAAGAGCGCATCGCACTCAAGCACGAAAAGCTCGCCGCGCACGACCAGTCCGATTTCGCCGGTCTCGGCGCGCTCGGCGTGAAACTGACCGAACTGGAAGAGACCATCGCCACGCTCGAAACCCGCTGGGTCGAACTTACCGAGTTGATCGAAGGGTAACGTCGCAGAAGCTGTGACGCAGTGTGTCGGGGGAGGCCACGCGTCGCAGTTTCAGCGCGTATCGTTGTTGAGTGCCTCGCAGAGCTGCGGCACAGACCCCCACCCCCAACACCCGGGGTTGATCTGTGCCCAAAAAATCGCTGTGCCCATAATCGCCATCGGCGCTCTCGGGGAATTCACACAGCGAAAGAGACCCTCCATGAAAAAGCCACGTTCCTTCAAGAAGTCCGTACTGGCCGCACTCGCGATTCTGCCGCTTGCGGCACTGCTGGCCGGGTGCGCAGGCGCTGCTGGTGGCGATGACGTCGTGAAGATCGGGGTCGTCGACGAGAGCGAACCGTACTGGGATGTCTTCACACAAGCCGCAGCCGACGCAGGGATTACGGTCGACCTGGTCAACTTCGCCACCTACGAACAGCCGAACCCTGCCCTGACCGCCGGCGAAATCGACCTCAATCAATTTCAGACCATCGTCTACCTCGCAAACTACAACGTGGCGAGCAGCCAGGACCTCTCGGCAATCGGCGCCACCGCAATCTACCCGCTGGGTCTCTATTCCACGCAGTACACCAGCGTCGATGAGATTCAGAAGGGCGACACGGTCGCCGTGCCCAACGACCAGAGCAACATGGCCCGCGCCCTCGTCGTACTCCAGTCAGCCGGTCTGATCGAGCTCACCGACGGCGGCACGATTTCGTCGTCACTCGACGACATCGACACCGCCGCCTCGCGGGTGAAAGTGACGGCTCTCGACGCGTCGCTCACGACGACCTCGCTGCCCGACGTCGCCGCCGCGATCGTCAATAACGAGTTTGTTGGAAAGGCCGGGCTCAGTTTCTCGGATGCCATCGCCCAGGACGATCCGGCCGACTCCAAGTCCGTGCCCTATGCGAACGTCTTTGCAGCGCGCGCCGAGGACAAAGACAACGCGACATACCAGAAGCTCGTCGAGATCTACCAGACCACGAAGGCCGTTCAGGATGGTGTTCGCGAAGCGTCCGGCGACACGGCAGTGCTGTTGACGACCCCGGTTGCCGAGCTTGAAGAGTCGCGCGTCGCGGTCGAGGCCGACACCAAGGCTCAGAAGTAAGCATCAGCGTTACCGCGTGAGCAGTTTCGGTTCTTTCTAAGATTTACGCCCAATAGCCGAGACTGCTCGTTCGCGTTCCCGGCGCGACATCACGATAGACGAGCAACAAGAAGGTTTTTGAGGAACAACGGATGGCTCTAGTAAGCCTGAGGAATGTCAGCAAGGTGTACCCGCCCGCGAGCAAGGGTGCACCGAGTGTCACGGCGATCGACTCGGTCAGTCTCGACGTGGAGGCCGGGGACATCTACGGGATCATCGGATACTCCGGTGCCGGTAAGAGCACACTTGTGCGACTCGTGAATGCTCTCGAACATTCAACGAGCGGCGAGATCATCGTCAACGGGCAGGATATCGCCCTGCTGTCGGAGCGCGAGCTGCGCAAGGTGCGCCTCGGCATCGGCATGATCTTTCAACAGTTCAACCTGCTCGGTTCACGCACGGTGGCGCGCAACGTGGCCTACCCGCTCGAAGTGGCCGGGCATCCCAAGGAGCAGCGCGCCGCCCGCGTGGCCGAACTACTCGACTTCGTCGGCCTCTCTGATAAGGCCGGGTCCTTTCCCGACCAACTCTCCGGCGGGCAGAAACAGCGGGTGGGCATCGCCCGCGCCCTCGCTACCCAGCCGAGCATTCTGCTGGCTGACGAAGCCACGAGTGCTCTCGACCCGGAAACCACGCACGAGGTGCTCGCCCTGCTGAAGCGGGTGAACGCGGAATTCGGCGTCACCATCATCGTGATCACCCACGAAATGGACGTCATCCAGACCATTGCGACCAAGGTCGCCGTGATGGATCAGGGGCGAGTCATCGAACGCGGCCCCGTCTTCGACGTGTTCTCGAACCCGCAAGCCGCGGCATCCGCTCGTTTCGTTTCGACCGTGGTCAAGGGGATTCCGTCGCCCGACGAACTCGCCGTGTTGCGTGAGCGGCACGCGGGCCGCATCGTGACGCTGGCCTTTCGCGACAGTGCGGTCGATCAGAAGGCCGTCTTCGGCGAGTTCTCGAGTGCCGGAGTGGCGTTCGAGGTCGTCTACGGTGGCATCAATGAGATACAGGGGCGCCCGTTCGGGCATCTCACCCTCGCGCTCACTGGCTTAGACCCGCTCATCGACCAGGTGCTCGCCCACATTCGAACGCTCACGACCGTCACGGAGGTGCGCTGACATGGACGCACTCATCGACCTGCTGCCCGAACTGTGGACGGCCACCTACGAGACCCTGTACATCGTCGCCCTGACCCTGTTCTTCGGTGGCCTGGGCGGCCTGCTGGTCGGTCTCGGGCTCTACTTGACCCGTGCAGGCAGCATCCTCGAGAACAAGCCGTTGTTTTTCGTGCTGAATCTGCTGGTCAACTTCATTCGCCCGATTCCGTTCATCATCTTTCTGGCGGCGGCGCAACCACTGGCCCGGGCCGTCACCGGCAGCGGCATCGGCAATAACGCGATCATCTTCACGATCGCTCTCGCAGCCTCCTTCGCCATGGCCCGCATCGTGGAGCAAAACCTGCTCACCGTGACGCCCGGCGTGATCGACGCGGCCCGCAGCGTCGGCGCCGGGCCGATTCGCATCATCTTCACCGTGTTGCTGCCGGAAGCGCTCGGACCGCTGATTCTCGGCTACACGTTCATCTTCGTCGCGCTCGTGGACATGTCAGCCGTTGCCGGTTACGTCGGTGGCGGGGGCCTTGGTAATTTTGCGCTGCTCTACGGCTACCGTCAGTTCAACCCCATCGTGACCTGGGCGGCGGTGCTGCTGATCATCGTGCTGGTGCAGTTCGTGCAGTTCTTCGGCAACTACCTCGCGCGCAAGGCTCTTCGCCGTTAGCGGTAGCTAGTCGAAGTCGAGGCTGAGCTTTCGCAGCAGGCCGGCCAGCCGGTCCTGGTCGGTCACCGAGAGGGTGTCGAGCAGGTCGGCTTCGGCGTCGATCAGCCGGGTTATGGCGGCATCCACTCGGGTGAGTCCGGCCGGCGTCATGCCCACCAGGATGCCGCGACCGTCGTTGGGTGCGGAGCGGCGCGTGACCAGACCGCGGTCAACGAGCCCGTCGATGCGGTTCGTCATGGTGCCACTTGAGACGAGCGTCTGCAGCAACAACGCCTTCGGGCTGAGCTCGTAGGGCGTGCCGGCGCGGCGCAGGGCCGAGAGCACATCGAACTCCCACGATGCGAGCTCCGACCGGGAGAAGGCGGTGCGGCGGGCCCGGTCGAGGTGCTTCGACAACCGGGCAACCCGGCTGAGCACCTGCAGCGGCGCAAAATCCAGATCGGGCCGTTCGCGCAGCCACGAATCGACGATTCGGTCGACTTCATCATGGGCAGGCATTGCTCCATTATCCCGCTTACCCGGGGGTTTCTTCGCCCAGAGGCCGTCTGGCCGCCGTCAGCGGTGCTGCGCGCCGCTCAGAATCTGGCAGACTTGACTGGTTGCTGGCCTCGGCCGGCATGGTCCGCCATAGTGTAACGGCAGCACGGCAACCTTTGGAGTTGTTCGGTCCAGGTTCGAATCCTGGTGGCGGAGCCCTCACTTTCTTCACCAAATGCGTTAGGAATCTCGTGACAGACGCCCGCCTCGCCATTGTTGTTCTGGCCGCCGGCCAGGGTACCCGCATGAAGTCCAGCCTGCCCAAGCTGCTGCATCCGCTCGCCGGCGTACCGATCGTCAGCCACGTGCTCGCGACCGCGCGGGCGCTCGACGCCGCCCACGTCGTGACCGTCGTGCGGCACGAACGCGACCTGCTGGCCGCCGTCGTGGCCGAAGACCTGCCGGAGAGCACGATCGTCGACCAAGACGAGATTCCCGGCACCGGCCGCGCCGTCGAGCAGGCCGTCGCCGCGCTGCCGGCCGATTTCGACGGTGACGTGCTCGTGATCAACGGCGACGTCCCGTTGCTGAACGCCGCAACGCTCGCCTCCTTCATCGCCTCGCACCGCCAGGGCAACGCGGCGGGAACCGTGCTGTCCGCCTACCCGGACGATGCGACCGGCTATGGCCGCATCATCCGCTCGGTGGAGGGTGCGTTCGACCGCATCGTCGAGCAGAAGGATGCGACGGATGCCGAACTGGCCGTCACCGAGATCAACGCCGGCGTCTACCTGTTCGGCCTGGCCGCGCTGCGCGAGCAGCTCGCCCAGCTCACCACCGCCAACGCCCAGGGTGAGAAATACCTCACCGATGTGATCGAACTGTTGCGCCGGGCCGGCTCCGAGGTGAGCGCTGTTCCGGTCGCGGATGCCTGGATCGTCGCCGGAATCAACGATCGCGCCCAGCTGGGCGACACAGCCCAGAAACTCAACGCCCTCATCGTGCGCGGCTGGCAGCTGGCCGGAGTGACCGTGCAGGACCCGGCCACCACCTGGATCGACCTCAAAGCCGTGCTCGCGGCCGACGTCACCCTGCTGCCCGGCACCCAGATCATCGGCGCCACCGTGGTCGCAACCGGTGCCATCGTCGGCCCGGACACCACCCTGCGCGACTGCGAGATCGGCGAGAATGCCCGGGTTAATCGCACCGACGCGACCCTCGCGGTGATCGAGGCGGGGGCATCCGTCGGCCCGTTCTCCTACCTGCGCCCCAATACCGTGCTCGGTGCCGACGGCAAGATCGGCGCCTTCGTCGAGACCAAGAACGCGCAGATCGGTGCCGGCAGCAAGGTGCCGCACCTGAGCTACGTGGGCGACGCCACCGTCGGCGAGGGGTCGAATATCGGTGCCGGAACAATCTTCGCCAACTATGACGGCGTGGCCAAACACCACTCGGCGATCGGGTCGCACGTGCGCACCGGGTCGCACAACGTGTTCGTCGCGCCGATTACAATTGGTGACGGGGCGTACACGGGAGCAGGCACGGTCGTTCGCAAGAGCGTTCCGGCCGGCGCACTGGCCATCAACGTGACCCCGCAACGCAACATGGACGGCTGGGTTCACGCCAACCGTCCGGGCACGGCCGCGGACACGGCGGCGGTCAATGCCCCCACAAGCAGCGATAAGACTGGAGAATAGGTGTCGGAAATCAAGACCAGCGGCGACAAACGACTAGTACTGGTTTCGGGGCGAGCGCACCCGCAGCTCGCTCTCGACATCGCCACGGAGCTTGGTTCTGAGCTGCTCCACACCGACGCACGCACCTTCGCCAACGGCGAACTGTATGCCAGGTTCGACGAGAGCGTGCGCGGCTCGGATGCCTTCGTCATCCAGTCCCACACCGCTCCGATTAATGAATGGCTGATGGAACAGCTCATCATGGTGGACGCGCTCAAGCGGGCCTCTGCCAAGCGCATCACCGTGGTCGCTCCGTTCTACCCCTACGCCCGGCAGGACAAGAAGGGTCGCGGACGCGAGCCGATCTCGGCCCGCCTCGTCGCCGACCTGTTCAAGGTCGCCGGCGCCGATCGCATCATGTCGATCGACCTGCACGCCGCCCAGATCCAGGGCTTCTTCGACGGTCCCGTCGACCACCTCTTCGCGATGCCGGTTCTGCTCGAGCACTTCCGCGAGAAGCTCGACCCGGCGACCCTCACCGTGGTCTCGCCCGACATGGGTCGCGTGCGCGTCGCCGACATCTGGAGCGACCGCCTCGGTGTGCCGCTCGCCATCATCCACAAGCGCCGCGACCCACTCGTGCCCAACCGGGTCTCCGTGCACGAGATCGTCGGCCAGGTCAGCGGCCGCGTCTGCCTGCTCGTTGACGACATGATCGACACCGGACGCACGATCGCCCTGGCCGCCGAGGCACTGCGCGAGGCCGGCGCCATCGGCGTCGTCGTCGCCGCCACGCACGCCGTGTTCAGCGACCCGGCCGTTGACATGCTGCAGAACCCGGCCATCAGCGCCGTCGTCGTCACCGACACGCTGCCGATCCCGCCGGAGAAGCGCTTCCCGACGCTCACAGTGCTGCCGATCGCTCCGTTGTTGGCGCGCGCCATCCACGAGGTCTTCGACGAGGGTTCGGTCACCTCGATGTTCGACGGCGCCGCGTAGGTTCAGGCGCTGCCGAGGTGTGAGTTCGAGCCCGATTTTCGTGATTTTCGGGTCAAAACTCACACCTCGTTAGAGAATTATGTGCGCGTGGCCGGGGCCAGCTGGCGCGGCGCGGAGGGAATGATGCCGAGCGGCGTCACGAAGGTCTCGCGCTCGTTCACGTCGATCGCGTAGCACTGCCAGCCGAACCCGCCGGGCCCGGCGAACTCGAATCGCGCGTCGAAGTCCACGGCTGAGGGATAGTACTGGGCCACCGCGGTCACACAGGCGTTGCTGGCGGTGTCGGAGGCGACGCGCATGGTCGTGAGCACGCCCGGCACGACCAGGGCGATCAGCCCGAGCACCACGACGACGCGCAAAATGGTTGTGAAGTGCTTGCCGCGCAGGGGGCGGTAGTCGTCGTTCGGCTCGTAGCCGGAGAGCTCGGGGTGATTGTCAGCCATGGGTACTCCCATTCTCCCAGACCTGGGTGTGAAGCGACTCGGTTAAACGAAGCGGCCGGCGGCATCCGTTCTCTACGCGTGAGAAGTGGATGCCGCCGGCCGACACGGCCGCTAGTGCGTCGACGCCTCGGTGGCGATCTCGGTGCGGTCGCCGGACCACAGGGTGTGGAAGGTGCCGGGCATGTCGACGCGGTGGTAGGTGTGCGCACCGAAGAAGTCGCGCTGGCCCTGCACCAGGGCGGCCGGCAGGCGTTCGCTTGCGAGCGAGTCGAAGTAGCTCAGGCTCGAGCCGAAGCCGGGAACCGGGATGCCCGACAGCGCGGCGGTGGATACGACGCGGCGCCAGGCGGCCTCGCCGGCGGCGATGGCGTCGGCGAAGTACTGGTCAACGAGCAGACTCGGGATGGACGGGTCGTTGTTGTAGGCATCCACGATGCGGTTGAGGAACTGGGCGCGAATGATGCAGCCGCCGCGCCAGATGGTGGCGATGGCGCCCTTGTCGATGTTCCAGTTGTACTTGGTCGCACCGGCGATGATCGCGTCGAAACCCTGGGCGTAGGCAATGATCTTCGAGGCGTAGAGCGCCTGGCGCACGTCTTCCTGGAAGGTGTTGCCGACGACGGCGATTTCTGGGCGTGCCGTAATTGTGGCGCGCACCGGTTCGCGCTGCTCCGGGTGGGCCGAAACGGCGCGGGCGAAGACGGCTTCGGCGATGCCGCCGACGGGAACGCCGAGGTCGAGCGCGTTCTGCACGGTCCAGACGCCGGTTCCCTTGGAGCCTGCCTCGTCGAGCACGACGTCGATGAAGGGTTCGCCGGTCTTCGCGTCGACCTGGCGCAGAATCTCCGCGGTGATTTCGATCAGGTAGCTATCGAGCTCCCCGCCGTTCCAGTCGGTGAAGATATCGGCGATGGCCTCGGGGGAGTGCCCGCCGACCTTGCGCAGCAGGTCGTAGGCTTCGGCGATGAGCTGCATGTCGGCGTATTCGATGCCGTTGTGGATCATCTTGACGAAGTGGCCGGCACCGTCGGTGCCGATGTGGGTGACGCAGGGTACACCGTCGACGACGGCGGCGATGGACTCAAGAATGGGGCCGAGGGTCTTGTAGGCCTCCACTGAGCCGCCGGGCATGATGCTCGGGCCGTTGAGGGCACCCTCTTCGCCACCGGAGATGCCGGCACCGACGAAGTTGAGGCCCTTGGCGCTCTGCTCCTTTTCGCGACGAATGGTGTCGGTGAATTCGGCGTTGCCGCCGTCGACGATGATGTCGCCGGGTTCGAACAGCTCAGAGAGCTGGGAGATGACGGCGTCGGTGCCGCGGCCGGCCTGCACCATGATGATGGCGGTGCGCGGCTTCGTCAGCGAGGCGACGAAATCGGCGATGTCCTCGGAGGCGACGAAGTTTGCCTCCGGGTGCTCGGTCGTGAGCAGGCGGGTGCGTTCGGGGGAGCGGTTGTAGACCGCTACGGTGTTTCCCTCGCGGCCGGCGAGGTTGCGGGCGAGATTCGATCCCATCACCGCCAGACCCACGACACCAATGTTTGCCTGTGCTGAACCGGACTCTGACACGTTTTCTCCTTTGGGGCTGTACTGAACAGACCACCTACGAGTTTAGCGCACAGGCCTGAACGGTCCCGCAATCGGGGGACAGCATTGCGCAATGCTGGTCCTATTTCGTGGCCTTGCCGTCCCAGATGGAACTCATCTCGTTGAAGGCGCGTTCCATGATGCCGAGCATGGCTTCGTGGGCTGCCTCCGGGTTGCCGCGCTGAATCGCGCTGGCCACATCGACGTGCAGTTGCAGTGCTTCGTTGTGCGGATGCCGCGGCATCAGTCCGTAGTTCGTGCGCCCGGTCAGCACCTCGGCCACCAGGGTGTTGAGTTTGGCGAACATTTCGTTGCCCGAACTGGCCAGCACAAGACGGTGAAACTCGATGTCGAGCACGAGGAAAGCCTCGGGGTCGTCGGCCTGGCCGGCGGCCCACAGCTTGCCGGCCAGCCCCATCAGCTCGCTGGCATCCGCTAGGGGAGCGCGGATGGCGGCGAGCCGGGCGGCCTGCGGTTCAATGGCGGTGCGCAGCTCGGTCAGGGAACGCAATTGGGCGATGCGGGCCGGCGACGCGAGCCTCCAGCGGATGACCTGTGGGTCATACAGGTTCCACTCGGAGGCTGGCAGAATCTGCACGCCGACGCGACGGCGAGAAGCGAGCATACCCATGGAGGCGAGCACGCGGATGGCTTCGCGCACCACCGATCGGGAGACACCGTATCGTTCCTCGAGCTCCTCGATGCGGAAGACCGACTTGCTGGCAAGTTCACCGGCGCAGATGGCCAGGCCCAGCAGATCGACGACGCGCGCGTGCAGGCTGGTCGAGGGGGTTCCGTAGTCAAGGCTCTCGGGCAAGTCGACGAGCGGGTCGGCGCCCGGCCCGGTCGTCAGATTGTGCGTCATGCGCTTGATCATATCGTTCCGGCAATAAACTTGAATAAGTATGCTTTATTCGGTAACGTTTCCTCTCGAGACAGATGTAAAGATGCATTCTGTTGGGAACCGTGGCTCAAAGCGCCGGTTCTTTCGAATGGGAGACACAGTGAAGCGTCATTCAGTTGTTCGCGTTGCGGCCATCGTCGCAGCGACATTTTTCGCGGCGGGCACACTCACCGCGTGCAGTGCCGGTGCCGGTGATGACGGGGGCTCGAAAACTCTTCGAGTGACCCTCGCCAACCACGTGTGGACCGACACGATCAAGAGCAAGCTGCCCGAGTTCGAGGCAGCCACCGGCCTCACCGTCGAGCTCAGCCAGTACGGCGAAGACCAGCTCTCCGATCAGTACAACGTGAAGCTCAATGCGGGCACCGATGAGATCGACGTCATGATGTATCGCCCGCTCCAAGAAGGCAAGCTGTTCGCGAAGAACGGCTATCTGGCCGACCTGTCTGACAACGTCGAGTCGAACGCCGACTGGAACTGGAGCGACTTCCAGTCCGGGCCGGTCGAGTCGACCACCTACGACGGCAACGTCGTTGGCGTGCCGATCATCACCGAGCAGGAAGTGCTCTACTACCGCAAGGACCTCCTCGCCAAAGCCGGACTCGAGGTGCCGACCACGATGGACGAGCTCGAAGCCGCGGCCAAGGCAATCAAGGAACAGAACCCCGGCGTGGCCGGCTTCGTCGCCCGTACCGGCAAGTCCGCCGCCGTCACCCAGTTCTCCAGCTTTCTCTACAGCTTCGGCGGTGACTTCATCGACGAAGACGGCAACTCAGCTATCGCCAGCCCTGAGGCCAAGGAAGCCTACGCGTTCTACGGCGGACTGATCCGCGACTACGGTCCGGAGAATGTCAGCACCGACATGAGCTGGCCTGAGGCCATGGCCATCTTCACGCAGGGCCAGGCCGGATTGTACACCGAGGCCGACAGCCTCTACAAGAACGCGACCGACCCCGAGACTTCCAAGGTCTCCGACACCGTCGGCTTCGCACCGATGCCGGCCGGTCCTGGCGGTTCGGCCGCCTACAACGTGCCGTCCTGGGCACTCGGTGTCAACGCTGAATCGGCCTACACGGATGAAGCCTGGTCGTTCATCGAATGGGCCACCAGCGCGGACCTGACCCTGGAGGTGCAGCAGGACGGCGTTCCCGGTGCGCGCCAGTCGGTCTGGGAAGACCCGGAGGGCACGTCGACCTACCCGGCCGACCTTGCCGCCGCGATCGCCACGAGCACCAAGAACGGTGTCGGTCATGACCGCCCGCTCGTCATCAAGGTGCCCGAAGCGCGCGAGATCGTAGGAGATCCGATCGTCATCGCCATCACCGGCGGCGACTCCGACGCAGCAGCGGATGCCGCGAGCGAGGCTTTTCAGGGAATCCTCGACGACGAATAACCCGCACCACTGAGGCGGGGCGGATGCCCGAACGCGGTCGTCCGCCCCGCCACCCCCTTCTTTCTGAACGTGCAATACCAAGTGTGAGGTGAACGATGACCACAATGGTCACCACCAAGCCCTCAATGTGGAAGAACTATTCCACCTGGGCAAACCGTCATCGCAAGTGGCTCTTCGCCTCCCCAGCGATGATCTTCGTCGGGCTGCTCATCGCGGTGCCGCTGGGCTGGACGCTGTACCTCAGCGTGACGGACTCCGAGGGCTCGGTGCGCGCAGCATCCAACCTGGTCGGATTCAGCAACTACGTCGAGGTGCTCACCGACACGGATCGCTTCTGGCCCGCCGTGATGCGCACGTTCGTCTTCACCGGCGGAGCGCTGGCCATTGAGCTTGTCCTCGGCATGTGCATTGCCCTGCTGCTCTGGCGCCCGTTCCGCGGCGAGAAATGGGTTCGCGTCGCGATCCTGCTGCCCCTGGTCGCTACCCCGGTCGCCGTCGGCATGATGTGGCGCCTCATCTTCGACCCGAACATCGGCTTCGCCAACCAGGTGCTCAGCTGGATCGGTATTCCGGCCCAGCCCTGGCTGTCCGGCCAGTACACCGCCCTGCCGACGCTCATGTTCGTCGATATCTGGCAGTGGACACCGATGGTCGTACTGATGCTGCTCGCCGGCCTCACCTCACTCTCCGACGAACCCGACGAAGCTGCGCGCATTGACGGCGCCAACGCCTGGCAGCGATTCTGGTTCGTCACTCTGCCACTCCTGCGGGCCACCGTCATCGTGACCATCGTGCTGCGCGGAATCGACGCCCTCAAGACCTTCGACATCCTCTATGCCACCAAGGGCAAGGGCGGCGGGTCATTCCACGAAGTCGAGACGCTGAACATCTATGCCTTCGGCCTGAGCTTCGACTACAACGACTACGGGATCGCGTCCACCGTGCTGATCCTGTTCTTCCTGCTCATCATCGCGATCATGTGGGTACTCACCTACCGCAGAAAGGCGAACCGGTCATGACAACGACCCTGCCAGCCCGTCCTGTCACCCAGACTCCGCGCCCGGTCGCGATTGCACCGCGGCGCCGCAAGCCGCGAGCGTACAAAATCTTTCGGGTCGTCGCCCTCACCCTCACGGTGCTGCTGTTCGTCGCTCCGCTGGTCTGGATGTTCGTCGCGTCACTCAAGACCAATGTCGACATCTACGACGCCAGCAAGACCCTGTTCTTCACGCCGACGCTCGACAACTACGACAACGTGCTCAGCCGCAATAACTATTTCGGATTCATCTTCAATAGTTTCTGGGTGGCGCTGTTGTCCACCGTCTTCTCCCTGCTCATCGGAGTTCCGGCCGCCTACGCGATGAGTCGTTTCGCGATGCACCGCTCCGCGCTGGTCGTCCTCATGGCACGCATCATTCCGGGCGTCAGCCTGCTCGTGCCGTGGTACTTCATCTTCGCCAACATGCGCATGGTCGGCGGCTTCGGCGTGCTGATTCTCTCGCACATGTTCGTCGCCCTGCCGCTCATCGTGTACATCATGATCAGCTATTTCGACTCGACTCCGCTCGAACTGGAGGAGCAGGCGCAGGTGGACGGCCTCACCCACATCGGCGCGTTCCTGCGGATCACCCTGCCGCTGTCGGTTCCGGGACTCGCGACGGCCGGCATCCTCTCCTTTATCTTTTCGTGGAACAACTTCATGTTCGCGCTGGTGCTCTCCGGCGCGAATACCAAGACCCTGCCGGTGGCGATCTTCAACTTCGTCTCGTATGCCAGCATCGACTGGGGAAGCCTGATGGCGGCAGCCGTCGTGGTCACCGTTCCGATCATGGTCATTGCGCTGTTCACCCAGAAGTACATCGTGTCCGGCCTCACCGCCGGTGCGACCAAGGGCTGAGGGTGGGCCTCCCGCCGATCGTCGTCATGGGTGTGCAGGGCTCTGGCAAATCGACCATCGGTGAATTTCTGGCCGAGCGCCTCGGTGCCCGGTTCCTCGACGGCGATACCCTGCACCCCGCCGCGAACAAGGCCGCCATGGCCGCCGGAAACGCGCTGCAGGATGAACACCGGCTGCCGTGGCTGCATGAGGTGGGGCGCTGCCTGGCCGGGGACTACCCGAACGGCATCGTCATCGCCTGCTCGGCCCTCAAACGCAGTTATCGCGACCTGCTGCGCGATCACGCCGTTGACCTGTTCGTGGTTGATCCGGAAGGATCGATCGACCTGATCGCAGCCCGGCTACGCGCACGCACCCACGAATTCATGCCTCCCGCGCTGCTGCAATCGCAGTTTGACACGCTCGAGGTACGCACACACGATGAACGCGGCGTAACCGTGGACATCGTCGAACCGCTCGGCACCATCGTCGAACGGATCCTTGCGGCTCTCGCCGCCGAAACAGAAAGCGGTGAGGCTGCCCGTGTCACACATTGAACGAGTGGAAACTTTTCTCGTGGCACCCCGTTGGCTATTCGTGCGGCTTGAAACCAGCGATGGCGTCGTCGGCTGGGGCGAAGCCAGCCTGGAAGGGCATTCGGATGCCGTGCGCGCGGTCGTCGAACAGTTCGCGGAATATCTCATCGGCGCCGACCCCGACCGCATTGAAGACCACTGGCAGGTATTGACCAAGAGCGGTTTCTACCGCGGTGGACCGGTGTTCGGCAGCGCTGTCTCCGGCATCGACCAGGCTCTGTGGGACCTCAAGGGCAAGTCGCTCGGGGTACCGGTCTACCAGCTGCTCGGCGGCGCGGTGCGCGATCGCATCCGCATGTACGGCTGGGTCGGCGGCGACGACCCGAGCGGCATCGCCGACGCGATCGCGGCGCAGATGGCCGTGGGGCTGACCGCCGTCAAGATGAACGCCTCCGGCATCATGAGCCGAGTCGGCACGGTCGCTGAAATCGACGGTGTGCTCGAACGGGTCGCCGCCGCGCGCGCCGTGCTCGGCCCCGACCGTGATGTGGCCGTGGACTTTCACGGTCGGTTCACGCTCGCCAATACCCGCCGGATCGCCCCGTTGCTCGAACCCCTGCGACCGTTCTTCATTGAAGAACCGGTCGTGCCGGAGAATTCCCACCTGATTGGTCAGCTGGCCCAGGCCACCTCGATTCCGATCGCGACCGGGGAGCGGCTCTACACCCGGCAGGATTTTCTGCCTGTGTTCGAGGCTGGCATCGCCGTGGCGCAGCCCGACCTCTCCCATGCCGGCGGAATCTCCGAAGTACGCCGCATCGCGGCGATGGCGGAGGTGTACGACGTACAGCTGGCCCCGCACTGCCCGCTTGGCCCGATCGCGCTCGCCGCCTGCCTGCAGGTGGGCTTCGCCACTCCCAACTACCTCATTCAGGAGCAGAGCATCGGCATCCATTACAACCAGGGCGCCGAAGTTCTCGATTACGTGCTCGAGAAGGAGCCATTGAAATTCGTCAACGGAAACATTGAACTGTTGACCGGCCCCGGTCTCGGCATCGAGATTGACGAGGCCGCAGTAAGGGCCGCCGACTCGCGCGGGCACACGTGGCGGTCGCCGATCTGGCGGCACGCGGACGGCGCACTGGCGGAGTGGTGACGGCCATCACCGTGCCGAGCCCCCTTCTGATGACACGCACGACCAAGGAGAACCATGAAGATCGACAGAGCAGAAGTCATCGTCACCAGCCCGGATCGCAATTTCGTGACCCTGCGCCTCACCACCGACGACGGGCTCGTCGGGCTCGGTGACGCCACCTTGAACGGCCGCGAACTGGCCGTGGTGGCCTACCTGCAGGAGCACGTCGTGCCGCTGTTGCTCGGCGCCGACGCCCACCGCATCGAAGATACCTGGCAGTTTCTCTATCGCAGCGCCTACTGGCGCCGGGGCCCGGTCACCATGGCCGCGATTGCCGCCGTTGACGTGGCGCTCTGGGATCTTAAAGCGCAGGCCGCCGGGATGCCGCTGTACCAGCTGCTCGGGGGAGCCAGCCGGGACAAAATTCTCGCCTACGGTCACGCATCGGGGCGCGACCTGCCCGAACTGTTCGATTCCATCCGCAAGCATCAGGCGCTCGGCTACCGGGCCATCCGGGTGCAGACTGCCATCCCCGGCCTGAAAGCCATCTACGGCGTTGCCGCGCAAACCCAGACCAGTGGCAAACGCTACGACTACGAACCGGCCCAGCGTGCGGCCAGGCCTGCGGAGGAAGACTGGGATACCCGCGCCTACCTGCGGCACCTGCCGACCGTGTTCGAGGGGGTTCGCGGCGAGTTCGGCGCCGAACTGCCCCTGCTGCACGACGGTCATCACCGGATGACGCCGATCCAGGCCGCGAGACTCGGTAAGTCGCTTGAACCGTACGATCTGTTCTGGCTCGAAGACTGCACCCCGGCCGAAAACCAGGATGCCCTGCGGCTGGTGCGCTCTCATACCACCATCCCGCTCGCGATCGGTGAGGTCTTCAACACGGTCTGGGACTACCAAACCCTGATCAAGGACCAGCTCATCGACTACGTGCGGTCGGCGGTCACCCACACCGGCGGCATTTCGCCCCTGAAGAAGATTCTCGACTACGCCGCCCAGTACCAGATCAAGTCCGGCATTCACGGCCCGACCGACATCTCCCCGGTGGGCATGGCGGCGGCGCTGCACCTCGACCTGGCCATTCACAACTTTGGAATCCAGGAGTACATGCAACACGGCGACGCCACCAACAGCGTTTTCGAACAGTCCTTCAGCTTTTCCGACGGCTACCTGCACCCCGGTAACAAGCCCGGTCTGGGCGTTCAGCTGAACGTGGACGAGGCCGGCAAGTACCCGTACCAGACGGCGTACCTGCCCTTCAATCGTCTGGCCGACGGCACCGTTCACGACTGGTAAGGCAAGCCGACGACACGCCCGGGCTGCAGGGGTGGCTCGAACTGTGTAAGATTGAAACGAACTTCGGCGAGGGATAGTGTCGTGCCTGCATTCTGGGCCGGCGGCATCCGTTATCGACGCGGCGGACGAGGCCTTGGGCTTTTCCTCACGCTGACATGCGTTCGAGTTGAATCAGTACCCCTCTTTCTCGGGCTTCGGCCCGTGAATCACGATCTGGGCTTAGGCCCCGCAAGGAGAAATACCATGGCTAGAGAAGTTACCGCCGTCGAGGCAGACCTCCGCACGAACTTCGGCAAGGGCGCGGCCCGCAAGCTGCGCGTACTCGGCAAGATCCCGGCCGTCATCTACGGCCACGGCACCGATCCGGTGCACGTGTCGCTGCCCGCCCACCGCATCGCCCTGCTGCTGCGTCGCGCCAACATGCTCCTCGAGCTCGACATTGAAGGCACCAAGCAGCTCGTGCTGGTCAAGGACGTGCAGAAGGACCCGGTGAAGGCCATCATCGAGCACATCGACCTCGTCGTCGTGCGCAAGGGTGAAAAGGTTCAGGTTGAAGTTCAGGTGCACATGTCCGGCGAGTCCTTCGCCGGCACGATCGCCGACTTCGACACCAAGACCCTGTTGCTCGAGGTTGAAGCCACCGACATCCCCGAGAACGTCACCGTGTCGATCGAAGGCCTCGAAGACGGCGCCCAGATTCACGCCAAGGACGTTCCGCTGCCCACCGGCGCCGTGCTCATCTCCGATGAAGACGCTCTCGTCGTGTACATCCACACCCCGCGTGGCGAAGACGAAGAAGAGGCCGAGACCGAGGTCATCACGGCCGGCACCCCGGCCGCTACGCCTCCCGCCGCGTAACACCTATTTTCACCTGGTTCCGTCTGGGCTTTCGCCCGCATATACGGAGGAATCCCCTGGATACGAACCTGTGGCTCGTAGTCGGGCTCGGCAACCCCGGGCCCGACTACGCCGGCAATCGGCACAACGTCGGCCAGATGGTGACGGCGCAGCTCGCCGACCGTCTCACGTCGAACTTCAAGCGTCACAAAACGGCCGCCCTCGTCGCCGAGGGACACCTCTCACCGGGTGGCCCCAAACTGGTGCTGGCCAAGCCCACCACGTTCATGAACGTCTCCGGCAGCCCGGTCGCCGCCCTGCTGCGCTTCTATTCGCTGCCCGTCTCCCGGCTCATCGTCGTGCACGACGACCTGGACCTGCCCTTTGACACGCTCAAGATCAAGGTCGGCGGGGGTCACGGCGGTCACAACGGCCTGCGCGACATCATCGCCGCCACCGGAACCAACGAATTCATTCGCATTCGCATGGGCATCGGGCGTCCGCCAGGTCGCCAGAACCCGGCCGATTTCGTGCTGCACGATTTTGCTTCCGCCGAGCGCAGCATTCTGCCCAACCTCATAGCGGATGCCGCCGACGCGGTCGAACTGATCGCCTCCGACGGCGTCGTGGCCGCGCAGCAGAAGTTTCACTCGCCCTCCTAGGCTGCGTAGACTCGTTCAGTGATCCTTCAGGGCTTAATCGCAGCGCTCGCGCGCGCCTCCACGTTCGATAACGCCCTCGCCTATGCCAGCCGGGACGCTGATTTCTCTCTGACCGGGGGCCTGCGTGCCCCGTTGCTGGCCGCGCTGCTCGACCTGCGCCGGGACGACGCTCAGGCCCTGTTCGTCATCACCGCGACCGGCCGCGAATCCGAGGCGCTGCGCGAGAACCTCGGCTGCTTCGCCACGAGCGCTGAAATCATTGACTTTCCGGCCTGGGAAACCCTGCCGCACGAACGGCTCAGTCCGAGCGCCGAGATCGTCGGCAAGCGCCTGCACGCGCTCCGCCGCATGCGCGAGTGGCAGGAGCAAGACGCGAGCGAGCGGCATCCGCTTATCGTCGTCGCCTCGGTGCGGGCCGCGCTGCAGCCGGTCGCCGACAACCTCACCGACTACGAACCGATCGAGCTCACGGTCGGCGGGCGCGGGCACGACCTCGCGGCGATCGTGCTGCAACTGGTCAACGTTGCCTACGCCCGGGTCGACATGGTCACCCGGCGTGGCGAGTTCGCCGTGCGCGGCGGCATCCTCGACGTATTCCCGCCGGTCGCCTCGCACCCCTACCGGGTGGAGTTCTTCGGCGACGAGGTCGAGCAGATTCGGCTGTTCAGTGTTGCCGACCAGCGTTCGCTGCCCGAGCCGGTCGAGTCGGTCAGCCTGCCGCCGAGCCGGGAACTGCTGCTGAGCCCCGCCGTGCGGCAGCGTGCCCGGGAAATGCAGCACGAGTTTCCGAGCCTGGCCGGACTGCTGGCCAAGATCGCCGAGGGAATCCCGGTCGAGGGCATGGAAAGCCTCGCTCCCGCCCTGGTCGACCGGCTGGTGCCGGTCACCCACTACCTGCCGACCAACGCCGCCGTCGCCGTGATCTCGCCGGAACGGGTCGCGAGCCGGGCCATCAGCCTTGCCGAAACCAACCGCGAATTCCTCGGCGCAGCGTGGAGTGCCGCCACGGCCGGTGCCGACGCCCCGATCGACCTCGAATCCGGTGATTTTCTCACCCTCGGGCGCCTGCGCGACAGCGTGAAGTACTCGGCGCCGGGGGTGCCCGCGACCGGTCACAGCTGGTGGACCCTGAGCACTTTTCAGGCCGCGCCGACCGATGCGCCCGTCTTGCCCGAACACCTCGAGATGGACGCACTGCTCACGATTCGTATCGAAGCGGATGCCGTCCCTACCTTCGCCGGCAGCGTCGACGGCGCCGTCGGGCACGTCGCAAGCCGGCTGCACGACGGTTGGGTCGTCGGCATCGTCGCCCAGGGAACCGGCCTCGTGGAACGAGCGGCGCAGGTGCTCGCGGAGCGTGAACTGCCGGTGCGCGTCGTGGACGTGTGGCCGCTGGAGCCGGAACCGGGTATCGCCTACCTGCTGAAAGCATCCGTCGATCACGGTTTCGAACTGCCGCAGAGCAAGCTCGCGCTGATCAGCGAGAGCGAGTTCTACGGTCGCACGGTCGGATATGACGCGCGTCAGATCAAGAAGCTCGCCAGTCGCCGCAAGAATGTCGTCGACCCGCTGCAGCTGGTGGCTGGCGACCACGTGGTGCACCAGACGCACGGTATCGGCCGTTTTCTCGAACTGACCCAACGTGAGGTGTCCAGTGGTGGCCGCAACCCGGTCAAGACCACTCGGGAATACCTCGTGCTGGAATACGCGCCATCGAAGCGCGGGCACGCCGGCGACCGGCTCTATGTGCCGACCGACCAACTCGACTTGGTCACGCGCTACGTCGGCGGTGAAGCGCCGACCCTGAGCAAGATGGGCGGCAGCGACTGGTCGAGTGCCAAGACCAAGGCGCGCAAAGCGGTGCGCGATATCGCCGTGGAGCTGGTCAAACTGTATTCGGCGCGCATGGCCAGCAAGGGGCACGCGTTCGGGCCGGACACTCCGTGGCAGCGTGAGCTCGAAGAGGCCTTTCCGTTCGTGGAGACGCCCGACCAGCTCACCACGATCGATGAGGTCAAGGCCGATATGGAACGGCCCATTCCGATGGACCGGCTGCTCAGCGGTGACGTCGGTTTCGGCAAGACCGAGGTGGCCATTCGCGCCGCGTTCAAGGCCGTGCAGGACGGCAAGCAGGTGGCCATGCTCGTGCCGACCACCCTGCTGGTCAGCCAGCACATGGAAACGTTCAAGGAACGCTTTGCCGGGTTCCCCATTCACCTGCGGGCCCTGTCGCGGTTTCAGACCGACAAGGAGTCCCGGGAGACGATCGCCGGCATGCTCGACGGCACCGTCGATGTCGTCATCGGCACGCACCGGCTGTTGTCGCCGTCGATCATCTTCAAAGATCTCGGCCTGGTCATCATCGACGAGGAGCAGCGGTTCGGCGTCGAACACAAGGACGCCCTGAAGAAGCTCAAGACCAACGTCGACATTCTTGCGATGAGTGCGACGCCCATCCCGCGGTCCCTCGAGATGGCGGTCACCGGCATCCGCGAGATGTCGACCCTGGCGACTCCGCCCGAAGATCGACACCCCATTTTGACCTTTGTGGGGCCGTACTCGCAGCGGCAGGTGGCCGCAGCCATCCGTCGTGAGCTGCTGCGCGAGGGCCAGATCTTCTTCGTGCACAACCGGGTCACCAGCATCAACCGCATCGCCGCGCAGATTGCCGAACTCGTGCCGGAGGCACGCATCGCGGTGGCACACGGACAGCTGCCCGAGGCACAGCTCGAACAGGTGGTCGGTGATTTCTGGGAGCGCAAGTTCGACATCTTGGTCTGCACCACGATCATCGAGACCGGCCTCGACATCAACAACGCCAACACCATCATCATCGACCGCGCCGACAAGTTCGGGCTGAGCCAGCTGCACCAGCTGCGCGGTCGGGTCGGTCGCGGGCGCGAACGGGCCTACGCCTACTTTCTCTACGACGAGAACAAGCCACTGTCGGAGACCGCGCACGACCGGCTCGCCACCATTGCGGCGAACAACGAGCTCGGCGCCGGTATGCAGGTTGCCCTGAAAGACCTCGAGATTCGCGGGGCCGGCAACCTGCTTGGCGGCGAGCAGGCCGGCCACATCGCGGGCGTCGGTTTCGACCTGTACCTGCGCATGATCGGTGAGGCCGTTAGTACCTTCCGCGGTGATGTCGCCGAGGGGCAGACCGAGCTGCGGCTGGAGCTGCCGGTGGACGCGCATATTCCGCACGACTTCGTCGACAGTGAGCGGTTGCGGCTGGAGGCCTACCAGAAGCTTTCCAGCGCAAGCTCGCCCACCGCGACCGACGACCAGATCGACCTCGTGCTCGACGAGCTGACCGACCGTTACGGCGAACCGCCGGTGCCGGTGCAGAACCTCGTCGCCGTCTCTCGGCTGCGCTGGCAGGCCCAGCAGGCCAACCTCAGCGAGGTCGTCGCCATGGGGTCGAACCTGCGTGTGGCACCGGCGGACCTGGCCGACTCGATCCAGGTGCGATTACAGCGGATGTATCCCGGCTCGCGTTACGTCTCCTCAACGGGGGCGCTCAGCGTGCCGATGCCGCGGCCGAACGGCGAGCCGCTCGATGACAACGCCCTGATCGAGTGGACGAAGACGCTGCTCGCCGCGATCTTTCCGCCGCCCGTGCCGGCAGTTGCGGGGCCGGCCTAACTTCAGGGGCTTCCCGCGGTGCGCGGGTGTTGTGCCGGTGCGCGCGAGGCGCACCTCCCGCGCACTGGCGCAGGTCCCGCGCCTCGCGTGGCGCGGCAGTTCTGGCCAGACCGGAACTCCCGCGCACTGGCGCAGGTCCCGCGCAGCGTGCTCGGTCGGACCCGTATCAGTGCCGGATCTCCCGCGCACTGGCGTACCTCCGGCGCACTGCGACACGGCCGAACGGATGCCCGCTACCGGAACCCCCGCGCACTGGCGCAGGTCCCGCGCGGCCGACTCGAGTGGTGCTTGGCAACGGAACGTGTCGGTTGCTATCGGGCTTCTTCCGACTGGTAGACATCCGGAATGCCATCGTTGTCGCTGTCGATGGCTTCCTTCTCGGCGATCCGCCCGTAGTGGCGGTTACGCGAACGCAGGATCGCCGTGGCCAGCAAGGCGGCCAGGAGCGAACCGACCAGAATGGCGACCTTGGCGTGGTCGTCGTGCGGGCTGCCCTGGCCGAAAGCCAGTTCGCTGATCAGTAGCGACACGGTGAAGCCGACGCCGGCCAGCAGGGAGACCCCGATGACGTCGATCCAGGCCAGGTCGGGGTCGAGTGACGCCTTGGTGGTCTTGGTCACGATGAAGGTCGCGAGCAATACCCCGATGGGCTTACCCACGACGAGTGCAACGACGATGCCGATCGCGACCGGGTCGGTGAGTGCCCGATACAGGCCGTCGGCGCCGCCGATGGTGACGCCGGCCGAGAAGAAGGCGAATACGGGAATCGCGAATCCGCTGGAGAGCGGGCGAATGCGATGTTCCAAAGTTTCGGCCAGGCCGGGCCCGGCGTCGGGCCCACCGCCACGCTTGCTGCGCAGTACCGGCACGGCGAAACCCAGCAGCACCCCGGCTACGGTCGCGTGCACGCCGGAACCGTGCACGAGCGCCCAGACGATGAAACCGAGAGGCAGAAGCAGCGTCCACGCCGCCCAAGCCCGCGTTCCGAAGAAGTAGGAGAACTTGTGGGTCAACACCCAGAACAGGGCCAGCGGCACGATCGCGAGCAGCAGCAGCGGAACATTCATGTCGGTCGTGTAGAAGAAGGCGATGATCGCGATGGCGAGCAGGTCGTCGACCACGGCGAGGGTCAGTAGAAAGATGCGCAGGGCTGGTGGGAGCTTCGAGCCGATCACCGCGAGCACGGCCAGGGCGAAGGCGATGTCGGTCGCGGTAGGGATCGCCCAGCCGCGCAGCGTCTCAGCTCCGGTTTCGAGGTTGATCAGCACGTAGATGACCGCGGGGATGATTACTCCACCCACGGCGGCGGCCACCGGCACGATGGCGCGGTTGACGCTGCGCAAGTCACCCGCGACGAATTCGCGTTTGAGCTCGAGCCCGGCGAGGAAGAAGAAGATCGCGAGGAATCCGTCAGCCGCCCAGGCGCCGAGACTCAGCTCGAGGTGCCACGGTGCGTAGCCGATCTTGTAGTCGCGAAAGGCGTAGTAGGCGTCGGAAAAACCGGAGTTGGCCATGATGAGCGCGGCCACGGTGGCGGCGAGCAGAATGGCTCCGCCGACGGTTTCTTTGCGCAGGATACCGGAGATGCGCACAAACTCGTTGTGGCTGCCGCGGCGCAGAATGATCGCGGTTGACGGTGCAGATTTCGGGGGAGTGGGCAGATTGGATGGTTCGGTCATAAGAATTCCTCTGGTGTTTCGAGCGCGCACAAGCAACTGCCGACCAGACTTCCCGGCTCACCGTGCACCAGAATACACGACGTACCTGAGCGACCCTCCGGCAGCAGGCCCGCCTACGATTGAAACAACGATCCAGGAGTGTTGACCATGACGAACCCGCTGTTTTCCTCCGCCCCCGCACCGAAGCACGAGGTGCCGACGAGCTCGCTCGACACGCTCATCGCGACCGTCGCGCGGCTGCGTGCTCCCGGCGGATGCCCGTGGGACGCCGACCAGACGCACGCCTCGCTCGTGCGCCACCTGGTCGAGGAGACCCATGAACTGATCGAGGCGATCGAGGCCGGCAGTCGTGACGATCTGCTCGAAGAACTCGGTGATGTGCTCTACCAGGTGCTCTTTCACGCCGACCTGGCCGCGCACACGCCCGAGGAGGACTTCGATATTCAGGAAGTCGCTGCCCGGCTGACCGAGAAGATGGTCGGGCGGCACCCGCACGTGTTCGGTGATGTCACGCTGGAGACGGCGGAGGAAGTCTCGGCCGCCTGGGACGGTTTCAAGGCCGAGGAGAAGCCGGGGCGCACGAGCGTGCTCGACGGTATTCCGACCGGCATGCCGGCGCTGGCCCTCGCCGACAAGGTGCTCGGTCGGGCCGAGAAGATCGGCCTGCTCGATACTGACGAGGGCTTCCCTCTTCCGATCGAGTCCGAGGCCGACCTCGGGCCGCTGCTGTTGGCCATCGTGGCGTCGGCTCGCTCTCAGGGCCTCGACGCGGAGCGTGCCCTGCGCGCCGCCGTGCGCGATCTGCAGACGGAGATCCGCGGAGCGGAAGCCCCCACAGCTTCAGACAACGCGGTCCATGACGACGCCTTCGACGCCGGAATCATCGCCTTCCCTTCCTGACATCTAGGCGATACGACTTCCGGTGGGGAGGTGCGTCGCGGGGGTGCGAGTGCGACGCCAAGCCCAAGCCAGGGCGCCCGCGCCGAGCAGCAGGTGAATGGTGAGGCCGATGAACCAGCTCGGCACCGCGCCGTCGTAGGTCTCCTGTGCGGTCGGTCCCTGCCCGTAGGCCTGGACGGAGCCGTTGGCAGCCTCGTCGCATCCGTTGTACTCGGTATACAGCTCCGGCGCGGTCTGGGCTCCGCGAACGCCGACGGCAATCTGCCCGAACAGGTCGGTTGGGGAGCCGTTCTCATCGAAGCTGCCGGGCGCGGCATCCGCTACGACAACGTAGGGGTTCGCCGCGAGAATCCACCAGTAGTAGTCGAACCGCGGCACGGGGTAGGTCGAGGTCTGCGCGGTGGAGCAGACGATGTCGGACTGCTTGCCGGTTTGCTCGTCGTAGGTCGACGACACGACCTGATAGTTCACACTCGTCGCGTCCTGCTGCGTGGCGGTACCGAGCAGCGCGAATGCGATGAGGGTGCCGAGGCTGAGTGCCGCGACCACGAGATAGGTCAGCACGATCGAGAACAGCGGCCGGGTCA
This sequence comes from Cryobacterium sp. N19, assembly GCF_002929595.1. Taxonomy (NCBI): domain Bacteria; kingdom Bacillati; phylum Actinomycetota; class Actinomycetes; order Micrococcales; family Microbacteriaceae; genus Cryobacterium; species Cryobacterium sp. N19. The sequence goes on along the minus strand of NZ_PJJR01000050.1, from coordinate 255,665 downwards.
GGATGCCCGACAGCCCAACGCCGACCGCAGCGATGACCCCGAGCTCGGCGGCGAGCACGAGTACGGAGACGCTGATCGTGCCGAGGGAGACCTCGCCGAGAACGACCGCGAAGATGAGAAACGGTAGTGCCGCCGCGAGAAAGGCGAGCGCTGTGATCCAGGCGGCCAGAAACTTGCCGAGCACGAGCTGCCCCGTGCTGATCAGCGTGACCTGCGTGGTGGCGAGGGTGCCGGCATCCCGATCGCCGTTGATCGCATTGCCAGACAGCGCCGGCGAGACCAGCGTGCCGAGCAGCAGCACGAAGAAGATGATGGTCGAGAACACGCCGCCACCGCCGGACAGCCAGGCGGAGGTGGCCAGCCAGAGCAGAAAAGTGACGATCCCCACGAGCAGCATGAAGATGCCGAGCAGTACGTACCAGGAGACGCCGCGCACCCGTTGGCGCAGTTCCAGGGTGACGATCAGCCAGAGTCCGGTCAGGAACACGCGCTTGTTCATGGGGTTACCTCCGGGTTGACGACGATCGAACTGTGTCGTGCCGGTCTCTCCCGGGTGAGGTCGAGAAAGGTGTGTTCGAGGTTGCCGACGGCCGGGCCGAAATCGCAGACCGGAACCCCGCTCAGCACGAGGTTGTGCAGCAGGGCCGCGGCCGAGGCTTCGTTCTCGACCTGCACGAGGGTTCCGAGCTGGTCAACGCCGAGAACCTGCACGAGCGCACCGACCACGCCGGGGGTTGCCAGCGCACGTTCCAAGGCTGCTTCATCGAGTGAGCGGATGCGCCAGGCCCTGGCGCTCGCGCCGGCCGCGGCCACCTGCTCCGGGCTCGCTGTGCGGCCGTCGGACAGGTACACCGCGGCATCCGCCATCTCGTCGAGCTCGGCGAGAACGTGACTGGACACGAGGATGGCGGCGCCCTCACCGGCCAAGCGTCTCAGCAGCTGGCGCAGCGCGGCGCGGGCTGCCGGGTCGAGGCCGGAGGCCGGCTCGTCGAGCAGCAGTACGCCGGGGGAGTGCACGAGCGCCCTGGCCAGGCTCAGTCGTTGCTTCTGGCCCCGCGACAACACCCGCGAGGGTCGGTCGGCGAAGTCCGTGAGGTCGGTCAGAAGGATCAACTCGTCGGCGCGCACGGCGGCCTGCTCGCGGGTCATGCGGTACATGCGCCCGGTGGTCTGCAGGGCCGCGCGGGCGGAGAGGCTCGGCCAGGAGCCGAGGGTGTCTGGCATCCAGCCCATCAGGGCGCGCACGCGCTCCGGTTCGGTGACCGGGTCGTGACCGTTGATGCGAATGCTGCCCGCATCGGGTGTGAGCAGCGTGGCGAGCATGAGCAGCAGCGTGGTCTTGCCCGAGCCGTTCGGCCCGATCAGTGCCGTGACCGACCCGGCCGGTACCGTGAGGGTCGCATCGAGCAGCGCGAACACGCTGCCGAATGCCCGGCTCACCCCGGTCACCGCGATGCCGCTCGGCACGATCCCCTCCGAGCCGAAAATCGTCGTCGCTGACATAGCCACCACCCCCAGTTGTTTCCCCCGAGTCTAGGGGGGCTCCCGTTCGGGGCTGGGCGGTGAAACGCATCGACGGCACCTGAGAGAATTGCCCCATGGCTATTGCAGTGACCCCACCGCGCGGTATGCGCGATTTTCTCCCCGCCGACAAGGCCGTGCGTGAGCGTTCGCTCGGCATTATCCGCGACAGTTTTCGTGCTCACGGTTTCGATGAGATCGAAACTCCGGTCATGGAAGACGCCGCCCGCCTGCACTCGGGCCTGGGCGGCGACAACGAGAAGATCGCTTTCGCGGTGCTCAAGCGCGGTCTCAGCCCAGCGGATGTTGCCGCCGCAGCCGAGCAAAACGACCTCGCGTCCCTGGCCGACCTCGGCCTGCGCTTCGACCTGACGGTTCCGCTCGCCCGGTTCTATGCCACCCACCGTGCCGCGCTGCCCACCGTGTTCCGGTCGATTCAGATCGCTCCGGTCTGGCGAGCCGAACGCCCGCAAAAGGGGCGTTACCGCCAGTTCATGCAGTGCGACATCGACATCATCGGCGAGGCCGGCCAGCTCGCCGAGATCGAATTGATCACCGCGGCGGCCGCAACGCTGGAAAAGCTCGGCCTCACCGGCTTCTGCATTCGAATCAATGACCGGCGCATCCTCTCCGCGCTGCTCGCCCACTGGAAAGTCGCGGCCGAGCTGACCGAGCGGGCGCTGATCGTGATCGACAAGCTCGACAAGATCGGTGTCGACGGCGTCTCCGCCGAACTGCAAGCCCTCGGCATCGACGCGCCCGACCTAGCCACGCTGCTCACCGAACTCGGTACCGGCGGCTGGGCCCTCGGGGCAGGTGCGCCGGACTGGCTCGACCCGGCGGCCTTCGCCGACCTCGAAGCCCTTCGCGCTGCACTCCCCGGCGTCGACCTCGAGTTCGACCCCACCCTGGTGCGCGGCATGGGCTACTACACCGGCACCATCTTCGAAATCTCCCACCCGTCGCTTGGCTATTCCCTCGGCGGTGGCGGCCGGTACGACGGCATGATCGGTCGGTTCCTCGGCACCGACGTGCCAGCCTGCGGGTTCTCGATCGGCTTTGAACGCATCGTCGACCTGCTGCAAGCGGATGCCGCATCCGCTCTTGACGCGGTTGTGTTGGTGCACGAGAAGGACGCCGACCCGGTGAGTCTGGTCGCCCTCAAGCGCGACCTCGTTGCCGCAGGGCTGCGGGTGCGGCTGGAACGCCGCACCAAGAACCTCAAGGCCCTGCTCGATCGGGCCGGCGAGGCTGGCTACGGACGCTTCGCGTTTGTGACCGCTGACACCGTGACCAGCGACGATCTCGACTTCAAACCGCTCGGCGTCTGAGCGGACCGGCCGGCCCCTGCAGTTCAGCGGATCGGCTGACGGGTTTGGTTAGACTGAATCCGCGACACATCCGAGCGTCCACCCAGACGTTCACCCCGACAAATCAGGAGACAGTTGTGGCCCTAATTGAGGCAGTAGACGCACGCGAAATTCTCGACTCTCGTGGCAACCCGACCATCGAGGTCGAAGTTCTGCTCGGCGACGGAACAGTCAGCCGTGCTGCCGTGCCGTCCGGAGCGTCCACCGGCGTGTTCGAGGCCTACGAGCTGCGCGACGGCGACAAGGCCCGCTACCAGGGCAAGGGCGTGCTCAAAGCCGTCGAAGCCGTCATCGACGACCTCGGCCCCGCGGTCGAAGACATCGACGCGACCGACCAGCGCATCGTCGACCTCGTGCTTATCGAAGCCGACGGTACCGACAACAAGGAGCGTCTCGGCGCCAACGCCATCCTCGGCGTGAGCCTGGCCGTGGCCAAGGCCGCAGCGAGCTCGGCCGGGCTGCCGCTGTTCCGTTACCTCGGTGGCCCGAACGCGCACACCCTGCCCGTGCCGCTCATGAACATCATCAACGGCGGCTCGCACGCCGACAACGATGTCGACATCCAGGAATTCATGATCGTCCCGCTCGGAGCGGAGTCGTTCAGCGAGGCCCTGCGCTGGGGTGTTGAGACCTACCACTCGCTCAAGGCGCTGCTGCAGTCCAAGGGACTGTCCACCGGCCTCGGCGACGAGGGCGGCTTCGCTCCCAACCTGCCGAGCAACCGTGCTGCGCTCGACCTCATCGTCGAAGCCATCGAAAACGCCGGCTACGTTCCCGGCAAGGACATCGCCCTCGCGCTCGACGTGGCCGCGAGCGAGTTCTTCAAGGACGACAGCTACAACTTCGAGGGCAAGAAGCTCTCGGCCGAAGAGATGAGCGCGTACTACGCCGAGCTTGTCACCGACTACCCGCTCGTCTCCCTCGAGGACCCGCTCGAAGAAGACGACTGGGACGGCTACGTGCACCTCACCGCATCGCTCGGCGACAAGGTGCAGATCGTCGGAGACGACCTGTTCGTCACCAACCCGGTGCGTCTGGCCAAGGGCCTTACGCTCAAGGCAGCGAACTCCATTCTGGTCAAGGTCAACCAGATCGGTACCCTGACCGAGACGATGGATGCCGTCTCCCTCGCCCAGCGCGCCGGTTACACGGCGATCATCTCGCACCGCTCTGGCGAGACCGAAGACACCTTCATCGCTGACCTCGCCGTCGCAACGGATGCCGGCCAGATCAAGACCGGTGCGCCGGCGCGCAGCGAGCGCGTCGCCAAGTACAACCAGCTGCTGCGCATCGAAGAAGAACTCGGCGAGGCCGCGGTCTACGCCGGTCGCACCGCGTTCCCCCGCTTCACCGCGTAACAGCGCCCCACAAGAAAGCACGGGAGCGGGCTCCCGACCACCGATTCGGCTGGTCGGGGGCCCACAGCTTTCACTTGGTACCATTTTCACCAGCACGTTCAGCCAGCGGAAGGAGTTGCCGTGGATCAGAAACGACCTGCCCAGAGCACGTCGGCAGCACGGCAACCCGCTGTTTCGGAAACCGAGACGCCCGCCGGCGGCTGGCTGCGCAGCATCCGCTTCTCCGGATTTTCCCTCGTGATGATGGTCGTACTGATTCTTGCCGTCGTGGTGCTCGCGCCGAGTCTGCGCACCTACGCCGAACAGCGGCAGCAAATCAGCCAGCTCAGTGCAGCTGTCGCCGACCAGAAAGCCGAGGTCGACCAGCTCACGAGCCAGCGGGAGCGCTGGAACGACCGCACCTATGTCACGACGCAGGCCCGAGAGCGGCTGTCGTACGTGCTGCCAGGAGACATCAGCTTTCTCGTCATCAACGATCTGCCGATCGTCGCTCCGCTCGAAGCGGATACGAGCCCGGTCAGCACCAATATTCAAAGCACCACAATTGATTGGCTGGGTTCCTTGTTCGCCTCCACCATGACGGCCGGCCTCGCTCCGCAAGCACCCGCACCGGTGGTGCCATGACCCGGCCGCCGTTCGAACCGTTCACTGCGGCCGATATCGATCTCGTTTCGGCGCAGCTCGGTCGCCCGGCCCGCAACGTGGTCGGCATCGCCGCTCGCTGTGTCTGCGGAGCGCCGACCGTGGTCGCTACCGCTCCCCGGCTGGCCGACGGCACCCCGTTTCCCACGCTGTACTACCTCTGCCATCCGGCCGCGACGGCGGCGATCTCTTCGCTCGAGGCCACCCAGGTCATGAACGAATACAACGACCTGCTCGCCGACGATGACGAGGTGCGGGCAGCTTACGAGCGCGCTCACGAAAGCTTTCTGTTCGACCGCGACCAGCTCGGCACCGTGCCGGAAATCGCCGGGATCTCCTCCGGCGGCATGCCGAACCGGGTCAAGTGCCTGCACGCCCTCGCCGCGCACTCCCTGGCCGCCGGGACCGGCGTGAACCCGATCGGCGACCTCGCGCTGGCGCGTGCGGCCTGGTCGCCCACGGTCTGTGTCTGCCTGGACTACACCGCGTTGGCCGCTGCTTCAGGGTCGGCTTCGGAGTGACCGCACGCTCTCGCCCTGTCACCACCGGTGTCGCGCTCGCCCTCGCCACAACGCTGTTCGCCGGCACTATCGCCGGCTCCGTCGTGGTCGACGCGCCCGCAGCCCACGCCGACCAGATTCGTGACCTGCAGTACTGGCTGAACGACTACGGGTTCACCGAAGCCTGGAACACCACGCGGGGCGCCGGCGTCACCGTCGCCGTCATCGACTCCGGGGTCAACGGCAGCGTTCCCGAGCTGAACGGCGTCGTGACCGGGGGAACGGATGTTTCCGGCCTCGGTTCCGCAAATGGCCAGACGCCGGTCGCCGGCGACGACGATGACGGAGAGCACGGCACTCTGGTGGCCTCGCTGCTGGCCGGTCGCGGAACCGGTGACGGCGCGGGCCTCATCGGGGTGGCGCCGGAAGCATCCATTCTGGCGGTGTCGGTCGGGTTCGGAAGCACCCGTTCCACGGTGAGTAACGATGACCAGATCGCGCAGGGCATCCGCTGGGCTGTCGACAACGGTGCTGATGTCATCAATATGTCGCTTACCCGCAACACGCTGTACTGGCCGGAAAGCTGGGACGACGCCTTTCTTTACGCGTTTGAGAACGATGTCGTCGTCGTTGCTGCGGCCGGCAACCGGGGGAGCGGTACCACCGAGGTCGGTGCTCCCGCGACTATTCCCGGTGTGCTCACTGTGGCCGGTGTTGACCGCAACAAGACGGCAAGTTTCGACGCGTCCTCGCAGGGAATCACTATCGCCATCGCCGCTCCGAGTGAGAAGTTGGTGGGTGTCATGCCGGACTCGTCGTACGTGCAGTGGGACGGAACCAGCGCGGCGGCGCCGATTGTGTCCGGGCTCGTTGCGCTGGTTCGAGCCGCGTATCCCAACCTTGACGCGGCGGGGGTCATGAACCGGGTGATCGCCACCGCGAACGCGAACGGGCAATCAGTGCCGAGCCCGATCTACGGCAATGGTCTGATCGATGCCGCAGCCGCGGTGACCCGATATGTCGCTCCGGCGACCGGGGCCACTCCGAGCGAGTTGCTGACGGAGTGGATCACCCTGCACCGTCGGGCCCAGATCGAGGTGGTTCCCACCGAGGAACCCGCCGCCGAGGCGCCCGCAGCCGTGGACGACGACCCGGCGCTACCGACCCAGAACGTGCTCACGGCCTGGCTTCCCAACCAACTGACATTGACCTATATTAGTCTGCCGCTCGCTGTACTCGTGGTGTTTGGTATCCTAGTAACGCTGTTGGGCATTGGGGCCACTCGGCAAATCAAGCGAATTCGGCGCAACCCCAAAGATTTCGCACAAACATAATCATGTAGGAGGCCTTCTCATCGTGCCCAAAATTCTCATTGTTGGTGGCGGCTACGCCGGTTTTTACACGGCGTGGAAGCTCGAGAAATGGCTACGATCCGGCGAAGCCGAGGTCACCATTGTTGACCCGCTGCCATACATGACGTACCAGCCCTTCCTGCCGGAGGTGGCTGCCGGGTCTATCGAGCCGCGTCACGTGGTTGTGTCGCACCGTCGGCACCTCAAGAAGACCAATGTTGTCTCCGCCAAGGTTACGTACGTGAACCACGCCGAGAAGACGGCCACGATCACTCCGCCGATCGGCGAGCCGTACGAGTTCAAGTACGACATCGTCGTGGTCACGGCCGGTGCTGTGTCGCGCACCTTCCCGATCCCAGGTGTTGCCGACCAGGCCATCGGCCTGAAGACCGTCGAAGAAGCCGTCGCCATTCGCGACCGCGTGCTCACCAACTTCGACCGGGCGGCTGCCCTGCCGGCTGGCCCGGAACGCGAACGTCTGCTTACCTTCGTCGTGGTCGGTGGCGGTTTCGCTGGTATCGAGGTGTTCGCCGAGCTGCGCTCCTTCGCCACCTCGCTGCTTACCCTCTACCCGGAGATCAGCTTCGAAGAGACCAACTTTCATCTCATTGAAGCCATGGGTCGCATCATGCCCGAGGTTTCGCTCAAGACAAGCCTGTGGGTTATCGACAACCTGGCCGGTCGCGGTGCGCAGATTCACCTCGACACCCAGCTGACCAGCGCGGTCGACGGCAAGATCGAGCTCTCCACCGGAGAGACCTTCGAGACCGACCTCATCGTCTGGACGGCCGGAGTCATGGCCAACCCCACGATCGTGCGTCACACTGATCTGCCGATCGAAGAGCGTGGTCGTCTGCAGGTTCGTGCCGACCTGCGTGTTGGAACCGAAGACGACATCATCGCTGACGCCTGGGGTGCCGGCGACGTGAGCTGCGTTCCCGACCTGAGCGGTGGCGGTGTCGGCGGCAACTGCGTGCCCAACGCCCAGCACGCCGTGCGTCAAGGCAAGCTGCTCGCCAAGAACTTGGTTGCTGTGCTGCGCGGCGAAGAGCCCGTGCAGTACCTGCACAAGAACCTCGGTGCCGTGGCCGGTCTCGGCATTGGTGTCGGCGTGTTCCAGAGCGGTAACCTCGCCATCACCGGTCTGCCGGCCTGGTTCGCGCACCGCGGCTATCACGGCCTGGCCATGCCCAGCTGGGAGCGCAAACTGCGCGTCGTCTGGGGCTGGGTCAACAACGTGTTCCTCGGTCGCGATGTCGTGTCGCTCGGCGCCACCGAGAACCCGCGCGCTGTGTTCGAAGAGTTCGCGTCGCGTCCGAAGCCGCCGGCACCGGCTGCTGCTGCGCCCGCAGCCAAGGCGCCGACGGCTCCGCGTGCGCCTCGTGCGCCGCGCAAGCCCACGGTCAAGGCTGCTGCAGCGGATGCCGCCGCTGGCGCCACGAAGGCACCCGCCGCGCAGGCGCCGGTTGCGGAGAAGGCGGCCGCTGAGGCATCCGCTTCGAAGTAGCTTTTCGGTAGGTGCTGCCGGGCGGTATTCGCGCTCGGCAGCACCTACGCTGTAACTGCCCGTCACCGGGTATGCCCCCATAGCCCAATTGGCAGAGGCAGACGACTTAAAATCGTCACAGTCTGGGTTCAAGTCCCAGTGGGGGCACCACGAGAATTTCTACTCTGATCTAGGATTTAACTTGGTCACCGGGGCCTCAGTACCCTGATTGCCCACATTCCGCCCACACTTAAAATCATTCGGGCCTGATCGAGGGCCACTGCGACGCTGTTCAGGTCGTCGTCGAAGAGCTCCGCGTACACGTCGAGGGTCATCGCGGCCGAGGCGTGGCCGAGCATCCGCTGCAGCGCTTTGACGTTCGCGCCGGCGGACACAGCCAAGCTCGCGGCGGTGTGCCGTAGATCGTGCGGCGTGACGCGCGGGAAAGTCGGATCGACCTCCCGGGCGCGTTTGAGGGCGTAGACCAGCCAGCCGTCCCGAGCTGACGGGGTGCGCTGGTGCGACAGCCCGTTGCCAAACAGGATCTGGTCAGGTGTCTTGTCGGCGCAAAGCAGTGCCAGGCGGTCCGCCAGGAACGGCGGGAACGGAACCGTGCGTGCCTCGTGCGACTTGGGCGTGCCGAGGAGAATCTTGCCGCCGACCCGCACGGCGTTCTCCCGTACCGCCAGACGCCTGCGGGTGAGGTCCACGTCTCGCACCCGTAATCCAGTCACCTCACCCCAGCGCAGGCCGGTGTAGGCGAGGGTCAGTATGACTGTTCCGTGCGTCGTCGCCGAGGTTGCGAGCAGGTCGACCTGTTCGTGTGAGAGATACGTGTGCGGTTTCTTCAACCGTAGGCTTCACCGAGCCTCAGATACCTCTCACCAACCGAGTTCAAGCAAGCCCGCTACGCGGCCCTCAACCGAGAGCCGCAATCCGCATAGGAGCGGCAGCAAACCTGGGGCGATTCAGCGAGGGAAACAACGCCGGAAACACCGTTTAAGAGACAACCCCTCGAAATTCGTGGCGTCGAGGGGGTTGGCCTGGACGCGGGCGTCGGGTCAGGGGTTGCAGTAGTCGCACCAGGTGGGGTCGGCGCGAGTGTTGTCGCGTGAGACTCTGCTCCGGTGGTCGCATTTGCCGCAGGCGTGGATGTCGGCGGCGATGACGCGGGTCGGGGAACCGCATTGGGAGCAGGGGAGGCCGTGTTCGACGTCGACTTGCCCGAACCCGGGGGTCTGACAGGTGGGGCATTCGGTGGCGAGACGTTGGGCCATTTGGGCGCAGAGGGTTCGGATGGTATCTGCGCGGGAGGGTGCGTGGTGCGCCCGGTAGTCGGGTAGAACGATCACGGTGGACCCATTCTTGAGCATTGCCTGAACGGTCTGCTCAAGCTGGTCAAGGTCCGTGATGTTTTTGTGGGCGGTGGTTAGGGCAGCTTTCGTGCTTTGCACGATCACTCCTTGGGCGGGGAAGCCTAGCGCTTCACCGTAACGTCGGGCTTGGGGTGCCGCGGTGATGGTGTGGCCTCCGGGGATGGGGGAGGTGGTGCGGGTGCCTTCAATGAGTTCCAGTCCGAGGTCGTCGTCGATGAACAGCAGAATCTCCATGTGCTCGACCGGCCCGAAGGTTGCGCTGAAGCTTCCCTCGGAGGCAAGACCGAGGGTGCTGCTGGCCATTTGCATGCCGAGGCGAGCTTTTACGCGGGCGGCAGCTCTGGGGGTGAGGATGCGGGGGATATCGCCGGCGAAGGTTCCGAACTGGTCGGTGTCCAGTCCTTCGGGGGCGGTGACTGTCGCACCGAGAACGTCACGGAATGCGTCGCGTGCGAGGTGTTCTTTGCCGTGCATGGTTGCGAAGGTGATGTGGCGGTCTTTATAGTGCGTGGGGCGGAGAGTCATTGGAAGTACTCGGGGCGGGAGACGTAGGTGTCGGCCACGAACATGACTCCGCTGGAGGTGCTGAGCAGCTCGCGGATGGCGTCGATGAGCTCGCCGGATTTGCCCGGGGGAAGGACGGTGATGAGCATGGTGAGGGTGTCGTATTCGTTGAACAGCAGGGCACCAGAGTGTTGGCCATGGTGGCCGATGCCAGACACCCCGGATACCGAGGTGTAGCCGGTGGCGCCGGCGGTGGTGATCAATTCGCGGATGGCGGAAGCGTCACGGGCGGGCACGATCACCTCCAATCGAGTCATCTGAGTCAGGTTGTTCACAGTGAGGTCCCTTCCGTGGTCGAGTTTGTCGGTTTCCACCCGTAGGCGCCGTACTGGTGCCAGGGTTCGTGGGCGGTGCTGCGGGCGGTGAGGGTGATCCAGTCGTTGTCGAACAGGTTCCTCAGCACCTGGTTGCGGGAGATGATGACACCGATCCGCTCCAGGGGTGCCTCGATGATGACGGCCAACCGCATCGGCTCATGGAAGAGTGTTGTGCCGACCCCGACCGATTGCCAGGGCAGCCCGCGCCGGAGGTCCCCGGCCTGACCGGCGATCACTCCGATGGTGCCGATGGCGTTGTGAATGGTTTTCGTGCCCGCACCCAAGGTGTCGGGGTTGAGCGCGGAGAAGTAGTACTGGTGGTTGATCCACTGCGCGACCACAAGGGGGGCAGTCATGATTGTCTCCAGCGCGGTCCCGTCCGGGTCGAGGGAGGTGTCGTAGGAGTGCAGGAACACGCGCCGGCCGAGGTCGATCCCGCGGGTCAGGGTGCGGGAGCCGATGACCATAGCGGCGTTGCCGGCGAGCCCGAGCTCGGGGTACACCTCCGCCCAGTCATACGCCCGCGCCCGCACCCGTGCTGGGGACTGCCTCCTCGTCGCTCCCGGAAGATCTGCCGCGCGCTCGTTCAGGAGCGCTAGTCCAGCGTCGTAGTGCAGCTGATCAAACTGGCTAGTCAGGCCGCGGTGGGTGTCGGGGATGAGGTGATGGTCGAGCAGGGTGATGGTGTCGCGGGTGGTGTTGTGGTCGGCTGCGACGAAAACCGTGTCTTCCGGGATGTCGATTCCTCGCAGCATCAGCAGCGCCCGGACGGCCGGGTCGTTGAAGATTGTTGCGGCGGCGCGAGCGTTGGCAGCGCCAGGGTTTCCGCCACACGCGCCGCAGTCCAGGGCGGACTGGTAGAGGTTGTTGGCCGACTCGGAGCAATGTCCGGCCAACACCACCAGTGGTGCGAAATCGGTCATTCCCATCATCCTTACGGCGGTTTCGGCGATGCCGGCGCGTTCCTCGAGCGTGAAAGCGTCCGCGATCGTCACAGCACTATGCAGCGGAACTGAATGCCAGCGGTTCAGTCGTCGATGCAGGCTGGGTGCAAAGGTGCGTAGCATGCTGGTTGGACCGTAGAGCCAGCCGGCCGTTTCCGCGAACGCGAACGGGGTTGCGGTGCTGGAGTCAGCGTTGTGCACGGCCCGACGAAGCGCGTCCCGGGCACGACCGCGCGCCACATACTTCTCAGCGTGAACGGTGTCGGTCGGGTCCTCAGTGAGAGTGTGACGTGGCGTGAGCAGAGCGGGCAGCGAGTTGATGCTCCCGCGGGCGCTGTATCGGGCGAACCGGACGGGTACCCCGAAGAACCCGGCGAACCCGAACGTCTCCACCTCGTCCGTGATTTCTAGGTGACGTCGCATGCCTTCCGATCTGGGGTCGATGCACATCACCACCTGAAATGTGGGCCGCACTCCACGAGTCGAAGTCGCCGGGCTCAGGGACCGGATCAGGGTGGTGCGGTAGTGCAGTTCGTAGGCTTTCTGCCAGGTGAACGGGTGCTCAGTGATCGGGTGGTGGGCCAGCACGCGGGCAATGGCCGCCACGGCTTCACGCGTGGGTCGTTCACTGAGGCGCGCGGTGAGCTGTTCAGCCCGCTGCCAGAGCCCCGCCCGCTCATCGGCTACGCCAGCGGGCGACGGCAATGCTGCCACTGGGAGGGTGAGCACTGCTCGTAGGACGAACCGGCTGGCGAGGTAGGAGGTCAGGTCAATATCGCCGTGCTTCTCTGCCCGCCACTTGATGTAACCGACCCATCCTGGCTGGTGCTCCAGTTCTTGGGCGAGGGTACCCCGGATCAGTTCTGGGGCGATGGCGAGCCGGGCCAGCGCCCAGTCGAGGGCCGCGTCCGCCTGCACTGGTGCTTCCCGCAGGGTCCGTCGTGCGGCCCGAGGCAGACAGGGGTCCCGGAGGGCCAGGCGGCGCCAAGCCCCAAAGAACCCGTCTCCGATGTGAGGCATTGGCCACAGCGGATCCGGGGTCAGGCCCGCGGGCAACCATGCAGCCAGATACTCATCAAGCCACCGCGTCGAGCGCGAAGGTGCGGACGGTGTCGGGATCGGAGCCCACGAGGCGGTGGTCATGTCGAGGACGGCGACTCGAACGGCGGGGACCGTCTGCCCGTCCACGCTGAACGTGGCGGAGGAAAGTTCCGGGATTCGTTCGCTGATTGCTTGGGCAAGGTCGGCATCGGTAATGCGGCCCTTCCTCAGATCCTCCAAATAGTCGTGCTGATCGCGGGTCAGCGCAACCCCAGCCGCGGTGACAGTGTGGAAAGGGTTGGCCTCGTGGCCGGCCAACGGGTTCACGGCGATGAACGACTCCACCGGCCACCCGGACACGATGTTCCGGGCGGCAGACGCGATCTGCGCGCGAAGAATCAAACTCATGACACAACTCTCTGAACACTCGGCGGGCGGGATACGGTCGTCGTCACAGCGCGGGCATAGACGAGATTGCGGAAACCGGTGAGGCACTGGGTGCTGGCAAGCAGTTGCACGCCCAGCAGACTGAGCCCCGGAAGTAGCAGCAGCCATGCGGGGGCAGCAGTGATGGAGAAGACCGGCTGTAAGGCAGCGGTGAAAGTGTGGAGGAACGCGACGTAGCCGACCAGGAGGAGCACTGTCGCGCCGACACCGGACACGAAGGTGCGGAGCGTGAAGTGAGTGATCAGGGCGGAAGCCAGGGCGACGGAGGCGGTCAGGGAGACGAAGCCGAGCAAGCCGATCGTTGCCGCTGAGGCTGTGGGCGCCAGGACCAGTTTTGCGGCCAGCAGCGTGCCGCCGGGCACGAGGACACCCACCGCTACCGCGATGCCGTAACTGACACGGGTGCGAGGTTTCGGGTCAGGTAGGTCGCGGCTGACGGTGTGTTGGGTGATGCCCGCGCCGGCTCCCAAGAACAGTGCGGACTTGAAGAGGGAGTGAGCGATCAGGTGGAAGATCGCGGCGGCGAACAGCCCGAGGCCGCAGGCCATGATCATGAATCCCATCTGCCCCATCGTCGAAAACACCAACCGACCCTTCACGTCCGCACGCACCAACCGCACCGCAGCAGCGTAGGTGAGTGTTGTCGCTCCCACCAGAAAAACGATCGTCATGACCGAGGCGTGCAGAGCAATGGCGGGAGCGAACCGGAACAACAGGATCGCGCCTGCGTTGACGACACCGGCGTGCATCAGGGCGGACACAGGAGTGGGTGCCGCCAAAGTGAACGGCAACCAGCCGTGAAAAGGGATCTGGCTGGAGCGTGCGAACGCACCTGTCGTCAGCAGCCCGGCCACGATCACCTGCACCGGCACCGGCAGGCCCGTGACCACAGCACCCAGCCGGGCCCAGGACAGGTCCCCGCCACCCGCCACCAGCAGCACCACCACCGCGGACACGAACGCGGCATCGGCGAGGATGAACCTCACCGCGGTGGCCCGCTTCCCGCGCCGAGCCTGAGCTAGCGGAAAATACGTTCCCAGCAGCAGTACCAACGCCGCTCCCGCGCCGATCCACCCGACTGCAAATACCGCGACGGAGCCTGCACACACCATCAGAACGGTGAACCCTGTCAACAAGGCGGAGGCGGCCACAAACCAGAGCTGGCGTGAGTCGCCTCGAAGGTAGCGGATCGCGAAGCTCTGGATCAGGGCGCTGAGGCCTAGCACCAACGCCGATAACACCACCGCCAGGCCATCCACCTGCAGCGTCGACCGCTGGATCCCCACGCGCAGAGAGCCCGAGGAGAAGATGACCGGAATGGCAACGACCGTGACCAAAAATCCGACCCCCATGACCACCGCTACGAGACGTGCGACCACCTCCGCCGGCTGGTTCAGTTGGTTGCCGTTCATACCCGCCCTTCATAACACGTAACATAAAACACGATAAATATAACACGTGTTGTGGATCGGAAATCAGCAATGGGGAAAAGCGGGTCCCGTGGGGGACAATGATTTGATGACGCACTGGACGTTTCTGACCAATCACGCGCACGTGCTGCTGTGTGTGGCCGATAACCCGAACGTTCGGCTGCGGGACGTGGCAGTGCAGGTCGGCATCACCGAGCGGGCAGCGCAACGCATTGTCACCGAGTTGGAAGAGGCCGGCTACCTGGAGCGGGAGCGAGACGGGCGGCGCAACCTCTACCGCCTGAACACGGCGATGCCGCTACGGCACCCGCTGGACCGCGACCACCGCATCGGGGAACTGCTTGCTTTTCAAGCTCTACGGCCCGCCGGCACGACCGGGCTGCCTCAGGACTCCAAGGCCCAGGCCGAGCAGGTCCGCTCGATCGCCGTCGATCGACTGGGCGCGATCCTCTGGCACGCCCCTGCAGAGGTCATGGCGCGCCTTGACGACGCATTGCGTCTTCACTTGCAGCTATAGAGAAACTGCCCTCCACGGCGAGATCCACTCCCGGACGTTGGGGTGTCCGTTGACCGTTCGGCTTACGGTCGGTGGTGGGTGGTGGCATTCTTCAACTCTGGCTATCCATAGACAAATTCGAGGATGATCGTTTGGGGGAACGGATGAGTGTGAATTGCTTGTATTTCAGGTTTTTCTCCTGTGAGATCAGTCGTGTGTGTTGGCAGAATTGTGTGCACCGGTCGAAGTGAACTTTCTGTCTGATGACCATCTGCCTACGGATCTGGATCCGACCATTCAGGCCATCAAACCGACAACAGTCCCTCTGGTTAGAGTAACGAGGCCCTACCATTCTGGGATACACGAGTAAATCGTTCGGGGCCAAGCCTGGGAGGGACCAATGGAGATTGTTGAACTTGGTGAGACTGCCGTCATCGGAATCGAAGTTGTCGCTTACTTCGGCCAGCTACGCTCCGAGATGCCTGCGGCCTGGCGCGAGCTGTTTTCCCGTCAAGACGAGCTGCCCGCCTTAGGCACAGGCGTCTTCGTCGAGGCCAGCAACCATTTAGGCGACGGCCGTTACCGCGAGATTATTGGAGCAGTAGCTGTCGTCGCCGACGTTGCAGTGCCTGATGGTATGGCTGTTGCGCTCCTTCCCGGTGGAAGATTCGTCCACCACCGGCATGACGGTTCGGTGGCAACCATCGCAGGCGGGTTCCAGACGATTTATGACTGGGCTGCAGAGCAGGGATTGACTCTCGGGAACCGCAAGCTCGATGTCGGATACACGGCGGATGATGTTCAACAACCGCACGAACTTTACGTCGACATTCTCATCTGACGGCCGCCCCCATTCACGACGAGATCAGGCTATACCGGCCGAACCGCCGTGCAATGCCAGTGATCCGCGCAGCTGTCGAAGTCGTCCGGATGCGGCAGCCTCGTCTACTTGTTGAGAGAGGGACTCGGTGGCAGGTCATCTTTCCCGTGTGGCACAAAATCAGCGAGTTCGGCAATTCACGTAGTCCACCCGAGATCTCTCCCGTTGACTGTTTCCCTTGCGGGCGTTCTCGTCCAGCCCGCCCACATTGCTCCTCCGACTCGCTGGGTGGAGCAGCCTTCGGTCGACAGACCTTGTTGGCCGGAGGCGATCTCGTCCTCGTCGCACTCATCGCATTTTTCAAGGCAGTGCTGAGTCTGCGGAAGCTATCGCGAGCGACCGGGTGGTTTTCCGCGCAATGACAAACCCAGATACGGCCAACCGCTCGGGCTGTCAGATGGCCTGGACGAATCTCACCGGCGCGTCTCGATTGTCCTCTTCGACGGTTTCGAGCTACTCGACGTTTTTGGCCCGTCAGGCCTACTCGGAATGCTGCCGTAGGCGTTTTCTGTCGAATTGGTCGGCTCCTCTCAAGGGCTTGTGAGGAACAGTCAGGGTGCCGAGGTCGTGGCGACCGTTGGGTATCGTGACGCGAAACTTCCCTCCATCGTTCTTGTTCCTGGAGGACAAGGTACTCGCTCGCTCGTCAACGACGCCGAATTCTTCGAGAGGCTGGCAGCGTGGGCGAGCGAGGCAAGACTCGTGACGTCGGTGTGCACCGGGGCCGCTCTGCTCGCCGCGGCCGGGCTGCTCGACGGGTTTCGAGCGACGACTAATAAACGTGCGTACTGATGGGCGACGTCGTATGGTTCGTCCGTCGAATGGGTCACTCAAGCACGGTGGGTAGAGGACCGCAGCTGATGGCCGTCTTCAGGCGTTGCGGCAGGAATTGACATGATCGCCGCATTGGTTGTACATCTCTTCGGACCAGAGACTGCTGCGGCGGTGGCCGCCGCTGCCGAGCTCAAGATCCACACGGACCCGCACTGGGATCCCCTCGCTGCGGCAAACGGACGAAAGCCGTCCCGCAGAGGGTTCCCTTTCAAACACGAGGTGCTCGAGACCCCGCCTCGCGTGCTGGCACAGCCCGATGTCCCCCTGACGTGCCGATCCGTACACTGGTCACATGTCAGCCAGAGTGCGCCTTGCGCGATCGGGAGACCTCGACGTCATCGAGAAGATTGAAAACGATGCCGACCAGCTCTTGATCAACACACTCAAGCCGGAGGGTTGGGCTGCCGCCCCCGCTGGAGCTGCTCGTGCGTCGCAGCCCGGCTTCATCCTTGTCGTCGAGCTCGACGACGGTCACGTTGGCGGGTTTGTTCATGTTCTCGAGGTCGACGGCCTGTGCCACTTGGAGCAGCTGTCCGTAGCGCCGGCGGAGGCGCGGAAGGGTTGGGGGCGGGCGCTCGTGGCGGCCGCCAAAATCCAAGCGCAGGAGCGCGGGTACCACCGCATCTCGCTTCGAACCTACGCGGACGTCCCATGGAATGCCCTGTTCTACGCAAGTGCCGGTTTTGTGGAGGAAGAGCCATCCACGCAATTTCATCGTTCCCTGGTCGGCGTCGAGGCCGAACTTGGACTTAACCAATATGGGCACCGGGTACAGATGGTTGCCTACGCTGAACCATCAACCCCGTAAGAGGTTCGTCTTTCGGAGTGAGGTCGTTGTGGAATCGGGCGGCCAAGCCGGCGATGCGACGAAAACGTTCACTGTGATGAAGATCGTGCGCTACCCCGGCAAGTTCGACCCGACGCCGAAGCAGGGCGTTGGCGCGCACAAGGATTCCGGGGTGCTGACACTCCTGCGTCGAACCGGGCAGGGGCGGCCTGCAGGTCGAGAAGGACGGTGCCCGGATCGATGCGCCGCCGCTGGATGGGGCCTTCGTGGCGAACATCGGCGAGCTGCTCGAGGTGGCCACCGACGTCTACCTGAACGCGACCGTGCACCGGGTGATCTCGCCGCTCATCGGCGAGGACCGGATCACGATCCCGTTCTTCTTCGGGCCGGCATTCGACGCGACGATCCCGCTCCTCGCCCTGCCCGACGAGTTGGAGACCCCAGGCATCATGGCAGAACCGGAGAACCCGATCTTCACCACGTACGGTGAGAATGCGCTTAAGAGCCGGCTGCGCACGCATCCGGATGTGGCCGCGATCCACTACTCCGACCTCGCCAAGTAACCCCCGGCCGCGGGCCGCGGTTATGGCTGGAGCCGCTCCATCGTCCAGCCACCCGCGTCACCGGCCGTGAACCGCAGGCGGTCGTGCAGCCGGGACGTGCGGCCCTGCCAGAACTCGATCGCGCGCGGAACCACACGGAACCCGCCCCAGTCGTCCGGCCGCGGAATGTCCGTGTCGTCCGGATAACGCTCTTCCACCCGGCGTACCTGCTCCTCGATCAGGGCGCGGCTTGCGATGGGCCGCGACTGGTCACTGGCGACCGCGGCGACGCGAGACGCCCTCGGCCGGCCTACGAAATAGGCGTCGCTGGTGGCGGCATCCGTGGGGCTTGCCGTGCCGTAGACGATCACCTGGCGCTGCATGGCATACCAGGGGAACAGCAGCGAGACGTCCGGGGTGACGCTCAACGCCCGGCCTTTGCGGGACGCGTAGTTGGTGACGAATTCGAAGCCGCTGCCGTCGAGGCCCTTGAGCAGCACGGTTCGGCTGCTCGGCCAGCCTTCCGGGTCGACGGTGCTTAGCACCATGGCATTCGGCTCGTAGAGCCCGGCCTGCTCCGCGGCAGCCAGCCACACGTCGAACTCGACCATCGGGTCGGGGTTGACCCCGGACTCGTTCAGGCTCACTGCGCCGTAGTCGGTGTGACTCGTCAGGGATTCCATCAGTATTCTCGCCCTCGGTTTGAGCCGCCGGAATACGAAAGCTCCCCGGCCTGCCCCTCCAGCCTAGGAGGAACAGGCGGACGGGGAGCCTGTGGCCGCGTGTGTGTCAGTCGCGCTTTTCATAATCGTGGCCTGAGTTGTGGCCCTGTAGTGGTTCCCTTTGCGGGTAGTTCGACTTCCGATGGTGCGCTCGAAGTTCGAGAAATCCTTCGACGTGGACATCATGGCGTCAGTGCCCGGTGTACAGTCCCGCCATGCCCTCGCTTATTCAGCAGAGAATGGCCCTCGAGCGTATTCACACGTCCGCCATTGTGTGGACCGTGTTCGGCGGGTTTTGGGGCCTGCTTTCAATCGCCAACCTGCTTGTCGGCACAGAGCCGACGCGAGGGGCCCTATACCTTGCCGTCGCGGGAGGGCTGATCGCCGTTGGGCTTGTCAAAATGAGGCGATACCGACGTGAAATTACAGCGTTTGCGGTCGAGAATAGCCCCGACGCCGGCAAGCGTTAACTCCAGTCCGGGCGTCTCGTAGAGGGTTCCGCATACGGCCTGCGTTAGCGCCCGTGATGGTATCGACATCCGGCGATACGGACTTCGTCGTTCTCGACCTTGTAGATCAGGCGATGTTCGTCTGTAATCCGACGTGACCAATACCCGCGGAAGCCGTGCTTGAGGGGTTCGGGTTTTCCGATGCCTTCATTGCCGTTGCGATTAACGTCGCTCAGGAGCGTATTGATGCGTTTGAGGATCTTGCGGTCTTGCGTCTGCCACCAGCAGTAGTCGTCCCAGGCATCCTCGTCCCAGATCAACTTCATTCATCAAGGGCGTGCTGCGTGCCGTGGCCGGCCTCGAGTCGATCGATCGATCCGAGGAGGCGGCGCGCGTTCGCGGGGTTCTTCAGCAGATAGGCGGTTTCCTTGAGCGACTCGTAGTCGTCGAGCGAGACGATGACCACGGGTTCGTGTCCTGCACGAGTGATAACAACTTCTTCTCGGTCATCCACCACTGCTGAGAGTGTCTCGGCGTACTTCGCCCGGGATTCTGAATATGTCATGGTGCGCATTGGGATCCTTTCACGTACAGAAAATTGTACGTCACCTTGATTACGACTACAAGATTCACCCACAGCTCCACCATCGTCGCGTAAGCCGTTCCTGTTGCGGGATCACTTATCGGGATTCGTATATCTCGCGACGATGTCCGAGTCGGAGGACGAGCATGATTAACAGGTCGTCGTGAATCTCGTAAATGATGCGGTAGTCACTCGTTCGGACCCGCCACTCGCCAGAGCCCCCGACGAGTTGGATCGCCTTGGGTGGCCGCGGATCGTCTGCCAAGAGGTCGATCGCTGCTTGAACTCGACGTCGGGCCTGCGGATCGAACTTGCGCAGTTGCCGTTCGGCGGCTGGTGCGATCTTCACCGAGTAAGTCATACGAGGCCGAGGTCCGCCTTTACCTGTTCCCAAGGAGTCGGTTCGCTTTTCGTGCGACGCATCTCTTCACGCGATTCCTCAGCGGCACGAATATCGGCCATGTCTTCGGCCAATTCAATGAGGCGCTCCAAATCGTCGACGTCGATAACGGCCGCGACTCGCCGCCCGCGGCGAGACAAGAAGACCGGCCCGTGCTCGGTGCGAGCGCGGTCGATGATCGATGCGAGCTGGTCGCGTGCATCCGAGACGCTGACAGGGACTGTGGTCGACATGCTTCAATCGTACATTTCACCTACCTGATGTACAAGAGATCTTCAAATGTACAACTGGCCTCCCGCTCAGGGTTCCCTTACGAACACCGCAAGACTCTGTTGCGGCACAAACTTCAGCACGCGTTGTTGTGCCGAGTGCCCCTGCCCTCGCTCCGGTCTTGTTTATCCACATAGCCGATAGTATTATCGCGTATGTGAACATACAGGCGCCAGCGCTAAGCCCGCTCTTCCGGTCAGATGCGCAGGGAGAAATTCTCGCACGGCTGTTTCTCAATGCCGATCGATCATTCACAATCGCCGAACTTGCTCGCGCCGCTAAGTCGCCGTATGCGAGCGCTCACCGAGAAGTCTCTCGCATTGTCCAGATGGGACTTGCCAGCACGGAGAAGCGCGGTCAGTCCGTCGAGGTGCGAGTGCGCGCTGATACGCCGGCCTTTCGGCCCCTCGCGGAACTGCTTGCCCTGACGTACGGGCCGGCTGTCGTGATACCCCAGCATTTGTCAGGGATATCCGGAATCGATCTGGCATTTATCTATGGTTCCTGGGCCGCCCGCCGTGCGGGGGAGCCGGGGGATGCTCCAGCAGACATTGACGTACTCCTCGTCGGCAACCCGCCCCGTGGTGCTGTCAACGAGGCGGCACGCCGTGCGGGCACCAATTTGGGGCGCGAGGTGAACGTGCGAATAGTCAGCACGGCCGCGTGGGAGGCCGCCAGCACGGACCCGTTCTTGCGCACACTGACCGAGCGTCCAATCGTGAGCCTTGAACTTCGTGAGGAAAACCCATGATCGACCGTTGGGACCGCGATAGATCCGAGGTTGACTTGCTTCTCAAGCAAGGCCGCCTTACGCGGGTCTGGTCAATCAAGGGCTGAAAGCCCGCGGCGAGGGTGCACACGCCGTTCTGCTTGAAGTGGCGATCGCTCAACTCGAGCCACCACGGCAGATTGAAATTCGTGAATTCGACTGGATGCGGCGGCTCCGCAACTCGACGCAATATTCCGACCTCGACCGCCCGTCGGCGAGTGTCGACGACGTCGATCAAGCCGTTCCCGCAGCAGGAGCGATCGTTGATCGTGCAGCTCGACTCTTTGAACTGATGCCGGCCTATTGACGGGGTAGAGACACCGAAAAAGGCTCTCGGGTTTGCCCACATTTTGCCCACAAATGTAGGAAAATGACGTGATTGTGGCACTACTCAAATAACCAAAAACGTTGATATTATGCGGAACTTGCCCGATCGCGGAGTGGCCATTCGCCTCCCAATTGGTTTCAAGTTCCAGTGAGGGCTCCATGAATATTTCGCGTTGATCTCGGCTTTAACTAGGTAACAGGCTCCTCAGGTGCCCCGTTTGCCCAGAGCGCGGTGATGGTCATTTGAAGGTGGCATGTCAGCCGACGACTTCGCCGTGGAGGTTGGCATCACACCAGCGAACGTCGCCATGCTCAAGAACGGTTGCGCTCGAACGATCCCGATTTTCAACCACACTCGACATAATCAGCCTCTTCCTGACTTACCAGCCCGGCGTCATCGTGGTCTGGGACGACGAGCCCACGTGCCAGCTCTATCCGCTAGATTCGGCCCATGACCAAACCACAAAGCGTCGGGCCATATGTGAAAGTGACGCAGCGCGGATGGCCGGAATGGGTTGCCGTTATCGACGCTATGGGTGGCCGGGAGCTTTTTCATCCCGACATCGTGCCGCTGGTACAACATGAAATCGCGCATCTGGAATTGAAAAATCACGGGTGGTGGGCGCAGGCCATCACGATCGCTTACGAACAGCACATCGGCCGCCGGACAGCGCGGCCCTCACTGCTATCAAGATGAACAGTCCGCTGATCGACCATTGCCAGAGATTCGGGTTGAGGATCATGAATGGTTCGCCGTCGAGGTGCACAAAACCCTGAAGTCGGTCCCAGAGCAGCGCTACAGCCGGGCGGCACACCGTAGTCAAAGATGCACATTCCCGCCGTGCGTCAGGACTGTGCAAGTCTCAATGAATGGATTGGCCAAGATCTGCACCTATTACGACTGCGCGCCTCGTGCTGGAACCGCTGTCGGTACTTCATGCCCCTTCTATGGTCGACGTCCTGGCCGCCCCCTCGCTCTATGACTTCACCGGCGGGGAAGCGCCGTCGCTCGAGCAGTTGGAAGACCGTTATGCGGCACAGGCAGTCGGGCACTCGGCGGATGGTTCGCAGTGGTGGTTGAACTGGGTCGTCATTCAGCGTGATGGCATGCAGCCGATCGGGTTCGTGCAGGCAACCGTCGAGAACGACGGATCGAAACTCGTAGCCGACATTGCCTGGGTGATCTCACCGACCTGGCAAAGGCACGGTTTCGCGTCGGAGGCCGCTCAGGGGATGCTCGAATGGTTGCGATCAAACGGGGTGGACCATTTCACGGCACACATCCATCCGGCCAATCATGCGTCAATGCACGTCGCGCACAATCAACAATTACACGTGACATCGTCCAAGAAAGATGGCGAAAATCGTTGGGAATAGGGGCTGCGCTGGGGGCTTCGACCATCCTTCACTTCAAAGTTGCCTTGTGGTCAGGCTCCGCTGGCGCACGTCGAATCATCCGAATTTCCTTGATTCCGTATTCTTCCTTGCACGAACCGTCGGGAATAAAACCGTGCTTACGGTAGAACGCCTGGGCTCGCGGATTGGGATCTGCTACCCAGAGCCCCGCCGCTGTTTCGGGAGAGATGACAGCGTCGAGGAGAGCTTTCCCGGCGCCGGTGCCGTACGCGGATGCAAGCACGTAGAGGACGTTGAGTTGCTGGCTCCATGTCGCATCGGTATCCGTGGCGGCCGCGCTCTGTGCGATTCCGATCAGGTCGCCGTTCTGTTCCGCGACCGCGATTCGATCGTCAGCGAATCGATCATCCGTGAGCCCGATCGTCCAGAAGCGCTCTCTCGTCGACAGTAACGCTGGGTCGTCCAGCATCTCGTCGCGCATGATGCCCCGATAGGTTTCCTGCCAGGTGGCGACGTGCAGACGTGCCATGGCCGCCGCGTCCGTTGGTACCGCCGATCGGATGACAGGTTGCGTCTTCATACGTTCGATACTAATAACGAATGTTTCGTCAG
The DNA here is from genome assembly GCF_002929595.1 of Cryobacterium sp. N19. NCBI lineage: Bacteria > Bacillati > Actinomycetota > Actinomycetes > Micrococcales > Microbacteriaceae > Cryobacterium > Cryobacterium sp. N19. Next base: position 232,290 of record NZ_PJJR01000050.1, on the reverse strand, counting down.
GCTACTGATCAGCAAGTTTGGTCTCCCAGGCGCCATGTAGACGACTAGCCGAATGGCGACCGACACGGGATCGACCGAGTCGGATGCGGCAAGAGACGATGCATTGGTCAGAGCGCCAACCAGTGAAACGGCGACGAGATAAGCAGTCGCAGCGACTAGATCGGATGCGGGGCGGTTGGCGGTATGCCCGCCCTGCGACTACGCCCCCCCGCCGAGACCTTGTTGGGGGAACGCAGCTACGGCTTCGATTTCGACGAGAGCGCCCGCGCGTGCTGGGGTGACCGCTAGTACCGTGACCGCAGTGCGACGGTTTCCCCAGACCGTGGCAGTGGCGGCGTACGCTTCACCGGGGTCGATGCCGGTCGCGAGATAGATCGTCAGCTTGACCACGTACTCCGGTCCGGTTCCCGCTTCGGCCAGAACGGCGAGCACGTTGCGCAAAGCCTGCTCGGTTTGCGCTCCGAGCCCATCGAGCAGCGTGCCGCTGCCATCAGTGCCGTTCTGCCCGCCAACGTAGAGCGTGGGCCCTGCGGGCGCGATCATGCCCTGCGCGAAGGCGGGGCTCTGAAAAAGCTCGGGCGGGTTGATCGGGGTGGGAAATGAAGTCATGGTGCTGTCCCCTCAGTCGGTGCGCAGGCCGTAGGTGAGCAGGGCGTTGCCCTTGCTCGTCGTCAAAGACTTCTGCAGCGTCAGCCGCGTCAGGGGATCGGTCGGCTCGAACAGGTGACGGCCAACGCCCGCCACGACGGGGTGCGTCATCACGGTGAGTGAGTCGAGCAGGCCGGCGAAGAGCAGTTGGCGTACGAGCGAAATTCCGCCGACCAGCGAAATCTCGCCGCCCGCCGTGTTCTTCAGGTCGGTCACGAACTCTTCGAGGTCGCCGGTGATCAGCGTGGAATTCTGCCAGGCCAGCTCGCCGGTCAGCGTGCGCGAGGCGACGAACTTCGGCACGGGATTGATGAAAGGGCCGAACGGGTCGTCATGCTCGGCGCTCGGCCAGTAGCTGGCCCACTGTTCGTAGCCAACCCGGCCGAGTAGCACGGTGTCGACGCGGTCCATCATCGCGGTCATTTCCGCGCCGAGCTCTTCATCGAAGCTGTCGAATTGCCAGAGGTTGGGCGATTCGACGACGCCGTCAAGGGACATGAACAGGCCGGCGGTCAGTTTTCGCATCAGGGCTCTCCTATGAGTCGGTGTGAAAGGGCATACTAACGCAGCCGGTCGAGGTAGCGAAGAATGACGCCTTCGCGCAGTGCCCACGGCGACACCTCGAGTTCGGCAGCCCCGAATGCGGCCATCGCTGCGCCTAGTACGATGCCTCCGGCCACGATCTGAAAAGTGCGGTCGGCGGTGATCCCGGGCAGGGCTGGGCGGGCTTCGGCGGGGATGCGCGCGAGCCGCGGCACCCAGTCATCCAGCTCGGCACGCCCCAGGCGCAGCCGGTCGGCCGCACCGACGCCATCGGAGGTGGTGCCGGCCAGGCGGGCCAGCGAACGGATCGCCTTAGATGACCCGACAATGTGGTGTGGGGCCGGCAGGTGCGCGAACGCGTCAACCGCATCGCGCAGAACGGATGCCGCGTGCTTACGCAACGCAGACACCTCCTCCGGCAGCGGGGGATCGTGGTGCAGAAAACCGATCGTGCTGCGTCCGGCCCCGAGCGGAAGCGACAGCGCGACCTCGGGAAACTCAGCTCCGCCGGCCGCGATCTCCAAGGACCCGCCGCCGATGTCGAACAGCAGAATGTTGCCGGCCGACCAGCCGTACCAGCGCCGCACTGCCAGGAAGGTCAGCCGGGCTTCGTCTTCGCCGGATAACACTTGCAGGGCCACACCGGTTTCCCGTTCGACCCGGTCGAGCAGTTCGGGGCCGTTGGTCGCGTCGCGCAGCGCCGAGGTCGCGAACGGCAGCAACTCGTCGATGTTGTGCTGCTGGGCAACATCCGCTGCGTGTTGTACAGAGGTGAGAACCGCGGCGACACCCTCGTCATTGATCGCGCCCTCGGGAGTGATGTAACGCATGAGACGCAAGACGCTCTTGTCGGCGGCCATCGGCACCGGCGGAGCGCCTTCGTGCGCGTCGACAACCAACAGGTGGACGGTATTCGAACCGACGTCGAGAACTCCTAGGCGCACATGTGTACGATACCGCTTGCAGCGTGCTAGCGCTGAGCGGGCGTGACGAACCGCTGCCAGGCCCACGCACTGGCGCACACCGCGGCGAAGGTTGCCGCCGTGATCCACAGCGTCAGGCCGGTACCCGCACTCTGCACCTGTTCCACCATCGGTGACAGCGCCGCGAACAGGATTCCGTACGTGACGACGGTCAGACCGGTCCAGACCAGCGGCGACCAGGACAGAATGCGACGCCCGCTAGTATGGCCGACGGGCACCAGAATCAGCACCGCTGAACCGATGGCGGCGAGCACGATCGTGTTGCCCGTCTCCGCGGCCAGCGACGTGACGAAATCACTGGCAGCGGGAAGCAGCGAGCCGAGCGACCAGGCGAGAACGGCGAAGGCAGCCAGCGCGCCCACGCGCACCGCGGCGAGCTGGCCGCGCTGTGCGGTCGTGGGCTGTGCGGTCGTGGGCTGTGCGGCCGCGGGGTGCGCGCCGTGCGGGCTTACGGCATCCGTTGTGGCGGTGAGGGTGACGCTGCCGAGCAGCCCGAATAGCAGGGCGGGGTGAATGTCGAACAGGCGGGACGCGATCGCGGCCGCCGCGATGAGCAGCAGGTAGCGCGGCAGAAAGGTGACCGTTCCGCGCAGCCGCAGTACGCGCGAACTCCACCACAGCGGAACCAGAATGGCCACCGCATTGACCAGTACCAGCCCGATGATCACGGCGACGAGCAGGCGCAGGTAAGCCGGTTGGTCGACGATCGGACCGGACAGCATGACGAACGTCGCGGCCGCCAGGAGCGCCGCTCCGCCAGGCAACCAGCGGTTGAGCCGCACGGTGGGCGCGACCTCGTACTCCTCGCGCACCCGGTTGCGGCCCGCCAGTGAGGGCAACGCCCGAAGTGGTCGGCCGCCGCGGGAGCGGGAGATGGTGCCCGCGAGCAGGCGCAACGGTACGGCGATCAGCAGCAGCGCCCCGAGGGCGAGCAGACCGGCCTGCAACCAAGGAAACGGCGAGCCGGTGCCCGTCGGGCCGATCGCAGCCGCAAACCGAGTCGGGTCATTCCACTGGCCGGGAAAAGCGGATGCCGCAGCCCCCTCGTTCTCCGGCTCCGCCGCTTGAGGGTCTGGCGCGGTGGTCCCCGGCCCCGGGGTCGGCGACGGCTCTGCCGTCGGGCCGGGTGCGGCAACCGCGCCATCCGGTGACGGCGAAGCCGATGGGCTCGGAGTCGGCGTGACCGGTGGCGTTGCCGAGGCGGACCCAGACGGCGTCGGCGTGCTCTCAGCCACATAACTGACCGATGCGGGCGTCGAGCCCGGTCCGACATTGCCGGCGTTGTCCTTCTGCACGGCGATGACCGAGTACGACCCGGCAGCCACGCCACCGGCCGAGCAGGTCCAGGCTCCGCTGATCACCGGGGCGGAGCAGACCGAGTAGGCGCCGGCGAACACCGTCACGGTGGCGCCGGTTTCGCCGGTGCCGGAGTACTGGGCGCCGACCACGGACACTTGCGCGCCGGTGCTCGGAGAGGTTACAACAGGGGCCTCCGGCGCGGTGACGTCGAACACGATCGCGACCGGTGTGCTCGCGTTCGAGGAAGTCGGTCTACTGAACGATGACGTCTGGCTGGCCGTCACATTCAGGCTGCCGTTACCGAGGCCGGAGAACAGGCAGGCCCAGGCGCCGGAACTGTCGGCGGTGCTGTTGCAGGTATCGCCGTTCGGCAGGGTCGCCGTCACGATGGCCTGGGGGTGCCCGGTTCCGCGCACCCAGCCGTTGGACTCCGATCCGGTCAACCCGCCGAGCACCGTCGGGGCACCGAGTACGGCAACGGAGATCTCGGCGCTCAGAGTTGGACTGCCGGTCACCACCACCCGCAGCGTGATATTGGGTCCGTTCTGCAGGTAGACGTTGTCGCAGCTCCACGAGGTCGACGCGTCGTTGACGATGCACAGCGGGTCACCGCCGCGCGGCGACAAGAGCTGGATTTTCTGGCTGGCAGCCTTCGACCCCGATACGGTGGTGCGGTTGTTGCCGACGAATTGCCCGTTGTTCGGGTGGCTGATCTGCGGAGCCGGCGCCGGGCCGGTCGTCGCGCTGGGATTCGGTTCCTCGGTCGCGGTCGGAGTAGACGCGGCCGGTGTTGACTCGGTCGCTGTCTCGTCTGCCGTAGTCTGCGGCGCCGAAGTCGCCGGAGTCTCTTCGGCCTGTGCGGTCGATAACGCGGGAGCCGCGAGCGCAATGGCGCAGCCGAGCAACAGGGCTGCGATCGCCGCAACGCTGCGAGAGTGCCGCGGGCGCGCCGACGTGCTCAAGACTGCGGTACGAGCCGATGCGGACACATTCACCCCCTACCCCAATTTGAGGGGTAGTCGGCGGCAAAGTCAACCTCCCGCACCTGCAAACAGAGTAACAAACCAGAGGAATTCTTCGCGGACCCCAAAACCTACCGTCAGTCGGTCGTAAACGTGACACCCTCAAGAGAAGCGGATGCCCCGCGCCGCCCGCCGAAAAGAGCCGCACCCACCATGAATCCCACGCCCCGCAGCCCCGCAGCACCAGCGAATCGCGCCATCGCCGCCCGGGACTGGGAACACCGCGCCAACGAGCTCGGCGACCGCCTGCCGACCGGGTTCGAGGTGGCCGTGGCCACCTCCGCCTTTCAGATCGAGGGCGCCGCGCGCGACGGCGGCCGCGGCGACAGCGTCTGGGACACCTTCAGCCAGGTGCCCGGTCGCATCCGCGACGGCTCGAACGCCTCCTTCTCGACCGACCACGTGAAGAACTACGGCGAAGACACCTCCCTGCTGCGCGACCTCGGCGTCGATTCCTACGCGTTCTCCTTCGGCTGGACCCGGCTGCAGCCGGAGGGCCGTGGGGCCTTGAACCGTAATGGACTCGCGTTCTACGATCGTTTGCTTGACGCGTTGTTGGCTGACGGCATCCGTTCGAGCGCTACGCTTTCGCACTGGGACCTGCCAGCGGTCCTGCGCGGCGGCTGGCTGAACCGCGACACGGCGGGCCGTTTCGCCGACTATGCGCACGCCGTGGGGGAGGCGTTCGGCGACCGGATCGACGCCTGGGTCACCCTGTTCGAGCCGGCCACGGTCACCACGAAGGGGTATGCGCTCGGCACCCACGCGCCCGGCCGTACCCTGCTGTTCGACGCGCTGCCGACGGCGCACCACCAGCTGCTCGCACACGGACTCGCCGTGCAGGCCCTGCGCGCAGCGGACGTGTGCGGACGCATCGGCCTCGTCAACTCGCACACCCCCGTGCAATCCGTCACCGACCGTGACCAAGACCGCTCCTACGCCGCCCTCTACGACCTGCTGCAGAACCGCCTGTTCGCCGATCCCGTTCTGCTCGGGCACTACCCTGACCCGCTCGAACCGTTCGCGGTTGAACTGCGCACCCTGCTCGAGGCCGACCCCGAGGACCTCCGCACGATTCACCAGCCGCTCGATTTCTATGGCCTGAGCTATTCTGAGCCCGCTCGGGTCGCCTCCGGCGCGACGGTGCTGAAGGCCCCCGATGGTCGAGCGATCCCGATCACGTCGTGGCCGTTTCACCTCGAGGCCTTCCGCGAACACCCCACCACTTCGGCCGGCGTCGTCAACGCCCCCGAATACGTCGCCGTGGCGCTCGCCGAAATTCTCGCACGCTACCCCGACCTGCCCCCGGTGTACCTCTCGCTGGCCGGTGGCGCCTTCGCCGACCAAGCGGATGCCCGCCACCAGGTGCAGGATCCCGCCCGCGTCGACTATCTGGCCGAACACCTCGTAGCAGCGCTCGACGCGACCGCACCCGGTGGTGCGGCCGCCGCCATGGATCTTCGCGGCGTCACCTTCTGGTCGCTGCTCGACGCCTTCGAGTGGAACGCCGGCTACACCCAGCCCACCGGTCTCGTGCACGTCGATTTCACCGACGACCGCCGCACCCGCACCCCCAAGCTGAGCTACCGCTGGCTGCAGCACGCCCTGGCCAACCGCTAAGAACCGCTAAACGTAGCGCTGGGTCGGGTTTTCCGCGGAGTTGCGAGTGTTTGAGTGGGGAGCGGAGACCCGACTCAGCGCCCCTTGACCGGCCTCATGGCGTGCGCCGCCGCAGCGTCACCGAGCCGAGCACGACGGCTCCCACGATCCAGGCGCCGATAATGATCAGTTCCCCGCCCACATAGGCGGCATCCTGCGAGTCGGTCGCGACCGCCTGCAGGGCGTCGATCGCGTGTGACAACGGCAACCAGTCGCTGATGGCCCGCAGCACATCGGGCAGCTGGTCGCGAGGCAGAAAGATGCCGCCGAGCAGAATCTGCGGAAACACCAGCGCCGGCATGAACTGCACCACCTGAAATTCCGTGCGAGCGAACGCGCTGGCGAGCAGGCCGAGGGTCGTGCCGAGCAGAGCATCCGCTACCGCGACGGCGAGCAGCAGCCAGAGCGATCCGCTGATCTCCAACCCGCACACCCACACCGCGAACCCCACGGCGACGGCCGATTGCGCCACCGCGAGCAGCCCGAACGCGAGCGTGTAGCCGAGAATGAGATCGCCCTTGCCGAGCGGCATCGACAGCAGGCGCTCGAGTGTGCCGGTGCGGCGTTCCCGCAGGGTGGTGATGCTGGTCACGAGAAACATCACGATGAAGGGAAACAGCGCGATCATGCCCGGCCCGATCGTGGCGAATACCGGGGTGTCCGAGAAGATCCAGGCCAGCAGCCCGATCAGCAGGCTCGGCACCACAAGCAGCAGCACGATCGTGCGCGGGTCGTGCCGCACCTGGCTGAGTATCCGACCGGCAGTCGCGAGGGTGCGCTGCGGATTCATGAGTGGCTCCCGTCGCCGGGGCCGGCAAGCGGATGCCGCGCGATCAGCGCCAGGAACGCCCCCTCGGTATCCGCGGTGCCGGTCGAAGCCAGCAACCCCGCCGGGGTGTCATCGGCCAGAATCTCGCCGTCCCGCATGAGCAGCAGCCGGTCGCAGCGGCTGGCTTCGTCCATCACGTGGCTGGAGACGAGCAGGCTCGTTCCCGACGCGGCGAGCTGATGAAAGAGCGTCCATAGTTCGACTCGCAGCAGCGGGTCGAGGCCCACGGTCGGTTCGTCGAGCACGAGCAGATCGGGGGAGCCGAGCAGGGCGCCGGCGAGCGACACCCGGCTGCGCTGCCCGCCGGAGAGCGACCCGACCAGCTGACCCGCCTGAGACGTGAGGTCGGTCAGGGTCAGTACCCGGTCGACGTCGCTGCGCGGGGCCCCCAGCACGGCGCGGAAATACTGCAGGTTCTGGCGCACGGTGAGGTCGTCGTAGACGCTGGCATCCTGCGTCACGTAGCCCACCCGGTGGCGCAGCGACGCCGATCCCGCCTCCCGGCCGAGCACCGTCACCGTACCGGACTGCACCACCTGCACGCCGACGATCGTTCGCAGGAGCGTGGTTTTGCCGCATCCGCTCGGGCCCAGCAGGCCCACCACGACGCCGCGGGGAACACTGACCGACAACCCGTGCAGCACCGGATGCTTCCCCCGTTGCACGTGCAGATCGGTCACGTCGACCGCGGGGGCGGATTCGTTCACCATGGTCGAACTCTCCGCCGCTGCACCCGCCGTGTCAAGCCCACAATGGGCGGTTTTGGCGGGCTCCGATGACCCATACGTCTGTCATCGCGACGAACTCACTGCAGAGACGCTGTGATCTTCTCGGTGGTGGCGATACGTGCGAAGCCGCCGGACTGCAGGTTCAATGCGGTCGTGGCCATGAGTTCATCAGCGCTACGACTTATCGTTCCCAGACCCGGAACCGTGGTCGTTAAGTCGAAAGTTCTTGTGGCGTCGAGTGGGACCACGACGTCGTAGCCCAGATTTCCGGCCATTCGCGCTGTGGTTTCGACACACATGTTGGTCTGGATGCCGCAGATAACCAAGCTTTCGATGTCATGCGCCTGTAACCACTCGTGCAGCGCGGGATCTCCGTAGAAAGCCGAGTTGACCTGTTTCGTGACGAAGAGACTTGGAGCCGCGTCGGCGATGAAGGACATGAGCCGATTTCCGTCCTGGCTGGGATGCAGCGTTGATTCCGGCGATTCGGAGTCGTGGCGCACGACGATGATGGGCCAGTCGTTTGCCCTCCACACGGTGAGGAGGGTTTCGATCTTGTCTTCACACTCGGGGTTGGAAGAATTTCCCCAGAAAGCGGTGTCGTTGAATCCCTCCTGCACGTCGATCACGATCAGGGCTTGGCGCTCGCGGTTCTGTTTCTGACTCATGAGATCCATCGAAGCGGATTCTCTTCGAACAGAACAGTGGCCTAAGCGACAGTGAACGATGAAATCGCGCCAGATGTCTTGGTGTCGCACGCTGGTGAGTGGCTTGACGGCCGCACTTGGGAGCGAGAACCCAGTCATCTGCAGTAGCTTCGGTGCGTGACCGAGCAACAGCCCTACCAAATTGTGAAGCAATATGAGGATTTCGAATTGCGCCGATACCCCGCGCATCTGGTGGCCGAGGTCACCATCGATGGCCCATTCGAAGACGCCGGTAATCGGGCCTTTCGCTACCTGTTCGCGTACATCACCGGCGCCAACCAGTCACTTCGTAAAGTCGCCATGACGGCGCCAGTGGTGCAAACGGATGCCGCCGAAAAGATCGCGATGACCGCGCCGGTACTGCAGCAGAGCGTGAAAGATGTCTCTGGCGCTGCGGCCGGGGAACAGTTCCGGGTGGCTTTCGTGCTGCCCAAGGCGATGACGGCCGAGACCGCGCCGCAACCCACGGACCCGACCGTGCACCTACGCACGGTGCCCGCCAGCCTGGCCGGTGCCCTCCGCTTCAGTGGACGCTGGACTCAGACTCGATACGAACAGCATCTCGAGGAGTTACACGCGGCGCTCGGCGCCGCCGGCCTCACAGCCCTGGGGGCACCGAGATTCGCCCGATTCGACCCGCCGTTCACGCCATGGTTTCTACGCCGCAACGAGGTCCTGCTCGACGTCGAAGAGCCCGGCTGAGCAGCGCTCGCCCTGCCTTCCCGGAAATCCCTGCGCGCCCTGAGCTTGCTTGGAGTGTCATGGGAAGCGGGTGGGAGCCTCCGGGGTCGCGGTTAGTATTGGCATGTACGCACGGGGGGTCGTTTTTGGCCAGTTCATGTCTCCGTGCCAACGTACACATCTCGCCAATTTGCAAGGAGACGCTGCCATGGAATGGCTCATCCCGGTTTTGATCGTTGTCGCACTCGTCGCCATCGTGGGTATCTACCTGTGGTCGACCTACAACTCCCTCGTCACGCTCAACGTGCGCGTCGACGAAGCGTGGAGCGACATCACGGTGATGCTCAAGCGTCGTGCCGACCTGCTGCCCAACCTGATCGAAACGGTCAAGGGCTACGCAGCGCACGAGAAAAGCGTGTTTGAGAACGTGACCAAGGCTCGGGCCGAGACGCTGTCTGCACAAGGTCCGGCCGACGCATCCGCTGCTGAGAATCACATGCAGACCGCCCTGAAGAGCATCTTCGCCGTCGCCGAGGCGTACCCGCAGCTTCAAGCCAGCCAGAACTACCTGCAGTTGCAGGGTGCAATCGTCGACACCGAGGACAAAATCCAGGCCGCACGCCGTTTCTACAACGGTGGCGTGCGCGAAATGAACACCAAGATTAGGGTCTTCCCGAACCACCTCTTCGCCGTGAACCTCGGTTTCACCGAACGCGAATTCTTCGAGGTGGCCGATTCCGCAGCGATTGCGGAGCCGCCCCGCGTGCAGTTCTAACGGAGCACTAGATGTACAGCGCGATCGCCAAGAACAAACGCAACACCGTTTTCATCATCATCTTTTTTCTCGCCCTGATCACCGGCCTCGGCTGGCTTGCGGGCGTGGCCTACGGCATGAATGGGTATACCGCCCTTATTCTCACGCTTGTCATTGCGTCGGCCTATGCGCTGATCCAGTACTACGCGGCGGGACGCCAGGCCATCTCGATGAGCGGCGGAATCAGAGTCAACAGCCAATCCGACCACCCGAGGCTGTGGCGCACGGTCGAAAATCTTTCCATCACGACGGGCACACCCATGCCCGAGGTCTACATCATCAACGACCCGGCCCCGAACGCGTTCGCGACCGGTCGCGACCCCAAGCACGCGATCGTCGCGGCAACGACAGGCCTGCTCGACATCATGGATGACGCCGAACTCGAGGGCGTCATGGCCCACGAGATGGGCCATGTGCGTAACTACGACATTCGGCTCTCGATGATCGTCTTCGGACTTGTCGTGGCCATCGGCTTCGTGTCAGACATCTTCCTGCGCATGGCGTTCTTCGGGCGGGGCAACAACAGCAACGGCAACCCCGTTGTCATGGTGTTCGGCCTCGTCGCCATGATCGTGGCTCCGCTGATTGCGACGGTCGTTCAGCTCGCCGTGAGCCGCCAACGCGAATACTTAGCGGATGCCACGAGCGCGCTGACCACGCGCCACCCCGACGCGCTTGCCTCAGCCTTGGCGAAGCTCGGCGAGTACGGTCGCCCGATGAAGAAGCAGAACACCTCGATGGCGCACCTGTGGATCGCTGACCCGCTCAAAAAGGGCGCAATGGCGAAGCTCTTCGCTACGCACCCGCCGCTTGAGGACCGCATCGCGCGCCTCACCGCCATGGGCAGCAAGTTCTGACCTAACCGTCCCCCAAACCGGTGCGCGTCGGTCGATGGCGGTTTCGACGAGCTCGACCAGCGACTTGATGACGACGCGCCTACTGAAGTTCCGCGGCCAAGCCGTCGGCGAGGTTGCCGCGGGGTGCCACCACGATCTCACCGAGCCCCTGCCACAGCGCCGCCTCCCGCAGCACCTGCGCGAGCCGGCCCGCGGCATCCGCTGGCGCTGCAGGCTCGGCCCAGGCCGCCTGCACGCGCAACACCCCGGCCTGCCGGTCGTTCTTGAGGTCAACCCGGCCCACGACCGTATCACCGAGCAGAATCGGCAGCGAGTAGTACCCGAAGATCCGCTTTGGTTCCGGGGTGTAGATCTCGATGCGGTAGTGAAAGTCGTACAACCGCAGCGCCCGGGCACGCTCCCAGACCACCGGATCGAACGGTGACAGTATCGCCTGGGTGTCCATGGTGCGGGGGAGTCTGGCATCCCGATGCAGCCAGGCCGCTCCGGCCGTGCCGCGCGGCCCCCAGCCCGGCACCTCTACCGGAATAAGCTCGCCGACCTCGGCCAGCTCCCGAATGGCCACCAGGGCGGGTGCTGACTTCAGCCGAAAGTAGTCGGCGAAGTCCTTCACGGTGCCGATGCCGTGGGCACGGGCCGAGCGGCGCACCAGCTCGCGGTGGGCATCCGCTTCTGAAATATCCTGGCCGAGCAGCTCCGGCGAGAAGACCTGCTGGGGCAGGGCATAGACCCGTTCGAAGCGGATGCGCCCAGCGCTCACCACGTCGCCCCAGCGGAACAGCACTTCGAGCCCGGTCTTCACGTCGGACCAGCCCCACCACGGGCCGCTGCGCTTGTTGGCGTCGTGCTCGATCTCGCTCGCACGCATCGGGCCGTTGGCGGCGAGTTCGGCCAGCAGCCAGGCCAGCATCTTCTGGTTGGCGCTCGACCAGTTGCCAACGGTGCGCGCCGACCGGTCCCGATTTTGGTGCATGCGCCAGCGAAACAGCGGCCAGACGTCGGTCGGCAGAAAGGATGCTTCGTGCGCCCAGTACTCGGTGAAACGGGCCTCGCGTCCGGTTGTGAGGCGGTCGAGCTGGGACTTGTCGTACGGGCCGAGGCGGCTGAAGGCCGGCATATAGTGGCTGCGTTCAAAGACGTTCACGGAGTCGATCTGCAGCAGCTCGAGCCGGTTCACCAGGGCGGTCAGCTGGCGGATACCGACGGGAGTCGTCGGGCGGGCGCCGAACCCCTGCGCGGCCAACGCGATTCGCCGCGCCAGTGCGGGGGAAATCGTCGCGGGGGAGACTGTGTGAACCATCTTTTCGACTCTATCCGGCGAACCGGTATGCCGGCCATTCGGGCGGCGCAATCATCTGTTACGCCGCACGTGAGGATCGCGTCGTGAGGCCACGCAGCAGTCCTAGACTGGGCAAGTGAGTGAATCTACGGGCAATCCGGGGGCGCGCGCCCTGTTACGTCTGCGCCGCCGGCAGGGTCTTCAGCGAGCCCGTGCTGAGCGTGCACGGGCGAGCGCCGATCAGGCCGGTTCCGAACTCCTCCTCACCCCGGTTGAGGTGGTGACCCCGGCCCCCGTGCCCAACGGGGTTGACGAGAATCTGCCAGCCGGCATCCGCTTGGCTGGAGCGTGGTCCTGGCGTCTGATCATGATCGCCGCGGCTATCGCCATTCTGATTTTTCTCATCATTCAGCTACGGCTCATCATCATTCCGCTGCTGGTCGCGGTGCTGGTGTCCGCGCTGCTGGTTCCCCTCGTGGCCTTTCTGGTACGGCATCGGTGGCCCAAGGGGCTTGCCGTAGCCGTTGCGATGTTGGGCACGCTTGTGCTCGTCGCCGGCCTGGTCACTTTGGCTTCCACCCAGATCGCTGAGGGCACGGTCGGCTTGAGCGATCGCCTCACGGCAAGTTTCGACAACCTCAAGTCAGTGCTCGCGGCCTCACCCCTGCAATTGTCCGAACAGGAGATCAGCAGCTATCTGGATCAAGGGTGGAAAGCGATTCAAAACGACAGCGCCGTATTCATCAGCGGCGCCCTCTCGGTCGGTACCACCCTCGGGCATCTGCTCACCGGCCTGCTCCTGGCGCTGTTCAGCCTGCTGTTCATTCTCATCGACGGCAAGGCCATCTGGGCCTGGATCGTGCGATTCTTTCCCCTGCGTGCCCGTGCCGCCGTCGACGGCGCTGGCATCGCCGGCTGGACAACCCTCGGAAACTTCGCCAAGGTGCAAATTCTGGTGGCCTCCATCGACGCCGTTGGTATTGGTGTCGGTGCCGCTCTGCTCGGGGTTCCGATGGCCATCCCGATTGGTATTCTGGTGTTCCTTGGCTCTTTTATTCCCATCGTCGGTGCCGTGGCGACCGGCTCTGTCGCCATTATCATCGCCCTGATCTTCAACAATTGGGCTGTCGCCCTCGGCATGCTCGGAGTGGTTCTGCTCGTGCAGCAGGTTGAAGGCCACGTTCTGCAGCCGCTCATCATGGGAACGGCCGTGAAGGTGCATCCGCTTGCTGTCGTACTCGTGGTTGCCGCCGGTGCGTTGCTCGCCGGCATTCCGGGCGCCCTGTTCGCCGTACCGATAGCCGCCGTTTTGAACGCGATGACCAGTTACATTGCCGGTGGTACCTGGCGGTCGAGTCCGCCGACGGCGGTGCCTCCGACCGGATCGGTGCTGTGGCAGACAGTGCCGCAGAGCAGACCCGGCTACCGTTCAAGCGGTGCACCGGAACGCACCGCACGGGTGCGTCCGCGGAGCATCCGCACGGCTCGTGATGGCTCAGCCCGCAGCACCCCCTCAGATTTGAGCGCACCTCGCGCGCCGCAGGACAGTTCGGAGAACTAAGACATGCCAGAGACCACCCTCGTCGCACCCACCCTCGCTGAGTTCGAGGCGGCGCGCGCGGTTGTCGCCCAGGTCGCCGATGTGACACCGATGGAGAGCTCGCGGTACCTCGCCGACGTGCTGGGAGCGCCGGTGTACCTCAAGTGTGAGAACCTGCAACGAACCGGCTCCTACAAGATTCGCGGCGCCTACAATCGGCTGTCCAAACTGACCGACGAAGAGAAAGCCCGCGGCGTCGTCGCGGCCTCGGCCGGCAACCACGCCCAGGGCGTGGCCTTCGCTGCCCGTGAGCTGGGCATCAAAGCCACCATCTTCATGCCAGTCGGCGTCGCGCTGCCCAAGCTGTCGGCCACGCGGGATTACGGCGCCGAGGTCATCCTGCGCGGCACGACCGTGACCGAACCGCTGCTCGCCGCAGCCGAATATGCCCGCGAGACCGGGGCGATCCTCATCCCGCCGTTCGACCACGTGGATGTTGTCACCGGGCAGGGCACACTCGGCCTCGAAATCCTCGACCAGGTTCCCGACCTCGAGACGGTCATCGTTCCCATCGGCGGCGGCGGCCTGATCTCCGGGGTGGCCAGTGCGCTCAAGCAGCGCGCCGCACGCGATGGGCGCCGCATCCGCATCATCGGGGTGCAGGCGGAGAACGCCGCCGCCTACCCGCCCTCCCTCGAGGCCGGTGAAGCCACGATGATCAGCATCCTGCCGACCATCGCCGACGGCATCGCCGTCGCCAAACCGGGACTGCTCAACTTCGAGATCGTGCGCGACGCCGTCGACGAGATCGTCACCGTCAGCGAGGACGACACCGCCCGGGCGCTACTCGTGCTGCTCGAGCGCGCCAAGCTCGTCGTGGAACCGGCCGGAGCCGTGGCGGTTGCCGCCATCCTGGCCGGCAAGGTCACGCCCGCGGGGCCGACCGTCGCTATCCTCTCCGGCGGCAACATCGACCCGTTGCTGATGCAGCGGGTGATCAGCCACGGCCTCGCCGCGTCTGGCCGCTACCTCACGCTGCGCATCATGCTGCCGGACCGGCCTGGTCAGCTCGCGCGAATCTCCGAGCTGCTGGCCGAGGCCACCGCGAACGTCATCGAGGTACTGCACACCCGGCACGGCGTCGGCCTGCAGATCAGCGAGGTCGAGCTCGACGTCAGCGTCGAAACACGGGGGCCAGAGCACCGCCAGCACGTCGTCGACACCCTGCGCGCGGCCGGCTACGACCCGCAGATCGACTAGCCGCGCTTCCGGGTCCCCGTTACGGGCCCGGCCCCCGCGCATAACTCCTGCAATTTGTGACCGCTCCCCAACAGATGCCCGGAATTCCGGGCATCTTTTCTGCCCCGTCAGCAAATTGCAGGAGTTGTGGTGCTAAACCGACGGGTCGGGTCGGTCAGGCTCCGGTGAAGGTCTCCACGTTGGTGACGTGCACGGTGATTTCCTTGCCGTTTGGAGTGGTGTAGCTCGTCTTCGCGCCCACCTTTAGGCCGATGATGGCTGCGCCGAGCGGGCTCTGCTCGCTGAATACGTCGAGGTCACTGTTGGCGCCGATCTCGCGGCTGCCGATCAGAAAGCGGCTCTCGTCGCCGGCAATCGTGGCGGTGATAACGGTGCCGGGAACGACGATGCCGTTGCTTTCGGGGGCGTGGCCGACTTCAGCGGTGCGCAGCAGCACGGTGAGGGTGCGAATGCGCGCCTCCATCTTGCCCTGCTCTTCTTTGGCCGCGTGGTAGCCGGCGTTCTCCTTGAGGTCGCCCTCTTCGCGAGCAGATTCGATCTTCTTCGCGATGTCGCCCCGGCCGAAGTTGCTCAGTGTCGCCAGTTCCGCTGCGAGGCGGTCGTGGGCTTCCTGAGTTAGCCAGGTGACCGTTGTGTCGGTTGTCACGAGTGATCTCCTTTATTACGGTCGAATGTGACGCCCGAGCGCAGAAAAGCTCGGGGGTTGCGGATACAGCCGACGCCCCGACGATTGCCGGGGCGAATACGTCAGTTTAGGTCAGCCAGCACTCGTAAATCAAACCCGTGTTGCTCAGGTCGGTGGTGCGTAAAATCTCGGTGAATGACCGGTTGTACAGCGTCGACGGCGGCAGATCGATGATCTTCCAGCCAACCACAGAATAGCTTTCGTTGAGGGCCTGCACCGCGCAACTCGCCGTGCGGTTCACTGGGAGCGACACCTCGAACGTCACGCTGACCGTGTGCTCATCGATGATGGTGTGCCCAATATCGCGTGCCTCGATTTGAGTGGATGCTCCATCCAGACCGGTCCACAGCACCCACGCTCCGAGTACCAGCACAAAAATACCGCCCAGAGCCCAGAGGATCCGTCGGTCGCGAAGCTTGCGATCGGGTGTACGCCCGTAGCGCGATTGGATCACGGCACTCTCGATCGGCGTGGGGGCCGACGTGTCGTCGGATTCGTCCAGGCGGTAGGGCTCGCGGCGCGGCTGAACTCCGGCAGGCGTGCTGTTTTGGGGCACTGGCGATTTCACACTTTCACGGGAGCGATTAGGCTGGTAACTAGGTTATCTGGCCTAAGGTTATCCGGCATTCCTGAGGAGTATGGTGACGCTGCGACTGATGGCTGTGCATGCCCATCCCGACGACGAGTCGAGCAAGGGCGCTGCAACGTATGCCTACTACCGCAGCCTTGGCGCCGAGGTGATGATCGTGAGTTGCACGGGCGGCGAGCGGGGCAGCATCCTGAACCCGGCCCTGAACGGCCATGCCATGGCTGAGCGCGATATCTCAGGTCTCCGCCGCCTCGAGATGCTGGGCGCGCAGCGTGCCCTCGGGGTGCAGCACCGCTGGCTCGGCTTCGAGGATTCCGGCATGAACGAGGACAAGTCGGTGCCGCCGAATTCGTTCGCTGATATTCCGCTGGAGTATTCGGCCGAACCCCTGGTCACGCTGGTGCGGGAGTTTCGTCCCCAGGTTCTGATCACCTACGACGAAAACGGCGGCTACCCGCACCCCGATCACATCCGTTGCCACGAGGTCTCCCTCGAAGCTTTTCGCGCGGCCGCTGCCCCCGACCGGTACCCGCAGTCGGGCGAGCCGTGGCAGATCGACAAGCTCTATTACGACCGCATTTTCAACCTCGAGCGCATCGATGCGATGTACCTGGCGCTCAGCGTCGCCGAGCCCGATTCTCCGCTGCTGGAACCGCTCGGGGCGGCTCGGGAACGCATGGAGAATTACCCGCAGCTGGCCACCACTCACGTGCCGGCAGGAGACTTCCTCGAAGCGCGCGACGAGGCCCTGCGCTCGCATGCGAGCCAGGTCGCCCCCGACAGCAGCTTCTTTTTCTGGCCGAACGATTTGGTACGCGAGGCCTGGCCGTACGAAGACTTCCAACTCGTCGAATCGAAAGTAGACACCGCAATGCCCGAATCTGATCTCTTCGCCGGAATTCCGGACAACGAATGATCTCCCTGTTGAACGTCGTACTCGCCGTCACACCGACCCCCGACCCCGATTTCGACCCGAACACTGTCACCCCCGGTGTCGTCGGGTTCATCGTCGTCTTCCTGATCGGAGCGGCGACCCTGCTGCTCGGTTTCGACCTGGTGCGTCGCATCCGCCGCACCACCTACCGCGCGGAAATCACCGCCCGGCTCGAAGCCGAAATCGCCGAGCGTGACGCCGACCAGAGCACACCGAAGACCCCGGGCGACAAGCCCGAATAACCAGCGTTACGGGTAGAGCGGATGCGTGGCGATCAACAGAATCGCCGCGAAATGACACAGGAACGCCACGACCGTCAGGGTGTGGAAGATCTCGTGAAATCCGAACACGCCCGGAACCGGGTTGGGCTTCTTCAGCCCGTAAACGACCGCTCCGACGGTGTAGCAGAGCCCGCCGATCAGAATGAGCGTCATCATGGTGGCGTTGGCCTGAAAAAAGTCCACGATGAACAACAGCGCGCCGTAACCGAGCACCAGGTAGAGCGGCACGTAGAGCCAGCGCGGCGCGTGGATCCAGAACACCCGAAAGATGATGCCGAGCCCGGCGCCGCCCCAGACCAGCCAGAGCAGCAGCGTGGCCTTCTCCGGCGGCAGCGCGAGCACGGTGATCGGCGTGTACGACCCGGCGATCAGCAAAAAAATGTTGGCGTGGTCGATGCGTTTGAGAATGATGCGGGTGCGCGGCTGCCAGGTGAAGCGGTGGTACAGCGCCGAATTGCCAAACAGCAGCATCGAGCTCAGCACGAACACGGCCGAGCTGATTTTGGCCGCCGACCCCTCAGCCAGCACCAGCAGCACGATTCCGGCCACGATCGTGACGGGAAAAGTTCCCGCGTGAATCCAGCCGCGCCAGGTCGGTTTCACATCCTCCGGATGGGCGTCAGCCGCCTCGATCAGCGGCAGATTGGGGATATCGTGCTCGGTGGCCATGCTGCAAGGATACGACAGGGCGAGCCCCGCGTGCCCCGAACGCCCGTCGGAGTGGACTAGCGTAACTGTGTGCAGAAACCCCAAGTTCCCTCAGCGCGCGGCCTCCTCTACAGGCTGTATCAGCGCCGCCTGAGACGCGGACTGACGCCGGAGCATCTGCCCCGTCACGTGGCCATGATCATCGACGGCAACCGCCGCTGGGCCAGACAACTGGGGTTTCAGACGGCCGCACACGGTCACCGTGCCGGTGCCGCGAAGATGCGCGAATTTCTGGAATGGTGCGACGACCTCGGAGTTTCGGTCGTCACCCTGTACCTGCTCTCCTCCGACAACCTCACCCAGCGGCCCGCTGACGAACTCGCCGATCTAATCGAGATCATCGCCGATCTGGCCGAAGAGCTCTCGCACTATCGCGATTGGCGGGTGCAGCAGGTGGGGTCCAAAGCCGGCCTGCCCCTTCCGCTGGTCGCAGCCCTTGACGCAGCGGATTCCCGCACCAGCGACCGTAAGGGCCTGCACGTGAATCTCGCAGTCGGCTACGGCGGGCGCACGGAGATCACAGACGCGATGCGCAGCATCGTCGCCACCCACCACGCGCACGGTGGCACGCTGGAAGACCTCGCGGAGACGCTCACGCCCGAACTGATCGGCCAGCACCTGTATACCGGCGGTCAGCCCGACCCCGACCTCGTGATTCGCACCTCGGGTGAGCAGCGGCTGAGCGACTTCATGCTGTGGCAGAGCGCGCACAGCGAGTTCTACTTCGTCGAGGCGCTCGGGCCCGACCTGCGTGAGATCGATTTTCTTCGGGCATTGCGCGACTTTTCCCGCCGGCAGCGCCGGTTCGGCGGCTAGACCCGTTGGCGGGGTGAGACCAACGGGGGAGTATTCGTTTTCCAATTGATTGGACCCAAGCATGAATTCGCTCCTGAGCTTCACCGATGGCTTTCGTGATGAACCCGGCTACCTGAACTATGGCCGGGTCGGCCCGCTCTCCGACGCCGTCGTCGCCGAAACCCTCGGCCAGACCGAGGTGCTCTCGCGTGCCCGCTACGGCAGCCTCGACCACCTCGCCGAGCAGGATCTGCGTGCGCGCACCGCGGTGTCCGCTCTCACCGGTTTCACGCCTGAACAGGTCGTGCTGCAGCCCAACACCAGCTCGGGTCTGATGCAGGCCATGTTCGGTCTGACCGGTTCGGTGCTGTTATCAGCGGGGGACTTTCCCAGCGTGCCGTTCGCCGCAGTTCGGGCCGCTGAGTCCCTGCACGTGGTCACTCCGCTCTGGTTGCAGACCGAGCACGGCCGCGTCACTCCGGGGCAGATCCGCGACCAGCTCACCCCGGCCGTCGCCGCCGTTGCTGTGTGCCTCGTCGATTCCCGAACCGGCTATCGGGCCGACCTCGAGGGCATCCGTCAGGTCATCGGCGATCGCCTGCTCATCGTCGACGCTATCCAGGGCTTCGGCATCGTCGATGCCGCTTATGAGGCAGCGGATGTTGTCGCTTCCGGTGGACAGAAATGGACGCGGGCCGGCTGGGGTACCGGCTTTCTGGCCCTCAGCGAACGGGCGCTGGAACGACTCGTGCCGGTGTATTCGGGCTACGTCGGCACCGATACCGACGAGCCGTGGGACGAGGTGACCCCGCCGAGCCGCGCAGCCAGTGCCTTCCGGGTGACCAACGGCGACTCCATCGCGCAGGCCCGGTTCGCAGCGGCCCTCGAGCAGATCTCCGACGTCGGTGTCGACGTCATCCAGACCGCCATGAATGACAACGTCTCGCAGATCATCCAACTCGTCGACGAATTCGTCATCGAGATCGTCTCGCCCCGCGATGTTCGCGAACGGGCGGGCATCGTCGTACTCGAGCCGCCGGCTGAGCTGCTGACCACCCTCGTGGCCAGCCTGCACAACCACGGCATCACCGCGACCACCCGCGGCGCCACCGTGCGGCTCAGCGTGCACGCGGCCCTCGACCCTGACACGGTAACCATGCTGAGGGGTGCACTCACCGCCTACACGCTCGCCGCTACCTACTAGCATCGCCGCGGCCCAGACTCTGCGTCTGCCCCAACGTCAGGTGAACGTCAGATTTCGGTGGGCGTGTCGGGTTCCATTTTGCGCCGGTAAGTCGTAGCGTCACTTTTATCAGGTACGGCACCTGATCGAGACGGCCATATAAGTACGGCTCGAGAATTGCTTGATGGCCAGCTCGCCAAAGTGATCCGCGTCCTCGTGACGCAGGGTGGGAGTGGCTGTGACCGCTAATCGAACCGATCTTAATGCGACTGACCGGGTGGAAACATCCGCTTCGCAAACCGAGCGCACCTTTGTGTTGGACACCTCGGTGCTTCTGTCAGATCCGAAAGCGATTTTCCGCTTTGCCGAGCACGCCGTTGTCTTGCCCGTGGTGGTGATCAGCGAGCTGGAGTCCAAGCGCAACGACCCGGAGATCGGGTATTTCGCTCGGCAGGCGCTGCGTAACCTCGACGAGCTGAGGCTCAAGCACGAACGCCTCGACTTTCCGATTCCGGTTGGCGAGGGCGGCAGCCTGCGCGTGGAACTAAACCACTCGAACATGTCGGTGCTGCCGTCGGGCCTGCAATTGAACGACAACGATTCGCGCATTCTCGCCGTGGCCCTGAACCTGGCCAACGAAGGAATGACGGTGACCGTCGTCTCGAAGGACCTGCCGCTGCGGGTCAAGGCCGCATCCCTCGGCCTCGCTGCCGATGAATATCGGCACGAACTCGCGGTCGATTCCGGCTGGACCGGTATGGACGAGATCACCCTCAGCGCCGAGCAGATGAGCGTGCTCTACGACAAAGAGACGCTCGACTCGCGAACGGTGCAGGACCTGCCGATCAACACCGGGCTGGTCATCCACTCCGATCGCGGGTCGGCCCTCGGCCGGGTGACCAGTCGCGGCACGCTCAAGCTCGTGCGCGGCGACCGTGACGTCTTCGGGCTGCACGGACGGTCGGCCGAGCAGCGACTGGCCATCGACCTGCTGCTCGACCCGGAGATCGGCATTCTGTCCCTTGGCGGACGAGCCGGAACCGGTAAGTCGGCGCTCGCTCTCTGCGCGGGCTTGGAGGCCGTGCTCGAGCGCCAGCAGTACCGCAAGATCATGGTGTTCCGGCCGCTGTACGCGGTCGGCGGGCAGGATCTCGGCTTTCTGCCCGGTGACCAGGGCGAGAAGATGGGGCCGTGGGCGCAGGCGGTATTCGACACGCTCGGCGCGATCGTCTCGGAGAACGTGGTCGAGGAGGTGATGGAGCGCGGCATCCTCGAGGTGCTGCCGCTCACTCACATTCGCGGTCGGTCCCTGCACGACGCCTTCGTGATCGTGGACGAGGCACAGTCGCTTGAACGCAACGTGCTGCTGACCGTGCTGAGCCGCATCGGTCAGAACTCGCGCGTGGTGCTCACCCACGACGTCGCCCAGCGCGACAATCTGCGGGTCGGCCGCTTCGATGGTGTGGCCAGCGTGATTGAAACGTTGAAGGGGCATCCGCTGTTTGCGCACATGACCCTGACCCGTTCGGAGCGCAGCGCGATCGCCGCCCTCGTGACCGAGATGCTGGAGGGCAACGAGGTCATGTAGCTGGTACGGCAAAGCGCCCGGTCCCTCGCGGGGCCGGGCGCTTTGTCGTGCTGTTACTTCTGCTGCGGGGGACGCGTCATGCTGAGCACGTCGAGGGCAGTGTCGAGCTCGGCGAGCGTCAGGTCACCTCGTTCGACGTGGCCCAGGGCGATGACGGCCTCACGCACGGTGAGTCCCTCAGCGACGGCCTTCTTGGCCACCTTGGCGGCGGCTTCGTAGCCGATGACCCGGTTGAGCGGGGTGACGATCGACGGCGACTTCTCGGCCAGCGCACGAGCGTGCTCGAGGTTGGCGACGAGGCCGTCGACGGTCTTGTCGGCCAGAACGCGGGTGGCGTTGGTCAGCAGGCGGATCGATTCGAGCAGGGCGGTTCCCATGACCGGGATACCGACGTTGAGCTCGAATGAGCCTGAAGCGCCGGACCAGGCGATGGTGGCATCGTTGCCGATGACGCGCGAGCAGACCATGAGCACGGCCTCCGGAATGACCGGGTTGACCTTGCCGGGCATGATCGACGAGCCGGGCTGCAGGTCGGGGATGTTGATCTCGCCGAAACCGGTGTTCGGGCCTGAGCCCATCCAGCGCAGGTCGTTGTTGATCTTGGTCAGTGAGACGGCGATGGTGCGCAGGGCTCCGGAAGCGTCGACGAGGCCGTCGCGGTTGGCCTGGGCCTCGAAGTGGTCACGCGCTTCGGTGATCGGCAGCTCGGTCTCCTGAACGAGCAGCTCGATGACCAGCTGCGGAAAACCGTAGGGCGTGTTGATGCCGGTACCGACCGCGGTTCCGCCGAGCGGAACCTCGGCGACGCGGGGGAGCGCTGTGCGAATGCGCTCGATGCCGAGGCGCATCTGGCGGGCATAGCCGCCGAATTCCTGGCCGAGGGTGACCGGAGTGGCATCCATCAGGTGGGTGCGTCCCGCCTTGACGGCCTCTTTCCACAGTTCAGCCTTGGACTCGAACGCGACCGCGAGGTGGTCGAGCGAGGGGATGAGCTCGTCGATCAGGGCGCTCGTGACGGCGATGTGCACCGAGGTGGGGAACACGTCGTTGGAGGACTGGCTCGCGTTGACGTGGTCGTTCGGGTGCACCGGGCGGCCGAGGGCGCGGGTCGCGAGGGTCGCGATGACCTCGTTCATGTTCATGTTCGAGCTGGTGCCGCTGCCGGTCTGGTAGACGTCGATCGGAAACTCGTTGTCGTACTGGCCGGTGATGACCTCGTCGGCGGCAGCGGCGATCGCGTCAGCAATGTCCTGCTCCAGCACGCCGAGCTGGGCGTTGGCGAGAGCTGCGGACTTCTTGATGCGAGCGAGAGCTGCGATCTGCGCGGACTCGAGCGTGGAACCCGAGATCGGGAAGTTCTCCACGGCTCGCTGTGTCTGGGCACCGTAGAGTGCGTGAGTTGGAACCCGGACCTCACCCATCGTGTCGTGTTCGATCCGGTAGCCGGCGTTTGCGGAGGTGTCCACCACTATGTGCATTCCCTTTCGGTGCTGTATGAGAGTCGTGCTGTGCGCAACGGGTGCGCGATTGTGAGGCGGCGGGTCTAAATGACGCCCACCACGATGTTGGGGTCGGCGTGCCCTTCGCGAAGAACGTAATTCGCACCGACGATAGCCAATGTACCTTCTGCGATGGCCGCGCTGATCAACTCGGACTGCTCGAGCATCTCGGTGACCGTGTCTTTGAGATGTTCCCGGCCCACGTGGCCGGCATCGACCAGCTGAGGGTCCAGAAAAGCGGATGCCGTCACCCCGCTCACGCGACGCACCGCCGGAACGATCTTTTCGATAACGTGATTGATGTGAACGGGCAGGGGCGGGGCATCCGTGCCTTGCGAATCGATGGCGGCGCGCACCGCACCACACTCGTCGTGGCCGAGCACCAGGATGAGTGGGACGTGCAGCACCGCGACGGCATATTCGAGCGAGCCGAGCACGGATTCGGAGATGATCTGGCCGGCGTTGCGCACGACGAACAGGTCGCCGAGGCCCTGGTCGAAGATGATCTCGGCGGCGAGTCGGGAGTCGCTGCAGCCGAACAGGGCGGCGTGCGGGGTCTGCTGGCCGACGAGCTCTGCCCGTCGGTCGACATCTTCGCGGTGCCGGGGGGTACCGGCGACGAAGCGCACGTTGCCCTCGCGCAGTTCGTTCCAGGCCTCAGCCGGCGACGGGGGAGTCGTCCAGGCGCGGTTCATTCGGCGGCGTTCTCTGCCACGTTGGGCGCCAGCGCGGTAGCGAGGGTCTCGAAGTCGCCGGTGGGTGCCGTGCCGATGAGCACGTAGGTGCTCGTGCCGGCGGTGGTGACGAGGGCGTAGTCGAAGTTGCCGCGATCGGCGGCAGCCGCGCTGTTGCGGTAAACGTCCCAGGTGACTCCGGCGATGCTGACCGTGTCGACGACGGGGGAGTCCGGCAGTTTCTGGGCGAGCCAGGTGGGGTTGGCGTCGAAGGCCTGGTTGAAGCCGATGTACTGGTTGTCGGGTGTGAGCAGCCCGATGTACCAGGAGGGTACCTGGCCGTTAGTGCCGGCCCGCCACTCGGCGTCGTTGGCGCTCCAGTCGCCCGGCAATACGGGGCTCGCGAGGGCGTGGTCCACGACGGGCTGCGTCTGGGCAGCGATGCTCGCGTAGTCGATGTCGCGAGTGATCGGGTTGTCATTGCGCGGCACCAGCAGCACGAGCACGAGCACAGCGCCCACGGTGACGAGCAGGGAGAGCACCAGATTGTTCACCGTCTTGTGCGAGCGGTACTTGCGCGAATTCTCGGCGAGCCGGTCAGCGGTCTCCTGCGGAGTCTCCGGCCGGCCGAGTTCGGCGACAACGCGCGGCGGTTTAGGGGCGCGGCTCATCTGGCGGTCGCGGTGTCTTCGCTGGCGGGCGCCGTCGCTGCCAGACGGGCGGCATCCAGTCTGGCTTTGGCGCCGATCAGCCATTCTTCGCAGCGGCGGGCGAGGGCTTCGCCGCGTTCCCACAGTGCGAGCGACTGCTCGAGGGTGCTCGAGCCCTGTTCGAGCTCGTTCACCACGCGGATGAGCTCATCGCGGGCCTGTTCGTAGCTGAGTTCACTGGTGTCTGCGGCGGGCGAGGTCATGGCATCCATTCTAATTATTTCGAAGCGGCGGCGTTGGTGGTGGCGGGAACGGTGCCGCTGGCCAGGGTGAGCAGAAGTTCGGTGCCTTCCGGGGCGTCGTCGGCGCTGCGCAGCACGTGGCCGCTCGGCAGCTGGGCGATCGCGTAGCCGCGGTCGAGGGTGCCCTGGGGCGACAGGGCCCGCAGCTGAGAGCGCAGTTCCACCACCGTGGCCCCGGCACGTTCGAGAACGCGCCCGGTGAGTTCGGCGCCGCGCGCCACGTAGCGGGTGAGGTCTTCGCTGCGGGAGTCGATGATCCAGCGCGGGTCGATCAGCACCGGTCGGCTACGCAGCTGGGAAATGCGGTCGATTTCCGACGAGAGGATGCCGGTGAGTCGGCTGCTCAGGCGGGCCCGGGCCTGCTGCACCCGGTTTAGTTCGTCGCTCACGTCGGGAACGACGCGTTTGGCGGCATCCGTTGGGGTAGAGGCTCGCAGGTCGGCGACGTCGTCGAGCAGCGGACGGTCGGCCTCGTGTCCGATCGCGCTCACCACTGGCGTCATGCAGGCAGCGGCGGCACGCACGAGGCTCTCGTCGCTGAAGGTGAGCAGGTTCTGAAAGTCGCCGCCGCCACGGGCGACGATGATGACGTCGACCTCTGGGTCGGCGTCGAGCCGCTGGATCGCGCTGGTCACCTCGCCGACGGCACGGTCACCCTGCACGGCGGCGTGCGCGACCCGAAAATTCACGGCCGGCCAGCGCAGCTGCGCGTTGCGGATGACGTCTTTCTCGGCGTCGGAATCTTTGCCGGTCACCAGGCCGATGCAGTGCGGCAGAAACGGCAGGCGCTTCTTGCGAGAGGCATCGAACAGGCCCTCGCTCGCGAGCTGTTTGCGCAGGCGTTCCAGTCGCTCGAGCAGGTCGCCGAGCCCAACGTGCCGCATCTCGAAGGCCTGCATGGTCAGCGTGCCGCCCTTGACCCAGAAGTTGGGCTTGACCAGGGCAACAACGCGGTCACCGGCTTTGAAATCGGCGGTGAGTTTGGCGCGCACCGACGACCAGATGGTGAAACTCACGGTGGCGTCTTCAGAAAGGTCTTTGAGCTTGCCGTAGACGTTGCCGCCGCTGGCACCCCACTGGGTGATCTCGCCCTCGACCCAGACCATGCCGAGCCGCTCGATGTAACCGCGGATCTTGCCCGAGAGCAGGGCGACCGGCCACGGCGTTTCGACGGTGGCGGGGGTATCCGTCATGCGGTGATCCTGGCGGTGGTGCTGATCGTGGCGCTGGCGTTGGGCACAGGCGGGTCCTCCCAGAGTTCTTCGGTCGTGCGTGCGTAGACTGAGGCGGTGAACACCAGCGCGCACACTACTAGCAAGCCGACCTCTATTGGCCTGGGCATGCCGCGCATTCCCAGCGCTCGCAACAGGCTTAAGGATACCCCGGTGGTCGGACATAAGCGGGTGCTGCTCGCTGCCCCGCGGGGTTACTGCGCCGGAGTCGACCGCGCGGTCATCGCCGTGGAGAAGGCGCTCGAGCACTACGGCGCCCCCGTGTACGTGCGCAAGCAGATCGTGCACAACATCCATGTGGTTTCCGAGCTGGAAAATCTGGGTGCCATCTTCGTCGACGAGGTCGACGAAGTGCCGCATGGTGCGCACATCGTGTTCAGCGCCCACGGGGTCTCGCCGGCCGTCGTCAACGCGGCCGCCGAGCGCGGATTGCAAGCCATCGACGCCACCTGCCCGCTCGTGACCAAGGTGCACCGCGAAGCCGTGCGCTTTGCCCGCGACGACTTTCAGATTTTGCTGATCGGCCACGAAGGCCACGAAGAGGTCGAGGGCACCGCCGGTGAAGCCCCAGAGCACACCACGCTCGTCGGCAGCCCCGAGGAAGCCGACACCGTTGTCGTGCGCGACCCCGACAAGGTGGTCTGGCTGTCCCAGACCACGCTCAGCGTCGACGAGACCATGGAGACCGTGCGCCGACTGCGGGCGCGCTTTCCCAACCTGCAGGATCCGCCCAGCGACGACATCTGCTACGCCACCCAGAACCGCCAGGTCGCCATCAAGAAGGTCGCGCGCGACTCCGACCTCGTGATCGTGGTCGGCTCCGCCAACTCGTCGAACTCCGTGCGCCTGGTCGAAGTGGCTCTGGAATACGGCGCGAAAGCTGCCTACCGCGTTGACTTCGCGAGCGAGGTCAAGCAGGAGTGGCTCGACAACGCGGCCACCGTGGGCGTGACGAGCGGGGCATCCGTTCCCGAAGAACTGGTCGACGAGCTGCTCGCCGCTCTCGCCGATGCCGGCTATGCCGACGTTGTGCCGGTCAAGACGGCCGAAGAAGACCTGATCTTCTCGCTGCCCAAGGAACTGCGCAAGGACCTTTCGGGCGAAACGGATACCCGTGCCTTCGGCGGTCGCGCCGCCGCAGCTGAGTAGACGGCCGAGCAACCGAAGGGCGGGAGCGCGATCGTTTCCGTCCCTCGGGGTTGCGCACTGCGTTACTGGCGGCTGAGAAACTCTATTAGGGTCGTGTCGATGGAGAGTGCAGCCACGGTGAAGGCGAACAGCACGACGAGGGACACGGCTCCACCGACAATCGGCACGTAGAAAGCCCGTCGATGACGCAGCAGCAGCCGCACGGATATCGCTGCCGCGGCGAGCCAGACGAATATCAGCACGATTGCGCCGGACGTCGTAATCGCACCGATGGATGCAGGGGGATCGTACGTTCCCAGGCCCTCCTGCGTGTAGAACATTTGCATGGCCACCGGAAAACCGCCTAACGAGAATACGCCGTAGACATTTGCCAGGAGTCCGAAGGCGAGTAGGCCGATGGTCCACGGGCGGTCCCAGCCGGGAACGGTTCGCGGTCCGGCCACCGCCGCGGGAGCCTGCTGATTGTTGGGCGACGGTGTTACCGCTCCCGCCCCGGCAGTGGGGGAGGGAGCGGGGTCAACCCGGTTTGTGTCCTGCGGCGGCTGCCAGGTCCAGCCTTCAGGGGCGAGTTCGCCGTACTGGGGGCGCGGGCGTGGGTCTTTCGCGGGTGGTGGAACGGAGTCCGGGTTGTCTGTCATTGCTCTAACTGTTTGAGTGCCCGGCGGAGCCGAGCTGGCGGGTGGAATCAACCACGCGAGCGGCCATGGCCGACTCGGCTACCTTGCCCCAGGCGCGCGGGTCGTAAACCTTCTTGTTGCCGACTTCGCCGTCGACCTTGATCACGCTGTCGTAGTTCTTGAGCATGTAGTCGGCGATCGAGCGGGTGAAGGCGTACTGGGTGTCGGTGTCGATGTTCATCTTGACGACGCCGTTGGCGACGGCTTCGGCGATTTCGGCATCGGTCGAGCCTGAGCCGCCATGGAATACCAGGTCGAGAGGCAGCGCTGCGAGTCCGAACTTGGCGGACAGGCCGGTCTGAATCTGCTTGAGGAGTTCTGGGCGCAGCTTCACGTTGCCGGGCTTGTACACGCCGTGCACGTTGCCGAAGGTGAGGGCGGCCATGTAACGGCCCTGCTCGCCGAGGCCGAGGGCCTCGACCATCTTGATCGCATCGTCGAGCGTCGTGTACAGGTTCTCATTGACGTCGGCCTGCACGCCATCCTCTTCGCCGCCGACGGCGCCGATCTCGACCTCGAGAATGGCGTTGATCGCGCGGGTGCGTTTGAGGATGTCAGTGGCGATATCCAGGTTCTTGTCCAGCGCGATGGCCGACCCGTCCCACATGTGCGACTGAAAAATGGGGTTGCCGCCATCGGCTACCGCAGACTCCGAGGCTTCGATGAGCGGAATGACGAAGTCACCGAGCGCGCCCTCGGGGCAGTGATCGGTGTGAAGTGCCACGGTGATCGGGTAGTTGTCGGCGACCGAGTGCGCGAAACGGGCGAAGGCGAGCGCGCCGGAGGCCCGGTTCTTCACGGTGTGGCCGGCGAAGTAGTCGGCGCCGCCGGTGGTGACCTGGATGATGCCGTCGGATCCGGCTTCGGTGAGGCCCTGGAGGACGGCGTTGATGCTCTGCGACGAGGACACGTTGAACGCCGGGTAGGCGAACCCGCCTGTCTTCGCTTTGTCGAGCATGGCGGCGTACTGGTCGGGGGTTGCGATGGGCATTGCTTCTCCTCGAAAGTGTGCGGGGGTGTGACCCGAGTCTAGCCACGCCCGCCTCGGCGTGGTCCGTGCGCGATAAGGTGACTCGGGCGGACAATCCGCGCGACCCGCCGCGCATCCGTCGTATTCGAAGTCGAACTTACGTCCGGGAGGACCTTTTGAACAGCACCGAGACCGCCACTCTGTTTCAAC
Source organism: Cryobacterium sp. N19 (assembly GCF_002929595.1). NCBI lineage: Bacteria > Bacillati > Actinomycetota > Actinomycetes > Micrococcales > Microbacteriaceae > Cryobacterium > Cryobacterium sp. N19. Next base: position 203,315 of record NZ_PJJR01000050.1, on the reverse strand, counting down.
ACCCCGACCGTAACCTCGCGATGGAGCTCGTTCGAGCCACCGAGGCCGCCGCTATCCGTGCCGTGCCCTTCATTGGCCGCGGCGACAAGAACGCCGCCGACAAGGCCGCCGTCGACGCTATGCGCGCCTTCCTCGGCACCGTCAACTTCGACGGACTCATCGTCATCGGTGAGGGCGAAAAAGACGAAGCCCCCATGCTTTTCAACGGTGAGCACGTCGGCAACGGCCGCGGCCCCGCCTGCGATATCGCCGTGGACCCCATCGACGGAACGAGCCTCACCGCCGCCGGCCGCCAGAACGCCGTCTCCGTCATCGCCGTGTCGGACCGCGGCACCATGCTGGACGCCTCGTCGATCTTCTACATGGACAAGATCGTCACCGGTGCAGCCGGTCGCGGTGTCGTCAGCCTCGACCAGTCGATCGCCGACAACCTGCGTGAGCTTGCCAAGGCAGTGAAGAAACCAGTCGGAGAGCTGACGGTTGCCGTACTCGACCGCCCCCGCCACGCCGGCCTGATCGACGCGATTCGCAGCGCCGGCGCCGGAACCCGCCTTATGCTCGACGGCGACGTGGCTGGCGGTATCAACGCTGCGCGCTACGAGACCCGAATTGACATGTGCGTCGGCATCGGCGGAAGCCCGGAGGGCATCACCACAGCCTGCGCGCTCAAGGCGCTCGGCGGCTACATGCAGGGACGCCTGGCTCCGAAGGACGACGCTGAGCGTGCTCGCGGAGTCGCGGCCGGCCTCGACATCGACAAGCTGCTCGAAATCGACGACATGGTCAGCGGGGACAACACGTTCTTCGTGGCGACCGGTGTGACCGACGGCGGACTCGTCGACGGCGTGCGTCGCAAGGGCCCGATGATCCGTACCGAAAGCATCGTGCTGCGCTCGCGTTCGGGCACGGCCCGTCGCGTCATCGCCGAGCACCTCGCCGAGAAGTGGCTGTAGTCGCTTCGACCGGCTCGGAGCTGGCGTGCAAGACGGGCTCGTAACGCAAACTGCACGCCTCGGGTCTGTTTGTTCAGACTTGGGGCGTGCAGTTCTTCGTTCACACTCTCTGTCACCGACTTACACGTGTACCTCGGAATCCGATTCGCCGGCATCAGCGAGACGCCGGTCGATCACGCTATGTCTGGCCTCATTCAATTCAGCGCCGTCCAGTTGAACGGGCAGGTCCAGCTCGTCGGAAACAGATGCCGGCGCCTCCAACTCGGGCGCGGTCAGCTTGCGCGGCGAATCGTGAATGATTGCCGGTTCAGTGAGCAGCCCAATCTTGGTCTGGTCGATCCCCGGAAACTGCCGAGCGGTTACGAGCACCCGGGATTCGAGTGAGTTGGCGAATTTGTTGTAGCTGTCCACCGTGCGCTCGAGCGCCTTGCGCAGCGACTCGGCATGGCCGCTGAGCGCACCGAGCCGCTGGTACAGGGCATTGCCGAGGTCGAAGAGTTTCTGCGCCTCATCGGTGACGGCCTGCTGCTGCCAGGTGAAGGCCACCGTTTTCAGCACCGCCCACAGGTTCACCGGTGAGGCCAAGGCAACTCGCTTGCTGAACGAGTAGTCGAGAATTGACGGGTCGGCCTCGAGCGCCGCGGACAGCAGGGATTCGCTCGGAATGAAGGCGATCACGAACTCCGGGCTGGCATCGAAGCCTTCCCAGTAGGTCTTCTTGGCGAGCGCGTCAATGTGCGCGCGCACGGCCTTTACGTGCTTGTCGATCAGCAGCTTGCGGCGGGCACCCTCTTCGCCTGTGGCCGTGTAGGGAATGGTGCTGGCTTCGATGTAGTGCTCCAGCGGAACCTTGGCATCGATCGCGATCGACTTATTGCCGGGCAGCCGTACGACCATGTCGGGACGGCCAAGGCCGGCATCCGTCGTGATATTGGTCTGCGTGTTGAAGTCGACGTACTGGGCCAGACCGGCAGCTTCGACGACGCGCCGCAGCTGGGTCTCGCCCCAGACACCACGGGTGCTGTTGGAACGCAGGGCACTCGCGAGTGACTCGGTGGTCACCCGTAATTGCTGATCTGAAATTTGCGCCTGCTTGAGCTGCTGCGAGAGCGAACCGTACTGTTCACTGCGCTGCGTCTCGAGCTCGGTGACTTTCTCCTGCATGGTGCGCAGCGTCTCACGAACGGGGCTGAGGGCCTCGAGTACGAGGTGCTCGCGCTTCTCCCGCTCGGACTGCAATTGCTGATCTGACCGCTGGCGCTCGACGGCCTCACGTGACGTGGCCCGGTCGTGGTCGATCTGCGCCGAGAGACCGTCGACGGTGGCGAGAGCGGCCGACAGCTCACTCTGCAGGGCAGCGCGAACCGTGGCCTCGCTCGCTCGGGCCTCGGCGAGGGCTACCTGATGATGGGCTTCGAGCATGGCGGGGTCGTCACCCCCGGTAGCGGTGGCGCGCGCGCGGTTGCGTTGCAGCACCACCACGGCCAACAGGGCGCCCAGCGCGGCGCCGACGACGAGACCGACGATCAAACTCAGCAGTGGATCCATGCTTTAAGTCTGCCAGCGACCACTGACATCGCTGGAATGACACTCGGACCGGTCCACATGCCCGAGCCAATCCAGCCGGCTGAGCGCCGCTAGTTGAGCGCCATCGGCCCGTGCGTCGACGCGTGCTCCTTGGTGGCCGCTGGCCCGATCACGCCGATCTTGACCCGGGTCACGTGGGCCAGCTGCTCGATCGTGTCGACCTCGTGACGCCCTGCCGCATGGATCATGATGGCCGCACACGCCTCGGCGTCGGCCAGCGCGTTGTGGTGCGAGAAGTCCTCGAACCCGGCCGCCATGGCCGCGACCGGCAGACGGTACGACTCCAGGTGATAGGTACGGCGAGAAACCTGCAGGCTGCAGACATATTGAAAATCGGGCACCGGCTGGCCGGTCACGAGCGATGCTGTCTTGACCACGCCGAGGTCGAAACCGGCGTTGTGGGCGACGAGATAGTCGTCGCCGACGAAGGCGACCAGCTGCGGAAGCTGCTCGGCCCAGCTGGCGGCATCCACGACATCCGCTGCGGTGATGCCGTGGATGCGCGTGTTCCACTCGGAGAACTCGTCGTGGCCGGGCGGCGGTGCAATGAGCCAGTAGGCCGAATCGACGACCACGCCGTCACGCACTTTCACCATCCCCACTGAGCACGCCGAGGCGCCCGAGGAGTTGGCGGTTTCGAAATCGATCGCGGTGAAATTCAGCACGCCTCATGGTCTCACGGGCCACCGACAGAGCCCGCGCAGACGTGGCCGGTAGAATGGTCTCTCGTGGCTCTTACAATTGCAATCGTCGGACTCCCCAATGTGGGCAAGTCAACCCTGTTCAACGCCCTGACCAAGAACAACGTGCTCGCAGCGAACTACCCGTTCGCCACGATCGAGCCAAACGTTGGAATCGTGAACCTTCCCGATTCGCGCCTGGCCGACCTGGCGACAATCTATGGCAGCAAGACCCTGCTGCCAGCGCCGGTGTCGTTCGTCGACATCGCCGGCATCGTGCGTGGCGCGAGCGAGGGGGAGGGGCTCGGTAACAAGTTCCTCGCCAACATTCGCGAAGCGGATGCCATCGCCCAGGTCATTCGCGGATTCGCCGACCCGGACGTGGTGCACGTCGACGGCAAGGTCAACCCGGCCGGCGACATGGAGACCATCAATACCGAGCTGATTCTCGCCGACCTGCAGACCCTCGAGAAGGCCGTGCTGCGCTTCGAGAAAGAGGCCAAGGGCCGCAAGCTGCCCGCCATCGTGCTGGAGACCGCGCTCAAGGCGCAGGCCATTCTCGACGGCGGCCAGCCGCTGTCGTCGGCCACGCTCGACATCGAGCCGATCCGTGAACTCGGCCTGCTCACCGCTAAGCCCTTCATCTATGTCTTCAACGTCGATGAGGCCGTGTTGCAGGACCAGGCCAGGCTCGACACCCTTGCCGCGCTCGTCGCTCCGGCGAACGCCGTGTTCCTCGACGCGAAGCTTGAGTCCGAGCTGAGCGAACTCGACGCCGAAGACGCCGCTGAGATGCTCGCCTCGACCGGTCAGGCCGAGAGCGGTCTCGACCAGCTCGCGCGCATCGGCTTCGATACCCTCGGGCTGCAGACCTACCTCACGGCCGGCCCCAAAGAGTGCCGTGCCTGGACCATTCACAAGGGTTGGACCGCGCCGCAGGCCGCTGGGGTCATTCACACCGACTTCCAGAAGGGTTTCATCAAGGCGGAGATCTTCTCCTTCGAGGACCTCATGGCCGCCGGTTCGATTGCCGAGGCCCGTTCCAAGGGCAAGGCCCGCATTGAGGGCAAGGAATACGTCATGCAGGACGGCGACGTGGTGGAGTTCAGGTTCAACGTCTAAGCTCGACCTTTTCGCGATCGTCATCACAGCAACATCAATCGAAGGAGACCATCGTGCCTGTCATCGCCATCATCGGAGCCGGACCGGGACTCGGCGCAGCAGTTGCGCGAAGGTTCGGGCTCGAAGGCTTCTCAATTGCCCTGATCGCCAGGAACCCGTCGAAACTAGACGCCATGGCAGCCGAGCTCACCACTGCCGGCTTGACCGCGAGTGCTTACGCTGCGGATGTCCGCACGCCGGCGTCACTCGAAGCTGCCCTTGCGAACGCGGCGGCAGAACTCGGGCCCATCACCGCGCTGCAATATAGCCCGCTCCCGTCGCGCGACTACCTGAAGCCCGTGCTTGAGATGACTCCCGAGCTGGCGTTAGAGGCCCTGCAATTCTCGGCCCTCGGGCTCATCCACGCGGTGCGTGCAGTGCTCCCGGCGATGCGTCAGGCAGGTAGCGGAAGCATCATCATGATCAACGGTGGAACCTCCGTGAAGGCCCGCGCCGACTTCGCCGGAACATCGGTCGCCTTCCCGGCCGAGAGCGCCTACGGCGAGATGCTCCACGATGCCCTCGCGGGTGAGGGCATCCGTGTCAACCAACTTGTGATTCCCGGCGGCATCCCACAGCTTCAGCTTGCCAACGGCATCGATGGGGTCGCCGATCGCATCTGGGACCTCCACGCCGTTGCCGGTCCGTTCCGCACCATGCTCATCCCGCTTGAGGACGGTCGGGAGTAGGGCAGTAGCTGTCTCTATTCTCAATCGGACTGTAGGACGAGAGCAAAGTCAATTCTCTGACGTTGATCGGTTCGGCGGACGTCATCGCGGGTTTCGGTGACCCATTTCACGACGTGGAACGGGTCGGCGCAGCGGATGGCGTTGGGGGCTTTGTCCGCGACAACACTGGCGATCCAGGCCGCACCATCGGCAGAAACATGCGTGATCTGGGCCGACCGCTCCGGTCCTAACGCGTCGATACATGTCGCGAGGGTGGCTTTGTCCTGGCCCGGTGCTGCCCACACAAGACGGCCGGAATCGTGGTCGACGACGCAGGTCAAATACCTGTGGCCGCGCTTTTAACTGATCTTGTCAATTCCGATCCGCGATGCGCATCAGCCCAGGGAGGGCGGTCTTGGACGTTTGTGTGGCCAGCCACGGGACTTGGTCGTCAAAAAATAGGGTCTGACCGCTCTGGTGCCGGGCCCACCGCACGCCGGCGACGGTCACATCGTGGACGCGGCAGGACACACGCGGCGCGTCAGCTTCAAGGTGAACTTGAATTGAGCACACGTCCAACCCCCGCCAGCGACGCCGCCCGTCACCGAGGTCGCAGCGTGGGCTGCGCTTCTGACAGGACTCGCATCGGTTCCGTTTCGACGCCATCGGACGCACCAACGCGATCAAAATCCTGCCCTCCAGATCAAGATCGACGTCCTCGACGAACGTGTTCTCGACACCGAGGAGAGTTCGCCATATTCTCCGTGCTCGCATGCCGCTTTTTCCGTTCCCGAGTTTCTTACCTTTGACAGTTAGAAACCTAGGAGGAGAGCCGCGTGCGGCCGTTAAGGCGCTCCCAACGAACCCACGGATACTTCAGGAGAGCCAAAAATCATTCTCTTTGATTTGGCATCTCGATACGCAATACTTACCGGGTCGGCACCGCGGTAGTGGCGGCGAGAAACTTCAGCGACGATGCTAGGAGACAGGATGACCATGACACAGACGACGCTCGACGAGACCGTTGCGGAGGTGACGGCAGTGGCCGCCGCTCACGCCGAACAGGTCGATACAGACGGTACGTATCCGATCGCTGCGGTCGAGGCGCTGCGCCGGAGTGGGCTGCTCGGGCTGGTGATCAGCGAGGACGCCGGGGGCATGGGCGCCGGTCCGACCGAGTTTATCCAGGTGGTCGGCTCCATCGCTGCGGCCTGCGGCTCGACCGCGATGATCTACCTGATGCACGTCGCGGCGGCGGTGACAGTGGCATCCGCCCCTCCGACCGCGATGCCGGACCTCCTGTCGCGAATGGCGTCGGGCGAGGTGCTCGGCACACTCGCCTTCAGTGAAAAAGGATCGCGGTCGCACTTCTGGGCCCCCGTGTCGGAATCCGTCACCGACGGCGACGATCTGCGCTTTTCCGCCTACAAGAGCTGGGTAACCTCGGCCGGTCACGCAGACGTCTACGTCATGTCGTCGAAGAGCGCTGTCGACCCAGAGACCGTCGACCTGTACGCGATCCCCTCAGCCACCCCCGGTCTGGAGATCGCCGGCCCCTGGCGAGGGCTTGGGCTGCGTGGCAACGCGTCGAGCCCGATGTCGGTGTCGGTGAAGATTCCATCCGGCTATCGCATCGGCGAGGCGGGGAGCGGGTTCGGCACCATGATGGCCACCGTGCTGCCGTGGTTCAACCTGGGCAACTCGGCAGTGTCGCTCGGGCTCTCGCGGACCGCGGTGGATGCGGCGACGACCCATGTGACTGGGACCCGGTTGGAGCATCTGGATCAGGCGCTGTCGGCGTTACCGACCATTCGCGCTCAGGTGGCGAAGATGAGCATTGCGCTTGCGGCCCAGGGTGCCTACCTGGCTCTGGCGGCGGCACGGGTAGCGAGTCCCGCTGACGACACCGGATTCTTCGTGCTCGGGGTGAAAGCCTCGACGAACGACGCCGCGCTGACGATTACCGAATCGGCGATGCGGGTCTGCGGCGGTGCGGCATTCTCGAAACATCTTCCCATCGAGCGAGCCTTTCGGGATGCGCGGGCCGGCTCGGTCATGGCCCCCACGGCCGACGTGCTCTACGACTTCTACGGCAAGGCCCTCACCGGCCTTCCCCTGTTCTGAGCGCCGGATGTCACAACTAATCGGAGCGCCCCTGCTCGTCGGAGCCGTCGCGTATACGCCCAATGTCGTTCCCATCTGGGAGGGCATCCGTGATTACTTTGACGAGCCCGACACGGCCATGGATTTCGTGCTGTTCTCCAACTACGGCCGTCTGGTCGACGCTTTGCGGGCCGGAATGATTGACATCGCGTGGAATACCAACCTGGCTTATGCTCGCACCGTGCTGCAAACCGATGGGCACGTGCGGGCGCTCGCGATGCGCGACACCGACGCTGCGTTCTCGACGGTGTTCGTGGCGGCGGCGGGCAGCGGATGGTCGGGTCCCGGCGACATCGGCGCCCGGCGGCTGGCACTCGGCTCGGCGGACTCCGCGCACGCCGCGATCTTGCCCCTGCACTACCTTCGCGCGGCCGGCGTGAATGTGGACCACATGCAGCTGAAACGCTTCGATAGTGACATCGGCAAGCATGGTGACACCGGGCGAAGCGAGCTGGACGCGATCGACGCGGTTCTTGCCGGGGACGCCGACGTCGCCGCTATCGGCATCACGGTCTGGGAGAACATTGGCCGCGGTGAGCTGATGCCCGGGATGCTGGAACAGGTCTGGCAGACCGAGACCTACTCGCACTGCATGTTCACCGCCCTGGACACGCTTCCCGAGGCGGTGAGTGCTCCGTGGGTGGCAAAGTTGCTCGCCATGGACTGGGAGGTGCCCGCGCACCGGCGCATCCTTGAACTGGAAGGGCTCACCCAGTGGGTCGAGCCACACCTTGACGGCTACGCCGGCCTCTTCGAGGCGATTGCTGAGCAGGGCGTCGATTCCCGATGGTAGTCATGGCGCTCATGCGCACCGTCGAACAGTTGGCCGAGGGGGACACCGCCGAGTTCCCGGTGGCGTCGGCGAGCGAACTGGACTTGGTGCGCCGGTGGTGCGCGAAGACCGGCAACACGGTGGTCAGCACAATGATGGTCGAGCAGGATGCCGGTTACGTCACCGTCGGTCGCGGACGACCGCGCAACCCGGCGACGATGATCCCCGCCGATCGGATGCCCGGAGCCCGGCTGTGGCTCTATACCAATTTTCATTGCAACCTGGCCTGCGATTACTGCTGTGTGGCGTCTTCACCGAGAGCCGACCCGCGGCTGCTGAGAATCGAGACGATTGAAGCCCTTGTTGCCGAAGCCGCAGCGTGGGGCGTGCGCGAGCTCTACCTCACCGGCGGTGAGCCATTCCTGCTGCCCGATATCGATGCGATCGTGCGGTCCTGCGTCGACCGGCTGCCGACCACGCTGTTAACCAACGGGATGCTGTTTCGTGGTCAGGGACTGCGCAAGCTGCAGGCGATGCCGCGCGCTGGCTTCGCTCTGCAGATCAGCGTGGACTCGCCGACCGCGGAGGTACACGACTCGCACCGCGGCGTTGGGAGCTGGAAGCGGGCGCTAGCCGGCATTCGGGTGGCACTCGACGAGGGCTTCACCGTGCGGGTCGCCGCGACCATCTCGGCGCACGATGACCCGGCATTGGATGAGCTGCACGCGCTGTTCGATGGGCTCGGGATTCCGCGGGCCGATCAGGTGATCCGTCCGATCGCCCTCCAAGGGGTCGCCGATGAAGGGTTCGCATTCTCGCGGGAGTCGCTAATTCCCGAGGTGACTGTGACGGCCGACGGCATCTACTGGCATCCGGTCGCTGCACTCGATGAGGATGCCCTCGTCAGCCGGCAGATTCTGCCGCTCGCTCCTTCTCTCGACCGGGTCAGTGACCTCTTCGCCGAGCAGTGGTCGTCGATGACGGCCGCGTCAACTCTCTTCGCCTGCGCCTGAATAGGAACACCATGACGGGTATCGGAACGCCAGTGAACGCCAGGGCACTGGACGTCAACGCCATCGCTGCCGGCCGGCCAACTCGCGTGGTGCTCGCGGCCGTGCGGATCGCTGTGGGGCTGATGTGGCTGCAGAACGTGAACTGGAAAAGACCGCCCGACTTCGGTCAAGAAGCGGGCAACGGGCTGTATCAGTACACGAATTACGCCGTGGAGAACCCGGTTCTGGCGCCCTTTACCTGGCTGGTGCAGAACGTCATCTTGCCGAACTTCGCTCTGTTCGGCTGGGCGGTACTCTTCGCAGAATTCTGCCTCGGTGCGTTCCTGCTGGTCGGGCTCCTGACTCGCTTCTGGGCGATCGTTGGAATACTGCAGACGATCGCAATCACGCTCTCGGTGCTGAACACACCGATGGAGTGGCACTGGAGCTATTACCTGATGTTTGCAGCCCAATTCGTGATCCTCGCCACCGCCGCCGGGCGTGTCACGGGAGTCGATGGACTGCTTCGCCCCCGCTGGTCCCTCCGCTCGGGCCCGGTAGCCCGGCTGGCGATGGCGGTCTCGTGAACGCTCCCAACGGCACCGCACCGGTACGCGTTCCCCGCGCCTTGAGTTGGCGTACCCGCGGTCTGCTCGTCGCCGGGTTCACAGCGCTCAGCGCATTGTTCTCCCTCGTGGACTACACACCGTTGCATTTTGTTTCGGTGAACCTCATACAAGGGTTACTGCTGGTCGGTTTGGCCGCTCTAGCCGCACTGGGCTGCGTGCTGCGCATGCCCGTGCTGCTTCTCGTGGCCGGCGCGATTCTGATCGTCGCGGGTCTGGTGCGGCTGGTGACCTACGCGCAAACGATCGGTATCATTGCCGGTTCAGTGAACGCCGCCGCGCTGATGGTTGGGTTCGGCGCCGCCTTGGTCGCGATCTGGATAACCTCGCGGCCGATGCCATCGACCGTATAAGGCGCGTCGGCGACACGACCGTCTTCCCAACGCACGGCCGACGGCTTCTCTGCGTGGTTGATGGCGCGCGCGTTGTCGGCGACGCGGCGACTCAGCGGTTTAGCGGTTCAGTGGCGCAGTGGCAGACTGGGCGAATGACGACACTGCACCTCACCGGCGATGCCGCAGCAGACACCCTGCTCAGCGAGAACCCGTTCGCCCTGCTTGTGGGCATGCTCCTCGACCAGCAGATTGCCATGGAGACTGCCTTCGCTGGCCCGGCTAAGATTCACGACCGCATTGGCGCACTCGACCCGGCCACGATCGTGGCCTACGACGCCGAGGCCTTTGTGGAGGTGTTCCGCCAGTCACCGGCCGTGCACCGTTTTCCGGGCTCGATGGCCAAACGCGTGCAGGAGGTCGCCGCGGTCATCGTCCGCGACTGGAACGGCGACACGGCGTCGATCTGGACCGCTGACGACCCGGCCGGCCCGGAGATCCTGCGCCGGCTCAAGGCGCTGCCCGGGTTCGGCGAGCAAAAGGCGAAGATCTTTCTCGCGCTTCTCGGCAAGCGGCTCGGGGTCGACGCGGACGGCTGGCGCGAGGCATCCGCTCCCTATGGGGAAGAAGGGTCGTTCCGATCGGTGGCCGACATCGTCGACCCCGAATCACTCACTCGCGTGCGCGAGACCAAGCGGGCCGCCAAAGCGGCGGCGAAGGCGTAGCGGTGGGTGCGCACTTCAGCGCGGCGACCTTCGATTTTCTTGACGAACTCGAGCACCGCAACGAACGCGAGTGGTTTCAGGAACACAAAGCGATCTACGAGGTCGAGGTGAAAGAGCGGATGCTCGCGGTCATCGAGTCCCTCAACCGGGCGATGGGCGACTTCGCCGGTGACTATATTCGCCCGCCGAACAAGGCCATGTTGCGCATCTATCGCGATGTGCGTTTTTCCCACGACAAGACGCCGTACAAGACGCATCTGGCTGCCTCCTGGCCACGGCAGGGGTTGGAGAAAGCCGGAGGAGCTGGACTCTTTCTACAGGTCGGGGTGCACGGCGTGCTGGTGGCAGGAGGCGCCTACAGCCCACAGCCGCCGCAGTTGCGGGCTATTCGCGACTATGTGCTCGAGCATCACCTGAAGCTGCGTTCTCTGCTCGCCGCGCCCGCGCTCGCCCGCCTTGCCGAGCCGTTCGGCGGCAACAAGCTCACCCGCCCGCCGCGAGGCTTTCCGATCGACCATCCAGCGGGTGACCTGCTGCTCAATCGCAGCTGGGCGGTGTTTTCACACTTGCCCGGTGACAAGGCCCTCGATGACAATTTTACCGACCTCGTCATCGAACGCTTTCGAGCAATCCAGCCGGTCGTTGACTTTCTGAACATTCCGCTGGCCACGGCCACCCCGCTCGAGCAGGAAGCTGCCGTGGGTCGGCGTCGCTCCGCCTGACCGCGACCGACCGAACGGATGCCCGCAAGCCAGCGCCGGCTAGACCAGCGCCGTGATGCGACTCAGCACTCGCTCCGGAACGGCGTGCTGCGGCACTTCGCCCACCAGAAAATCGCCGTTTGGCAGCGTGCCGGAGTCGCTCGACCAGAAATCCGCACCGATCACCGCGCCGCGGAGCGCGCTGCCGTGCAACTCGACCCGATCCTCATGGCGCAGGGCGAGCGCCCACCGGTAGTGATCGGTGACGTTGGCGATCGGAGAATAGGTCGACAGCGGCACCGGCTCGAGAGCGGGGCCGCGATCATCCAGCAGCACCGCCATCAACGGCAGGGCGGCGAATCCGCGCAGCCAGTCGGCGACATACATCGACGCGTTTTCGGCACTGTCGGCGTCGAGCCCTGACACGTCCGCCGACCCGGAAAACGGATGCGTGCGCGCCAGCCACTGCATCGGTGACGGAATCTGCAGCACGACCGGCACCCGCTGGGTTTGGCTGAAGATGGTGGCCAGTTCGATGACGAACGCCGTCGTCGCGGCATCAGTGAGTAGGGTGCGCAGGGCATAGCCAGTGCGGGACTTGGCGCTCATTGCCGCCTGCAGGGTAGGGTCGCCGGCGACGCGTTGCGCGTAGAACCGGTCGAGGCTAAGCAGCGCGAGGTCGGACTCCAGTACGCCCTGAACCTGGCCGAAGAAGTTAGCGTAGGCCATCGGCTCCTGCCACGGCACGGGCTTGCCCTGCAAGAAAACGGATTGAGCGTAGTCATGGCTGTCGAGTACGACCGCCCGGCGGCGGCCCGACGTCGGCTCGGCCAGAAGCTCAGTCAGCGAAAGTGACAAGGTGTCTCCCATCAATCAATCAAACAAACAAAACGTTCGACCCGCGGCTGCGGGGCCGTAAGGAGACGGCCCCGCAGCCGCGGGTCAGCAGGTGGATATTAGGACTTGTGCGCGACGACTTCGCCGTACTTCTTCTCAAGTTCCCGCACGCGGGCTTCGAGCTTGCCGATCTTGAGAACCCGACGGTCCGGAATCATGATCAGCGGGAGTTCGGCGAGCTTGCCCTTGACCCGTTCCGGCTCCGCTCCACCCCAGTGGGTGGCAATCAGATTTTCGTCGTCGTCCTGGCCCCAGGAACCGAAGTAGTGCAGCTCGGCCGGCGGTTCTTCCTGCACGAACTTCTGCACGAACTCCTTGTAGGGAGTGCCGCGCGAAATACGATCGCGCCGCATCTGTGCCCGCAACTCGGCCGTCTGGTGCTCGTGCACGACGTAGGTGCCGGGCTCCCAGACCACGCCGTACATGGTCGACGCCGTGTGGGCGCTGATGCGGTCGAGTTCCAGGTCGGTCACCACGAGCTCAGGGTCGCGCTCGAGCACGTCGCCGTAGCCGCCGCCCGCTCCCTGGGCGATCATGTAGAGCTCGCCCTCCTTCGCCACGTCGAACTGCAACCCCATGTGCGAGGACTGGTAGTCGCCGCCCTCAAACGGCTGCTCGTTCATCACTCGTTCCATCGAGAGGTTGAACTGCGTCGGGTCCTTTTTGATGATGTCGTAGATGTTGACATTTTTCACCATCGCGAGGGGATACACGGGGCAACCGTAGCCACCGAACATGCCGGGCACGGAGGAGAACTTCGATCCGCTCGTGACGGTCATGAAACCCCAGCTGGGTGTGCCGCGCGAGGCGACCATCATTTCGTAACCCATGCCGCCGCGAAACTTGCCGAAGCCCTGATTGTCACGAACGAGACGCTTACTGACCAGCTGGAGAAAGGGGACTTCCTCTTCCATCACTTCCTGCTCGCCGATGTCGGCCATCGCGCAGAACAGCGGGGCAACAGCATCCTCGCCATCACGGAACGCTTTCGCTCCGCCGCCCATGCCGTTCAGGTCGGCGCAGAGGTTGCCGACCTGTTCGCCGTTTTGGGTGGTGCCGCCCCAGAGAAAGTCGTTGATCTGGTTGAACCAGGGCGCGACGACGTTGGAGTATTTCTGCGGTGCCGAGAACTGCATTTTGGCAAACGCACTCTGCAGCGCGGAGAAGCCGCGGAAGGAGGCTTGCAGCGACTGGCCTACGGGGGCGTCGTAACCGGCATCCGCCCAGCTGTGCTCTTCGGTGATGACTTCAATCGGGCTCATGGCACCGGTGGAGCGTGGCAGGTCGGGCCACCAGTACGACAGAATCGCCTGCACCATGAACGCCTTGGTTGAGGCGAGTGGCGAGTTGATGGCACGGTTGAGAATTTCGGGGCCGGTACCGGTGAGGTCCACGATCATACGCTCGCCCTTGATGGTGATCTTGCAGGCGAACTTGATCAAAATGTTTTCTTTCAGCGTTGAATCGACGAACTGGTTGAAAGTAACCGTGCCGTCGGGTAGTTCGGCGATGCGGCGACGCACCTCGGTTTCAACGTCTTCCACGGTGACGCGCAGAGAGGCAACGAATGTCTCCTGCCCGACCTCGTCGATGAGGCGGTCGACGGTGTCCATGATGCGGCGCACGGCGCCCATTTTCACCTTGATGTCGGCGAGCATGAGTTTCGGGTCGCGGGTCGAGTGCTGCAGAAAAGTCAGCAAGTCGCGCCGCAGGTGGCCCTTTTCCACGATCTTGATCGGCGAGGCCCGCAAGCCGTCATCGAACGGTGTCTCAGAGCCGCTGGGCATACCGCCCGGCTCGCAGGCGCCGTTTTCACCCTCGTGAATGGTCGCGCCAACCCAGGCGATGATGATGCCGCCGCGAATGACCGGTACGAGCATCGATTGATCGGTGTTGTGCACCATGCCGAAGCGGGAGTCGTTGTGGAAGAAACCGTCACCCTCGTTGATGCCGACGGTGGGCTCATCCTTCCAGTTCTTCATGATGTAGCGGATGGGGTGGTGCAGCACCGAGGAGAATGCGATCACACCACGGTTGGAGAGGTAGGTGACGTCACCCTCGGCGGTGTAGACCGCGCAGGACAGGTCCGCCCATTTGGCGCCGGGAGCGGCGCCCATGCTCTCGCACATTTCGAACGCTTCGTCGAGGGCGCCGGCCAGGCGCTTACGGATGCGGTCGATCTCGAGCGGGTCGATGCCTTTAGCGATGCACTCCTCCTCGTAGGCGGTGCGCGGCATGATCTCGTGGTGGCGCATGATCGCCGGGTCTGGTCCGAGAAAGAGGGTGGTCTCGTCCATGAATTTATCGACCCACTGCTGTTCCTGATCGGTCAATAGCTGGGCTGCGTCGTCGTTTCCGCTGGCGGGCACGAACTCGTCGGTTGTCAGTGTCATGGTGCTCAAGCTCCTTTGCTTATGCGAGGTGTTACGGGGATGGAAGACACGGTCAGTCGCTCAGCAGCCATACCGCTCCCTGCACGGTCGGCTCCAGGCGCCAGCCCGGTTCCACCAGATAGGTGGTGTTCTCGGTCGTGACGATCGCCGGACCGTGAATCACGTATTCGTGGTGGAGCGCCTCGGCATCGTAAACGGGGGTGTCGACCGGGCCGGCAATGCTGGTGAAGTGCACCGATCGGTGCGAGACCGGCGCCGGCTTGGACTTCTCGCCGCCGATCTTGATCGACTCGAATTGAATGACCTCGCCCTCGATGAACGACGCGACCCGAATCGTCTGTACGCGGATGCCTGCCTCCGGTGCCTGGGTCCCCTCGCCATAACGCTCGCCAAAGATCTCGGAGAACGTCTTGATCAGGTGCAGCACATCGGCGACCCCGTTGACCCGGTTGATGTCGAACGCTACGGCCGTTGTGACGAGTTGGTTGCCGTATCGCATGTCCATTTCGAGCCGGTAGCGCACGTCGGCGCGATCGTAGCCCTGGCGCACGAGGTCTTCGGCGCCCTTGGCCTCAAGCTCCTCGATGTACCCGTTGAGCGCGTCGTACTGGTTGTACAGGCTGCGCTTAATGGCTTCGTAGAGCACGACGTAGGCGCTGCGCTCGTGAATGTGCAGCGGTCGCATGTTGCCAGCCCCGAGCGCCGAAAACACCGACGCGAAGGGCGGAAACAGGATGCGGCTGATACCGGCGCTCGCCGCGATACCGCAGGCGTGCAGCGGGCCGTTGCCGCCATAAGCCAGCATCGTGTAGTCCTCGATGAGGCCGCCGCGCGAGCGCAGCTCTTTCTCGATACCGATCGCCATCTGCTCGTCGACGGTCTTTTTGATCACCTTGGCCACCTCGACGGCGTCGAGGTTGAGCTCGTCGCTGAGCGTCTCGTCGATCACATAGATCGATCGCTTCTTGTTGAGCTTGATGTGCCCGTTGGCGTAGTTGTCGGGGTCGAGGTAGCCGAGCACTAGGTCGGCATCGGTGACCGTTGGACGCAAACCGCCACGGTCGTAGCAGGCCGGTCCGGGGTCGCTTCCGGCCGATTCGGGCCCGATCTGGATCGCGTGGTGAATGCGGTTGTAGGCGGCGATCGAGCCGCCACCAGCACCGAGGGTGTTGAGGTGGATCATTGGCGCCGAGACCATCCAGCGTCCGATGGTGGGCTGGAAGTCGTAGTGCCGCACTCCGCCCTCGGGTACCAGTCCGATGTCGAATGAGGTACCACCCATATCCATCGACACGACGTCGCCGAGCCCGGTCGATTCGGACAGGTGCTGGGCCGCGCCGACGCCGGCGATCGGTCCGGAGTGAATCG
Organism: Cryobacterium sp. N19; assembly: GCF_002929595.1. Taxonomy (NCBI): domain Bacteria; kingdom Bacillati; phylum Actinomycetota; class Actinomycetes; order Micrococcales; family Microbacteriaceae; genus Cryobacterium; species Cryobacterium sp. N19. The sequence continues at coordinate 187,297 of NZ_PJJR01000050.1, read as the reverse complement.
TCTGCAGGGCATCCGTTGAATTGGGCTGCGCCATGCCGCCCGAATTGTGGATGACGAGCATCGGCTTCTCATAACCGGAGTCACGCAGGTTGTTGGAGAGTTGGTTGAGCGCGTGAAACATGGTCTGGTGCAGAAAGGCATCGACAACGGTGGCCATGGCCCGCACGTATTCGCCCTTACGGCCAGATACCTGGCTGCTCAGCAGCACGGGAATCGACCCAAGCTCGTGCGTGGGGTACTCGTCAAGGATGATCTCCAGAATGCGATCCTCGTGTACCGAGTTCTCGGTGGCGTTGGTCAGCGCAATGACGATGGCTTCGGCACCGTTGTCGACGAGTTCGCGTACTTGGGTGCGCACGTCGTCGTACATCAGCGGCACGAGCACCTCACCGACCGAGTCGATGCGTTCTTTCACAGAGCGGATGAGCCGGCGCGGCACGAGCGGGTCCGGCCGCTGGGCATCGGGCATATCGCCCTGCTTGACCCCGTCGAGTCCCTCGCCGTAGCCGCGGCCGCGGGAGAGTGGGATGGTGTCTTCGAAGCCGTGGGTGACGATGGCCGCGACCCGTGGCCCCTTGCCCTCGATCAGGGCGTTGGTGCCGAGGGTAGTGGCGTAACGCACCGAGTCGACCTCTTTGAGCGCGGTCTCGCGGCTGATGCCGGCCCGATCGCAGGCCCGGTCGAGGGCTTCGTTGAAGCCGAGAGCGAGGTTGTGGTGGGTGGTCAGCGCCTTCGACTCGATGTAGACGTCATCCCAGACGAAGAAACAGTCGCTGAAGGTGCCGCCGATGTCCACGGATATGCGTTTCACGGTCAGCGCCCTTCGGTGCGGTGGGAGTGGGAGTGTGCGGACACGGAATCGAACCGGGCGCTGAGGTCGGTCTCAGCGTTTTCGCCCGGACCATAGTTGACGATCTCTTCGGGGTTACCACCGTGGGCCTCCCACTTTTCACGCAGCGAATCGATGTCCCAGAGCATGTCGACGGTCGGCGGGTGCCCTGGCGGCAGGTATTCCGCTTCGATCTGCGTGCCGCAGGTGGGGCAGTAAAACTCCAGAATGCGGCAGAAGGTGGGGTCGGGCGAGAAAGTGAACTCGTACTTTTCCGGGTCAATTACCGGGGGATGAATTTCCCGGGGGTCCCGGTCGTAGACGAGGGTGCCTTCCTTGTAGTTGCCGCGGGCGTCGCCGAAGTCGTGGGCGCACACGCGGCAGATCCACCGCTCCGTGTCGAGGTCGATGAGCAGGTATTCGGTCATGGGAACGCGCATTGTGTTTGTACCTTCCTTGGGAAACACGAGTGGGTTGAGGGTCAGAGCGTGTCGGCGAGTTGCAGATCGCCGGCGGTGGAGACCGTGAGAGTCCAGCCGAGCGGCACGCGCGCGGTGAAGAACGGTCCCTCGACAATGGCCGGTCCGGCCGCCGTGGCACCGGGCTTCTGGTCGTCGAGTTGGTAGACGGCAACGCTGTCGATCTGAGTGGAAGTCGAGCGCACCTGCCGGGCTCCGGCGGCGACGGCGGCGCTCGCCGCAGCGGGCACCCCGCTGGCGATCGTCGGGTGCGGCAGCCGGAAGGTGGCCTTGAGCGTCAGGATCTCTTCTTCATCTTCGACGATCGTCGACCAGTCGAGTTCGCACTCACTCAAATCGTGCCCCTCCTGGAACATGTCCTTTCCGGCATCCGCTTGCATTGACGTGCGCACCGCAGCGACCTCGGCAGCGGAGAAACCCGTCACGCTGGTTTCGTAGGACTGCGCGATGTCGGAAAAGCTGATGCCGTAGGCGGAGAACACCGCGGCGAGCCTCGGCACAAGCACCCGGTGCGCCCCGGCAATGCGTGCGGCGCTGCAGGCGTTCATCGGTCCGCCACCGCCGAACGCGGCGACGGTCGTCTCGCCGGTTGGGCTGACCAAGTCGGCGAAGGACCGGGCCAGATGGCTGGAGTAGCTGGCCTCCATGCGAATCAGCGCTTCCTCGAGACTGATTCCGAGCGGATCGGCAACGGTCTTCGCGATGACCGCCCGCGATCGTGCGGCGTCGAGGGCCATCTCACCATTTAGGTAGGTGGCCGGGTCGAGCACGCCGAGCAACAGGTTGACGTCGGTGATCGTGGCCGACGTTCCGCCGAAACCGAAGCAGGCCGGTCCGGGCGCGGCGCCGACACTCTCCGGTCCGACGGTGATCTCGCCGTCGTGCACGGCGATGATCGAGCTGCCGCCGACGCCGGTTGAACGCACATCGCTCATCTCATACGAGATGTCGACTCCCTGGATCGATCCGCGCCGGTCGACGGCGATAGTGGAATTGGCGACGGCGCCGACATCCGTTGTGGTGCCGCCGACGTCGATCATGAGCACGTTGTCGAGCCCGTAGGCCTCGGCGAGGGCGCGCGTGCCCTCGAGTCCGCCGCGTGGTCCGGAGGAATAGGTCTTGAGGGCGACCGACTTGGCCACGCGGGAGGAGGCACCGTCGTTGCGGTAGATCAGCAGCGGGTTCTTTACCTTGTAGGCGCGCAGCCGGTGTTCGGCGCTGTACAGAAAACGCTCGACCGTCGGGTGCAGGAAGGAGTTGAGAATGCCCGACCAGACCTGGCGCTGGCGGGAGGTGTCCGAAGCAAACTCACGCGAGAACAGAATCGGCACCGAACCGAGCAGGTGTCGGGGAAAATTCTTGAGCATGGTGCGCTTGAACAGGTGCTCGCGCTCGGCGCTCAAGCTGGCGACGACGAGCCGCTCAGCGCCGGCAGTGGTCAGCCGGTTGATCTCGGCGACGAATTGCTGGGCGAGGTCCTCCGGAGCGCCTTCGGCGGCGATAATACCGACGCGGGCGCCGATCAGATCCAGAAACAGCCCCGCCGTGTCAACCGACGTGCCGAGCGCGCCCGGCAGAGAAGGATCGTCGGTGATCAGCCCGATCATCGGGCCCTTGCGCTGCACGAGCGCATTGGTGCCCTGTGTCGACGAATAGCGGATGTGCTGGGTCGAGTGCAGCAGTTCGGCCAGGTTTGCGTCGCCGAACAGCTGAGCGGATGCCTTGGTCATCGCGTCGAACAGACACTGCGACAGGTCGACCGGGGTGGTGAGGGTCTTGGTGAACGTGAAATCCGTGCCGCTGGCGACGACAATGTCGGTGAGGGTTCCACCGTTGTCGATGTTGATCAATCGTTCCATGAGCGCTCCTTTGCGATGCAGTTGTGAATGACCGATGCTCCCTGGGGAGTCACTCCAGCAAGAATGACCCCGCAGTCACAACGTGGCGTGTCCCACATTGGGACACCGCACCGCTAGCGCTCGTGGGGTTGCAGAGGGCATGCTTGCAGAGTCCACAAGGGAGTAGATATGCATAGAGTCGCCGATCGGCGAATCAAGATTGCCGCTGCTCGCGCCAATTTTCTGCGCTTCGGCCATGCCGAAACCCAATCGGTTCCCGGCCCGGTGGCAGCTTCCTGGCAGCGATCCGTCTCGGCCGGCGTTGATGCTGCCTCGTCGCACGCGGTGTTTCACAGCGACCTCGATCTCACCGGTCGGCTCATGCGCTGCTCGGCCCCGGTCATTGCGCGACTGAGTGAGGAGATGGCAGAGATGCCGCTGTCGATCGTGCTGACAGACTACAGAGCGAGAATTCTGAGTCGTTCCGAAACCGACAAGACCATCGGAACTCTGCTCGACGAGGTGTCGCTTGCGCCGGGTTTCAACTACGCCGAGGCCAGCGTGGGCACGAACGGCATCGGCACCGTGCTCGAGTCGGGTCAGTCGTTGTACATAGTGGGACCTGAACATTTTCTGGAGCACCTGCAGCCGTTCGCGTGCGCCGGCAGCCCCATTCGGGACCCGCTCACCGGCCGCGTCGAGGGGGTGCTTGACATCAGCTGTCTGAGCGAAGATTCCAGTCCGCTCATGCATTCCCTGGTACGGTCCGCCGCGCGTGAGATCGAGCGCAACCTGCTCGTCGACCGCAGCCAACGGCAGCAGGCACTGTTCGAGGCATATGTGCGAGTCGATGCCCGCACCCGCGGAGCCGTCATGGCGATCGGTGGAACCGTGGTGATGGGCAACGCCGTAGCGCAGAGCCTATTCTCTCCCGACGAACAGTGGACCATTCACGAGCACGCCCGGTACTTGATGATCGCCCCGGGGCAGCCGGTCGACGAGATCGAACTCTCATCGGGCAAGGTCGTGCAGATTCGGGGCAAGCGCGTTGTGGTGGGACCTGACGTTGCCGGCGTCGTCGTCGTCGTCGACATCCTGTCCGAGCCGGCGCCGGTACCCGCATCCAGGCTCACGCTGCCGCCGCTGCGTGAGCAGCGGGTGACCGAACCGGCGCCTGGCGGCGTTGCCGCGTCATCGGCGATCCTCCGCGATGTATCTTCCTTGCTCGGCAAGCGCGCCTCGAGCAGCATAGTTACTGCGATCACCGCTGGCGCCGCGCTGCTTGTTCTGGGTGAAGCTGGCGGCGGCAAGGTATCGCTGCTCGCCGAAGTCTACGGCCAGATCGTTCCGCTGGGCCGTAAAGTCGTGTTCCGCGCTGACGAGCTCAACGAGCGCGGCCTGCACTCGATCATGGACACCGACCTGGTCACTGGCGACGCCCGGCCGACGCTGTACATCTTTCGCAATTTCGACCGCTTGAGCGAGACGGTCGCTGCGGAACTGGACGCATTTCTGGTCATTCGGGAGGCGACGGCCGCCTCGGGCGGCATCGCCGCTACGGTGTCCCAGCCAGACCTGCAGGCAGATCTGGCTGCTGCCCGCCCCTACACGACCCTGCTGCACCATTTTGAGACTTCCGTCACGGTCGCGCCGCTTCGGCATCGCATCGAAGACCTGCCCGACATTGTCACCCGGGTGCTCGCGCGGCGGGCCGGACTTCGCCCCGCCACCGTGAGCGCGGGCGCGATGCGGGTGATCTCCCGCTATCCCTGGCCGGGCAACATTCGTCAGCTCGAAGAGGCGCTCGACACCGCCCTGCGCACACGCCCGGTAGGTGCCATCCAGGCCGAAGACCTGCCCGCCTACTGCCACGGCGGCGCACCCCGGCTGTTGTCGGCGCTCGAAGCGGGGGAGCGCGACCTGATCGTCGGCGCTCTGCACAAAGCCGACGGCAACCGGATGCGCGCCGCCGAGTCACTGGGAATCGCCCGGTCGTCCCTCTACCGCAAGCTCAAAAGCTTCGGCATCAGGGTCACCGACTCGTAGTCGCGGCTGGCCGCATCCGCTTGATCGACCAGACCACCACGACGGCGACGAGCGCCATCGCGCAGAGGCCGAGAGCGGAATACCCGGCCAGCGCCAAGATTGGACCGGCGATCGCGCCGCCGAGCGCGCCGGCCGCGTTCATGGACAGGTCGGAGAATCCCTGCAGCGAGGAGCGATCCTCAATGTCGACGGCCTCCGACACGAGCGCCGAACCCGCCACAACGGATGCCGACCAGCCCAGTCCCAGAAAGATGAGGCTTACGGTCATGGTGCTCTGCGATCCGTCGCTGAGCCAGGCCACGGTGAGGGCGACGAGCAGCAATAGTTGCCCACCGAGAATGACCGGCAGGCGACCGAGCCGGTCGGAGAGGGCGCCGAACACGGGGGAGAAGGCATACATTCCGGCCACGTGCAGGCTGATGGTCAGCCCCACGATCGTGAGGGTGGCGCCGTGGTCACGCAGGTGCACCGGCGCCATCGACATCAGGGCCACCATCGTGGCGTGACTGAGGGCAATGACCAGCACCGCATAGCGGGCCGCCGCGTTGCTCCGCAGAATAGCCAGGCCGCCACTGGCCCGGCGGATTCCCGCACTCGTCGTGCGCGCTGCCAGCGCCGTCAGCAGGGGGTCGGGTCGCAGGCCGAGAGCGTAGACGAAGGCGGCGGCGACCGTGGCCGCGAGGGAAAACGCGAACGCGCCCGTCATGGCCGGAAGACCGAGGGCGGCGCCGAGCGCTTCGCCCGGTCCGAACAGGTTGGGGCCGAGCACGGCACCGATCGTCGTCGACCAGACCACGACGGAGAGATCCCGCGCGCGAAAGCGCGAGGTGGCCAGGTCGGTGGCGGCGAAGCGGGCCTGCAGGTTGGTGGCCGAGCCGGCGCCGAGCAGCATCAGAGCCAGCAGGAGCAGCAGAAAGATGTCGACGGACACCGAGAGGATGGCGAGTATCGCGCCGGTTCCCGCAATGAGCGAACCCGTTGCGAGCGATACACGGCGCCCGCGCGCTTGCGCCAGGCGGGCCAGTGGTATGGCCACGATGGCCGCGCCGAGGGTGCTCATGGTGGCGGCCATGCCCGACCAGGCGCTCGATCCCGACAACTGCGCGGCGAGGAGCGCGCCGAGCGACAGCGTTGCTCCCATTCCGATGCCCCCGAGAATCTGGCCCGTGATGAGTACCCGCACCACGCGCTTCTGCAGGGCGGTGTGCCCCACTGGAACCGGTAGCGGTGCCGTCGATTCGGCGGGCGTCGTGTCCTGTGTCATCGTCTGCTCCCCCTGGTACGGCATCGGAAGGCCCGCGTTGCCGTGCACCTGAGGTTCACTCTATCGAGCAGCCCGCGTAGCCCGGTTTGCATCATCGTAGTATACCCCATTGGGTATAAGCGATTCCGGTCAGTGAGCAGCGCACCTGCCGCTAGCCTCGCGCATTTGGCAATGGGAACCTGCGGTCAATGAGACTATGGAGCAATGACCGGAACACTCGTGGCCAAGGGCCTGGCCGGCGGCTACGCGCACCGCACCCTCTTTGAATCGCTCGACCTCACCGTCGCCCCCGGCGACGTCATCGGCGTGGTCGGTGCTAACGGGGCCGGCAAGTCCACGCTGCTGAACCTGCTGGCGGGGCTCGGCGAGCCGCAGGCCGGCACCATCACGCTCAGCCCAGCGGATGCCTTCGTCGGCGCGCTCCCGCAGGAACACGAACGTGTGCTCGGCGAAACGATCGCCGGCTACATCGCCCGGCGCACCGGCTGCGCCGAAGCGACGCTTGAGCTGGATGCCGCGGCATCCGCTCTCGGAGACGGGCAGCCGCGCGCTGACGGAATCGACCCGGCCGACACCTATTCGACCGCGCTCGGGCGCTGGCTGGCCAGCGGCGCCGCCGACCTCGACGAGCGGCTGCCCATCATGCTCGCCGACCTCGGTCTCGCCCTCGGCGAGAATCTCAGCGCAGGCAGCCTGATGACCGCGCTTTCTGGCGGACAGGCCGCGCGCGTCGGGCTCGCGGCCCTTCTGCTCTCCCGTTTCGATATCGTGCTGCTCGACGAGCCCACCAACGACCTCGATCTTGACGGACTCGAACGCCTCGAAGCCTTCGTCACTGGCCTTCGCGGCGGCGTCGTGCTGGTCAGCCATGACCGCGAATTTCTCGCCCGCTGCGTCACACGGGTGCTCGAACTCGACCTCGCGCAGGGCGCGAACAGGGTGTTCGGCGGCGGCTACGACTCCTACCTCGAGGAACGCGAAACGGCCAGGCGGCACAACCGGGAGAACTACGACGAGTTCGCCGCCAAGAAGGCCGACCTCGTCGGACGAGCCAGAACCCAGCGCGAGTGGTCGAGCCAGGGCGTGCGCAACGCCATCAAAAAGGCGCCGGACAACGACAAAATCCGGCGCAAAGCCTCCGTCGAGTCGAGCGAGAGGCAGGCGCAGAAGGTGCGCCAGATGGAAAGTCGCATCGCGCGCCTCGACGAGGTCGAGGAACCCCGCAAGGAGTGGCAGCTCGAGTTCACCATCGGTTCAGCCCCGCGCTCGAGCGCGGTCGTGGCTACCCTGAACAACGCCGAGTTTCGGCAGGGCGACTTCGTGCTCGGCCCCGTCTCCTTGCAGGTCAACGGCGGCGAACGCATCGGCATCACTGGTCCCAACGGCGCCGGCAAATCCACCCTGCTGCGCGCCCTGCTCGGCCGTCAACAAGCGGATGCCGGCAGCGCTCTCATCGGTGCCAGCGTTGCGATCGGCGAAATTGACCAGGCCCGGGCGCTTCTGGTCGGGGCACGGCCCCTCGCCGCGAGCTTTGAAGTTCTCGTGCCCGAGCTCTCGCCCGCGGAGGTGCGCACCCTGCTGGCCAAGTTCGGCCTGAAAGCCGACCATGTGAACCGCCCGGTCGACGACCTGTCGCCGGGGGAGCGCACGCGGGCCGGACTGGCGCTGCTGCAGGCACGTGGTGTGAACCTGCTCGTGCTCGACGAACCAACCAACCACCTCGACCTCGCGGCGATTGAGCAACTGGAACAGGCGCTCGAGCGCTATGAAGGCACGCTGCTGCTGGTCACCCACGACCGGCGCATGCTGGCCAACGTGCGCACCGACCGGCACTGGAATGTCGACGCGGGCCGGGTTCTCGAAGTCTGACGGTCACGTCCTGACAGGTCACCGGGGCAGGGCCATCAACTTCTTTTGGTGCCGTTTTTCGTGGGTAACCACGATCATGTGCGGTACTGTGAGGCCGGCCAGGCCGATGAACAGCACCTGCAGAATCTGCTCCGGCATATCGCCGCTGGGGCCGATGACGAACAGCAAAGCACCGACCGCGAGGATTGGCACCACGGTGTACACCACCACGATCAGGGTGGGTAGTCGCCCGCCGCCACGTTCCTCGGCAAACCCCGCCCTCAAATGCCGAAAGCTGTGCAGAGCACAGAAATACACCAAAAAGAACACCAGCGGTTCGCAGGCCAATGCGAGCACCGATGCCAGCACGATTTCCACGCTCTCATGCGGCCGATGCCGCACTGCGGCGACGGCCGCCACCAGCAGCCCGGCCAGAGCGAGCGGTGCCAGCCCTGCCTGCACGCCCGACACCATCGCGCCGCCAGCACCGGCAAGTACCACGTAGGCAGCGCCCACCTGATCCGGATGTGAGAAGGCCGGTACGCTCAGCAGCCCGAATCCGGCGAGAAAGCGTAGCCACACGCCACGATCAGCGTTCCAATCAGACCCGAAATGCAGCGCCGACACGATCAGGAACGCAACCAAGCTCAGCACCGGGGCGACCAGCCAGAGCAGCACGACACCGACCACAATCACGATGTATACCGTGTTGAACGCGGCAAAACCCAGCGGGGTTCGCCAGAGCCCGGCGCGACGCGCGATCAGTGGATCGAGGGCACCGTGCGGCAGACCCAGCACGGCGACGAGCACGCCGAGAAGTACGACCTGAAGCATAGGTGAGGGCATCGGCAGGCCGAACGCGAGCAGGGCCAGCGTGGTCAGTGCCAGACCGGAGAACACCATCGTTTCGATGGGGACGTGGCGGAGCCGGGCCGTTGCGCGGGCGGTACCGACTCGGGGCGCGGCGACCTGCTCCATCATTGCGTCTCGCCCGAGCCCGTGGTCGCAGTGGGCGTGGCGACCGGTATGGCCTGTGCAGCCGATGCAGAGGTGAAGACTGTGGGTGCGGCCACCTGGGCGATGAACGGGCTCCAGGGCAGGCTTAATATGATTTTGGCATAGTCAGTGGCCCGGGCGCCGTCGCTGAGGAAACGCACCAGGGTTGCCGGCGGCACACCGCGGGCCAGAGCGAGAAAATACTCTGCAGTGCGTTCCGGGTGCGCGCGAACGGCCTGGAGAAAGATGCGGTCGAAGGTTCGTCGTAGCCATGGTTCTTCGGGATGCCCCACCGCTTCCTGCCCCGCCAGGAGACGATCCGTGCACATTTGCGCCCACCGTTGAATACGCAAGAATCCATAGCCTGAGGCGGCTCGCAAAGCGCCGCCCGCATTGCCGGCAAGCACCACCCCGGGTATCTCCGGCACGGTCTGGCGGCCCAGTCCCATGGCCAGCACCCCACCCTCGGTGCGCACCCGACGAACGTCATTTAGACCCAAGCCCGATAAAACGTGGTCCAACTCACCGGCCAGAAGTTCCCGTTTGATCGGCGATGTGCCGAAGCGGGTCCACTCCACGATGGCCCGGTTCGGACCCAATGGCAGCGCGTACACGAAGCTCAGGCCTTGCTCGTCGGTGGCAAGCGACCCCATCAACGTCACCTCGGTCGGGTCGAACGGATGCTGCCCGCCACACTCGAATTCAACGCCCACAAAACTTTGGTACAGCATCGCCGCAGCGGGCCGTGGTCGCGTATCGATCACCTGACGGGCCAGCAGCGTGCCGGCGCTGGTTTCGACCCGCACACCGTCCGGCACCGCACTTACCATTTCGGCGCGCACGCCGAGACGCAGGTCTACACGCGGCGACTGAGCGATGTCGGCCTGCGCGCTGGAATAGAAGTCGATGCCACGAATGTACTGGTAGAACAATTCCGGAACCTGGTGCCGAACCGCGCTACCTGCGGCATCAGAAAAGCTCCACGTCGTCCAGCGATGTGAAACCAGGTGCGAGAGTTCGTGTTGTTCTGGCTGCCAAAAGCACCAGCTGCGGTCATCCTGGTACGCGGTGCGCGGTTCGACGACGACCACGCGCGGGCCGGATGGCGCGCGCGCCAGCCGGGCCGCCAAGCTGAGCCCCGCCAGTCCCGCACCGAGCACCACGACGTCAGCGTCTTCGACAGAGTTCATTTGTGCTCTATTTCTCTTAACCACATGCTGAGGTGGGGTGAAACTGTTGCACGATCGAGTCGGCTGCGACAGCTGAAGAAATCTACGGATGAATAGCTACTACCTATGGACGAGGATTTGGAGTAGGTTTCCTAATATACCTAGCTAGGTTACCTAATTAGGTGCTTTATCTCCCTTACAATCAGCGATTCTCGAGCATCAGAGGCCATTTTGATACCTGATTCACTAACCCAACTGCAGTACGACACCATCTACAACATCTTCTCCCTCGTGATTGCCTCGCAGCTTTTCACCTCCATCTTTCTGGTTATCAGCCTGCCGCGCGTATTGCCGCGATACCGTCAGGCACTGACTGTCGCGGCGATCGTTTGTGGTATCGCGGCATATCACTACTTCCGCATCTTCAATTCCTTCACCGAAGCATTCGTGACCGAGGCTGTCGGCGGCCGCGGTGATTATGTTCAGGTCGCGGGAGCGTCATTCAACGAGGGATACCGCTACGTCGACTGGCTGCTGACGGTTCCCTTGCTTCTTCTTGAACTCGTGGCCGTTCTGGCCCTGGCCCGCAAGGTGCAGAGCAGCCTGCTCACGCGACTCATTCCTGCTGCTGCCCTCATGATCGCTCTCGGCTACCCCGGCGAAATGGCGTCGGACAACCTCACCCGCGGCATCTTCGGTCTGCTCTCCTCGCTTCCCTTCGCGTATATCCTCTACGTGCTCTTCGTTGAACTGACCAAGTCGCTCGACCGCCAACCCGCCACTGTGCGCAAGACCATCAGCTTGCTGCGACTGCTCTTGCTGGCAACGTGGGGCGTCTACCCGATTGCCTACCTGCTGCCCGGACTTGGTATCGACGGGTCAGACGCATGGGTCGGCCTCCAGATTGGATACTCCGTAGCAGATATCCTGGCCAAGTGCCTGTACGGCCTGATCATCTTCCGGATCGCGCGGATGAAGTCCTTCTCAGATGACCAAGCCTTTGCCGAGGTCGAACTGACTCTGGAGGAGGCGACGAGCCTCAAGCAGCCTATCGTTCAGAATCGGCGGAAATAGTCGACGAAACCGTCGACGTGAACGGGACCTGCCCGACCGGTAATCGGTCCTGCGGGTCCCGTTTTGGCCGCCACGTGCATCGCCAAACAATCGTCGCGGATCAGCGCGACTGGCGCTTCTTGCCGAGCTTCGGCTGGCCCTTCACCGCGGGGGCGCGGCCCTTGCCCTTGTTGGCCTTGGCCTTACCGCCGCCACCTGAACCGCCTGAACGGCGCGAACCGCCGGAACCGCCGGCGGCCTGGGTCAACTCGAGGCGTGCGTCGTCCAGGAAGGCAACCCCGATCTCAGTGAGGGTCGTGCTCTCGGCGGCACGATCGAACAATGCATAGCCGAGTTCGGCCTCGACCTGCTTCACCGAGGCGCTGAGGGTGTCGCGGGAGATGCCGAGTGTCTGCGCGGCGCGGGCGAAATCGGGCGCCTCAGCGGCCGCCACGAAATGTGCCAGCAGGGTGATGTCCACGTGAAGCCTCTCGTCGGTTGCGCGGGTTGCGCGCAGCCCTTCTAGGCTACGCGCCGAAACCGGCCGAACCCACCGCTGCACGTACGGAGGTCCCACCACTGCACCCAGCGAATCTTCACCGCGAACAGGTGCCGGGGGCTAGGCGCGGCGCCGTCAACGTGGTTCGCTGGGAGCATGACGACCCTGCCGATGTTCCCCCTGGGATCCGTGCTGTTTCCTTATATGCCGTTGCAACTGCGGGTGTTCGAGGAACGCTACCTCGTCATGCTCGCGCGCGTGCTCGATTCCCCGCCGGCTGAGTTCGGCATCGTGCTGATCGAACGAGGCCAAGAGGTCGGCGGCGGCGAACGCCGGTTCAGCATCGGTACCGTAGCCCGGGTCACCCAGCTGGAGGCGCCAGAGGGCTATCTCGGCCTGGTCGTGCAGGGCGAGCGCAGGATCGAGGTGACCGAGTGGATGCCGGAGAACCCGCATCCGCTTGCCACCGTGCGTGAGCTGCCCGACCTGGAATGGGACGATGCCTTGTTGCCGCGGCGGGAACAGGCGGAGCAACTCGTGCGCCGAACCCTTTCGCTGGCGAGCGAATTCGCCGACCAGGAGTGGTCGCCCGAGGTGGAGCTCTCGCACGATCCGACCGCGGCCGCCTGGCAGCTCGCCGCGATCGCCCCGGTGGGACCGCTCGACCAGATCGCTCTGCTGCGCTCCGACAGCATGGCCAGCCTGCTCGACAACATCATCGAGCTGACCGAGGCTGCGGCCGAATCCCTGGCCTGGTGACGGTCACCGAGGTGTGAGTTTCGCGCCGAAAAGTCGAGAATTTTGGCCCGAACTCACACCTCGGCGGCGAACCTGGACGCCAACGTCGCGCTGGCGCAAAGAAAGCGCTGCGAGTGCGGCCAGGACGAGTGAGAGCCCGAAGAAGACGACGATCGTCGTGACGCTCGCGCCCGTACTGAGCGGGCTGGTGCCGAACGCCCAGTAGTACGGGCTCAGGTTGTGCAGCCACTCCAGGCTCGCGCTCTGGCTGCGAGGGCGTTGAATACGTAGCCGAGCACGGCCACAGCGGCACCGGCAGCGATGCCGCCGATGCGTCGCCCGGTCAGCGCTCCGCCGAGCAGCGCGGCGGATGCCGTCAGCAGATTCACCCCGCCGAACAATAGGCACATGCCGAGCAGGTTTCCCACTTCAATCTGCAGTTTCGACGAATCGTTGAGCGGCAGCACGACCAGGAGCAGCAGCGCGGAGAGCGCGAGGATCTTTACCGCGATGGCGCAGAACCGGGCCACGGCTACCTGTACCCGGGGTGACCCCGTGCGCGAGGGTGAGCTCGAGCCGCCCGGATTCCTCGTCGCCGCCGAGAGCGCCCGCGCCCCAGCTGGTCGCCGCAATGCTCAGGAGCAGAAACCCGATCAGCCCAAACAGGGTCGCCTGGGTATAACCGGCACCGGTGGCAGCCAGGTCGGTGGGGCGGATGCCGCTGGCCACCAGGCGCAGGTGACGGATGGCCGTGGCTCGCAACTCCTCCACACTGTTGATCGTGACGATGCTGCCGCCCCGCAGAATGGCGACCTCGTCGGCCGCCTGCTGAATTTCACTGATCACGTGCGAGGAGAGAAAGACGGTCTGGCCGCGGTCACGGGCTTCGCGCACCAGCCGAAGGACTTCCTGCTGCATAAGCGGGTCGAGGCCGCTCGTGGGTTCGTCGAGCACGAGCAGCTCGGCCTGGTGCATGAACGCCTGCACGATGGCGAGCTTCTGCTTGTTGCCCTTCGACAGCTTTCGTACCGGGCGGTCCAGGTCAAGCCGAAGCCGTTCGGCCAGCTCCTGCACGTGACCGGCGGCAACCGGCCCCGAGATGTCGGCGTAGTGCGCCAGTAAGCGGCGCCCGCTCGTGCGCCCCTCCAGAATCAGCTCGCCCGGCAGATACCCAATGCGGCGCCGCAGTTCCGGCCCCGCATTGCGCGAGCGGGTACCGAGCACGGTCGCCTGCCCCGACGTCGGCCGAATAATGTCGAGGAGCGCCCGCATGATCGTGGTCTTGCCGGCCCCGTTGGGCCCGATCACCCCGAACACCGTGCCGCGCGGCACCTGAAAGATCACCCCGTTTAGCGCCCGATTGTGGCCGAACTGCTTGACGAGGTCGACCACGTCGATGGCGGCACCCGGTGGGGTGACTCCATCGCGAACGTGCGTGGACCGACCGAGTGCAATGTGGCTCACGAAGGCTCCTTGGCTCTCGCTGCGATTTTAGTCCTCGACCGTGAGGCGGGCAGTGTCTAATGGTTTAGATGATAGAAACTTCACCAGCGGATGCCCCACCGTCCGCTTCCGGCGCGATCATCGGCCCCGACGGCCTCAGACGCCCGGCCTGGGCCGCGGTCGACCCGATGTTGCGCGACTACTACGACACGGAGTGGGGCGTTCCGGTACGCAGCGAACACGCCCTGTTCGAGCGCATCAGCCTCGAGGCGTTTCAGTCTGGGCTGTCCTGGGCCATCATTCTGCGCAAGCGCCCAGGGTTTCGCGCGGCCTTCGCCGACTTCAACCCCGATCGCATCGCCGCCTTCGACGACGACGACGTGGCCCGGCTGCTGAACGACGAGATGATCGTGCGCAACCGCCTGAAGATTCGCGCCACCATCACCAACGCCCAGGCCACCATCGCCCTCCGTGAGCAGGGCGGTCTGGTCGACTTCGTCTGGTCGTTCCAACCCGACGAAACCCCCGAGCCGGCAACGCAGGCCGACGTACCGACTCGCTCCGCGGCATCCGCTGCCCTGTCGAAGGCCCTGAAGAAGGTCGGCTTCGTCTTCGTCGGACCGACCACCATGTTTGCGCTGATGGAAGCGATCGGCATGATCGATACCCACCTGCAGGGCAGCCACCGTCGCGGCAGCAGCGGGGTGTGGGGCTAGGCTGGGCGCTACCAACTGAATATCGGGCCGAATGGTCGATGCGGGAGAGTTCGGCGCGAGCGCGTACGAACACCGAAGGAGCAATCCTCCCCGACAATCTCTCAGGTACTCGTACCGCATCGAACTGGCCACTCTGAAAAGAAGACCGGGCGCTTACCGGTCTCGCCCACGGTGAAAGTCAGCGTCCGCGCTGGTGAAGCTCTCAGGCACGAGCGACAGAGGGGGAGTTCCCACGCGGCTCAATCGAGTCGCGAACACCGCCGCGGCCGGCTCTCGGCCCTGTCACCCGGAGAACTCATGACCTCGGCCGATTCCAGCACCCCCGCACCGATCGAGCGGTTCTCGCCCCTGCACCAGGCGCACGTCGATGCCGGCGCCAGCTTCACCGACTTCGCCGGCTGGCAGATGCCGGTGCGCTACTCGAGCGACCTTGCCGAGCACCACGCTGTGCGCACCGCGGCCGGCCTGTTCGACCTGTCGCACATGGCCGAGATTCTGATCGAAGGACCGGATGCCGCCGCCTACCTCGACTACGCGCTGGCGGGCAAGCTTTCGATGATCGAACTCTGGCAGGCCAAATACAGTCTGCTCCTGGCCGAGAATGGCGGCATCATCGACGACCTGGTCGTCTACCGTCTGGGCGACACCAAGTTTTTGGTCGTAGCCAACGCCGGCAACCGGTTCGCCGCCTTCGAGGCGCTCGCGGAGCGAGCCACAGACTTTGACGTCGCCGTGGTCGACCAGAGCGATGACTACGCGCTCATTGCCGTGCAGGGCCCGAACGCCCTCGCCATCCTGGACGCGACCGTGGGCGTCACCGACCTGGGCACCGACCTGCACTTCATGAAGTATTACCGCATCACGGATGCCTTCTTCCGCGGCCACCCCCTGCTGGTCGCCCGCACCGGTTACACCGGTGAAGACGGCTTCGAGCTCTACCTCGCGGCCGAGCACGCCCGCGAACTGTGGGACGCACTGGTCGTAGCGGGCGCCGACCAGGGACTCGTTCCGGCCGGGCTCGCCAGCCGCGACACCCTCCGGCTGGAGGCCGGCATGCCGCTGTACGGTCACGAGCTGACGCTCACGACCTTCCCGGCCCAGGCCGGCCTCGGCCGCGTCGTCAACCTGAACAAGGAGAACGATTTCGTCGGCCGGGCCGCGAGCGTTGCTGGGCCGGAGGGTGGGGCATCCGTTTTGGTGGGCCTGATCGCCGCCGGCAAGCGCGCCGGTCGCGCCGACTACGAGATCTTCCGCAGCCTCGATGCAGCGCACAGCGACGGCGTCATCACGAGCGGCGCGCTCTCGCCGACACTTGGCTACCCGATCGCCATGGCCTACGTCACCCCCGACCTGGCCCGCCTCGGCACCGAGGTGTACGTCGACGTGCGCGGTACCCGCCTCCCAGCAACCGTCACCTCGCTTCCCTTCTATAAGCGCGTCAAATAACTCTTCCCTGTTGAACCAATTCTGAAATCCGTGCAACCTGCGAAAGGCAACACCATGACAGACACATCGAAACTGCAGTACACCGCCGAGCACGAGTGGGTTCTGGTCGAGGGAAACGTCGCGACCGTCGGCATCACCGCCTACGCCGCGGAGAAGCTCGGCGACGTCGTCTTCGTTGAACTGCCCGACGTGGGCAGCACCGTCGCCGGCGGCACGGTCGTCGGCGAGATCGAGTCGACCAAGTCGGTCGGGGAACTCTTCGCACCGGTGAACGGCACCGTCACGGCCACCAACGACGCCGTGGTGGAGAGCCCCGAGCTCGTCAACAGCGACCCGTTCGGCGAGGGCTGGCTGATCAGGGTGGAGTTCGAGACCCTTCCCACTCTGCTCACCTTTGCCGAGTATTCGGCCCTGATCGGGGAGTAATCGCAGATGAGCCACGCTTTCGCGCAGCGTCACATCGGAACGGATGTTGACGCCCAGTCCCACATGCTCGCCACGCTCGGCTACGCCTCGGTCGACGACCTCGTCTCCGCGGCCATGCCGGCGTCGATCCACGCCGACCTGTTCCGCCAGGACGCAGGCAGCGCCCTGCCGCCCGCCGCGACCGAGAACGAGGCCGTTGCCGAACTGCGCGCCCTCGCCGACCGGAACACGGTCAAGCGCTCCATGATCGGCCAGGGCTATTACGACACGTTCACGCCCGCCGTGATCAAGCGCAACGTGTTCGAGAACCCCAGCTGGTACACCGCCTACACGCCCTACCAGCCCGAGATCTCGCAGGGCCGGCTCGAAGCGCTCATCAACTTTCAGACCATGATCGCCGATCTCACCGGGCTGACCACGGCCAATGCGTCGATGCTCGACGAGTCCACCGCGGTCGTCGAGGGCATGCTCCTCGCTCTGCGCGCCTCCAAATCCGGGTCGCGTCGATTTATCGTCGACACGGATGCCTTTCCCCAGACCCACGCGCTGCTCGTCCATCGCGCCGCCGCCCTCGGCATCGAACTCGCTCAGGTCGCACTGACAGAGCGGACCACCGCCGAGGACCTCGGCGACTACTTCGGTGTCTTCGTGCAGTACCCGGCGGCCTCCGGTCGAATCTGGAACCCATCCACCGTCATCGCCCTCGCCCACGAACATAAGGCGCTCGCCGTTGTGGCCGCCGACCTGCTCGCCCTCACCCTGCTGAAATCGCCCGGCGACCTCGGCGCCGATGTGGCCGTCGGCACCAGCCAGCGTTTCGGCGTGTCGATGGGCTTCGGCGGACCGCACGCCGGCTACATGGCCGTTCGCAAGGGACTCGAACGCCAACTGCCCGGCCGCCTGGTCGGGGTGAGCGTCGACGCAGCCGGCCACCCGGCCTACCGCCTCGCCCTGCAGGTGCGCGAACAGCACATTCGCCGCGACAAGGCCACCTCGAACATCTGCACCGCCCAGGTGCTGCTCGCCGTCATGGCCGGCATGTACGCGGTCTACCACGGACCCCAGGGCCTGAAAGCGATCGCCACCCGGGTGCACGAGCGGACCGGCGCCCTCGTTGCCGCCCTGCGCGCCATCGACGTCGACGTGCGGAGCGACGCCTTCTTCGACACCATCCAGGTCAACGTGCCGGCGGGCGCCGCCGAGGTCGTCGCGAAAGCCGCCGCCAGTGGCTACAACCTGCGCCAGGTCGATGAGAACACGATCAGCGTGTCGGTCGACGAGACCACCACGCTCGCCGACCTGTCCTATGTCGTCGGCGCGTTCGGTGGCCGCTCGGCGTTCGGCCACGTGGACTTCGACGCCGTGCAGCACGGACTGCCAGCCGAGCTTGATCGGACGAGCGATTTTCTCACCCACCCGGTGTTCAACACGCACCGGTCGGAAACCAGCATGATGCGCTACCTCAAGCGCCTCGCCGACTATGACTACGCGCTCGACCGCGGCATGATCCCGCTCGGATCCTGCACCATGAAGCTCAACGCGGCGAGCGAGATGGAAGCCGTCAGCTGGCCTGAATTCGCCGGAATCCACCCGTTCGCTCCCAAAGCGGATGTCGAGGGCTACCTTCACCTCGTGCGCCAACTCGAAACCTGGCTGACCGACGTCACCGGCTACGACTCCGTATCGCTGCAGCCGAACGCCGGCAGCCAGGGCGAACTGGCCGGCCTGCTCGCCATTCGCGGGTTCCACCAGTCGAACGGTGAAACCGATCGCACGGTCTGCCTGATCCCGTCGAGCGCACACGGCACCAACGCGGCATCCGCTGCACTGGCCGGCATGCGCGTTGTGGTCGTGGCCTGCGACGACCTCGGCAACGTGGACCTGGCCGACCTGCACGCCAAGATCGCCGAGCACGCCGAGAACCTTGCTGCCCTCATGATCACCTATCCGTCGACCCACGGGGTCTACGAGCACGAGGTCGCGACGATCTGCAAGGCAGTGCACGACGCCGGCGGCCAGGTCTACGTCGACGGCGCCAACCTCAATGCGCTGCTTGGTTTCGCCCGCTACGGCGATTTCGGCGGCGACGTCTCGCACCTGAACCTGCACAAGACGTTCTGCATTCCGCACGGCGGCGGCGGGCCGGGCGTCGGACCGGTCGCGGCCAAGGCGCACCTCGCGGCGTTCCTGCCGGGACATCCGCTCGCCCAGAGCGACGAGCACTACCTGCTCGGTGCTGCTGGAGCCACCGCCACCGTCGTGCACGGCGGTGGGCCGGTCTCGGCGGCGCCCTATGGCAGCCCGAGCATTCTGCCCATCTCCTGGGCCTACGTGCGCATGATGGGAATCGACGGCCTCAAACAGGCCACCGCCGCCGCCGTGCTGGCCGCCAACTACGTCGCCAAGCGCCTGGAGAACAGCTACCCGCTGCTCTACTCGGGCGAAAACGGCCTGGTCGCGCACGAGTGCATTCTCGACCTGCGGCCGCTCACCGCGGCCACCGGCGTGAGCGTCGACGACGTGGCCAAGCGCCTCGTCGACTACGGCTTCCACTCGCCGACCATGAGCTTTCCGGTGGCCGGCACGCTCATGGTCGAACCCACCGAGAGTGAAGACCTCGGCGAGATTGACCGCTTCATCGACGCCATGATCGCGATCAAGGCCGAAGCGGATGCCGTCGCCGCCGGCCGCTGGCCCGCCGACGACAATCCGCTGCACAACGCCCCGCACACCGCTCAGTCCGTGATCGAGGGGGAGTGGGAGCATCCGTATGACCGGGCCACCGCTGTCTACCCGCTCGCGTCCCTGGTGCGGAACAAGTACTGGCCGCCGGTGCGCCGCATCGACAACGCCTACGGGGACCGCAACCTGGTCTGCGCCTGCCCGCCGCCCGAGGCCTTCGAGTAGGGGGTATCTCAGCTGGCCGGGGCGAGCAGCCCCGGCCACCAGCCCAGCGCGAGCGGATAGCCGACAAAAGAGAGAATGTCGAGCAGCCAGTGCGTCACCACGAGCGGCATGGTGCGCCCCCAGCGGGTGTAGCACCAGCCGAACACGACGCCCATGGCCACGTTGCCAAAGAATGGTCCGACACCCTGGTAGAGGTGGTAGCTGCCGCGCAGCACGGCCGAGCTCACAATGATGGTCCAGGTCGACCAGCCGAGTTCGCGCAGCCGCGTGAACAGGTAGCCCACCACGATGAGTTCCTCGAGCAGCGCTGCCTTGAGGGCGGCGAAGACGAGAATCGGAATGGTCCACCAAAAGGTATCGAGCGGCGAGGGCACCACGGCCACTGTAAAGCCGAATGCTCGGCCGGCCAGGTAGAGCGCGAGCCCCGGAATGCCGATGACGAGGAGAAGCCCGAAGCCGCCGAGCAGATCCTTGCCCGGTCGGGTGAAGTCGAAGCCGAGGCGGGTGAACGGGCTCTGGCCGGGCCGCCACAGCAGAAACAGCACCAGCGCTACAGCGGCGAGGCCGAACGCAATGCCGAGAAATTGGTAGGTGAAGTCGAGCCACTCTCGTGGCGACTGCGACCCGTTGAGCGTTGCCGACTGGTCGGCGAGGGGGGTCGTATCGGTCAGGCGGGCCACGATCGACACGATCGAGTACACGGCCGAGGCCCCGAGCGAAAGGGCGAGCACGATGCCAATCTCCCAATACAACGGTGAATTACCGAGCCGGGAACGGTGCGGGGCGGATGCTGGCGGCATGGCCCTATCCTGCCACCTCGGCATCCGCAGACGCTCGCGTCGCGATCGCGGGGGAAGCATCCGTTCGAAACCCGCCTCGCAACATATGTGCAAAATGACAGTGTGTGACGCTTAATAGTTGTCAGATAGATTGCGCGTCTGTAACATTTTTCGCCGCATTGCCCAATCTGGGTAAGTAACAAACTAGGGTCGTAACAACCCCCCAACGTTGAGTCGGGTCTTTTGCGGCCAAAATTGGGTTGACTCTACTGGCGCGTGACACGGTCAAGAGCTGTGTCAGGCGCCCTTTTGTGCATTGGGGCAAAAATTGAAAATCAGGAGAATGGGCATTGTCGCCATCGCTCTCGCCTCGACCGGAGCTCTCATGCTCTCGGGCTGCGCGGGCGGCGCAGAGACCTCCGCTGAAGGCAGCGCGATCATCACCACGAACGGCACCGAGCCGCAGATGTCGCTGATCCCCACCAACACCACCGAGGTCGGCGGCGGAAAGATCATCACGTCGATCTTTGCCGGCCTGGTCTCCTACTCGGCCAGCGGTGAAATTCAAAATGAGGTCGCCAAGTCGATCGAGTCCGACGACGCCACCAACTGGACCGTCACGCTCAACGATGACTGGACTTTCACCAACGACGAGCCGGTCACCGCGCAGTCGTTCGTCGACGCCTGGAACTATGGTGCCCTCTTCGATAACGCACAGGGGTCCTCTTACTTCTTCGACAACATCGTCGGTTTCTCCGACGTGCAAAACTCCATGGACGACCCCTCCGGCGCGGTCGGCGAAGATGGAGCCCCGATGCAGGTTGGCGATCCGCTAACCGACGGCATGTCCGGCTTGAAGGTCGTTGACGACACCACGTTCACCGTGGAACTCGCTGGCACCGAGGCCGACTGGCCGCTGCGCCTCGGCTACTCCGCCTACTCGCCGCTGCCCTCCGTGGCCTTCGAGGATATGGACGCCTTCGGTCAGAACCCGATCGGTAACGGCCCGTACATGCTCGCCAGCGCGGATGCCTGGCAGCACGACGTGCAGATCGACCTCGTCACCAACCCGAATTACGCGGGCGTGCGCACCCCGAAGAATGACGGTTTGACCATCATCTTCTTCGCCTCTTTCGACGCCGGCTACGCTGCCGTGCAGGGCGGCGACCTCGACGTGCTCGACCAGATCCCCGAATCCGCACTGGCGAGCTACGAATCCGATTTTCCGGACACGTTCGTGAACGAGCCGGCCGCGGTTTTCCAGGCGTTCAACATGCCGTACTACCTCGAGCACTGGTCCGGCGAGGAGGGCAAGCTGCGTCGTGCAGCCCTCTCTATGGCAATTGACCGCGCCGAGATCACCGATGTTGTCTTCCAGGGCACCCGCACCCCGGCCACCGACTTCACCTCCCCGGTCATCGCCGGCTACTCCGACTCCCTCAAGGGTTCCGAAGTACTCGAGTACAACCCGGAAGAGGCCGTCGCACTCTGGGCTGAGGCCGACGCGATCTCTCCCTACACCGGCACCTTCGACATCGCCTACAATTCCGACGGGCCGCACCAGGCCTGGGTCGACGCAGTCGTGAACAGCGTCAAGAACACGCTCGGCATCGACGCGGTTGGCAAGCCCTACCCGACCTTCGCGGCCGCAATCGATGACCGCGACACCCAGGCGTTGACCGGCGGCACCCGCGCCGGCTGGCAGGCCGACTACCCGTCGCTGTACAACTTCCTCGCGCCGCTGTACAAGACCGGTGCCGGCTCGAACTACGAGGGCTACAGCAGCGAGGCATTCGACACGCTCCTCACCGACGGCGCCGCGGCGTCGAGTGTTGAAGAGGCCACGGCCAAGTACGTCGAAGCACAGGAAGTTCTGCTGCAGGACCTCCCGACCATCCCGCTGTGGTACCAGAACACCTCCGGTGTTTGGTCTGACACGGTGAGCAACGTTGAGTTCGGCCGGGATTCTGTGCCGCTCTACCACGAGATCACCAAGAACTAACCATTCGTTCCTAGTACGTCGTTACGAGAGGCCCGGGGTCATGCCCGGGCCTCTCGGGTTCCACTTAATGATTGCGACTTTTTCATGCACTCGACTTCTCCCGTGCCGACCAGCACCGTGTCAACTGCGCCGACGGGTAGCTGATGCTCTGGTATACCGGCAAGCGCCTGCTCCAGATGATCCCCGTGTTCTTCGGCGCCACTTTCTTGATCTACTTCATGGTGTTCTCCCTGCCCGGAGACCCCATCGCTGCCCTCTATGGCGAGCGGCCCCCGTCGCCCGCCGTCATCGCACAGATTCGTTCCGAATACAACCTCGACAAGCCGTTCATCATGCAGTACCTGCTCTACATCGGTAACTTCTTTCAGGGTGACCTCGGCACCACGTACTCCGGTCGCTCCGTCTCGGACGTCATGGCTTCTGCCTTTCCGATCACGGCACGACTGGCCATGCTCGCCCTCGCCTTCGAAGCCCTCTTCGGCATCCTGGTCGGCCTCGTGGCAGGTCTCCGCAAGGGCAAGCTGTTTGACGCGAGCGCCCTCGTGGTGAGCCTGCTGCTGATCAGCGTGCCGACCTTTGTGATCGGCTTCGTGCTGCAATTCGTGTTCGGTGTTCAGCTCGGCTGGGCTCGCACCACGGTGAGTGGGGCGGCACCGCTCGACGAACTGATTTTGCCAGCGCTGGTGCTGGCATCCGTTTCGTTTGCCTATATTGTGCGGCTCACCCGGGCGAGCGTGTCGGACAATCTTAACGCCGACTTTGTGCGCACCGCTACGGCCAAGGGCCTCTCCCGACCCCGCGTCGTTACCGTGCATGTGCTGCGCAACTCGCTGGTTCCCGTGGTGACCTTTCTCGGCGTTGACATTGGCTCGCTCATGGTCGGTGCCATCGTCACAGAGGGCATCTTCAATATCAACGGGGTCGGTGGCACCGTCTTTAAGGCCATTCGCCTCGGCGAAGGACCGACAGTGGTGTCGTTCATCGCCGTGATGGTCGTGATCTTCGTACTCGCCAACCTGCTCGTCGATCTGCTGTACGCAGCTCTGGACCCAAGGATCCGTTATGCCAAGTAAGAATCAGGGCGCGCAGCCGCACTTCGTTGCAGCGCTCGAAGACACCCCCCTCGTGGCCATCGACCGCCTCGATGAGACCGCGAAAGCGCGCAGTACTTGGGCGGATGCCTGGGACGCGATGCGACGCCGGCCCAGCTTCTGGATTTCGTCCGGACTCATCCTGCTGATTGTGCTTGTTGCGCTGGTCCCCACCTTGTTCGCCTCGGTATCGCCGACGCAGTGCCAGTTGTCGGACAGTAACGGGGTGCCGCAGTCCGGGCATCCGCTCGGATTTACCTTTCAGGGCTGCGATGTCTACGCGCGGATTATTTTCGGCACGAGTGCCTCGGTGACCGTCGGCATGCTGGCTGCCGCCATCGTTACCCTGTTCGGTCTCATCGTCGGTGCCCTCGCTGGCTACTACGGCGGTTTCCTCGACGCCGTCGTCTCGCGCATCGGCGACATTTTCTTCGCCGTTCCGACCGTGCTCGGCGCCATCGTGCTGCTCTCGGTATTGCCAGACCGCACCCCGGTCGTGATCGCCCTCGTCATCTCGATCTTCGCCTGGCCGCAGGTCGCCCGCATCATGCGCGGCGCCGTGTTGACCGCGCGAAACTCGGACTATGTCGTGGCCTCGGTCGCGCTCGGTGTCTCGAAGTTCAAGATTTTGCTGCGGCACGTCGTTCCCAACGCCATCGCCCCCGTGATCGTCATCGCGACGGTCTCCCTCGGCACGTTCATCGTTGCGGAGGCCACGCTTTCGTTCCTGGGCATCGGCCTCGGCCCCGGCACCATGTCGTGGGGCCGCGATATCGGCGAAGCACAGACGACCATCCGCACGAGCCCGCAGGTTCTGCTGTACCCCTCGATCGCGCTGTCTCTAACCGTGCTGGCTTTTCTCATGCTCGATGACGTGCTGCGCGACGCGCTCGACCCCCAGGCGAGGGCACGCCGATGACTCAGTTAGCGACCGAAACCGTGAATCAAATTTCGTCCACCGACTCCGCACCGCTCTTGGAGATCAAGAACCTCGAGGTCGGGTTCCGCACTCAGCGCGGTGTCGTGCCCGCCGTGCGCGGCGTGAGCCTTACGCTCTTCCCCGGCCAGACTCTCGCGATCGTGGGGGAGTCCGGCTCGGGCAAGACCACGACCGCGCAGGCCATCATCAAGCTGCTGGCCGGCACCGGCCAGGTGACCGGCGGACAGATTTTGTTTGAGGGCCGGGACCTGACCACCCTGAACGCCGCCGAGATGCAGGCCGTGCGCGGTCGTCAAATCGGTTACGTTCCGCAGGACCCGATGAGCAACCTCAACCCGGTCTGGAACATTGGGTTTCAGGTGTCCTAAGCCATCAAGGCTAATAGCGGCCTCCGTGGCAAGCCACTGAAGGCGCGCACCATCGAAGTGCTGCAGGAGGCCGGCCTGGCGGATGCCGCCGACCGGCTCAAACAGTACCCGCACCAGTTCTCCGGCGGCATGCGTCAGCGCGTGCTCATCGGCATTGGGCTCTCGGCCCGGCCGAAGCTGCTCATCGCCGACGAGCCCACGAGCGCGCTCGACGTCACCGTGCAGCGTCAGATTCTCGATCACCTCGCGACCCTCACCCGGGATTACGGCACGAGCGTGCTGTTCATTACGCACGACCTCGGTCTCGCCGCCGAGCGGGCCGAACAGCTCGTGGTGATGTACAAGGGCAAGGTCGTCGAATCGGGGCCGTCGCAGGAGATTTTGGCCAACCCGCAGCACCCGTACACCCAACGCCTCGTCGCTGCGGCTCCCAGCCTCGCCTCACGACGCATTCAGGCCAAGAAGAATCAGGATGCCCCGACGTCCGAAATCTTCTCGGCCGGCGGTACCGATACGGCGCTGATCGCCCGCGCCACCGAACGAGAGCTGGCGGCGACCGGCAAGGACCTCATCTCGGTCGAGGGCATCACCAAGATGTACCGCATCCGTAAGTCGGGGCTGAAATATGACGAACTCCTCGCCGTGAACGACGTGTCGTTCGGGGTCAAGAAGGGCACCACCACGGCGATCGTGGGGGAGTCCGGGTCGGGCAAGTCCACCGTGGCCAAGCTCATTCTGCAGCTGGAAGGCCTCACCAGCGGGCGGATTGAATTCGAGGGACGCGACGTTGCCGGGCTCAAGGGCCGCCAGTTACTGAACTTTCGCCGCCGGGTGCAGCCGGTGTTCCAGGATCCGTACGGCTCACTCGACCCGCAGTACAACGTGGGGAACACCATTGCGGAGCCGCTGCTCGCGCACAAGGTTGGCACCAAAAAGGAACGCCAGAAGCGCGTGCTGGAGCTGCTCGACCAGGTCTCGCTGCCGGCCTCGACGCAGTTTCGCTACCCGAGCGAGCTCTCCGGCGGCCAACGCCAGCGCATTGCCATTGCGCGGGCCCTGGCGCTCAAGCCCGATGTACTCGTGCTCGACGAGGCCGTCTCCGCGCTTGACGTGCTCGTGCAGGGGCAGATCCTGAACCTGCTCACCGAACTGCAGACCGAGCTGGGGCTGACCTACCTGTTCATCACCCACGACCTCGCGGTGGTGCGTCTCGTTGCCGACAACGTCTGCGTCATGCAGAAGGGGCGCATCGTTGAGGCGGCGTCGACCGATGACGTGTTCGACAGCCCCCGCGAGCTGTACACGCAAGAGTTGCTTGCTGCCATTCCTGGTGGCGACTTCGAGTTCGGTCGCTAACCTGCGTTCAACACACAGGCCCGACCGGTAATACTGGTCGGGCCTGTGTGGTTTAACCGCCGTCACGTGCGCTGGTCGGTGGCGCATTCAGTGGTCTGGCCTGCTGAAACGGTGCAAACATTGCGCGCGGCCGCAACAAACGCAGTAATTGTGCACAATGCGCCCCCGGAACGAAAATAAATGGTGATATTTGGTAACGGTTCGGGTACTTATTGAGCGAAGCCGAGGTTTTCTCTCTATGGTCATATTTATCCGCGCTCGACCTGCGGCCAAATCGCCGTGGTCGACGATCACTTCGCCCAGGAGGAATCTTGTCCATCAGAGGAAAACTGTTCAGGAAGAGTCTCAGTGGGGTCGCCGTTCTTGGCGTCGCCGCCCTTGCCCTGACCGCATGCACCACATCCGGCAGCACCACCACGAATACGGATGCCGCGGCCAGCGGCGGCACGGTCACGGTCGCGGTGGTCAACGACTTCACGTCGTTCAATAACCAGACCCCCCAGTCGAACCTCGACACCAACGGCCAGGTCGGTTACCTCATGGGTAACTACGGCTCCGCCTTCTCCTACATCGATAAAGACTTCAAGATCGTGCACGAAGACAAGTTCGGCACCTTCGAAAAAACCAGCGACGACCCGCAGACGGTCACCTATACGCTGAATCCCGGCAACAAGTGGTCGGACGGTGAGCCCGTCACGGCCGACGACATGGTTCTAGCCTGGGCGACCGGTGCCGGCTATTACAACAGCTCAACCACCGACCCCGACAGCGGCGACGTGGTCTCTGGCACCCAATACTTCGAGATCGCCGCGAGCACCGCAGGCCTCGACACGACCGCCTTCCCCACGGTGAGCGATGACAACCTGTCGATGACCCTGGTCTACGGCACCCCCTACGTGGACTGGGAGCTGGTCAACCCGATCGGCCAGCCGGCCCACATCGTGGCCAAGAAGGCCGGACTCAGCTCCGCCGCCGACCTGACCGCCCTGATGAAGAGCCTGCCCAAGGGTGACCCGGCCAACCCGGCTGCGGCCGACCCCACGCTGAAGGCCGCCGCCGACTTCGTGAACACCGGCTACGACGTGACCGCGTTCCCCACCGACCCCGACCTGCTTGTCTCAAGCGGCCCGATGGTGCCGACCGGCTGGACCCCCGGCCAGTCCTTCACCATGGAGCGCAACAAGTACTACGTGGGTGGCATGATTCCCAAGATCGACAAGATGATCCTGCGCGTCATTCCGGACGCCAACGCCCAGGTCACCGCCCTGCAAAACGGCGAGGTCGACATCATCAACCCGCAGGCATCCGCTGATACGCTCACCGCTCTGGAGAATACCGGAGCCGACGTACTGACCGGAGACCAGGTGTCGTATGACCACCTCGACCTGCGCTTCGACCAGCCGGTCTTCGCCGACATCAAGGTGCGCCAGGCGTTCCTGAAGACCATCCCGCGTCAGCAGATCCTCGATTCCATTGTGACGCCGGTCAACCCCGACGCCAAGGTGCTCAACTCGCAGATCTGGGTTCCCGCCAACGAACCGTACGCAGATTCCGTCGCCAACAACGGCTCGAAGGACTATGCCGATGTGGACATCGAGGGCGCCAAGGCCCTGCTGGCCGGCGCCACCCCCTCGGTGCGTATTTTGTACAACACCAACAACCCGAACCGGGTCGATGAGTTCCAGGCCATCCAGGAATCGGCCGCCAAGGCCGGCATCACCGTCGTTGACGCTGGGTCTCCGGACTGGAGCAGCCTGCTCTCGGGCGGCGACTATGACGCTTCACTATTCGGCTGGATCAGCCCCGGTGTCGGCTCGGCCGGCATCTCGCAGATCTTCTCGACCGACGGTGGTGGAAACTACAACCACTACACGGGAACGAATGACGACGCGATTGCGACCCAGACCACTCTGGATCCCGACAAGTTGATCGCCCTGGAAAAGAAGATGGACAAGCAGATGTTCGCGGACGCTTACGGCCTGCCGCTCTTCCAGCTGCCCGGTGTGTTCGGTGTCGCCAAGCGCGTGAGCGGTGTGGAGTACATGGGTAACCAGACCGGTCCGTTCTGGAACTTCTGGGAATGGTCCGTCAGTAAGTAGCGAGGTCGAAAGACGCGGCTTGATCGCGCAGTTGGGCTCCTGGGTTCGCCCAGGAGCCCAACTGGCGGGTCGGGCGGCATCCGTTTTCTTGTCGTACCCGACGTACGAACCAACTCCTACAGTGAGGTAGCCCCGGCATGGTGAGCTTCATCCTGAGACGAATTCTCGTTTCCATACTCATCCTGATCGCCGCATCGTTTCTGATGTACGTCATGGTGGGCTACTCGGCCGATCCGCTTCAGGACCTCACGAGCAGTAATTCGCCCAATAAGCAGCAACTCATCAATGCCCGCGTCTCGCTCCTCGACCTTGACGTTCCGCCGCCCCTGCGCTGGGTGCTCTGGCTCGGGGGCGTGGCCAAGTGCGCCATTCCCTTCGCCAACGCCTGCGACCTCGGCTCGACCGTCTCCAAGGCGCAGGTCGTCGATATTCTGCCCAACGCCCTGGCCGCAACGGTGCAGCTCGTGACGTTCGCGCTCGTGCTGGCCATTCTGCTCGGCGTCACGATCGGCATCATCACCGCCCTCCGCCAATACAGCGGCCTCGACAATACGGTCACCTTCGTCAGCTTCTTTCTGTACTCGCTGCCCGCCTTTCTGGTGGCCGTGCTCCTAAAAGAATTCGTCGCCATCGGCTTCAATGACTTTCTGCGCGACCCGGTGATCGGTAGCGTCGCGCTCGTGGTCATCGGCCTCGTCATCGGCGCCATCTGGCAGTCGCTCCTCGGCGGTGACGGGCGGCGTCGCCTCGTGGTGTTCCTCGTGTCAGGTCTGGCGACCAGCGGTGTTCTGCTGCTGATGAGTGCGACCGGGTGGTTCATGCACCCCGGGCTCGGAGCGATCCCGATCATTGTGCTGGTCGCCGCGATCGCCCTCGGCTCGGCCACTCTGCTGGCCGGGCTGCGCAACCGTCGGGCCCTCATCACGGCGGGGATCAACGCCGCGATCGCCATTGTGGCGTACTTCACCCTGCAGCCTCTGTTCGACATCTCGAGCGCCGGCACGCTGTTCATTCTCGCGCTCGCCACCGCTGTCGTGGGCCTGGTCAGTGGTTTCCTCGCCGGCGGCTACGACCGCGGCCAGAACATGCGCGTCGGCCTCATCACGGCCTTGCTCTCGGGCGCCGTCGTGCTACTGGACCGGTTCATGCAGTCCTGGGGCGATCTGCTCACCGCCACCAACGGACGCCCGATCGCGACGGTGGGCTCGAAGACCCCGGGGTTGAGCGGCGATGTCTGGCTGGGCGGGCTTGACGCCTTCGCCCACCTCACCCTGCCGACCATCGCGCTGCTGCTGATCTCCTTCGCCGGGTACACCCGGTATTCCCGCGCCGGCATGCTCGAGGTGCTCAGCCTCGACTACATTCGCACCGCCCGCGCCAAGGGGCTGCCCGAGCGCACCGTGATCGTGCGCCACGCCTTTCGCAACATGCTCATTCCGCTCACCACCCTGGTGGCCTTCGACGTCGGCGCCCTGCTCGGTGGCGCGATCATCACCGAGAAGGTCTTCGCCATCCCCGGGATGGGCAGCCTGTTCAATGCGGGACTCCAGCGCGGTGACCTCAACCCGGTGATGGGCTATTTCCTGATCGTGGCCGCCATGGCGATCACCTTCAATTTTCTGGCCGACATGGCCTATGCCGGGCTCGACCCCAGAGTGAGGATCCGCTAGATGTCCACACCAATTGGCTTGGGGCCGACCCCGCCCGAGATCCCCGCCGACGAACTCGCCGTCGCGAGCGCGATCCCCGAAAGTCAGGGACGCCTGATCTGGCGTCGCTTCGTCGGCAACAAGGTGGCCGTCGCCTCCGTCATCATCCTCCTGCTCATCATCCTGTTTTCCTTCTCCGCCATCGGCATCGGCCCGATCCCCGGCTGGTGGCAGTACGGGTACAAAGCGCTCAACCCGCAGGTGAACGGCGGCAACCCCACCCTCTCGCTGGTGCCACAGTTTCTCGGCGGCAACGGTATTTCGCTGGGCGAGCATCCGTTCGGCCAGGACCGCATCGGCAAGGACTACTTCGCCATGACCATGCGCGGCATTCAGAACTCCGCGCTGGTCATGGTGGTTCTCGGCCTCATCGCGACCGTCGTGGGCGTGGTGGTCGGGGCCATCGCCGGCTACTACCGCGGCACCGTCGACGCCATTCTCATGCGGGTCACCGACGTCTTCATCGTGATTCCCGCCCTCGTGATCGGCTCCGTCGTGGGCCACTGGTTCGGCGCTCTCGGCGCCCCGGTACTGGCGATCATGCTCGGCTTCTTCTCCTGGATGGGCATCGCCCGCCTGGTGCGCGGCGAATTCCTGTCGCTGCGGGAACGCGAGTTCGTCGAGGCCGCCCGGGTCGCCGGGGCGAGCGACATGCGCATCATCTTCAAGCACATCCTGCCCAACGCCATGGGTGTCGTCATCGTGTCGGCGACGCTCATCATGGCCTCGGCCATTCTGCTCGAGACGGCGCTGAGTTATCTCGGCTACGGCATTCGCTCTCCCGATGTGTCGCTGGGTCTGCTGATCAGCTCGAATCAGTCGGCGTTCCAGACCCGGCCGTGGCTGTTCTGGTGGCCCGGCGCGTTCATCGTGTCGCTCGCGCTGCTGGTGAACTTCGTCGGCGACGGCCTGCGCGACGCCTTCGACCCGCGTCACCGCCGGTTCAAGCTCAGCAAAATGCGCGAAACCCGGCCCGAACCGGAGCTGGAGGCGCAGCCGTGACCCCGCTAGGCCAGCAGGCTTTAGGCCAGCAGAATTGCGACAACGGATGCCACGGCGCCCGCCGCCAGCACGCCAGCCCGACCCCAGGCCCACACGACCACCACCGGCGTCTGCGCGGCGAGCCCGCCGTCGATCAGACCGCTTCGCTGCAGGGCGTCCCAGCGTGCGCGCACCAGTTGCGCCGCCTCGCCGGATTCACTCCCGGGCAGGTCGCCGGGGCGTGGGGAGCCGCTGACGTAGGGCACCGGGTCTGTGCTCTTGCGGCGCCCGGAGCTGGTCAGGCTGCGGCCGGGGGCCGGAGCGCAATACACCGCGAACTTGCGCCCCGGCGTGTAGAGCGTGAGCGCGAACTTGGTGTCGACGTGCACGAGCGCCGCCCACGGCACCACGATGGTGCGCAGCGGATTGCGAATGGTCACGGCCGTGTCGCTGACGCGCAGGTCGGGGCGCCACAGTACCTCCCAGACGAACAGAACCACGAACAGTGCCGGAACGACCAGCCACCGGTTCGACAAAGTCGGGAGCAGAAACACGCTCACCGCGCTAGCGGCGGCAACGCTCGCGAACACGGCGGCGATGATGCGGTTGAACCGCGAGTAGAAGAGATTCGGGTCGGCAGCGACGGGCATGCAGCCATGCTGCCAGAAATTGAACTCACCCACAGCGAAAGCAGGACTTCATGACCGACCAGGTGACGACCACATTCTCCGGCCCCGTACTGCAGGTCACCGACCTCACCGTGCACTTCGGCGTCGATAACGTCTGGGTACCGGCCGCCCTCAAATTGAACTATTCGATCGAGCGGGGCAAGGTGCTCGCCATCGTCGGCGAGTCCGGCTCTGGCAAGAGCGCGAGTTCCATGGCCATCCTCGATCTGCTCCCCGACAACAGCCGCATCTCCGGAAGCGTCAAGCTCAGCGGCCGGGAACTCATGGGCCTGAAGCCGGCGCAGATGCACAAGGTGCGCGGTGGCCAGATCGCCATGATCTTCCAGGAGCCGATGACGGCGCTCAATCCGGTCTACACGATTGGGTTCCAGATCATTGAAACCCTGCGAGCCCACTTCGGCATGTCACCCTCGCAGGCCAAGACACGCGCGCTCGAGCTGCTCGACATGGTCGAGCTGCCCGATCCGCTCAAGGCCTTCAACTCCTACCCGCACCAGTTGAGCGGCGGGCAGCGCCAGCGGGCCATGATCGCCCAGTCCATCTCCTGCGACCCGCAACTGCTCATCGCCGACGAACCCACGACCGCCCTCGACGTGACGGTGCAGGCCGAGATCCTCGACCTGCTGCGGAGCCTGCGCGACCGACTCGACAGCGCCATCCTCTTGATCACCCACGACATGGGCGTGGTCGCCGACCTCGCCGATGACATCGCCGTCATGCGCCGCGGTGTCATCGTGGAGCGCGGCACGGTCGACCAGATCTTCAACGAACCCACCCATCCATACACGATCGCCCTGCTACAGGCGGTTCCGCACCTGGGCCAGCGTGGTGACGAAGCGATCGACATGACCGCGGCGCTCGCCATCGGCACCGACATCGTGGTGGATGCGGTGCTCGCCGCCCGCATCGAGGTCAACGAGCGACTGGCGAATGAGGCGGCCAGTGCTGCCCGCAACGACAGCCGCGAAGTGGTCGTCAAATTCGACGATGTCGTCATCGAGTACCCCAAGCACGGTCGCGTCGCTGCCTTTCGTGCCGTCGACAAGGTCAACCTGTACGTGCGGCAGGGAGAGGTGCTCGGGCTCGTGGGGGAGTCGGGCTCCGGCAAGACCACCCTCGGACGCGCCGCCATCGCACTGCTGCCGATCACCGAGGGCTCATTACACGTGGCCGGCCATGACATCTCCAAGGCCAGCCGGGAGGAGATCCACCGGCTGCACAAGAGCGTCGGCATCGTCTTCCAAGACCCGTCCTCCTCGCTCAACCCACGGATGCCCATCGGTGAGAGTATCGGGGAACCCCTCAAACTGGCGAAGGGGTTGAAGGGTGCCGCGCTCAGCGCAGAGGTGGAGCGACTGCTCGACAGCGTTGAGCTGCCCCGCGCCTACCGCAGCCGCTTTCCGCACGAGCTCTCCGGTGGCCAGAAGCAGCGCGTGGGCATCGCCCGCGCGCTCTCGCTTGAACCCAAGGTGCTCATCGCCGATGAGCCGACCAGCGCGCTCGACGTGTCGGTGCAGGCCCGGGTGCTCGAGCTGATTCAGGGCTTGCAGAAGCAGATGAACTTTGCCTGCCTGTTCATCACACATGACCTCGCCGTCATCGATGTACTCGCCGATCGCATCGCGGTCATGCATCACGGTCGCATCGTGGAAACGGGCACGCGCGATGAGATTTTGCGCTATCCGAAAGACCCCTATACCCAGCGTCTGTTGGCGGCCGTGCCGATTCCGGACCCCAACGAGCAGCGTGCCCGGCGCGAGCTGCGCCGAGAATTGTTGGCCGCCGGTATCGACGACTAGGCGAATTACCGAGCCATCCCAGATTCTGCGACAGATTCCCGTCTTGTTGCAGAGCCTGCAACATAGCGCGTGCCGCTCGTCGATGTCGACGACCTGCGCGCTAAACGTGCGCCCATCCTAGCTGAGCACGTCTAATTTCGGGCTGCACTTTTGAGCAATATGCAGCTAATTCACCCATATATTGAGCAATACTCATGCTATTTGGGCAATTGCGTTACCAGTGTGTAACGTTTCGCTACTTTACCGTCGGGCGTCCTTCCCCCGACCTAGGGTCGAATCACCACCATGGCGGCGGCGTGACAAGAAATTACGCCGTCGCCATTTGCACACGATCGCACAGGAGGAACAATGAGATTCAGACGTATCGGGGCAGTAATTGCCGCGGTTGGCGCCGCAACGCTCGTCTTATCAGGCTGCTCGGCCCCCACGGCCGAGTCCGGGCTCGATGAGGGAACGAGTGTCGACGTCGCGTGGAACCAGCCGTTCTTCTCGTACAACGGCTTGACGTCGTTCGGCAACGCCACAGCGAACAACAACATCACGTACATGACGAACGACTGGTTCAACTACTACGACAACACGCCGGAGTTGAAGCAGAACGAGTCGTACGGCAGCTACGAGCTGGTGTCGGAAGACCCTCTCACTGTCAAGTACACCCTCGCTGACGACGTTAAGTGGTCAGATGGAACCGCAGTGGATGCGTCCGACCTTCTCCTGAGCTGGGCCGCCAACTCACGCGCGCTCGACACCCCAGACTTCGACTCCAATGATTTCGTCGACCCGGACACCGGTGAGTTCACCGACGCGTTCCCGGACGACGTCGTCTACTTCGACTCCGGTGCGCAGGCCGACTCCGGCCTCGGACTCGTGCACGACGTGCCAGAGATCAGCGACGACAACCGCTCGATGACCATGGTCTATTCGGCGCCCTACGTCGACTGGGAACTCGCCCTCTACGCCCCGCTCCCGGCGCACGTGGTCGCGAAGAACGCCCTCGGCCTCGACGACAATGAGGAAGCCAAGACCGCTCTCGTCACTGCCATTCAGGACAACGACACCGCGTCGCTCGCCAAGATTTCTTCCTTCTGGAACTCCGGCTTCAACTTCACCTCGCTGCCGGACGACCCCGAACTGTATGTGGGGACCGGCCCGTACACGATCTCAGCTTTCGTGGCCGATCAGTACATCACTATGAAGGCCAACCCGGAATACACCGGCGAGAACAAGCCGTCAATCGAAGAGGTCACCGTGCGCTTCATCACGGACCCGCTCGCATCCGTTCAGGCTCTCGAAAACGGTGACGTCGATGTCATCTCTCCCCAGTCCACGTCTGACCTCGTCACCGCGCTCGACGCGCTCGACAAGGTCACCGTGCTCAAGGGGGCAGAAGGTACGTACGAGCACATCGACCTGCAGTTCGACCAGGGCAAGAGCGGCGTCTTCAATGACCCGCTGGTGCGCGAAGCCTTCATGAAGGTCGTTCCCCGCCAGGAAATCCTCGACAAGCTGATCAAGCCCATCGTCGGTGACGACGCAACCCTGCGCGGTTCACAGATGATCGTTCCCGGTGCCGAAGGCTACGACGATTCCATCGCCGGCAACAGCTCGGCCGACTACGCCGAGGTCGACGTGGAGGGTGCCAAGGCACTCATCGCCCAGTCCGGTGCGACCAACCTCGACGTGACATTGCTCTACGCATCGACGAACCCGCGTCGTGTCAATGAGTTCGCGCTGATCCAGGCCAGTGCAGCCCTCGCCGGCTTCAATGTGCTCGATGGCGGCAGCGCCGAGTGGGGCGGAATTCTTGGCACCCCCGGTGCCTACGATGCTTCCCTGTTCGGATGGCAGTCGACCAGTCTCGGCGTCTCGAGCGCCGGACCGAACTTCGAAACCGGTGGCATCAACAACCACAACTTCTTCTCCAACGCCGAAGCCGACGCTGTGATCAAGAAGCTCAACAATGAGTTCGACCCCGCGACGCAGATCGAGCTTCAGCAGGAGATCGACAAGATCCTGTGGGAGAACTTCTACGGTGTGACCATCTTCCAGTTCCCCGGAGTGACGGCATTCAATGACAGCGTCACGGGCATCGACCCGTCGATTCTGGCGCCGACTATCTTCTGGAACATCTGGGATTGGAAGCTCGCCTAACCACGAGAATTTCTCGTTGGTTTGACGTGCTTTTGAGGCGCTGGGACCACTCGGTCCCAGCGCCTTCCACCCGACTATAGGCAGGTAGCCACCGCTCATGGCTTCATTTGTATTCCGGCGCCTCATTGCCGCCGTCATCGTTCTTCTCGCAGCCACCTTTTTGATGTACATGTTGGTCGCCCTCTCTGGCGACCCGCTCAAGGAACTCCGCGAGAGCAGCGCACCCAACAAGCTCGAACTGATGGCGTCGTTGAGCCAGAGGCTCAACCTCGACGTCCCCCCCTTCTTTCGCTACTTCTTGTGGCTCGGCGGCGTTGGTCAATGTTTTGTCGGCGCCTGTGATTTCGGTGTCAACGTTCAAGGCCTTCCCGTCGTCGTCCTGCTTCAGCAGGCCATGGGATCAACACTGCAGTTGGTCACCGGCGCCCAGATCATCGCCATCATCGTCGGTCTGATCGTTGGTATCACCACGGCGCTCCGCCAGTACAGCGGCTACGACTACACCATCACCTTTGCTTCGTTCCTGTTCTTCTCCCTGCCCATCTTTTGGGTGGCAGTGCTGCTCAAGCAATACATCGCCATCGGGTTCAATAACTGGTTGGCCGATCCCCTCATCGGAATACCGGTCATGATCGGTATGTCGATCGTGTCGGGACTGCTCTGGATGTCGCTCCTCGGCGGTGCCGCGCGGCGCCGCTGGATCACCCTCGGGGTAGCGACCGCCTCGACCCTGGCTTTGCTGGCCTACTTCGAGATGTCCGGCTGGTTCACCACGCCGAGCGTGGGCATCGTCGGTGTTTCAGTTACCGCCATCGCCGCAGCCCTCGGCGTCACGGCCGTCTCGGTCGGCCTCAAAGACAAGAACGCCCTGCGTGGCGCTCTCGCCACCGCCGCCCTGGGAATCGCCCTGTACTACCCGATGACCTATTTCGTTTTCCGGAGCATGTCGCTTCCGCTGTTCTTCGCCCTCGCTCTCGGCGCGGTCGTTGCCGGCGGTGCCATTGGCTACTTCCTTGGCGGCCGCGATCGCTGGCAGTCCGCGCGCACCTCGGCCATCGTCGCCGTAATCATCGGTGCGGTGATCGCCATCGACGGCCATCTGCTGTATTGGAACGACTACATCAATTCCAGCCGGGTCAACGGCCGGCCGGTGGCGACCATCGGCTCCGTCACGCCGAACCTCGGCGGAAATTTCTGGATTCAGGGCATCGACACCTTCACCCACCTGCTGTTGCCGACCATCGCGATCATTCTGATCTCCTTCGCCAGCCTTACCCGCTACACGCGGGCGAGCATGCTCGAGGTGATGAACCAGGACTATATCCGCACGGCCAGGTCCAAGGGACTCACCCAGCGCACCGTCGTGGTGCGCCACGCCCTGCGCAACGCCCTCATTCCGATCGCGACGGTGATCGCACTTGATATCGGAGCACTCATCGGCGGAGCGGTGATCACCGAGTCCGTGTTCGGATGGAGCGGCATGGGCCGACTGTTCCAAAACGGTATCGACCACGTTGATCCGAACCCGGTGATGGCGTTCTTCGTCGTGACCGGTCTCCTCGCCGTGATCTTCAACCTGCTCGCCGACCTGCTGTATGCGTCCCTCGACCCGAGAATCAGGGTGTCCTAATGACCGATTCCACGCCCTCCCTGCACGTGCAGCCAGGCCCGCCCGACGAGACCTCGATTGAGCAACGCGAAACGGTCGGGCTCAGCCAGGGCCAGATCGTTCGCAAACGCTTCTTTCACCACAAGGGTGCCGTTGTCTCGATCTTCGTTCTCGCCTTTGTGATCGTGCTCGCGTTCAGCTCGGTCGGCCTCCACGTCTGGGGTCTGAACACGGCCGGCTGGTGGCCCTGGCACTGGAACGCCACGCCGCCGCTGGTCAACCGCGGATTTCCGACCCTGAACCTGATTCCGGGTCCCGGTTTCGGCATCGGGCCGCACCCCTTCGGCCAGGACGAGATCGGCAAGGATATCTTTGCCCTCGTCATGCGCGGCACGCAGCAATCCATCATGATCATGGTGCTGGTCGGACTGGTCGGAACCGGAATGGGCGTTCTGATCGGCTCCCTGGCCGGCTTCTACCGCGGAATCGGCGATGCCCTCCTCATGCGCTTCACCGACGTGATCATCACCATCCCGTTCATCGTGGTGGGTGCGGTGATCGGCCGCTCGGTCGGAGCTGCCGGTCTCGGAGCTGCCATTCTGGGCCTTGCCCTGGGGCTCTTCGCCTGGACCGGGCTGGCCCGGCTGGTGCGTGGGGAATTCCTGTCCCTGCGCGAACGCGAGTTCATCGACGCAGCCAGGGTCTCCGGGGCGAGTGACGCCCGCATCATCTTCAAGCACATCCTGCCCAACGCGGTCGGTGTGATCATCGTGAGCGCCACCCTTCTCATGGCCGGAGCCATCCTCGCTGAAACCGCGCTGAGCTTTCTGGGCTACGGCGTGCGCAATCCCGACACGTCGCTCGGCCTGATCGTGGCCCAGAACGTGGCCGCGTTCGCGACCCGCCCCTGGCTGTTCTGGTGGCCGGGTGTGTTCATCATCGTCATCGCCCTCACCGTGAACTTCATCGGTGACGGTCTGCGCGACGCCTTCGACCCGCGTCAGAAGAAGATGCCGTCCGCGAAGGCGCTGCTGAAAGCGGATGCCCGTCGGGCGCGCGCCGCGCGCGCCTCCAGCAAGGTCTAGCGCTCATGTTTCGGGTTCTACAGAACGAGACCGAGTATCGAGGCGGCGAGCAGTCCGGCGAGTACCGCGATGGTGACCCGGTGGGTGGTCACGCGGAGGGCATCCGGATCGATGGCGGTTCCATCCAGGTGTCCGGCGTCCCGCAGCTGTTCCCATCGTTGCCGCAACACAAAGGCGACCTGTCCGGATGCGGTCGTCACCGAGTCTCCCGGCCGAACACTTCGGCCGGCCCCATAGGCGGAATCGCCGAGGTTCGTCACATCGGAGCGCTCGATCGCGATCGCACCACGGATGCCGGGGCCCGGCGCCGCCCAGACCGGAATTCGCCGCTCGGCGGTGAACAGGGTCAGTGTGTAGCGGGTGTCGATTCGCTGCACGTGCGGCCACGGCACGAAAAATGTGCGGAACACGTTGACGACCGTGATGCCGTGTTGCTCAATCACAATGTGCGGCTGCCAGAACAAAGCTCCGGCTACTGCGGCGAAGAACAGCAGCAGCGGCACGGTGCGTACCAGATTCTCCAGGTCGTTCGCCAACACCAGGCCGATGCACCCCGCCAGGCACAGCACGGCAACAACGCCGGCCAGAACGCGGCCAAAAACAGGACGAAATGTGAAGATCGACATAGGTCCATTTTCACAGACGACGCGCTCGACACAGACAGGACCCCCCTTTCATGAGTAACGAAGCAACCATTTCGACCGGCGACGGCTCTACTTCTCGGCCCGTCACCGAGGCCGTACTCGAGGTCGCCGATCTCAATGTGGATTTCTGGGTCGAGGGGGAGCTCTACCCGGCGGCCATCAACATGAACTACCAGGTGCGCCGCGGCGAGGTGCTCGCCATCGTGGGGGAGTCGGGCTCGGGCAAGAGCACCGGGACCATGGCGCTGCTCGGACTCCTGCCGCAAAACGCACGCACGACCGGGTCGATCAAACTCCTCGGTAAAGAGATCTGCGGCATCCCCGAGTCGGAAATTCGCAAGGTGCGCGGCAACGACGTCGCAACCATCTTTCAGGAGCCGATGACGGCCCTCAATCCGGTCTACACGGTGGGCTTCCAGATTGTAGAAGCCCTGCGCTCGCACTTCGACCTCTCTCCGCACGAGGCCAAAGCTCGCGCCATCGAACTGCTGACGCTCGTCGAAATGCCCAACCCCACGCTATCGTTCGACAAGTATCCGCACCAGCTGTCCGGCGGACAACGGCAGCGGGCCATGATCGCCCAGTCGATTTCGTGTGACCCGGTCTTGCTGGTTGCCGACGAGCCGACGACCGCGCTCGACGTCACCGTGCAGGCCGAAATTCTCGACCTGCTGCGCAATTTGCACACGCGGCTCGACAGCGCCATCATCCTGATCACCCACGACATGGGCGTTGTTGCCGATCTGGCCGACTGGGTCATGGTCATGAAGAACGGGCTCACGGTCGAGGCCGGGCCCATCGACGACATCTTCAATCGTCCCCAGCATCCGTACACGCAGCAATTGCTCGCCGCGGTGCCGCACCTCGGTCGCGGCATAGAAACGGTCGCCCGGGAACAGGTGGCTCACCCGGTCGGGGGCAAACCGGTCCTCGATTTTCAGAATGTCTCCATCGACTATCCAAAGCGTGGGCGTATTCCCGCGTTCCGGGCCGCCGATTCCATCGACTTTCAAATTTTCCCCGGGGAGATCGTCGGCCTGGTCGGCGAGTCTGGTTCGGGCAAGACAACGCTCGGACGCGCCGCCGTCGGACTGCTCCCAATCGCCGACGGCACGCTCATCTCCTGCGGGATCGACATCTCGCACGCGAAAATGCGCGACCTGCGACCCCTGCGCCGCAAGGCGGGCATCGTCTTTCAGGACCCGGCGTCATCGCTGAACCCGCGGATGCCGATTGGAGAATCGATCGGGGAACCCCTCTATCTGTCCGGCGAGGCGCGTGGCGCCGACCTCGACAAGCGTGTTCAAACGCTC
This sequence comes from Cryobacterium sp. N19, assembly GCF_002929595.1. NCBI lineage: Bacteria > Bacillati > Actinomycetota > Actinomycetes > Micrococcales > Microbacteriaceae > Cryobacterium > Cryobacterium sp. N19. The sequence goes on along the minus strand of NZ_PJJR01000050.1, from coordinate 146,985 downwards.
CTGGAACAGGTTGAACTCCCGACGAGCTACCGCAACCGCTTTCCGCACGAGTTGTCCGGGGGGCAGAAACAGCGGGTCGGCATTGCGCGCGCGCTCGCCCTGCATCCGGACCTGTTGATTGCCGACGAACCGACCAGTGCGCTGGACGTCTCGGTGCAGGCTCGTTTTCTCGATCTGTTGCACGAGCTTCAGGAACGGCTCGGCTTCGCCTGCCTGTTCATCAGTCACGACCTCGCGGTGGTCGACGCTCTCGCCCACCGGATTGCGGTGATGCACACCGGCAGCCTGGTGGAGCAGGGCACGAGCGATGAGATCCTGCGTGCGCCGAAGGATCCATACACGCAGCGACTGATCAGCGCGGTTCCGGTGCCGGACCCGGTGGAACAGCGCATCCGCCGGGAGGCTCGTCAGGCCGCCAAGGGGTAAGAGGAACGGGACGCGCGCCACTCCCACCGATCCGGTGGCGTGGATACGGTAGGATAGTACTTTGGGTCACATTATGACCCCTGGTATCCATTCTTCGTCGCGCGCGAGACTCTGCGGCACTCATTCTTCGTAAGGATCTATTTTTATGGCGATTGCTACACGCAATAACCTCCGAAATGTTGCAATCGTTGCTCACGTTGACCACGGTAAGACGACGCTGGTTGACGCGATGCTCAAGCAGACCGACTCCTTCGCTGACCACTCTCACGTTGAAGAGCGCGCGATGGACTCGAACGAACTCGAGCGCGAAAAAGGCATCACGATTCTCGCCAAGAACACGGCGGTTTCGTACAAGGGCATCCACGCCACCGACGGTCCCATCACCATCAACGTGATCGACACCCCGGGCCACGCTGACTTCGGTGGCGAGGTCGAGCGCGGACTGTCCATGGTTGACGGCGTTGTTCTCCTCGTTGACGCATCAGAGGGCCCGCTGCCGCAGACCCGTTTCGTGCTTCGCAAGGCGCTCGAAGCCAAGCTCCCCGTCATCCTGCTGGTCAACAAGACCGACCGTCCCGACGCGCGCATCGACGAGGTTGTGGCCGAGAGCCAGGACCTGCTCATCGGCCTCGCGAGCGACATGGCCGACGACTTTCCCGACCTCGACCTCGACGCCGTGCTCGACGTGCCCGTCGTCTACGCGTCCGGCCGTAACGGTGCCGCCAGCTGGAACAAGCCCGAAGACGGCACGCTGCCCGACAACGACGACCTCGAGCCGCTGTTCGACGCCATCCTCAAGCACATCCCGGCACCGACCTACGATGACACGCACCCGCTTCAGGCGCACGTCACCAACCTTGACGCCTCGCCGTTCCTCGGTCGCCTCGCGCTGCTGCGCATCTTCCAGGGCACCATCAAGAAGGGCCAGACCGTGGCCTGGGTGCAGCAGGACGGCACCGTCACCAATGTGAAGATCACCGAGCTGCTGATCACCAAGGCGCTGGACCGCTACCCGACCGAGAGCGCCGGCCCCGGCGACATCGTTGCCGTTGCCGGTATCGAGAACATCACCATCGGTGAGACCCTCGCCGACCCCGACGACGTTCGCCCGTTGCCGACCATCACGGTCGACGACCCGGCCATCTCGATGACCATCGGCACCAACACCTCGCCGCTCATGGGCAAGGTCAAGGGCCACAAGCTCACCGCCCGCATGGTCAAGGACCGCCTCGACCGTGAGCTGGTCGGTAACGTCTCGCTCAAGGTCGTCGACATCGGACGCCCGGATGCTTGGGAGGTGCAGGGTCGTGGAGAACTGGCCCTCGCCATCCTGGTCGAGCAGATGCGCCGCGAAGGCTTCGAGCTCACCGTCGGCAAGCCGCAGGTAGTTGTGAAGCGCGTCGACGGCAAGGTGCACGAGCCGTTCGAACACCTCACCATTGACGCGCCCGAGGAATACCTCGGCGCCATCACGCAGCTGCTCGCCGCTCGCAAGGGTCGCATGGAGAACATGGCCAACCACGGCACCGGCTGGGTTCGCATGGAATTCATCGTTCCGTCGCGCGGCCTGATCGGCTTCCGCACGCAGTTCCTCACCGACACGCGCGGTACCGGTATCGCCAACGCGATCCTGCACGGCTACGAGCCCTGGGCGGGCACCATCAACACCCGTACGAACGGTTCCATCGTGGCCGACCGTTCCGGTGCCGTCACCCCGTTCGCGATCATCAACCTGCAGGAGCGCATGTCGTTCTTCGTGCAGCCGACCAGCGAGGTGTACGAAGGCATGGTCATCGGCGAGAACTCGCGCGCCGACGACATGGACGTGAACATCACCAAGGAAAAGAAACTGACCAACATGCGTCAGTCCAGCTCCGACACGTTCGAGTCGATGACACCGCCCAAGCAGCTGTCGCTCGAGCAGTGCCTCGAATTCGCCCGTGAAGACGAGTGCGTCGAGGTCACCCCGGCCGCCGTGCGTATTCGCAAGGTAGAGCTGACGGCATCCGCTCGCTCGCGTCAGGTTTCGCGCGTGAAGAAGATGGACGCGAACTAACCCTTCGCACCACGATGCCCTCTCGGTTCGCCGAGGGGGCATTGTTGCGTGCGGAGGCCGCATTAGAATTCAGACGAACTTGAAGGACTTGACATGACTATTTCCTCCCGTAGCCGCCGCCTCGTGCTTGCGCTCATGATCGCCGCCACCCTGCCCGCGCTGGCGGCCTGTTCGATCGGCGACACCGTGCAGCAGACCGTGAACGGGGTCGTGCAGGATGCGACCGGGGGCGACGTCAGCCTCGATGGCTCGCTCCCGAAAGACTGGCCGGCCGAAGTGCCGCTCATCGACGGCGAGGTTTTGTTCGCCACCGGCGGCATCGGCGAGGGCGAGGTCGGTGGTTGGGTCGTCACGATCAAGGCAACGTCGGCCACGCCGATCGAGGATGCCCGGGCGCAGCTTCTCGCTGCCGGGTTCAGCGTGGCTGTAGGTGTTCCGGGTGCCGACTCCGAAGTGGTGACCGTGACGAACGCGACCTACGGCGTCGTAGTCGCGGGGAACGCCGATGGCATTTTGTACACGGTGACGCCGCTGCCTGACGCGCTGAAGTAATCGCGCGTTATGCGAAGAGGGCGGACCCGACGTAGGCTCCGTCGGCGGCTCCGGCCGGAACCACGAACAACGCACTCCCGACGTGGCGAATGTACTCGTTGAGCGCATCGTGCTTGGCGAGGTTCAGCTGCACGGTCGTGAACTGGGCCGGCGAACGCTGGAAGCTGATGAAGAACAGCCCGGCCTCGAGGCGGCCGAGGTCATCGTTGCCGTCGACGAAGTTGTAGCCCCGGCGCAGCAGCTTCATGCCCTTGTTCTGCATGGGATGCGCGAGCCGCATGTGGGCAGCGGCGCCGATGAGTGGCTGGTTTTCCCGACCGGCGATCGTGAAATCGGGCTCGCTGAACTCGGTTCCACCGGAGAGCGGTGCGCCGGCACCTTTGGTGCGGCCGAACACCGTTTCCTGCTCACTGAGAATGGTGCGATCCCAGGTTTCAATGGTCATGCGGATGCGCCGCGCCACCAGGTAGGAGCCGCCGGCCAGCCAGGCCGGCCCGTCGGAGGACGACACCCAGACCTGGTCGTTGACCACGTCGGGCTGCTCGGCCTTGATGTTGGCGGTGCCGTCCTTGAATCCGAACAGGTTGCGCGGGGTGGCCTGGGCCGTCGAGGTCGACGACGTGCGCCCGAAGCCGAGCTGCGACCAGCGCAGGGCTGCCCGCCCGAAGGCGATGCGGGACAGGTTGCGAATGGCGTGCACGGCCACCTGCGGGTCATTGGAGCAGGCCTGGATGCAAAGGTCGCCGTCACTTCGGCCGGCATCGAGGTCGTCGCCGGGAAAGTGCGGCAGCGGCGTGAGGTCTGCGGGGCGGCGGGCCGCAATGCCGAAGCGATCGACGCCATCCGCTGTTTCAAATAGGGTCGGGCCGAAGCCGAACGTGATGGTGAGGCCAGCCGTGGGCAGTCCCTGGGCCTCGCCGGTGTCTTCGGGCGGGGCGTCGTAGGGGCCGCTGACGGCGCCGTACTCGCCGATATCCTGGCCGGCGGTCATGGCGGCGGCGGCGATGGTCCAGTCCTGTAGCAGCTCGATCAGCTCCGCCCGCGTCGTGCCGGCCGAGACGTCGAACGCGGCGAAGTGCAGGCGATCCTGCGCGGGCGTGACGATGCCGGCCTGATGGCTGCCGTAAAACGGGTAGACCGCCGAAGCGGATGCCGCCCCCGGCGACGCAGACGCCGCCAGCGCCACCCGGTCCCCGGCTGCCCCCAGCCCGATGCCGGCCACGCTGGCCCCGGCGAGGCCGAGCAGACCGCGCCGGGACAGGCCGCGGGCTGGCACGGCCAGATCGGCGGACCCGGTGCGCTTATCGCGTTTCACGGTGCGCTTCGCGGAGCGACTCACAACACGAGCGCTGCGGTGAGCTGGTTCAGCGGCTCGCCAAGCGCGTTGACCTGGTCGGCGAGGGCTCGAATCTCGGCCGGAGTGAGGTCGGTGTAGAGCGTGAAGCCGTCGCCGACCCGCTGGGCGTCGAGCAGCGCCTGCAGCGAGCCGAACTCGGTGTCGAGCGACGCGGCCAGGTCGGCATCCGTTTTCAGCAAGATGGGACGCACCCCGTCGTAGAGAACTTTGGCGCCGTCAACGTTGGCCTGGAAGTCCCAGAGGTCGGTGTGGGACCAGATCTCTTCCTCGCCGGTGACCTTTCCGGTGGCGACCTCGTCGAGTAGGCCGATGGCCCCGTTGGTCTGCTGCGACAGGGTGAAGGTGAGCCCTTCAACCTTCTCGTGCAGGGTCGCGGTGTCAGCGACGAGTTGTTCGGTGAGTGCCGCACGCTGGTCGGCGGTGTAGGCAACGAAGCCAGCCTCAGCGTCCTGCGGCCAGAGGTCCTTCTCGATGGCGTGCCAGCCGGTCCAGTTTTGGCCTTCTTCGAGGTCGGCCTCGCGCAGGTCGAGCTTGGGGTCGAGGTCGCCGAACGATTCGGCGATGGTCTCCACGCGCTCCCAGTGCACCCGGGTGGAGGCGTACAGGCTGCGGGCGGTGTCATCGTCCTCGGCGGAATAGGCTGCGGCGAACGCGTCGGTGCCGGTGACGAGCTGGTCGATCTGGTCGCTCACGTAGGAGCCGTAGTTGGTGTTGGCGGTGACGATCTGGGCGGCGAGGTCAACGTCGACGGTGGCGGCGGCATCCGTTTTGGTGGCGGTGAACTCGGCCTTGCCGACACCGTCGCCGGTCATGCCCGGCTTGCACGCGGTGAAGTAGCTGCCGGCATCGAGCTGTACCACCAGGTCGCGGCTGAGGCCGGGGCCGATATTCTCGGCCTCACCGACGATGCGCAGGCCGTCCTTGGCCAACAGGTAGAACTCGGTCACTTGGTCACCGGAATTGGTGACCGAAAAACGGATGCTGCCGGCCGGTGCCTCGTTCGCGCTCACCGCGCAGTCGGTCGCGCTGCTGTCCACGGTGAGTGCCGTGTGGGTGGCTGCCGGGTTGTTGGCGACACAGCCGCTCAGGAGGCCGATTCCGAGAACACCGAGGCCGAGCAGGCTGGCGGAACGTAAGACACGGGGCATGGAGATCCTTTGAACTGGGCGAGAAAAGTCAGTGCGCGGCGACGGGCGTGGGCGCCGGCGCGGTTGGTGCTGCCGGGGCCGGGCGGGCGCTCGTGCGGCCGTGACCGCTCTTTCTGATGAACACCGTCAGGGTGGGCACGGCATAGGCCAGCCAGGCGAACATCTCCAGCCAGGTGGTGGCGGGGGAGAAGTTCAGGGTGCCCTTGAGCAGAGTGCCGTACCAGCTGTCCGGCGGCACGGCGGCGCTCACGTTGAAGGCGAGGGCGTTCAGCCCGGGCAGGATGCCAGCCTCCTGCAGGTCGTGCACACCGTAGGAGAGCACGCCAGCGGCCACAACGATGAGGATGGCACCCGTGTAGGTGAAGAACTTCGACAGGTTGATCTTGAGCATGCCGGCGTAGATCAGAACGCCCAAGCCGATCGCCGTCAGGATGCCTAGGGCAGCGCCGAGCAGCGGCATGGTCGTTGCGCCGGTCGCCTGCACTGCGGCCCAGATGAACAGGGCCGTTTCAATGCCCTCCCGGCCGACGGCGAGGAAGGCCACGAGTACGAGCCCTAGGCCGGCACCGACGAGGTGCTTGTCGATGTTGCCCTGCAGGTGGCCTTTGAGGTCGCGTGCGGTGCGCAGCATCCAGAACACCATCCAGGTCACCAGGCCGGTCGCAACGATCGACAGCACGCCGCCGATGGTCTCCTGGGCAGTGAACGACAGCCCATAGGTGCCATAGGTGAGCAGCGCGCCGATGCCGAGGGCGAGCAGCACGGCCAGGGCCACACCGAGCCAGATGCGCGGCAGCACGTCACGTCGACCGATTTTCACGACGTAGGCGATAAGAATCGTCACGATCAGCGCGGCCTCAAGGCCTTCGCGCAGGCCGATCAGGTAGTTTGCGAGCACAGGGTCCCTCGAACAATTCGGGCAATGGTTTCGGGCGAAAAAATTCGGTAAGGCTAACCTTACCGATGATGACTTTAGTCCGAACCGCGCGATCGTGTCTAGTTATGATTTGATTCGGGCACAGCTATTACCCAGCAACGAACAGCCCGCAGAGCAGAAACGGTGCGTACGCCCATGGTCATGTCCGGCAGCGGCGAGCGGATTCTGTTCGTGCATGCCCGGCCTGGCGATGAATCCGCCCTGACCGGCGGCACGATCGCACGGCTCCGCGCCGATGGGTCGCGGGTGGTCGTGCTCTACGCCGCCGCGCCGGCCGAAACGAATGCCGCCGCGCTGGCCGCTGCCCCGACCGCCGCGTGGGTCGCAACCGATGATGCCGCTGTCTCCGGCGCGCTGGCCGAACTGGGAGCGCGCAGCTGGCACCGCCTGCCGCCAGAGCCCGACCTCACCGAGACGCTGCACACTGCGATTGACGAGCTCGGTGCGACGGCCGTGGTCGTAGGAACCGTCACGGATGCACTGCGCGAGATGGCGACGACCGCCGCACACGAGGCCGGGCTGCCGGTGTTCCTTGCCCGCACGGTGCGGCAGGCGCCCGGCCAGCGCCTCATCGCGATCGACGTGGGAGACCACCTCGACCAGAAGCTGCGCGCGCTCGCCCACTTTTCCGCGCGCTGGGGCGTGACCGACCGCACGCGCACCCTCGCCGACGGCAGCACCGACCTGATCACCGACACGGAAACCTTCCTCAGAACGGATGCCCCACGCCGCTCCCTGCCGCCGCCCGCGCCCCGCCCCGCTCGCCTCACCATCGCGAACCGGTCGCTGGCCGGTCTCGGGGGCTTGGCTGCGGGCATCCTCTTTGGCGTGCTGGGAACCATCGCGCACCAGGCCACCCTGACAGTGTTCGGCGCGGAGCTGCCGATCGGCCTGGCCATCGCGTTCGTCGGCATCGGCGCGCTGCTGCTCGGGCTGCGCCTCGTGGTGGGGGACCGTTTCGTGGTCGGACTGGCCGCGGCTGGGCTGCTGCTGACCATTTTCGTGCTGTCCCTTCGCGGCTCAGGCGGATCGGTGCTCGTGCCGGCCGGCCTGCCGGGAACCCTGTGGACTGTCGTTCCGGCGCTCATCGCGGCGTTCGTGCTGGCTTGGCCGAAACTGCCGCCGCGCCGCCGATAAGGGGCGCCGACCGAGGGGCGTAGAATCAGGAGTCCGCTCTCGAAGGGAATCCCCAGCCTGTGACGTATGTGATCGCTCTTCCGTGCGTCGATGTGAAAGATCGTGCCTGCATCGACGAATGCCCGGTGGACTGCATTTATGAGGGCGAACGTTCCCTTTATATCCATCCAGACGAGTGCGTCGACTGCGGAGCCTGCGAACCGGTCTGCCCGGTCGAGGCCATCTACTACGAAGACGACCTGCCCGAACAGTGGGCCGACTACTACAAGGCCAACGTCGAATTCTTCGACGACCTCGGTTCCCCGGGCGGCGCCGCCAAGGTCGGCGTGCTCGCCAAGGACCACCCGGTAATCTCCGCACTGCCGCCGCAGGCTACGCACTAAGCGGTCTACGTGCTGAAGCCGCTTCCCGATTACCCCTGGGATCAGATGGTCCCTTTTGCCACGCAGGCCCGGCAGCACCAGGGCGGCATCGTCGACCTGTCGATCGGTTCGCCGGTCGACGCCACGCCCGACGTGGTGCAGCAGGCGCTGCGCACGTCTTCGGATGCCCACGCCTACCCGCAAACCGTCGGTACGCCCGCCCTGCAGCAGGCGATCATCGCCTGGTATGCCCGGCGCCGCGGCGTCACCGGACTTCAGCCGAAGAACGTGCTGCCCACGATCGGTTCCAAGGAACTCGTTGCGCTCATGCCGTTCATGCTCGGGCTCGGCGAGGGCGACACGATCGTGCACCCGCGAGCCGCCTACCCGACCTATGCGATCGGCGCCGCCATTGCCGGCGCCACTGCCCTGGCCTCCGACGATCCCGCCGAGTGGCCGGAGTCGACCCAGCTGATCTGGCTGAACAGCCCCGGCAATCCGAACGGCCGGGTGCTGTCCGTCGACGACCTGCGGGCCGCCGTTGCCCGCGCTCGAGAACTCGATGCCGTCATCGTGAGTGACGAGTGTTATGCCGAGCTCGGCTGGGACGCCCCCTGGGATTCCGAGCCGATCCCGAGCATCCTCGACCCGCGAGTGATCGAGGGAGACCGCCGCAACATCGTGGCGATCTATTCGCTCAGCAAGCAGTCCAACATGGCCGGGTATCGAGCGGCCTTCGCCGCGGGCTGTGGCGGCGTGCTCGGGCGGCTGCTCACCGTGCGCAAGCACGCCGGACTCATGCTCCCGGCGCCGCTGCAGGCGGCCATGATCGCCGCCCTCGGTGACGACGAGCATGTCGCCGTGCAGAAGGAGCGCTATCGTGCGCGCCGCGCTGTGCTGCGCCCCGCCCTCGAAAAGGCCGGCTTTCGCATCGATCGGAGCGAAGCCGGGCTCTACCTCTGGGCGACCGAGGGACGACCCGCGTGGGAATCCATTGAACGGCTGGCGGCACTCGGCATTCTGGCCGGCCCGGGGCCGTTCTACGGCGATGTTTACCCGGAACACGTGCGGTTCTCGCTGACCGCGACGGATGAGCGCATCGCTGCTGCCGCATCGCGCCTTCTGGCCTGAAATAGCCCCCATCTGGGGTGGACCTCTGTGGACTATCACCAACAAACCGCCCGAACTCTTAGCTGATGCAACAGTAGGCGGTCAGGCCGATTAGGCTGTAATCGCGACAGAATCGACCACAGCAGTTTCACCACTGGCCGATTCAGTGACGCGTCGCCACATTTCATCCGGCAGTGATACCCGAGGAGGCTCCGTGACCAACGTCGCGCAGCAGACAACATCCGGCGAACCGATGAGCGCTGACCCCAACAAGGTCACCCTCACTTTCCCCGGCGGGAGCGCAGAGTTCCCGATCCTGACCAGCGTGGACGGTGTGTCGAGCATCGACATCTCCACCCTGACCAAGAAGACCGGCCTCACCACGCTGGACTACGGTTTCGTCAACACCGCGGCCACCCGCTCCGCGATCACCTACATCGACGGCGACGCGGGCATCCTGCGCTATCGCGGGTATCCGATCGAACAGATCGCCCAGAACTCGAACTTTCTCGAGACGGCCTGGCTGCTGATCTACGGCGAGCTTCCCAGCGCAAGCGAATTGGCCAACTTTGACGATCGCATCCGTCACCACACGCTTCTGCACGAAGACATGCGCCGCTTCTTCGACTCCCTGCCGCACAAGGCGCACCCGATGAGCGTGCTCGCCTCCGGCGTATCGGCCCTGTCGACCTTCTATCAGGACTCACTCGACCCGAAGGACCCGGAGCAGGTCGAGATTTCGACCATCCGCCTGCTCGCGAAGCTGCCGGTCATGGCCGCCTACGCCCACAAGAAGAGCGTCGGCCAGGCTTTTCTCTACCCCGACAATTCGCTGAGCTTCGTTGACAACTTTCTCAAGCTCAACTTCGGCAACATGGCCGAGCCGTACGAGATCAACCCGGTCGTCAGCAAGGCGCTCGAACGCCTGCTTATGCTGCACGAAGACCACGAGCAGAACGCGTCCACCTCCACGGTTCGACTGGTCGGTTCGACCGAGGCCAATCTGTTCGCATCGGTGTCCTCGGGCATCAACGCTCTGTTCGGCCCGCTGCACGGCGGTGCCAACGAAGCCGTGCTGTCGATGCTCGGGGAGATCCAAGCATCCGGTCAGGGCGTCGAAAAGTACGTCGAACGTGTGAAGAACAAAGAGCAGGGCGTGAAGCTCATGGGCTTCGGCCACCGGGTCTACAAGAACTACGACCCGCGGGCTACCCTGGTCAAGGAGAGCGCCCACGAGGTGCTCGCCGCTCTCGGGGTGAAGGACGACCTGCTCGACATCGCGCAGGAACTCGAGCACATCGCGCTGAGCGACGACTACTTCAAGGAACGTCGCCTGTACCCCAACGTCGACTTCTACACCGGCGTCATCTATAAGGCCATGGGCTTTCCGACGCGCATGTTCACCGTGCTCTTCGCGATCGGCCGTCTGCCCGGCTGGGTCGCTCACTGGCGTGAGATGAACGAGGATCCGGCGACCAAGATCGGCCGCCCGCAGCAGCTCTATGTGGGCTCCGCGGCCCGCGACTACCCGCGCCGGTAGACAGGCTCGTTAGTCGCGGCACCCATTACAGATGAGGGGTAGGGGTGCCCTCATCTCTAACCGGTTCCTCGAAGTGCGCAGCGGCGTCAGCAGCCGGGGACGTGGGCTCGGCGTTGCAGTCTTGGGCGACGAGCACCGTGGATTCTTTGGCGGCGACGACGGTGAACCGTGCGCAGGGGACGGAGACGATTCCCTCAATGGGTCGCCAGCCCTGGTCGCCGAAGCTGTAGTCGGCTCGGTAATCGACGGTGAGGGTGACCGTGTCGGCACCCTTGAATGTGTATATGTGGCTGGTGGGGGTGGTCGAGAATTCGGCGAGGCCGAGGTCGGCCCAGCTGCCGCCGCCGGTGGGGCTCGATCTAGAGCTGCCGTTGCCGTAGCTCCAGCGGTACCCGATCGGTGTGAAGAGAACCTGGGCGGGCTGGCCGAGCAGTAGCCCGTCGCCGATCTGAGCGGATGCTGCCGCCTAGAAATTCGCGGCGGTCGGCCCAGCCTTTTCCAATGCCGCTCGAGGATGAAGAGTAGTTCTTCGCGCGCGCGGGCTCGGTAGTGGTGTGAGAATCCGAATCGGCTGTACCGCTGGGGGTAGTCGCGGAATCTCTGATCGGGCTTGCCGGTGAGTATCATCGCGAGGTGGGTGCGGTCCTGGCGATCGCGGAAGAGTTCCAGGGCCGTGGGGGTGAGGCGTTCTGCTTCGTCGATGATGAGTAGTTCCACCAGGCAACAGGGTGGCCACCCCGTGCTGGGGCTGACCCATCAGTCCTGCGGTGTCTCTCCGCACGAGGGGCTGCGCCCGTCCACGCGTCTGCTCGTTCCTGCGTGAATTCAGCTGGCAGCCGTCAAGAGCGAACGAGGCGGGCTATGGCGTCGGAGGCTTCCTTGATCTTGATGTCTGCCTGCTCGCCGCCGAGCTTGGCGGCGTCGACGACGCAGTGCTTGAGGTGGTCATCGAGGAGTCCGAGTGCAACGCCTTCCAATGCTTTGGTGAGGGCCGAGATCTGGGTGAGGATGTCGATGCAGTATGTTTCCTCGTCGACCATGCGGTGGATGCCACGGGCCTGGCCTTCGATGCGTTTTAGACGAGCGAGGTATTGGCTTTTGTCACCGATGTAGCCGTGCGTGGTGTGGCACGGCTCTGCGGTGGCCCCGGTGGGAGTGATTTTTTCCATGTCGTTGTTCTTCGTTCTTCCTTCTTCGTTCTTCGCGACGGTACCGTCATGGTGATGGGTGTGCGGGCCCGGACCCGCGGGGCCCAGGGTAATCCGTGGTCCCCGTGTTCCGGGTACTCGCTCATAGTCTCTACCCTCTGGGTGGCCTGGGTTCGGGTCGGTATGGATCTCTGACAAGAATGGTTGGGGTGGTGCCGGCTCCCGCCGGCACCACCCCAAGATACTCAAGTGGCCGTGGCGTATTTTGCGGGAGTAGCGTCGAACAGGGGTCCGCAGCCTGCGCAGCAAAACCAATAGCGAATACCCTCGTAGTCGCGGAAGAGGCCTGTGGATTCCGCGTCTGCCTTCACGACCTGGCTTCCGGTCATGACGGGGCACTCGGCGAGGTCGTCACCGCTGGCGGCGAGTAGGTTTTCGGCTGACAGAGGAATGGCAGCGGCGACAAGGGCATTGTTGTCGGCGGTGGCACTGCAACAGCTGTTACTCATTGAAGGGTTTCCTTTCGATGGAACGGGGAGTGTTTCCTTTTGGGCGGGGACAGTCAGACGCCTTGCAGTTGCCGCACGGGAGTGTGCAATGCTGAGGTGGACGCCGTGGTGTTCGCCTTGGACTTGAAGGACCGGAGGCGAAGGCTGTTGCTGACCACGAATACGCTCGAGAGCGCCATAGCGGCGCCGGCTAGCATCGGGTTCAGCAGTCCGAACGCGGCCAGCGGAATGGCCGTGACGTTGTAGGCGAAGGCCCAGAATAGGTTTGTCTTGATGGTGCCCAGGGTCTTGCGGGACAGGCGGATGGCATCGGCGGCGGAGCGGAGGTCCCCGCGCACCAGTGTGATGTCCGCGGCTTCAATCGAGACGTCCGACCCGGTTCCCATCGCCAGGCCCAGGTCGGCCTGGGCTAGGGCCGCGGCGTCGTTCACGCCGTCGCCGACCATCGCCACGACTTTCCCTTCGGACTGCAAGCGGGTGATGACGTCGACCTTGTCTTGGGGCATCACCTCGGCAATGACCTCAGTTATTCCGACCTCCGCTGCGACGTGCTCGGCGACCACTTTATTGTCTCCGGTCAGGAGCACGGGGTTCAGCCCGAGTGCTTTGAACTGGGCGATCGCCTCGGCGCTGGTGGCCTTGACGGCATCGGCGACGACCAAAACCGCACGGGCCTGACCGTCCCAGGCGACAGCGACCGCTGTCTTGCCCTGAGATTCCGCGGTGGCCTTTGCGAGGGCGAGCGTCTTGGGAAGGTGAAGGGACCAGTCCGCCAGTAGGCTCTCGCGCCCGACGAGCACGGCATGGCCATTCACAGTGCCCTGCACGCCCTTGCCTTGGACGTTCGTAAACGATTCCGGTACCGGAAGTGAGCCGATCTGCTGGGTTGCGCTTTTGGCGATGGCCTGGGCGATCGGGTGTTCGGAGGCGTCCTCCAATGCGCCGGCCAGCCTCAGAACGTCCTCCCGGGTGGTTCCGTCGATGGTGAACACGTCAATCAGCGTCATCTTGCCCGTAGTGACCGTTCCTGTCTTGTCGAGGACGATCGTGTCGACCTTGTGGGTGGACTCGAGTACTTCCGGGCCTTTGATGAGGATGCCCAGCTGGGCGCCCCGTCCGGTGCCGACTAGTAGCGCGGTTGGGGTTGCGAGTCCGAGGGCACAGGGACAGGCGATAATCAGGACCGCGACGGCGGCCGTGAAGGCGGCGCTGAGCGGGAAGCCGGCACCGATCCAAGCGCCGAGCACCCCGATGGCCACGGCGATGACGATCGGTACGACGATTCCGGAGACCTTATCGGCGAGGCGTTGGACCTCGGCTTTGCCCGACTGGGCGTCCTCGACGAGCCTGGCCATCTGTGCCAGCTGGGTGTCCGAGCCAACCCTGGTGGCACTCACGACCAGACGGCCGCCGAAGTTGACGGTTGAGCCGGTCACGGCGTCGCCCTCACCGACTTCGACTGGGATCGACTCGCCGGTGAGCATGCTCGCATCCACCGCCGAGGTACCCGCGACTATCACCCCGTCCGTGGCGATCTTTTCACCCGGTCGTATGACGAACTCATCACCCACCGACAACTGCTCGACGGGGATCCGTGTTTCGACCCCGTCCCGAACAACCGCGACATCCTTAGCCCCCAGCCCGAGCAGTGTGCGCAGGGCAGCCCCCGCCTGGCGCTTGGACCTCTTCTCGAAGTATCGCCCGGCCAGGATGAACATGGTCACTCCGGCGCCGACCTCCAGGTAGATGTTCCCGGCGCCGTCGGAGGGGTTGATCGTGAACGAGAACCCATGGGTCATGCCCGGCAGTCCGGCTGTTCCGAAGAACAGTGCGAAGAGTGACCACAGCAACGCAGCGGACGTGCCGACCGAGACCAGCGTGTCCATCGTGGCCGCGCCGTGGCGCAGGTTGGTCCACGCTGCCCTGTGAAAGGGCCAGGCCGCCCACACGATCACGGGAGCGGCCAGCGTCAGGGACGCCCACTGCCAGTAATTGAACTGCAGCGCCGGAACCATGGCCATCATGATGACCGGCAACGACAGCACTATGGACGCGATCAGCCTGTTCCGCAGCGATGTCAGCTCGGGGTCGGGCTGCTCCGCATCGTCGCTCGCCGGGTGGGCCGTTTTCGGTGTGCGGAGCGCCGCCGTATAGCCGGTCTTTTCGACCTCGGCGATCAGCGCCAATGGGTCCAGGCCGGCGGGAGCGGTGACCTTCGCCTTTTCGGTGGCGTAGTTGACGGTCGCGATCACGCCGTCGAGCTTGTTCAGTTTCTTCTCGATTCGCATCGCGCAGGAGGCGCAGGTCATCCCCCCGATCTCTAGCTCGATGGTGTTGCCCAGCGTTTGCGGCTGGGTCGATGTTGCGGACATGGGTCCTCCTCGGTGGTGCGCTTCCTGATCACGGGATGGGCCAGGCGCGCGGTGTCTATGGTGGTCAGTGCCCGGAATGTTCGGCAGGTTCGCCCGGATCCGCGGATTGGGCGGGCCCGGTGGCGGTTTGGACAAATCGGGCCATGTGGACCTGTTCGTCGACCTGGAAGTCCAGGTAGAGCAGGTAGCGTCCCGGGGTCGGGGCCTCGGTCATGAATGTCACGTCCGGGCCGGAGACGGCGCCGGGCCGGGGTGCTTCGCCCTCGGGGTGGACGTGGAGGTAAGCCAGGTCCCCTTCGCGCAGGGCGACAAGGTGTCCGTAAGAACCCAGGTACGGCTGCAGTGTTGTGACCGGTTCTCCATCACGGGAAACCGAGACAGTGAGCATGGCCTGTTCGCTGGTGCTCAGCGTACCGGCCAGGTCCACGTTGTAGCCATCGACCGTATCCGCGGCAGAAACTGGAGCCGGCGTGGCGGGGGTGAATTCTCCGGCCGCCTGGACCGTTCGGGTCAGAGTGATGTTCTGTCCCGTTGCTGCCGGGACGATGTCCGCGTAGACCCGGTAGCTGCCGGCGGCGTTCCACTTCCAGGGTAGTGACCATACGCCATGGGCATCCATGGTTGGGTGCACGTGGCGGAACTGGGTCCCGTCCGTGCGCACGATGATCAGATGGAGTTTCTTGTCATGGGAGGCCTCGAAGTCGGTGACCGGCGTTCCTGTGGCGTTGGAGATCGTGAACGCGAGTGTTCCCTCCTGATCTGCCATGCCGGGGGACGAGATCTCCCCCAGGAGGAACCCGTCCTGTTCCATCGACAGGCCCTTCACTGATGCGGCCAGCTGTGTGTCGTTGCTGTCCATGACATGTTCTTCCGTTGGCTGCGTCCAGGCCGCCGTGGTTTGGGAGGGAACCACTGCGCCTGCGGTAGCAAATGAAGCGGTAAATAGGGCCGCGAGTCCCACTCCAAAGAGTCCGAGCTTTAGGGGGACCTTCATGGGACACGCACCGCCCCGTAGCCGGCTTCCTCGACCGCTGCGAGGACGGCTGTGTCGTCTAGCTCGGCCTGGCTGGTCACGACAAGCTTTCCGGTCTTCGCGCTCACGTCGATCGACTGGATGCCTACTATCTGGCTGACCTCTTCCCGGATCGTCGTCTCGCAATGACCGCAGGTCATCCCGGTCACCTGATATTCGCGCATTGTCATAAAACTCTCCTTTGCTGAATCGAACGCATACCCCTAGGGGGTACTAACATGCCCAACAATATACCCACTGGGGGTATTCCTGTTACCATACCCCCGTAGGGTATAAATCTGAACTGTGGAATCGCCGACTACGGCGAAAACGAAGGGAATCTGGAATGTCTCAATCAATACCGGGACGGGGAAAGAAGAGGCTCGCGCTTTTCCTCATCGCACTCGCGCAGTTCGTCGTGATCATGGATACCTCAATCGTGGGCGTGGCGTTGCCTCGCATGCAGGAGGAACTGGGCTTCAGCCCGGAGAATCTCTCCTGGGTTTTCAACGCCTACGTCATCACATTCGGGGGGCTCCTCTTGCTCGGCGGGCGTCTCGGGGATGTCTTCGGCGCCCGACGAATGTTCACCACGGGCTGGGTCGTACTGCTCGTCGGCTCCGCCGTCGCGGGGCTTGCCGGAAACGTCGCGTTGGAGTTGATTGGACGCGGCGTACAGGGAGCCGGCGCGGCACTCATCGCACCCGCGGCACTCACGCTGCTGATGAAGACGTTCGGGTCGAGCCCGAAGGAGCTCGGTGGCGCGCTGGCCCTTTATGGTGCGGCCGCACCGGCAGGGGGAACGGCAGGCGTGTTCCTCGGCGGGGTCATCACCGAGTACATGTCGTGGCCCTGGGTCTTCTTCATTAATATCCCGCTCGCCCTCGTGGTCATCGCCCTCGTCGCCACGGCGCTCCCGGCAGACGGACCGCGGATTCGCGGCTCCATCGACACCGCCGGCGCCCTATTGGTCACCGCTGGACTTGCCCTCGGTGTCTTCGCGATCGTCCGAGCACCTGAGTCTGGATGGGACAGTCTAGAAACGTGGGGAACTCTCGCCGGAGCGGTCGCCTTGCTCGGATTGTTTGTGCTCGTTCAGGCTCGCCGGAAGCAGCCGCTAATGCGATTGTCGATTTTCCGGATCCCGAATTTAGCCGCGGCCAACCTCGCCCAGTTATTGCTCGCCGCCGCGTGGATCCCAATGTGGTTCTTCTTGAATCTCTACCTGCAACAAGTCCTGGGTTACTCGGCGTTCCCCAGCGGTGCCGCGCTCCTACCAATGACCGCATTCACCATGATCACCATGATCCTGCTTGCACCGAGACTCGCTGCGCGATTCGGTCCGAAAGTGATGACGGTGAGCGGTCTCGTCGTGCTCGCAGGCGCCCTGATGTGGTTGTCCTTCGTTCGCGTGGACGGAAACTTCTGGGTGGATGTCCTCCCGGCGTCGCTTCTGGCCGCACTCGGGATGTCCCTGGCGTTCATCCCGACCCTCGGCACGGCGATCTCCAGCGCTCCGCCGCAGGAGGGCGGCCTCGCTTCCGGCCTCGTCAACACCAGCTACCAGGTCGGATCCGCTCTCGGGCTAGCGGCGATGACAGCCTTTGCAGCCGCGAACGGTGCGACGGAAAGTGGGAACCTTCCGGCGCTGACCACTGGATTCTCTTCGGCATTCATCGGTGCAGCCTCAATAGCCCTGGCCGGCGCCCTGCTTGCTGCAATTACGCTCCGTGCCCCCACCCGCGCGCCGGTCGTCGAAAAAGAAGCCATCGCGACTCGTCAGTGACAGCGGTCGGGTGCGGTCACGGCGTCGGTGGCCGCACCCAATAGACCGTTAGCTTGTCTTAGCATTGAGTGGTGTGAAGAGGTAGTGGCCTTGACCTCGCATGGTGGAAACCTCAACAGAGAGAATATTTATCACGGGAAACACGCCGGGAATTCACTCCTGAGTTCAAAGATGAGGCCGTGAAGGTTTCGGCAGATTGAACCCCGCAATCCTTCGTATACAAGAAACTGACACTGGCTCTGGAGCAGCGCGGCAATCAGCCCAATCCCTCTGCGTCAAGTAGCGATCATAGTTCGCCGGTCTCTCCGATGCCGAGGTGCTCGCGGCGCGGGTCGCTCAGGCCGCCGCGGATGCTGCTGCCACGGCCGCCGCTGCTGCCGCGGGCCCAGTCCACCGGGACGGCCGGGACGGCCACGCAGACCACTCCGAGCACGCAGCCTTCCCCGGCCGCGCCAGGAACGGGGGTGTTCGGCTATATCGAGGACAATTCGGCTCCGGTGTCAGCGGAGACCATTGCCCGACATCTGTGTGACACCGGCTACCTCGGTATTCTGCTCGACCAAGCCGGGCAATCCCTCAATGTTGGCCGGGATGCACGCCTGTTCAACCGCGAGCAACGCCGCGCCCTCGCCGTGCGTGACGGCGGATGCCGCTGGCCCGGGTGTGACCAACCACCGTCGTGGAGTGAAGCTCACCACATTCAAAACTGGGTTGATCTGGGCTTTTCCAACATCGACCAGGCCATACTGCTCTGTGTTCTGCACCATTTGTTGCTGCACAACCGGCAGTGGAAGATCCTGTTCCTCGATGGAGAGTATTGGCTGCAACCCGCCGTCGAATTCGACCCCGAGCAGACACTGATTGCGCTGCCCAGCAAGAACCCGCTCATGCAGGAGCCGCTGCGGCTCGACCCGCCCGAAGTGAACCCGCACGCAACGGCGACCGCAGACCGCGGCACGTTGGGCGATGTCGGTCTCGACCGGCGGATGGTGGCGCCCCGCAGGCTGGGGCGTGTTGGGCGATGGCGGTCCCGACTCGCGGGATCGCGGGGCCCGAGACCGCTGAAACGGGAGCTCTGATGTGTCACCAAGATTTAGCGTGTTGGAGTGCGAGGGAGTCGTCAGTAGCCGGCAGAAATTGGCCGTTGCCGCAGGGAATCGTCTTTATACCTGGTTTCGCGGGGTCTCCGTTCGAGCACACGGTCGAGGGGGTGTCGGCGTCGTCGACTCGCTGCGTCCCCTCCGCGCCGCTGTCCGTAACGAGCGCCGCTGCTCACCCGGGGCCCTATGAGGCCGGCTCGAGCGTCAGGGTGTTGGTGGCGACGGCGTTGATGGCGGCCGGCGTGAACAGCCACGGACGGGTCTCGTGATCACGCCAGAGTGGCGCCTGGTCGGTGTAGTTGGGGTGGAAGGCGTGACCGGATGCCCCGGTGAGATTGATCCAGGTGGAGTCATCGAAATTCTCCAGGCTCACCACCTGCCGCATTGACGGCACCCAGTCCACCTGGTAGCCCTGGGTGGCATCCCAGCCGACCGCGTTGACGACGGCCGAACCTCCGGCGAGCTCGTACGGCCCGCGGTTGAATAACCACTCAAGCGGGGCGATGCCGGACTTACCGAAGCTCTGGTTGGTGAGTTCCAGGGTGTGGATGCTGCCCCACTGCCAGTCCTGTGGGTTGGAGCCCATGAGATCGGCGGCTTCGGCCGCGGCATCCGTCATCACGCGTCGCAGCATGCTCTCTTGGCCAACGGTGCCGTAGGAAGCGTTCGACCACCAGGGGGAGTTTGGCTGGTCGAGAAGGCTCGTGACCACGGAGAACGCCCGGTCGCCACCGGTGAGAGCAGCGCCGTCGTCGATCTTGCCGGTGAAAATATCGTGCAGCAGGGTGCGCCAGATCACGTTGAAGTACGCCGCGGCCGCGCTGTCGACGTCGACCTGGTAGTCCCAGCCGTCGAGCAACTTCTGCGCTTTGGCGGCGTCACCGGTGAGCCGCACCTGCTGCAGCGCCGGAACGAGCGTCGCTGCGATGGCACTGTAATTGTCACCCTGAATTTCGCTCATCAGTTCGGCTGTCATCGGGGTTTTCGCGGCGATGAGCTCCTGCAGCCGAGCCGTGATCTGGTTCGCCCGGTAGCCGAGGTCCCAGTCGGCGGTCAGCAGGTATGGGGAACTCGGGTCGGTGGCCGCGTTATTGGCCGTGACGATGTATCCGCTCGGCGGATTGAACGTGCTGGGCAGGGCATCAAAGGGGATGTATCCGGTCCAGCCGTACTGGCTGGTCCAGCCGGGAACGGGCAGGGTGCCGTTGCCACTGGCCCGAATGGGAATGAGCCCGGGCGCCTGATAGCCGATATTTCCGTCGACGTCGGCGTAGGTGAGGTTCTGCGCCGGCACCTCGAACAGGGCGGCCGCGGCGCGAAAACTGGTCCAGTCGGTCGCCTGGTTCAAAGCGAAAATAGCGGATGCCGTGTGCCCCGGCGTGAGCGCCGTCCATTGCAGGGACAGCTCGTAGCTGGTCTGCTCCGCGCCGGCCTCGGCGGCGGGGGCGGGTGTCAGCCCGGTGGCCTCGGGAAAGTCGCTCGCGATCCGCTGGTAGCTGGTGCCGTCGAACCCGCTCAGCAATGGCCCGTGTTCGGTCGAACGAATCTCGATCTTCACGTCGTCACCACCGGCGACGGAGATCTTCTCGTCGCGCAGCAGCAGGGGTTTCGCAACACCGTCGAATTCGTAGTTGTCGCCGGTGACCTTCTCGATGTAAAGGTCGGCGACGTCGGGCCCGAGGTTGGTAAACCCCCACGCGATGCGCTCATTGTGGCCGATGATCACGCCGGGCATGCCGGAGAAGCTGTATCCCGCCACGTCGAACGGGCAATCTGCGGTGATCGACTGGCAGCGTAACCCCACCTGGTACCAGACCGAGGGTAACGCCGGGCCGAGGTGCGGGTCGTTGGCCAGCAGCGGCTTGCCGGTATCGGTGAGGGCGCCGGAGACCACCCATGAATTCGAGCCGATCTCCCCGCCGGCCGGCCCGAGCAGTTCGGGCACCGACCCGAGGTGCGCGCGCAGCTCGGCCAGGGCTCCGGCGTAGGAGTCGACCGAAGCCAGCGCGGCGGGGGCATCCGTTGAATCCGGGGCCGGCTCGGCGGCTTGCGGCGCCCCGGCCGATGGCAGGGTGAGAGCCTGACTGCCGGTGATGGTGGGATGCTGCGCGGCCGGATAGTCGGGATGCAACTGGCTCACCTCGGTGGGCGTGAGCGTCGTCGACAGCAGAGCCCGGTCGATTTCGTCGTCGAGGTTGGAGCGCAGGTCCCAGGCCATGGCCTTCAGCCAGGCCACGGAATCAGCCGGGGTCCACTTTTCGACCTCGTACCCGGGGTTTTGGAGGCCCAGCACGGCATACTCCAGCGATAGATCGGCGCCCTGATGGGTGTCGAGGTAGGCGTTCACTCCGTCGGCATAGGACTGGTAATAGCCGAGAGTCACCGGGTCGAGCAGGGCCACTTCCTGCTCGGCGACGGCTCGCCAGCCGAGGGTGCGCACGAACGTGTCGGTACCGATCTGGCTCTCGCCGAACAGCTCCGAGAGCCTGCCGCTCGTGACGTGGCGGCGAAAATCCATCTCCCAGAACCGGTCCTGGGCGTGCACGTAGCCCTCAGCGAGAAACAGGTCGCTCGCCGTCTTCGCGGTGATCTGTGGAATTCCGTACGTCTCGCGCGTGACCGTGACGGCGCTTGAGAGGCCGGTGATCTCGACGTTGCCCGCGAGCGTTGGGAATGACCGCGTGACCGTATAGACACCGAGCCCTGCAGTGACGAGCACCAGGCCGACGACGGTCGCGAGTGCGATCAGTAATCGCCGAAAGCGGCGGTGCCCCTTGCTGCGCGGTGCGTCGGTTCCCACGTCACTCCTTCGTGAATCGCGCGTTCCCGCAAGAGCGGATGTACGCTACCCGGATGCTAGCGGAACCCACCGACATCCGCTTGTCAGCACCAGCTCAGGCGTGCAGTGCGGCGTTCAGCGTGATTCCGCTGCCACTGCGGGCGAGCACCTCGACGGCGCCGGAGATGGAGTTGCGGCGAAACAGCAGGTTAGGCACGCCGGAGAGCTCGACCGCTTTCACCGTGGCGAACGTGCCGTCGGTGAGCCGTGGTTCGCCGACGAGCACAACCTTGGTGCCGGCCGTCACGTAGAGTCCGGCCTCGACCACGCTGTCATCGCCGATCGCGATGCCCACGCCGGAATTGGCTCCGAGCAGCGCGCGCGCGCCGATCGAGATGCGCTGCGTTCCGCCACCTGACAGGGTGCCCATAATGGATGCGCCGCCACCGATATCCGCGCCGTCACCGACCACGACGCCCTGCGAGATGCGGCCCTCGACCATCGAGGAACCGAGGGTGCCGGCGTTGAAGTTGACGAAGCCCTCGTGCATCACCGTGGTGCCGGGGGCGAGGTGGGCGCCGAGCCGCACGCGGGAGGCATCTGCTATTCTCACGCCGGTCGGAACGACATAGTCAAGCAGCGGTGGAAATTTGTCGACGCCGCTGGCCTGAATGCCGGCGCGCTGCAGGGTCGGGCGCAGGCGGGCGAAATCGGTCGGCACCATGGGACCGGCGTTGGTCCACACTACGGTGGGCAGAAAAGCGAAGATGCCGCCGAGGTTGATGCTGTTCGGCAGAACGAGGAGGTGCGAGAGCAGGTGCAGCCGCAGGTAGGCATCCGACGTGCTGGCTGGTGCCGCGCCGAGGGTGATTTCCACAGTGACGGCTTCGAGGCGTACCGCGCGGCGGGCGTCGTCGCCAGCCGCTTCGCTCAACTCCGCCGGAACGATCCAGCGATCGCGGCCGGTCGGCAGCGCGCCGAGTACCGGGGTGGGAAACCAGGTATCCAGCACGGTGCCGTCGGTGGCGACGGTGGCGAGGCCGTATCCCCAGGCCTGGGTCGGTGTGGCAGGAGCGTTTTCGGAAACTACGGAGGGCATACCTCTAGATTAGTAGGGTGACTTCTAGACTTCCGGCCCCAGCAAAAACCACCGTGCTCGACCTGACAGCGACGTCAATCGAACTGACTAGACAAATCTGCGACCTGGAGTCGGTGTCGGGCAATGAGACTGCCCTCGCCGACGCGATCGTGGCGGCGCTTCACGGTTTCGACCACCTCGAGATCATTCGCGACGGCGACACCGTCGTCGCCCGCACCAACCTGAATCGTGCGCAGCGCGTCGTCATCGCCGGCCACATCGACACAGTGCCGCTCAACGACAACCTGCCCACCCGCTACGAGACCATCGACGGCACCGACTACCTCTGGGGCCGCGGCACCGTCGACATGAAGGCCGGCGTGGCCGTACAGCTGAAGCTCGCCGCCGAACTGACCGAACCCGGGGTCGACGTGACCTGGATGTGGTACGACCACGAAGAGGTCTCCGACGAGCTCAACGGCCTCGGCCGGCTCGCCCGCAACCGGCCCGACCTGTTTATCGGCGATTTCGCGATTCTCGGCGAACCGACCCGAAGCCAGATCGAGGGCGGCTGCAACGGCAACCTGCGCGTCGAAGTTCGCACGTTCGGCCTGCGCTCGCACTCGGCGCGCAGCTGGGTCGGCGAGAATGCCATTCACAAGGCCGCCCCGATTCTCAACATTCTGGCCGGCTACCAAGCCCGCGAGGTCGAGGTTGAGGGCCTGGTCTACCGCGAAGGGCTGAACGCGGTCGGCATTACCGGCGGCGTCGCCGGCAACATCATCCCCGACGAGTGCATGGTGCACGTCAACTACCGTTTCGCCCCCAGCCGCAGCGCCGACGAAGCCGTCGCCCACTTGCGTGAGTTGTTCGCCGGCTACGACCTCACCGTGGTCGACCGTGCCGAGGGCGCCCGGCCCGGCCTCGACGCCCCGCTCGCCCGCGAATTCCTGAACGCTGTCGGCGGTGTCGCTACGCCCAAGTACGGCTGGACCGACGTCGCCCGCTTCTCCGCGCTCGGCGTTCCGGCCGTCAACTACGGTCCCGGCGACCCGCTCAAGGCGCACGCCGACGACGAACGCGTCGCCGTGGCCGAGATCACGGCCTGCGAGAACGGCCTGCGCGCCTGGCTGAGCGCATCCGTTCGTTAACGCAGCGACAGAACAATGACTGAGCGGATGCTCCGCCCCCGCAGGCAGACCGCGCCCCGGTCGCGCGCCCGGCGGCTGCCAGCGGCCTGGCACGCCCGCTACCGGCTGACCCCGTGGTGGGGCAAGGTCGTCGTGGTCTGGGCGCTGTCACGCCTGGTCACGACAAGCCTCATCCTGGTGCTGGCGAGCGTACAGGGCCCCAACGCGTGGACCGGTGCCAGCCCGAAATACACCGATTTCGCGACCATGTGGGACGGTCGCTGGTACAACATCGTCGCGGCGGTCGGTTATCCCAGCGTGCTGCCGCTCACCGATGGGGGACAGATCGGCGAGAATGCCTGGGCGTTCATGCCGGGCTATCCGGTGGTGGCCCGGCTGATCATGGAACTGACCAATTTTCCGTGGGCGCCGGTGGCGGTGTTCGTGTCGGTCGGTTTCAGTCTCGGCACCGCCCTGCTGTTCTACCGCCTCATGGCGCGGGTGCAGTCGCCGGCGACCGCCCTGTTCTCGGTGGTGCTGTTCTGCGTTGCCCCGCTGTCGCCGATTCTGCAGTTCGCCTACGCCGAGTCGATGTACCTGTTCTTTCTTACCCTCGCCCTCTACCTGCTGCTCGAGCGCCGCTACTGGCTGCTGTTCCCGGTGATCGCGGTGATGGCCCTCACCCGGCCGAGCGGACTCGCATTTGCCCTCGCCCTCGGGCTGCACGTGATCTACCGCTTCGTCACGCGCCGCCGCGACCCGTTTTCCGTCGCCGAGCGGATGCTGGCGGCCTCCGTTGCCGTCTTCAGCGCGCTGATGGGACTGGCCTGGCCGATCGCGGCCTGGGCCGCCACCGACGACCTGATGGCCTACACCGACACCGAGTTGGCGTGGCGGGCACCGTACATCGGCTACGTGGAACTGGTTCCGTTCACGGCCTGGTTCCAGGGCGGCGTCTGGTGGCTCGGTAGCCCGTGGGGCATCGCGGTGGTCACCGCCCTCATCCTGACCTTCGCCGTGCTGCTGTTCACGCCCGCAGTACGGCGGCTCGGCGTGGATCTGCGGCTGTGGGTGGCCAGTTACGGGCTGTACCTGCTCGCCGTATTCTTTCCGCAATCGAGCACGTTCCGGCTGCTCATGCCGATGTTTCCCTTGCTCGGTGCGGCCGCGCTACCGCGCAGCCGCATCTATCGAGTGTCGATCGTTCTGCTCTTCGTGGCCGGCCAGTGGGGCTGGCTGCTGATCTGCTGGGGCGTGGATGGTTACGACTGGACTCCGCCGTAAGAAGCCTGATTTGACACTGAGTCCGACCCTAATTTACGTCTCGGGCCGAGATAGTCGATAATGGGTATACAAAGACGAATGGAAGGGGAGTTCATGGCGGCCATGAAGCCACGTACCGGAGACGGTCCAATGGAGGCTGTAAAAGAGGGGCGCCTGATCATCGTGCGTGTACCGCTCGAGGGTGGGGGTCGGCTCGTTGTCTCCGTCAACGACGCCGAGGCCAAGGAACTTCACGATGCACTTGCCGGGGTTGTCGCTGCGGCGAAGTAGCCTCGTGTTCCTATAGTTAATACAGCAGAACGGCCACGCAGGTATTGCGCGGCCGTTCTGGTGTATCTGGGAACGTTCTAGGCGCGCAGCTTGGTGATCTGCAGCAGCCCGTCGCCGACCGGGGACAGCGCGCTGATCACAGCGCTCGATGCGGCGATCTCGGTCAGCAGAGTGCGAAACCCGGTCGCGACATCGTCGCGCTGAGCCGGGTCGGCCACCCGTCCGCGCCACAGCGCGTGCGCGACGAGCACCGTGCCGCCCGGACGGGCCAGGCGCAGTCCGTGTTCGACGTACTCGATGACCGACTGTGGGTCGGCGTCAATAAACACAATGTCGTAAGAATTCTCGTTCATGCGGGGCAGAACCTCGCCGGCCTTGCCCGTGATGAGGCGCACCCGGTTCGCCGGAATTTTCGCTTCGATGAAGTTCGCCTTCGCGTGCTGCAGGTGGTCGACCTCGGTATCAATCGAGGTGAGAGTTGCGCCGGGAGCTCCGGTCAGCAGCCAGATCCCCGAGACTCCGGCCCCGGTACCGACCTCGAGGATGCTGCGTGCCCCGGTGGCCGCCGCCAGAACGGCCGATTGCGCCCCCACCGAGGGCGGAATGGCATCGATCCCCAACTCGAGGGATTGCTGGCGCGCCTTGGCGATAGCTTCGGACTCCACGACACAGTCGTCGGAGAATTTCCAGTTCAGTTCAATGTCAGACACAAATAACTCCAGTAGATGATTAGGTCAAGACTAGGGCCGGGGCGCGTGTGGTCTGTGGATGCCTCGCCGGGCAGTTACTCTAAGGACATGTTTGGGCTGACGTTCGAGAAGATTCTTCTGATCGGGATCATCGCTGTCTTCTTGCTCGGCCCCGACAAACTACCGCACTACGCCGCGCAGCTCGCTCGCCTCGTGCGCCAGTTGCGCGATATGGCCAACGGGGCCAAAGACCGCATGCGCGATGAAATGGGTCCGGAGTTCGACGATCTGGACTGGAAAAAACTGGACCCGCGCCAGTATGACCCGCGTCGCATCATCCGGGAAGCCCTCGCCGACGAAGACCCGTTCAAGGAACAGTCCGCAACGATTTCTCGCGCCGAACCCAACCCGGAGGGTGCATACCTGAAACGTAAGCGGGCACGGGAAGCGGCCCTGGCCGCGCTCGAACCGGCCCCGTTCGATACTGAAGCCACGTAGTTCCGGTCTGACGGAGTCTCGATGTCGAAAACGCCTACAACCATTCTGCGCGTCAAGAAGAAGGTCTACGAGGCCGAACTGGCCCGCCTGCAGGCCGAACTGGTCACGATGCAGCAGTGGGTGAAGGCATCCGGTGCCCGTGTCGTGGTGATATTCGAGGGCCGCGATGCCGCGGGTAAGGGCTCGGCGATCAAGCGCATCACCGAATACCTGAACCCCCGCGTCGCACGCATCGTCGCCCTGCCGATGCCCACCGAACGCCAGCGCGGCCAGTGGTATTTTCAGCGGTACATCGAGCACCTGCCATCGACCGGCGAGATCGTGCTGATGGACCGCTCCTGGTACAACCGGGCCGGCGTCGAACGGGTCATGGGCTACTGCACGAGTGACGAATATCGCCGGTTTCTGCACCAGGCACCGTTGTTCGAGCGGATGCTGGTCGAAGACGGAATCCTGCTGGTCAAGTACTGGTTCTCGGTGTCTGACCTGGAGCAGGAACGACGTTTTCGGTCACGCCTGAACGACCCGATGCGGCGCTGGAAGCTCTCCGAAACCGACGTGCTGTCGATCACTAAATGGGTCGATTATTCCAAGGCGAAAGACGAGATGTTCGTGCACACAGACATCGCCGAAGCGCCCTGGTGGGTGGTGGAGAGTGAAGACAAGCGTTCGTCCCGGCTGAACGTGATCAGCCATCTGCTCTCGCTCGTGCCGTACGAGAAGATCGACCCGCCGAAGGTGCACATTCCGCCGCGTCCGCCGGACTCCGACTACGAGCGGCCGCCGCGCGAGGAGAACCACCAGGTTCCCGACCACGCGGCGACGCTGGTCAAGCCGAAAGAGTAGGCGCTAACGCGGCGTGAGCCCGAGGCTGAGGCCGGCCAGGCCACGCGCACGGGTTTTCATGCTGTGGGCCAGCGCCAAAATGGCGCGGGCTGCGGGGTCGTCGGGCGCGCCGAGCACAACCGGCAGTCCGTCGTCGCCGCCGGTGCGCAGGGCCAGGCTGAGCGGAACCTGCGCGAGCACCGGTGCCGGTGTCTCCTGACCGACTGAGAGCCGCCTGGCCACTTCGGCGCCGCCGCCGGAACCGAACAGTTCGAGCAGGCTGCCGTCGGGCTGCACCAGGGCGGACATGTTCTCGATCACCCCGTAGACGCTTTGCCCGGTCTGGCGGGCCACGATTCCGCTGCGTTCCGCCACATCGGCGGCCGCCGCCTGCGGGGTGGTGACAACGATGACCTCGGCGTGGGGGAGCAGCTGGCCGACCGTGATGGCGACGTCGCCGGTTCCTGGCGGTAGGTCGAGCAGCAGCACGTCGAGGTCGCCGAAGTACACGTCGGTGAGAAACTGCTTGATCGTGCGGTGCAGCATCGGGCCGCGCCACGCGACCGCGGCCGACTTGTCATCGATGAACATGCCGATCGAGATGACCTTCACGTCGTGCGCGATCGGCGGCAGAATCATATCGCCGACCTGGGTCGGTTTCACCGCGAGCCCGTCGTGCACGAGGCCGAGCAGGCCGGGAATGCTGAAGCCGTGTACGTCGGCATCCACGATGCCCACCCGCAGTCCTTCGCCGGCCAGGGCCACCGCCAGGTTCGCGGTGACGGTGGACTTGCCCACGCCGCCCTTGCCGCTCGTGATCGCGTAGACGCGGGTGAGTGACTCCGGGCCGAACTGCACGCTGCGCTCCACCTGGCCGCCGCGCAGCTTCTCGGTGAGCGCGGTGCGCTGCTCGCGGGTCATGATCGCCACCGCGACGCTCGCCAGGCCGACCCCAGCCACCGACTCGGCGGCGGCCAGAACGTCGCTCTCAATGCGCGCTGCGGCCGGACAACCAGCAATGGTCAAGCGGATGCCGACGCTCACCCGCCCGGTCTCGCTCACCGTCACCGCCGACACCATGTCGAGGTCGGTGATGGGTTTGCGAATCTCCGGGTCGGTCACCCGGGCCAGGGCGGTGAACACGCGGGCGCGGATGCTGTCGGGCGTTGAACTCAGTGGGGCAGGAGTCATGCGGTGGGGCGGCTTTCGTTGGTGATGTCGGAGCCTGTGGGTTCATCCAGGTGACTGCGCTCATCCAGGTGTTCGAGCAACGCACGCAATTCGGCGCGAATGAAATCCTTCGAGGCCATGTCCTTGATCGCGATGCGCAGGGCCACGACCTCGCGGGCGAGGTACTCGGTGTCGGCGAGGGTGCGTTCGGCCCGCTGCCGGTCCTGTTCGAACTGCACCCGGTCGCGGTCGTCCTGCCGGTTCTGAGCGAGCAGGATCATCGGCGCGGCATAGGACGCCTGCATCGACAAAACCAGGGTCAGCGCGATGAACCCGAGTGCGACGGAGTCGAAGCGCCAGTCCACCGGAGCGAGGGTGTTCCAGGAGATCCAGGCGACGGCGAACAGGGTGAGCCCGAGCAGAAACCACGGGGTGCCCATGCCGCGGGCGATCGCCTCGGTGAAGCGTCCGAACCGGTCCCGACTGTGTCCGCTCCGATTCAGCCCAACGATGTTGCTCGTCCGCAGGCCCTTGGGGGCGTCCAGGCGCAGGTCGGCGCGGTTATTGCGGGCCACGAGTCGTCCTTTGCGCTCCGGGCAGTATTGGTATGGTAATGCTGCCGGTTCGGCGGTTATTGTGGGCCACGAGTCGTCCTTTGCGCTCCGGGCAGTGGAATGCTGCCGGTTCTCAGTTCGCTGCGGGCTGCGGCCCGGCGGCGCACATCATCATTGCCGTCGTGGCTGCGCCAGTCGTCGGGCAGCAGGTAGTCGAGCACGTCATCAATCGTCACCACCCCGACCAGTCGGTAGTTCTCGTCGACCACGGGCACCGACACCAGGTCGTAGCTCGCCAGGATACGGCTCACTTCGGCGGCCGACGTGTCGGCGGTGACCGGGTCGAGTCCGGCGTCGAGCAGCGTGCCGAGGCGTTCGTGGGGCGGGTAGCGCAGCATCCGCTGAAAATGCACCATGCCGAGGAATCGGCCGGTGGGAGCTTCGTAGGGCGGCAGGGTCACGCAGATCGCCGCGCCGAGCGCCGGGGCCAGGTCGTGCCGACGGATGCGCGCGAGTCCTTCGGCGACGGTGGCGTCGGCTGAAACAATGATCGGTTCGGTCGTCATGAGCCCGCCCGCGGTGTCGGGGGCGTAGGAGAGCAGAAAGCGTACGTCTTCGGCTTCTTCGGGCTCCATCAGGTCGAGCAGCTGTTCGCCGCGCTCCTCTGGCAGCTGGGCGATGAGGTCGGCGGCGTCGTCGGGCTGCATCTGGTCGAGCACGTCGGCGGCGCGGGCGTCGCCGAGGCTGGTCAGAATGCCGACCTGGTCGGTTTCGGGCATCTCTTCGAGCACGTCGGCGAGGCGATCGTCCGGCAGTTCACCGGCTACCTCGAACATGCGCTCGCGCGGCAGGTCGAGCAGGGTGTTGGCAAGGTCGGCGGGCTTAAGGTCGGAGTAGGTCGCGATGAGGTGCTCGGCGGATTGCGCCTGGCCCTTGGTTTCTTTTTCGCGTACCTCGGCCCAGGTGGCGAAGGTCGTGACGCCCTTGACGAACGGTGAGGCGCTGGTTTTGGGGCGGCGCACGAACAGTTGGCTGATGGCCCAGTCCGCCTCCGTGCCCTCCTTGATCGCGACGTCTTCAATCGTGGCTTCGCCGGAACCGTCGGTGAAGAGCACCTTGCGGCCGAGTAATTCGGCGATGACGCGCACCTCGCCGCCGCGCTGTTCGTAGCGGCGCACGTTGATCAGGCCGGTCGTGATGATCTGGCCGCTGCCGATGCTGGTGACCCGATTGATCGACACGAACACGCGCCGTTTGCCCGGTATCTCCACGATCAGGCCGACAACGCTGGGCGGGTCGTTTTTTCGATACACCACGAGAACATCGCGCACCTTGCCCACGCGGTCGCCCGCGGGGTCGAAAACGGTGCACCCGGCCAGTCGGGCAACAAAAACTCTGGTGGCACTCACACTATAAATGTAGGCCACTGGCCTGATAATCGTTGCCCGGCACGAAGGGTTCATTTTCGCTGAACGACCACTCAGCCCCGCAGTCCGGCCGTCATGAAAGAATGGGGCCATGAGCAACCAGAGCCTTTTCTCCCGACGCCGCCCGGTGCTGCCCCCCGTGTTGCCGCGCGGGGAGGTGCTCGCCACCTACAGCACGTACGCTGACGCGCAGGCCGCCGTCGACACGCTGGCGAAGGCCGATTTTCCGGTGAAACAGCTCTCGATCGTGGGCAACGACCTCAAGAGTGTTGAGCGGGTGACCGGCAAACTGACCTACGGCCGGGTCGCGCTCGCGGGGGCGGCATCCGGTGCCTGGCTCGGAATCTTCTTCGGCATCCTGTTCTTTCTGTTCTCGCCGACCGGATCGAGCCTGCCGTTCGTGTTCGCCGCCCTCATCATGGGCGCCGGGTTCGGCATGCTGCTCGGGATCGCAAGCTACGCCATCAACCGGCGCCGGCGTGACTTCACCTCGACCATGCAGGTCATCGCGACCAGTTACCAGATCATCGTCGATCCCGAATTGGTACACCGTGCCCGCAACCTGCTGGGCGACGAGCCCCCGGCACCCGTCACCCCCTCTGAATAGTCACGCGAGAGCGCAAAAAGTGCCCGATTGAGATTCTCAAACGGGCACTTTTTGCGCTCTCGCGAACCGGTTAGCGCTTGGACGCCGCCAACCACGCCTCTACCTCGGTGGCGGTTCGGGGGATCGCGGCCGAGAGGTTTTCGGCACCGGTCTCGGTCACCAGGATGTCGTCTTCGATGCGCACGCCGATGCCGCGGAATTCGGCCGGAACGGTGAGGTCGTCGGGCTGAAAGTACAGGCCGGGTTCGATGGTGAAGACCATGCCCGGTTCGAGTACGCCGTCCATGTACATGTCGCGGCGGGCCTGCGCGCAGTCGTGCACGTCGATGCCGAGATGGTGGCTGGTGCCGTGCACCATGTAGCGGCGGTGCTGGCCGTTCTCTGGCTGCAGGGCCTCGTCGGCGGAGACCGGAAGCATGCCCCACTCGGCGGTGCGGCGCGCGATGACGTTCATTGCCGCAGCGTGCACGTCGCGAAACACCACGCCGGGGAGAACGACGGCGAAGGCGGCATCCGCTGCTTCACGAACGGTCTCGTAGACCAGACGCTGAACGTCGGTGTAGACGCCGTTGACCGGGAGGGTGCGGGTGATGTCGGCGGTGTAGTAGCTGTCGAGCTCAACGCCGGCGTCGATGAGAATCAGGTCGCCGGGGGCGACGACGCCGTCGTTGCGGGTCCAGTGCAGGATGCAGGCGTGCGGGCCGGACGCGGCGATGGTGTCGTAGCCGACCGTGTTGCCGTCGCTGCGCGCCCGGGTGTTGAAGACGCCCTCGACCAGGCGCTCGCCGCGGGCGTGCTGGCTCGAACGCGGCAGGTCGGCGATGACATCGTCGAAGCCGCGCGCGGTCGCGGCGACGGCGAGGCGCATCTGCGCAATCTCGTAGGCATCCTTCACCAGGCGCAGTTCGGAGACGTCGCGGGCCAAGCCGGCGTCGGGCTCGTGCTCGGCGTTGATCTCGATGCTGAACGGGGAATCGGTGGCGTTGCTGCCGAGTACCCGTTCCGCGGCGAAGCGCAGGCGGGCTTCGTCGACCTGCTCGGTGAAGGTCGGGTCGGCCTCCCGCAGCACGAGGGTTTCGCTGTCGACGGCGTTCAGCACTCCGGCGAGCTCGGCGATGCCGCGCACATCGAGAGCCAGATCGCTCGCGACCTGGGCCACCGATGGGCGCGGGCCGATCCAGAATTCGCCGATGTCGGGGTTGGCGTAGAACTCGTCGGAGTCGCGGCCGGCTCGTTCCCGAAAGTACAGTGTGGCGTCGTGGCCGGCATCCGTCGGTTCGAGCACGAGAACGGCGCCGGGTTCGCTGTCGCTGCCCCAGCCGGTGAGGTGCGCGAAGGCGGAGTGTGCACGAAAGGCGTAGTCGGTGTCGTTGGAGCGCTGCTTCAATCGGCCGGCCGGAATGATCAGGCGCGCTCCGGGGTACTGGGCAGAGAGCCGCGCACGTCGGGCGGCGGCGAAGGGCGCCTGTTCGCGGGCGGGCGGCAGCACGTCGGTGCGATCGGCCCAGCCGCTCGCGATGAACGATTTGAAGCCGGTAGATCCCGGTGTGGTCGAACGGTTCTCGTTCGAGCGCACGGGTGGAGTAAGAGCAGCGGGAATAAGAGCGGAAGCAGTGGTATCAGCCATTGCACCATTCTCGCACCGCACTCTGGGCGGCGGCCGATCACCGTGGCGCAGATGCTGCGATGACCGGATGCCGGTGCCTGCGCGGTCTACGCGGCCGGTGTGAGCGTGGCCACGATCGGCCGGTGATCGCTGCCGGCACCGTCGAGCGACTCGATCACCTGCAGCGCGCTCACGTGCCAGTTCGGGGTAGCCATGACGTGATCGATGGGGCTGCCGAGCAGCGCGGGAATGCTGGTGGGCCAGGTGCCGACGGCCGCTGCGCCGGCCGATAGCGCGGCATCACCGCAGTTTCCGAGAACAGCGTCCGGCGCACCGGCGCGGTCGGCCATGTGATCGAGGGTCGAGTTAAAATCGCCCGCCATGATCACGTTGTCGGCCTGACACTGGGTGGCGAGCCAGTCGAGGTCGCTGCGCCAGTTCGACATTTCATACTGGATCGGGGCCACGGCATGTACGGCCACGATGGTCGGTCCGCTGCCGTCCACCGGTTTGGCGACAACGGTCGGCAGCACGTTGGTGTTGCCCGGCGGGCCGGACCCGGCCGCGTTGCTCACGGCGTAGTCGCCGAGTTCCGGACTGATCAGCAGGGTGGTGGAACGAGCCTTCGACACCAGATCGAAGGCAAGTGTGTGCACCCACATGGGCCGGCCGGCGTCGCGCATCAGTTTGGCGATCAGGACACCGGTCGCCTCTGTTGTTTCGGGCAGGGTGACGATGTCGGCATTCTGAGCCACCGCTTCCGCGGCGATGACCGCGGCGCCCGGAGCGTCTCCCAGTGTGTTCCAGCTGAGCACGGTGACGGAGTCGGCGGAACTAGTCGGCGCCGTACTGACATCGGCGGTATCAGCGGTGAAGCCGCGGGAGGCGAGAATACCGAGATTGGCCACGGCGAACAGGGCGAGCAGTACCATGACCATGCCGAGGGTTCGCCGCAGCGGCCGAATGAAGCGCAGCAGACCGAACAGCACGAGGCCGACGATCGCACCGATCACGGCGATCGCCCGAAACGACACGAGGTGTGCGACGACCCAGGTGTTGTGCAGGCCGAACGCCTGCGGCCAGGTCAGGACCAGCAGGAAAACGGCGGCAGCGATGAGAATCAGTGCCCGGAAGAGTCGCGTGAACATTGTTTTGAACTGTAGATGAGAATTCTGGGGAATCCCCAGCGCTTCGCGCAGAGAGGAGGGGGCTCGGGTGGACAACTAGCATGGGGTGATGGCAGTCGCGCGGCAATTCCAGGGTCCGATCGATCTGCACGCGCACTCCAGCGTGTCGGACGGTACCGAGACGCCGGCCGAGCTGGTTCGTGCGGCATCCGCTGCGGGCCTGGGCACGATTGCCCTCACCGACCACGACTCCACGGCCGGCTGGGCCGAGGCATCCGCTGCCGCGCGCACCGACCGAATCACGCTTATTCCCGGAATGGAATTCAGCACGCGGGTACAGTACGCGAGTGTGCACCTTTTGGCATATCTCTTCGACCCGACCGATCCGGCCCTGCTGGCCGAGATGACCAGGGTGCGGGCGGCCAGGCTCAGCCGGGCCGAGCAGATGGTCGCTCGCATCGGGGTCGACTACGACCTGAGCTGGGACGACGTACTCGCCCAGACCACCCCCGATGCCACCGTTGGTCGGCCACACATCGCCGACGCCCTCGTGGCCCGCGGCCATGCCCGGAACCGCAGCGCGGCCTTCGCCGATATTCTGCACTGGAAAGCCGGCTACTTTCAACCGCACTACGCGCCCGACCCGCTGCGCGCGATCGAACTGGTGCGTGCCGCCGGGGGAGTGCCGGTCATCGCGCACCCCGCCACGCGCGGCATCAATGAGGTCGTCGAAGAGTCCCGGCTGAAGACCATGGTGGAGGCCGGCCTGTTCGGCCTCGAACTGGGTCACCGTGAAAACAACCCGGAACCCACCGCTCGGCTGTACGAACTCGCCGCCAAGTTCGGGCTGTTGGTCACCGGCTCGAGCGACTACCACGGTACCGGCAAGCCCAACCGGCTCGGCGAGAACACGACGGCCCCCGAGGTGCTCGACCGCATCATCGCGCAGGGGCGCGGCTCAGCTCCCGTCTACGGCTGATTCTCAACGGCTGACCGCAATAGCGGATGCCGGGGCACCAATACACAAATGCCCGGACCCAGGCTGGCACGGTCGAAACGGTGTCAGCCCGGATGCCGGGCCCTCATGATTTGATCAGCTGCTAGATGCTGCTGCCGGTCTGCGGTGAGCGACGACGGGTGCGGCTGCGACGCAGCGGCGCGTTGTTGCCGTCGTGGTGCTCGGCTCCGCCGCCATCGTGAGTGCCGGCTGCCGGGGTAGCGGCCGGGGCATCCGGATTGGTGCTGGAACTGACGCGAGTGCGCGACCGGGCGGGCCGGCCTTCGTCGGCGCCGGTGGTCACCGGGCTCGTTGCCGCCCGATCGGCTGCGCGCGTTGAATCACCACGACCGCGGCCACCCTCGGATCGACCACCGCGCGGTGCGCCGCCGGACCGACCGGAGTCCGAGCGACCGCCAGCGCCGCTGCGTGCCCCGCCCGAGCGACCGGCGCCACCGGTGCGAGTGTCGCCAGCAGCGACGTCTTTAACCGGGGTTGCACGCAGGCGGCCCTTGGAACCGGCCGGAATGTTCAGGTCGGTGTAGAGGTGCGGCGACGAAGAGTATGTTTCCATCGGTTCGGGCTGGCCGAAGTCCAGCGCCTTATTGATCAGCGACCACTTGTGCAGGTCGTCCCAGTCGACGAAGGTGACGGCGATTCCGGTCTTGCCGGCGCGGCCGGTGCGACCGACGCGGTGCAGGTATGCTTTCTCGTCTTCGGGAATGGTGTGATTGATCACGTGGGTGACGTCTTCGACGTCGATACCGCGAGCAGCGACATCCGTTGCGATCAGGATTTCTTTCTTGCCGCTCTTGAAGCTGGCCATGGCGCGTTCGCGCTGTTCCTGGTTGAGGTCGCCGTGCACGGCCGTGGCATTGAAGCCGCGGTCGCCGAGTTCTTCGACGAGCTTCGCGGCGGCGCGCTTCGTGCGGGTGAAGATGATGGTCTTGCCGCGGCCCTCGGCCATGAGGATGCGGCCGATGACCTCGTCCTTGTCCATGTTGTGGGCACGGTAGACGAGGTGCTCGATGTTGGCCTGCATGAGGCCTTCGTCGGGGTCGGTCGCACGAATGTGGATCGGGCGGTTCATGAAGCGACGGGCGAGGGCCACGATCGGCCCGGGCATCGTCGCCGAGAACAGCATGGTGTGGCGAGTGGACGGCGTCTGCGCGAACAGCTTCTCAATGTCGGAGAGAAAACCGAGGTCGAGCATCTTATCGGCCTCGTCGAGCACCATCTCGCGCACGTTGGCAAGGGTGAGCAGACGCTGGCTGGCCAGGTCGAGCAGGCGCCCGGGGGTGCCGACCACGATCTGCGCGCCAGCCTTGAGCTGTTCGATCTGTCCCTCGTAGGCCTTGCCGCCGTAGATGGAGACGATCTTGGTGTTACGGCCGGCCGCAGCGAGCTCGAGGTCCTCGGAAACCTGAACGCACAGTTCTCGGGTTGGAACGACGATGAGTGCCTGCACGCCGGGCTCGGGGTCGAGGCCGAGGCGCTGAATGACCGGAAGGCCGAAACCGAAGGTCTTGCCGGTGCCGGTCTTGGCCTGGCCGATGATGTCCTGGCCGGCCAGGGCGAGGGGGATGGTCTGGGTCTGAATGGGGAACGGTTCGAGGATGCCCTTGGCTGCAAGGGAGTCGACCATGTCCTGGTCAATATTAAGTTCGGAGAAAGTCACGAATGTATGCCTGTCATTAACTGGAAGCGAAGTGCGCCCGTTTTTGCGTCTCGGGCAGCGGCCGCCGATCCTTGCCGGCGACGTAATTCCACCTTACTGCCCCGCCTGTACCGCGGCCACAGGCGCGCTGTCCTAAGCTAAGCCCGTGGTCACGTGGTTCGGTCGGCGCCCGCAGCGCAATGAAGCTCCCCGGCTTTCCGCCCGCGGGGCGCTCCAGCCAACCGAAAAAGTGGACATCAGTTCCCTCGCTCCCGGTGTGCAGCATTTTCTCGGCCAGGCCGCCTACTGCGAGCTCGGCGAGTTCGAAAGCCTGGCCCGCGCCGTGGCGACAGCGCCGAACCTCGCCGTGAAGGAAGGCCTCAGCGCCGCCGCCGGTCGGGCCCTGAGCAAGCATCACGGCCTGATCACCGAGATTCGTCGCCGCGGGCACGAGCCAGCCACCGAGATGGCCCCGTTCGTCGCCGGCCTCGATGAGTTTCGCCAGAAGACCAGCGGTGCGAACTGGCACGAGCTGCTGCTGAGCTGCTACCTCGCCGGCGGTCTTCTCGACGACTTCTTCATTCGACTCTCTGACGGCCTGCCGCGCGACATCGGCCCGCGGGTGGCGCAGCTGCTCGGCGAGGATTCCGGCACCGACGTGCTCGTGCACGAACTGCAGACCGCCATCGAAAACGACGTGGCGCTCGGATCCCGGCTGGCCATGTGGGGTCGCCGACTCGTCGGAGACACCCTGCTCGTGGCCCGGTCGGCGATGCCAGCCGCCGATCCTGGTAGTGACCGAGGCGACGGAGCCGAGGCGCGCATCGAACCGGTCTTCACCGAGCTCATCGCCGCACACACCCGCCGCATGGACGGACTCGGCCTCACTGCTTAGCGAGCGCCCCGAACGCTACGCGGTGTCGGGCGAGCCGGTTTTGGCGAGGAGTTGCAGCATCCGCTGGTCGGCGTGAATACGTCGTCGACTAATCACCAGGTTCAGCACAACGGATGCAGCGGCGGCGGCCCCGAGAGACACCCACCAGATCCACCCGCCGGCCCAATCCCAGCCGAGCCAGGTCAGCCCGACCCAGACCGCGGATGCCGCGACCGTTCCGATCGCCGGAACCAGCACCGAACCCTGGGTGGACCGCCCGGGCAGAAAATACCGCGCGGCGAGGCCGATGACCGCGCCGAACAGCGCGACGAACAGCAGTTCCATGTGCGTTAAGCGACGAAACCGACGCGGCGTGACTCTTCGCTGCCGAGTTCGACGTAGGCCAGGCCCACGGTCGGAACGATGTAGACGCGACCCTTGCTGTCGCTGAGCTTCAGGTAGCCGGTCTGACCGGAGAGGGCCGCCGCAACGGTCTCCTCAATCTCGGTCGCTGGCTGCGAAGTCTCAAAACCAATCTCCCGGGGAGAGTTGAAAATACCAATGCGAATATCCACCGAACTGCCTTTCGTAGCCTTGCGCCCAGAGTACGACAGAACGCAGACCAGCCCTGACCGATTTCACTGTCGGCGCAACCCGTTACCGTTGAAATGTGACCAACCTCGACCTTGATGCCGCCCAGCAGGCCGTTCTCGACCTCCCCGACGGGGTGAGTGGCGCGGTGATCGGCGCGCCAGGCAGCGGCAAGACCATGACGCTCGTCGAACTCGTGGCCGATCGGGTCTTGAACCGTGGCTATTCGCCGAGCGAGGTTCTGGTGCTGGTGCCGACCCGCGCCGGTGCCACAGCCCTGCGCGACCGGCTCGCACTGCGCCTCGGTGTGCCCACCAACGGTCCGCTGGCTCGCAGCGCCAACTCGGTGGCCTTTCAGATTGTGCGTTCCGCCGTGGCCCAGGCCGGTGATCCTCCGCCCACGCTGCTCACCGGTGGCGAGCAAGACCAGATCATCGCCGAACTGCTGCAGGGCCACCTCGACGACGGAGCAGGGCCGGCCTGGCCGGCCACGCTCGGTGCCGACGTGCGCCGCCTGCGCGGTTTTCGCACCGAACTGCGCGACCTCATGATGCGAGCGGTGGAATACGGGGTGACCCCTGGCCAGCTCGAGCGTTTCGGCCTCGGTCGGCCGGAGTGGGTTGCGGCGGCCGAGTTCATTCGCGGCTACGAGGAGGCCAAAGACCAGGCTCGCCCGGGCCAGTTCGACTCCACCGAGCTTGCCCGCTATGCCGCCGCGATCGTGGCCGGTGCCGAGGCAGGAATGGCGGGCGTTGCAACACTCGGTTCGCTGGCCGGCTTGCGCTTGATTGTGCTCGACGATGCGCAGGAGGTCACCCAGGCCACGCTCACCCTGCTCGCCCAGTTTCAGGCGCGCGGGGTAGCGATCGTCGCCGTCGGCGACCCCGACATCAGCACCGGCTCGTTCCACGGGGCCCGCCCGGATGCCCTGGGCCGTCTCGGCTCGTACCTGCGTCCCGGCGTGCCCGCAGACGGCGGCCGGGTGGCCGCGCCGATCGTGCTGGGGACGGTCTACCGGCACGGGTCGGGCATCCGTCGTGTCGTCGCGGAGATCACCAGCCGGATCGGGGCGGCAGCGGCCGGAACCCAGCGTGCCGCGGCCAGCATCGAACAAGCCAGCATCGAACCGGCCACGATCGAACAGACGAGTGTGACGGCCGTTCCGGGCGAACATCTCGACCAATCCGTGCACACCGTCGTTGCGAGCAGCCCGGCCGATCAGCTCGCTGTGATCGCCCGGTTGCTGCGCGAACGCCACGTGATCGACGACATTCCGTGGTCCCGCATGGCCGTGATCGTGCGCACCGGGTCGCTGGTCCCTTCGATCTCCAAGGGGCTCGCAGCCCTCGAAGTGCCGACCCAGATTTCGACGGCGAGCACCGCGCTGCGCGACGAGTACGCGGTGCGGGCCTTTATCCTGGCCCTCGAAGTAATCCTCGGCCGTAAGCCGCTCGCCCCGGAAGCAGCGACCCTGCTGCTGCGCGGCCCGCTCGGCGGACTCGACCCGATCACCCTGCGCCGGCTGCGCGCAGCGCTGCGCCAACAGGAGCTGGCCACTGACAACGCCGAACCGCGCAGCGCTGACGACCTGCTCGTTGCCGCCCTCCTCGACCCCGAGCTGCTCCTCACCATCGACAACCGCACCGCCCGCCGTGCGGCCGGCTGCGGAGCCAGCCTGCGCCAGGCCAAAATCGAATACGACGCTGGCGCCACCATCGAAGAACTGCTCTGGGGCCTGTGGCAGCGCAGCGGTCTCGAGCGAGAGTGGAAAGAACAGTCCACCGGAACCGGAATCGTCGCCGACGAAGCCAACCACAACCTCGACGCCGTCGTCGCCCTGTTCTCCGCCGCCCAGCGCTATGTCGAGCGCACGCCATCGGCCCCGCCGGTATTGTTCCTCGAACACCTCGTCGACACGGATGTGCCCGAAGACACCCTCGCGCCGCGCTCGCTCGGCGCTGCCGTCATCGTGTCGACGCCGAGCGGCACCATCGGACGGGATTTCGACATCGTCGTGCTCGCCGGCGTTCAGGCCAACGTCTGGCCCGACCTGCGCATCCGCGGGTCACTGCTCGGCGCCGGTGACCTGGCCCTGGTTGCTTCGGGACAGGGCGATACGGGGCTGGCCGGAACCGCTGCCCGCAACCAGGTACTCCACGACGAACTGCGCATGTTCGCCCAGGCCGCCAGCCGGGCCACGACCGAACTGCTCGTCACCGCCGTAAGCAATGAAGAGAACGAACCCTCGGTGTTTCTGCGCCTGCTGCCCGCGCCTGAGCCCGACCTGGGCGTTGACGATCTTGGCCGCTACCCCCTGTCGCTGCGCGGCCTGGCCGGGCGGCTGCGCCGCGACCTAACCCGCGCCATCCGCTCGCCGGCTCGCACCGACTCCGAGACGGTCGCCCGGGCAGCGGATGCCGCGGCCACGCTGGCCCGCCTGGCCAGCGAAAACGTGCCCGGCGCTGCGCCCGACCAGTGGTACGGGCTGACCGACCCCAGCACCGTGCGCCCGCTCAACGATCCAGAGGCCGGCGACGAGCCCGTGCGGGTCTCGCCGTCGCGCATGGCGGCCTTCGAAACCTGCCCGCTGCACTGGCTGATCGGCCAGGTCGGCGGTGGCAGCTCGAACACCGCAGCGAACCTCGGCACGATCATTCACAAGGTCATGGAAGACGCGACCGATCGCCGGCCCGAAGCGCTCTGGCAGGGCGTGGAGGCGCGCTGGAATGAGCTCGACTTCGACGCTGACTGGCAGTCGCGCGTGCAGAAGGTCGCAGCCAGGGAGCTCACCGACCGGCTCGCCTCCTACCTGCTCGATTTCGAACGCGGCGGTGGTGAGCTTTTGAGCGCCGAGGGCACCTTCACGCTTGAGGTGAGCGGTGCCGTGCTCTCCGGCACCATCGACCGGGTGGAACGCCAGGCCGACGGCCGGGCCGTGATCGTCGACCTGAAAACCGGCAAGGGTGACGCGACCAGCGATGTCGGCGTCGCGGAGCATCCGCAACTCGGCGCTTATCAGCTAGCGTTCCAGGACGGCGTCATCGAGGGCGTGTCCGGGGATATGGACCTGGCCGGGGCCCGCCTGGTCATCGTCTCGTCCGGCACGGTCAAACAGAATTACCGCAATCCCACCCAGCCCGCCTTCACGCCGGAGCAGCTCGTTGCTTTCCGCGAGCGGGTCGGTGCCGACGCGACGGGCATGGGCGGCGCCACCTTCATCGCCGAGATCACCTCGCACTGCCTCGACCCGCGGTCCCACGGGTCCTGCCGAATCCACGTCATCAAGCAGGTCAGCTCATGAGTCTCAGCACGACGATCTCGACAATTTCGGCCCTCGACATCGCCGCGCAACTCGAACTGCCGCCGCCCACCAGCGAACAGCAGGCGGTGATCGAGGCGCCGCTCACTCCCACCCTGGTGGTCGCCGGAGCCGGCAGTGGCAAGACCGAGACCATGGCCAACCGGGTGCTCTGGCTGCTCGCGAACGGCCACGCCCGTCCCGACCAGATTCTCGGGCTCACCTTCACGCGGAAGGCAGCCGGCGAACTGGGAGAGCGCATCAACCGGCGCATCACCGAGCTCGACCGAGCCGGCCTCATGCCGATGATCGCCGGCACCGATGACGGCGATGACTCCACCGCAGCGGCGGGTTCCGACCTGTTCAACACTCCGAACGTCTCCACCTACAACTCCTTCGCCAGTCGCCTGTTCACCGACAATGCTCTGCTGCTCGGCCGGGAACCGGAGTCGGTTCTGCTGAGCGAAACGAGCGGCTGGCTGCTCGCCCGGCGGGTCGTCATCGAGCACGGCGACGGCCGCCTCGTGCCGTTCGGCAAGAGCCTCGACCAGGTCACCGACGCCGTGCTGCAGCTCAGTCGCGCCCTCGCCGAGAACCCGCCAGCCTGGCACGACGGCGCCCCGGGAGCGCCGCACGACCTCGCCGCTCTGGCCCAGAGTTTCGCCTACCTCCCCGATCTGCCCTACGGCAATCCGCGCAAGAAGAAGCCCTACGATTCGGCGGTCGAGTCCCTGGCCTCGGTTGCACCGCTGCCGGTGCTGGCCGAACTCGCCGCGCACTACAGCAGCGAGAAGCGGCGCCTCGGCCTGATCGAGTTCTCCGACCAGGTGGCCCTTGCACTCCAGGTCTGCCAGAAGGTCGATGCGGTCGTCGACCGCTACCGCGACCAGTATCGGGTGGTGCTGCTCGATGAATACCAGGACACCTCGGTGTTGCAGACCGAGCTGCTGCACACCCTGTTTCGTGACCACCCGGTGATGGCGGTCGGTGACCCGCACCAGTCGATTTACGGATGGCGCGGTGCCAGTTCCGCAAACCTGCTCGGCTTCGCGCAGGATTTCAGCGCCGCAGCGTCCGCTCCGACGATGTCGCTGTCGTTCACCTGGCGCAATCCCGCTCGCGTGCTGGATACCGCCAACGCCCTCGTCGCGCCGCTCAGCGAAGCCTTGCGGGCCAAGCCGGGCGGAATCCAGGTCGAAACGCTCAAGGTGCCGACCGGCACCAGACCAGGCACTGTCGACGCGGTCATGGCGCAAACCATCGCCGAGGAGGCCGGCGCGGTCGCCGACTGGTTTGCCGCCCGGCTGGTCGGCGACCACGGGCCCGCCGACTACAGCGGCGCGATGCTGTTTCGTGCGCGCCGCGAGATGGACTACTTCGCCGAGGTACTGCGGGCGCACGGTGTGCGCGCCCACGTGCTCGGCCTCGGCGGGTTGCTCTCGACCCCGGAGGTCGCCGATGTCGTGAGCGTGCTGCGTGTGGTGCACGACCCGGCTGCCGGCAGCGAACTGGTACGCCTGCTCAGCGGCGCCCGCTACCGGGTCGGCGCCCGCGACCTCGCGGCGCTCGCCGACGTGGCGCGCTGGCTGGCCGGACATGACTGGGCGCAGCAGGCCATCTCGGCCGATCTACGGGGCAAGCTGCGGGCATCCGTCGCCGGCGACGAGGGCAGTTCCCTTGTCGATGCGCTCGATTTTCTCGGCACTGCGCCTGACTCCCACGGCCAGTTCGACGGGTTCAGCGAGCTGGGGCGCGCCCGCGTGCAGTCGGCCGGTCGGCAGCTGGCCTGGCTGCGATCCCGCGCCGGCCTGCCGCTGCTCGACTTCGTGCGCCTGATCGAGCAGGAATTTCGGCTGGACATCGAACTGACCGCGAACGAGGCCAACGATCTCGGACTGGCCAACCTGTACTCCTTCCACGACACGGTTGCCGCCTTCCTCGACAGTGACGAGCAGGGCACCCTGGCCAGTTTTCTGCGCTGGCTGAAGCGCGCGGAGCTGCAGGATGACCTCGGCCCGCGCGCCGAACTCTCCGAACAGGGCACCGTGCAGCTGCTCACGATTCACGGCGCCAAGGGCCTGGAATGGGACTTCGTAGCTATTCCCAACCTGACCGAGAAGAGCCTCCCCGCGGCTGCTCGCGACACCAGCGGCTGGCTGCGTTTCGGCGAACTGCCCTACGGTTTTCGCGGCGACCGCTCCGAACTGCCCGAACTTGAAATCATCGGCCACGAGACCCAGCTCGACTACGAGCTGGCTTTCCAGACCTACAAGGCCGAGCTGGCGACACGGCACGACGACGAAGAACGCCGGCTCATCTACGTGGCCACCACCCGCGCCAAACGAGAGTTGCTGCTGACCGGCTCGTTCTGGGGCCCCGGATCGACCATGCGGCGGCCCAGCCGCTACCTGACCGAACTCGCCGAGGCCGGCCTCATCCCCGCCATCCCCGACACGAGCGACGAGGTCGTCAAGCCGGATTCCGCCGAGGACGGCACCGAACTGTGGCCGTTCGACCCGCTCGGTACCCGTCGCGCGCTCGTTGAAGCCGCAGCGACCCGCGTGGCGGGCAGCCAAGCGGATGCCCCCACCCGCTGGTCCCACGCGGTCACCCTGCTGCTCGAGGAACGCGCCCTGCGGCTGGCCGGTGGCGCGGCGGCCCCCGTACCCACCCGCATTCCGGCCTCCCGGTTCAAGGATTACGTCGACGACCCGGCCGGAGTCGCCGCCGAGCTGCGGCGCCCGATGCCGCAGCGTCCCTATCGGGCCACGCGGCTGGGAACTCTGTTCCACTCCTGGGTGGAGAGCCGCGCCGGCGGTGCCACCGGTACCGACCGCGTCGATGCCGCACTGAACGAACTCGACTTCGGCACCGACGACGACGGCGGTACCGGCACGCTGAGTGACCTCGGGGTGCCGGAGCAGGAGCAATTCGCGGTACTGCAAGCTACCTTCGAACGGTCCGAATGGGCCGATCGGGCGCCCGTCGACGTCGAGATTGAAATTCACCACGTGCTCGGCGGCCAGGTCTTTGTCTGCAAGCTCGACGCCGTCTACCAAACGCCGACCGGGTTTCAGGTGGTCGACTGGAAAACCGGGCGGGCACCAAAAAACGCCGCCGACCTCGAACTCAAGCAGACGCAGCTCGCGCTCTACCGATTGGCCTATGCCCGGTGGAAGGGGATCGATCCGAGCATTGTCGACGCGGTGTTCTACTTCGTGGCCGACG
Source organism: Cryobacterium sp. N19 (assembly GCF_002929595.1). Classification (NCBI taxonomy): domain Bacteria; kingdom Bacillati; phylum Actinomycetota; class Actinomycetes; order Micrococcales; family Microbacteriaceae; genus Cryobacterium; species Cryobacterium sp. N19. The sequence goes on along the minus strand of NZ_PJJR01000050.1, from coordinate 102,744 downwards.
ACACCGTCATAGCCCCGGAGCGTCTCTACTCCGAGGCAGACCTTCTCGCCGCCTGGTCTGGGGCGATGACCCCGGTGCTCGACGAAGCATCCTCGGAGTCGTCGTCGGATTCGGAATCGATGGTCAGTCCCGAGAAGTTGTAGCTGTCGGTGTGCATCGCTGCGTGCTGGTCGTAATCCCGAGCGGCGCGCGGCATGTGGTCGAGCATGGTCTCCACGTCGTCGACGGTCATGATCGGGCCGGTTTCGGGGGAGAGCGGCTGCTGGGTATGGCTGTGCACGGTATCGACGAGCCCGTCGAGCATGGCGACGGCGTCATCGACGATGGACTGGTCGTGGCTGCTCGCGCCGTGCAGCAGCCAGCGGGCCAGCTCGAGCTCGGCATAGAGCATGGCGCGCTGGGTGATGTGGGTATCACTGCCCTGGCGTGCGTTCGAGTAGGCATCGATGGCCAGTTCGGCGGCGTTACCGCGCGCGGCAAGCAACCAGTGCAGGTCGCGGGCCGGGTCACCGACGGCCAGGCCCGACCAGCCGAGAATGCCCGACACGGCGTCGTCGGTGATCAGAATGGAATCGGCCGACATCGACCCGTGAACCACGGCCGGTGCGAACTGCCACAGCGCATCGTCGTCGGTGGCCTGTTCCCAGCGGCGCAGAAGCGCGGCGGGCAGGTAGCCCGTGTTGGCGGCGCGGTCGATCAGGTCGATCGTATCCTTGCGACACTGTTCCGCGCTCTGCTGGGGAAGCCCGGCGGTGCCGATGAAGGCGCTCGGCAGTGAGTGGATCGCGGCGATGGCCCGCCCGATCGACCCGGAGACGCCCTCGTGCCCGGTGAGGGCATCCGCATCGAAATTGTCACCGGCCAGCAGCTCGTAGACGACCGCGCGGGTACCTTGAATCGGCGTCTGGCCGACATATTCCGGAACGTCGAACGGCAGCCGGCTGCGATTGCCGGTGGTGAGCGCGCGCAACGCCACGAGGTCAGCGGACTGCTCCGTTTCGGCCGACTGGCTGGTAGGAACGCGAATGATCAGCGCCCGCCCGTCTCTGTCGATGACGAGCGCCGAGTCGAACAGTCCGTGCGCGCCGGCACTGTGCTTACGGGCGTAGGCCACGTCGAGCCCCGGAACAGCGGAGGTGGCTAACGCGGCTAGAGTGAGTTGAGTTCTGGCCATGCCTACTAGGTTAGATCGAATTACGCACCTGCTGGTTATTCGCCACGCCTCCACACCCACGTTCTCGCAGAGCTCGGAGATTCACCATGTCGTTCACTTTCACGACGCGGTTGCCGCTGTCTCGGCACGCGATCGACCGCGATCATCTCAGCCGTGGCGTTCCCGGGCTGTTCGACCAGCTCTGGGCGGATGCCGCCACCCGCGTTCTGCCCGTCTGGCACGGTAAAATTCTGCTCGCGCCAAAGGACCACACCGGCGCCGTGCACCTCGCCCTGCTGTCGCCGACGAGCCTGCCGATGAGTGCACAGAACCCGAGCCTGCGCGTCTACCTGGGCCGGTCGCTCTCGACCGACCTGCCCGAAGCATTCGGGACGCAAATCGTCGCCGTGCAGCTCGATGATGCCGCCGCTGTCGGCCTCGAGTCCGATTCCACGCGCTGGGTCGGCCTGCGCACGGTCGCGACCGTGCTGGATGACCGTGACGCCGGCCTGTTTACCGAGGCCCTCGGCGTGCTCAACTGGCACGCCTCACACGCTCACTGCCCGCGCTGCGGCGCCGCAACTGTGGTCGAAGAGGGCGGTTGGGTGCGTCGCTGCCCGGTCGACAACAGCCAGGTTTTTCCGCGCACAGACCCGGCCGTGATCGTGCTCATCACCGACGCCGACGATCGCATTCTGCTCGGCTCCAACGCTATGTGGGAGAACAACCGATATTCGTTGCTCGCGGGTTTCGTCGAACCCGGCGAGGCCCTGGAATCGGCCGTGATCCGCGAAATGTTTGAGGAATCCGGCCTGAGGGTCACCGACCCGGCCTATGTCGGCTCGCAGCCGTGGCCGTTTCCGGCCTCGGTCATGTGCGGGTTCACGGCCCGGCTAGCCGACGACCAGCCCGCCCACGACCTGCTGCCCGATGGCGCCGAGATTCTGGCGCTGCGCTGGTTCAGCCGGCAGGAACTGCAGGACGCCGGCGAGTGGATGCTGCTGCCCGGCCCGTCCTCGATCGCGCACGCCATGATCGAGCGCTGGCTCGGCGCCCCGCTGCCCGCCGCGACGGAACTGATCCGACCGTGACGGTGACCGCCGATTCCTTACTGAAAGGCCTCGACGAGCAGCAGCGGATTGCCGCCGAAGCGCTGATCGGCCCGGTCTGCATGCTCGCCGGGGCCGGCACCGGCAAGACCCGCGCCATCACCCACCGCATCGCGCTCGGCGTGCTGACCGGCGCCTATGCTCCCAACCGGGTCATGGCGCTCACCTTCACGAGCCGCTCGGCCGCCGAACTGCGCGGTCGTCTGCGGCAGCTCGGCGCCGGGGGAGTGGCCGCGCGCACCTTCCACGCCGCCGCGCTGTCCCAACTGAACTACTTCTGGCCGCACGTCGTCGGCGGGCAGGCACCACGCATCCTTGACGGCAAGGGGCGCATTCTCGGCCACGCCGCCGAAGCCCTGCACCTTAAAATCGACACCGCCACCCTGCGCGACCTCGCCGCCGAGGTGGAATGGCGCAAGACCAGCGGCCTGAGCATCGAGCAGTACGCTGCCGGCATCGCCAGACGCAGCCTGCCCGGTCGGCTCGATGTGGACCAGGTGGTCGCCCTGCAGCAGACCTACGAGAAGCTCAAAGACGATCGCAAACAGATCGACTTCGAAGACGTGCTGCTCGCCATGGCTGGCATGATCGAGGCCGAACCGTCGGTGGCACTGCAGGTGCGCGAACAGTACCGATTCTTCGTCGTCGACGAATACCAGGACGTCTCCCCGCTTCAGCACGACCTGCTCGCACTCTGGCTCGGCGACCGCCGCGACCTCTGCGTCGTCGGCGATGCCAGCCAGACCATCTACTCCTTCGCCGGCGCCCGCAGCGACTACCTGCTCGACTTTCCCAAACACTACGAGGACGCCACCGTGGTGCGGCTTGAGCAGAACTACCGGTCAACGGCGCCGATCGTGGCCACTGCCAACCAGCTCATGCGCGGCCGTTCCGGCGCGCTGACCCTGCACGCCGCACAGTCCGACGGCGGCCCCGATCCGACAGTGCGCGGCTATGCCTCCGATATGGCCGAGGCGCGCGGCGTCGCCGAGCAGATCCTGCATCTCATCGACACCGGCACCAAACCCGAAGACGTGGCCGTTCTGTTCCGGGTCAACGTGCAGGCCGCGCTGCTCGAAACGGCGCTGACCGAGGTGGGGGTGAGCTACCAGATTCGCGGGGCCAAACGGTTCTTCGACCTGCCGGAGGTGAAGCAGGCGGTGATGAGCCTAAGGGCGGCATCCGTTTCGATCGTCGGGGAACCGCTGTTCAAGTCGGTCAGCGACGTGTTGCGTTCGCTCGGCTGGAGCCAGACGGCGCCGGAGACGCGCGGCGCGGTGCAGGCTCGGTGGGAATCCCTCAATGCCCTGATGGGGCTGGTCGACCAAGCCGCACCGGGAACCACATTTCGCCAGTTCACCGACGAGCTGATGGAACGCCAGGCCGGCCAGCACGAACCGACCGTGTCGGCCGTGACGCTCGCCACGATGCACTCAGCTAAGGGCCTCGAATGGGATGACGTGTTCGTGGTCGGGCTCAGCGAAGGTCTCGTGCCGATCAGCTATGCCAGCACCTTCGATCAGATCGACGAGGAACGTCGTCTGCTCTACGTCGGCATCACCCGGGCCCGCCGCCGACTCGCGCTCAGCTGGTCGTCGTCGGGTGTGCAGGCTCGCGCGCCTCGGGAACGGTCTCGTTTTCTGCAAGAGCTTGGCAGCCGCACCGCTCGTGGAGCCGGTGCTCGCTCCGCGTGACGGTACCGGTGACGGCGTCGATGCTCAACGACCGGGCGAACACCGCTGACCGGCCCGTCTCCAGGCGATCCTGTACGAGCCCGGCCACTCGGGCGGCCACCTCAAAACTCAGCCTGGGCGTTTCACTCGGGGCCTGTCGCGGGGCCAGCTGGCAGGCCATGGCCGGCCATGCCGGATCAGTGTCAACGTGTGCCAGTTCCAGGCAGGTCAGGCAGGGCCCCTGGCCCGGTTCGACCAGCGGCCCGACCCGCGCCGCGCTGTCGCTGAACACCACCGGAAGGTGCGGAATATCACGGCGCAGCCAGTGTCCGTGACGCTCGGGTGAGAAAACGTACTGCCCGACCAGCACGGCCAGGTCGGGTTCGTCGCCGGGCAGCGGATCCTCGATGCCGAGGTTGGACAGCAGGGTGCGCACCCGAAAAGCGGTCGGCCCGACGCCGTCAACGAGCACGGTGCGGGGCAGGGGCGTGACCGTGGGTTCTGCATCGTCCGGCACGTACAGCAGTGCCGGCTCGAGCAGTTCGAGCAGGTGCGCCACCTCCGCAGCGGATGCCCCGGCGAGGGTTCCCAACAGCAGCGCACCCGATCGATGCACCCCAGCAGTGAGGGCTGACAGCACGGCTTCGTGGGCGAGAGTGAGCCCGCCGATCGTGACGATGGCGTGGTCCACGCCGAGTTGGACGCAATCCGGTGTGCGTCAGACCAGTGGGTATCGTGGGTTCAGTCGGAGGGCCATGCCGACATGATGACGCACCTGGCCAGAACGCGGAGAAGTTATCCACAGGCACACCAGAGGTGCGGGCGCGACCACGCTCGAACATTGGGATTCGAACGTATCCGCAGCCCGCACCTCAGTGCAGATCGTGGTGGGGCAACCTAGTAGCGGATGACCACGCGACCGTCGATCTTGCCGTGCTTCATCTCGTCGAGTACCTCGTTGACCTCGTCGATGCGGCGTTCGGAGACCGTGGGGTGAATCTGGCTGCGCGCGTAGAACTGCAGGGCTTCTTCCATGTCCTGGCGGGTACCCACGATGGAGCCGCGAATAGTGAGGCCCTTGAGCACGATGTCGAAGATCGGGGCTGGGAAGTCTCCCGGCGGCAGGCCGTTGAAGACGATGGTGCCGCCACGACGGGTCATGCCGATTGCCTGGCCGAAGGCGGCCGGGTGAACCGCGGTCACGAGTACGCCGTGCACTCCGCCGGTGGCTTTCTGAATGGCGGCGACCGGGTCTCCGTCAAGAGCATTGATCACGAGTTCGGCGCCGTGCTTGCGCGCGAGCGCGAGCTTGTCGTCGGCGATGTCGACGGCGGCAACGCGCAGGCCCATCGCCTTGGCATACTGCACGGCGATGTGACCGAGGCCACCGATGCCGGAGATGACGACCCACTGGCCCGGACGGGCCTCGGTCATCTTGAGGCCCTTGTAGACGGTGACGCCGGCGCACAGCACCGGGGCGATTTCGATCGGGTCGGCGCCGTGAGGAATGCGCACGGCGAAGCGGGAGTCGACGAGCATGTACTGTCCGAACGAACCGTCGACGCTGTAGCCGCCGTTCTGCTGCGCTTCGCAGAGGGTCTCCCAGCCGGTACGGCAGTACTGGCAGCTGCCACACGCGCTCCAGAGCCACGCGTTGCCGACCAGGTCGCCGACGGCGAGGTCATCGACGCCGGCGCCGAGGGCGACGACCTCGCCGACACCCTCGTGGCCGGGAATGAATGGCGGGCTCGGCTTGACCGGCCAGTCGCCCTCAACGGCGTGCAGGTCGGTGTGGCAGACACCGCTGCTGATCAGTTTGACCAGGGCCTGGCCGGGGCCGGGGGTTGGTACCGGTACCTCATCGATGGTGAGGTTCTGGCCGAACTCGTGCACGACGGCCGCGTGCATGGTCGTGGGCACCCGGGTGGATTTTTTCGGATCGCTCTCGGTAATCGTCATTGCCAAACTCCTTCGTTTGGGACATTTCGTCCGTTGCACGACGGTAGATCAGCAAAGGTTGCCGCAACGTTGCGACCCCCCCCTGAGGGGTAGAAAAGTGTTCTATTCCTCGTGCGGGCGCTCGGCACCGTCATCGCGCAGCAGGTCTTCGAGAGCCTGGTCGACGTCGTCGAGCACGTCGGGCTCGCCACGAGCCGCACTCGTGAGGCGAGCAATGAGCTTCTGGGGATCGTCGATGTCCTGCTCGGTGGGCAGCAGATCGGGGTGCGACCAGAGCGCGTCGCGCGCTTCGTTACCCACGGCATCCGTCACGGCCTGCCACAGGGCAGCAGCCTCCCGCAATCGGCGCGGGCGAAGCTCAAGACCGACGAGGGTCGCGAAGGCGGATTCGGCTGGGCCACCGGAGGCTCGGCGGCGTTTGACCGTCTCGGCGATGGCATCCGCTTTGGGCAGTCGGATGGTGGCGCGAGCGGTGACGATGTCGACCCAGCCTTCGACCAGGGCGAGCATCGTTTCGAGGCGGGCCAAGGCTGAAATCTGTGACTCGTCCTGTTGCTGGATGAGCGAACCGTCGACCATGGCCTGACGCAGGTCTTCCGGGTTCGACGGGTCGAAGCTTCCGGCGAGTTCTTCGAGCCGGCTGGAGTCGATACTGATTCCGCGCGCGTAAGCGGTGACCGCGCTGGTCAGGTGCAGGCGCAGCCAGCGGGCATGACGAAACAGACGGGCGTGGGCGATCTCGCGCACGGCCAGGTAGATCTGCACCTGGTCTGCGGGAACGTCGAGGCCGTTGCCGAAGTCGGCAACGTTCTGGGGGAGCAGTGCAGCCTGCTGCTCGCCGAGCAGCGGAATGCCGACGTCGCCGCCGCTGACGACCTCGCTGGCGAGCTGGCCGACGACCTGGCCGAGCTGCATGGCGAACAGGGTGCCGCCGATACTGCGCACGAGCTGGCTCGCGTTGGCGACCATGCCCTGCATCTCCTCGGGCACCTGCTCGGCGAAGACGCGGGTCAGAGAGTCGGAGATGCTCGTGGCAACGGGTTCGGCCAGCTGAGTCCAGAGCGGCATGGTCGCGGTGACCCATTCGCGGCGGGTCATGAGGCGTGGTTCAACGGTCAGTTCGGCCACGGAGATGACGTCATCGAGCCAGAGCGCCGCAATGTGAAAGGCCTGACGCAACTGGGTCTGCTGCTCATCGGTCGCCATGAGCTGGCCGTTGGCCGCTCGCTGCTGGCCCTGGGTGAGCGCAATCTGCCAGTCCACGCCGGTGCCCTGGGAGTTCATGGCACCCTGGAGCTGTTGCATGAGGGCGGCCACGCTGGCCGGATCGTTCGGCAGGCCGGCAGCACCGGCAAGCTGGCTCGGGTCGATTCCGCTCTTGCCACTCAGAATGTCGCGCAGCATGTCACGAAACTCGTCGCTCGGCTCGTTCGGGTTCTGATCGTTCGGGGGTAGGGAGTCGTCGGCCACTTCAGGCCCCTCTCAGTTGCATACTTCTACGCTAGTGCGAGTAGCCCGCTCGGGGCTGGGAAATATCCTAGGCTGAAGGGCTTGCTGTGCGCCCGTCGCGAACACGACCCGTAACCAGACCAGTACCAACACGGAAGGAGCACGGTGGCTCTCTTCACCCATGACTCACCGGCACCCACCAGTGCACGGCGCCGGCGCCCATCGTTCGGCTGGATGGCGCTGCTGATCGCACTCGTCGCCGGGGTGATCCTGGGTATCATGCCGGCCCCCTACGTCATCGAGAAGCCAGGCCCGGTCTTCAACACCCTCGGCTCTGCCACCGACGCCGATGACGTCGAAACGCTGCTCATCACCATCCCCGACGAGACGGTCTACCCGACCAAGGGCACGCTGGATCTGCTCACCGTGTCGTTGCTCGGCAATCGGGAGAACCGCCCGAGCTGGCTCACGGTTGCCGGAGCCTGGCTCGATCCGAGCGAGGCCGTACTGCCCATTGATCAGGTCTTTCCCGAGAACGTCAGTACCGAGCAGCGCGACGCGCAGTCGAGCGCCGACATGATCAATTCCCAACAGGATGCCATCGCCGCCGCACTCACGCACCTCGGCTACGACTACCCCACGACGGTCACGGTGGTCAGCCTGCCCGATGGTTCTCCGGCCGCGCGAGTCATCGAGCGCAAGGACCAGATCGCCGCGGTGAACGGCCAAGCGGTGGCCAATGTCGCCGAACTGCGCGCTGCCCTGCAGGTCAACGGCGCTGATAAGGCGGCGAGCATCGACATCCTGCGCGGCGGTGTCGCGCAAACCGTCTCGGTCACGCCGATCGACAACGACGGAACGGTGGTGGCCGGAGTCAACGTGTCGGTCACCTATGACTTTCCGTTCGAGGTGCAGATTCAACTCGACAAGGTCGGCGGCCCCAGTGCCGGGATGATGTTCGCGCTTGGCATCATTGACAAGCTCACCCCTGGCCAGTTGCAGGGCGGCGAAAACGTGGCCGGCACCGGAACCATCGATCAGTCCGGCGCGGTGGGACCGATCGGCGGCATCCAGCAGAAACTGCACGGCGCACTTGAGAGTGGAGCAACCTGGTTTCTGGCCCCAGCGGACAACTGCGACGAGGTGACCGGCAATATCCCCGATGGTCTGACCGTGTTCTCGGTTTCGACGCTCGATCAGGCGCTCACGGCCCTCGAGGGAATCAAGACCGGCGACACGAGCGACCTGCCCACCTGCCCGGTTAAATAGCGAAAGATTATAGTCCCCTCGACGCGTGGCAGTGATGACTCTCTCAGGGGCGCTTAAGTAAGATGGAGGCTGACCCTGATCATGTAGTCAATGATCACCCTGTACCCAACGACTGAGCGCAAGAGGCCAATTCGTGAGTTCATCAGCAGCCGACAACGCCCCACGGCGCAGCCGAGCCCCGCTAGCAATCACCGCAGCAATTATCGCAGGGTTGGTGATCCTGTTCTTTATCTTCGCCGGACTGTATACCGATGTGTTGTGGTTCGACCAACTCGGGTTCCTTAATGTGCTGACCACCCAGTGGATCGCCGGCAGCGTGCTGTTCCTGATCGGGTTCGTCGCCATGGCCGTGCCGGTGTGGGTGAGCATCCAGCTGGCCTACCGCCTGCGCCCGGTTTACGCGAAGCTCAACTCGCAGCTTGATCGCTACCAGCAGGTCATTGAGCCGTTGCGTCGCCTTGCGATGTACGGTATTCCCGCCCTGCTCGGCCTCTTCGCCGGTGTGGCCGCAGCCACCCGCTGGCAGACCGTGCTCATGTGGCTCAACCGCACCGAGACCGGGCGCGTTGACCCGCAGTTCAACTTTGACATCTCCTTCTATCTGATGGACCTGCCGTTTTACCAGGCCGTGCTCGCCTTTGCATCCGCTGTGGTGCTCATCGCGGCCCTCGTCACGGTCGCGACGAGCTACCTCTACGGTTCCATTCGGGTGTCCGGCCGCGAGGTGCTCATCTCCAAGGCAGCACGTGTGCAGATCGCCGTCACTGCGGCGCTGTACCTGTTGCTGCAGGCAGTGAGTATCTGGTTCGACCAGTACTCCACCCTCACCAACCAGGGTTCGCTCATTACCGGTGCCGGCTACACCGACGTAAACGCCACCATCCCCGGCCGTGCGATTCTGGCCGGCATCGCCGCCGTCGTCGCCCTGCTCTTCATTCTCACGGCCATCATCGGCCGCTGGCGCCTGCCGGTCATCGGAACCGCGCTGCTGATCGTGTCGAGCCTGCTGATCGGCTCGCTCTACCCCTGGGTCGTCGAGCGCTTCCAGGTGGAGCCGAGCGCCAAGGCCCTCGAGGCCCCGTATATCGAGCGCAATATCGACCTCACGCGTGATGCCTACGGCGTCGCCAACATCGAGGAGATCGCCTACGACGCGAAGACCACCGCCGAGCCGGGCGCCCTGCGTGCCGACGCCGCGACCACCGCGAACATCCGTATCCTCGACCCAGCACTGGTGAGTGACTCGTTCGGCCAGCTCGAGCAGTTCCGCCAGTACTACCAGTTCCCGAATAATCTCGATGTCGACCGCTACATGATCGACGGCGTGTCGCAGGACACCGTCGTCGCCGTTCGTGACCTCAACCTTGACGGCCTGAACACCGGTAACACCTGGGTCAACTCGAAGACCGTCTACACCCACGGCTATGGTGTGGTGGCCGCTTACGGCAACCAGCGCTCGGTCGACGGGCAGCCCGTGTTCCTCGAATCCGGCATTCCCACGAGCGGTGCGCTCGGTGATTTCGAACCGCGCATCTACTTCGGCGAGACCTCGCCCGAGTACTCCATCGTCGGCGCCGAAGACGGCGTCGATCCGATCGAGCTGGACTATCCGTCGGGCACCGAGGGTGCCGGGCAGACCTATACGACGTTCTCCGGCGACGGCGGACCGAAACTCGACAACGCGTTCAAGAAGCTCATCTACGCGCTCAAGTTCCAGTCCGAGCAGATCTTCCTGGCCGCGTCGGTCAACGACAAGTCAGAGATTCTCTACGATCGTGACCCGGTGACCCGCGTGCAAAAAGTTGCGCCGTACCTGACACTGGACTCCGACGCCTACCCTTCGGTCGTCGACGGGCGCGTGAAGTGGATCGTCGACGGGTACACCACGTCGGCGAGCTACCCGTACTCGACCCCGGTGAGCCTGAGCGACGCCATCGCCGACACGCAGACGCCGGCTCAGCCGTATGCGCTGGACAGCATCAACTACATGCGCAACTCGGTCAAGGCCACGGTTGACGCCTACAGCGGCGAGGTCACCCTCTACGCCTGGGATGACACCGAGCCGCTGCTGCAGACCTGGCAGAAGATCTTCCCCTCCACGCTCAAGCCCATGAGCGAGATGAGCGGCGACCTGATGAGCCACGTGCGCTACCCAGCCGACCTGTTTAAGGTGCAGCGGGCCATCCTCGGCCAGTATCACGTCACCGATCCGGGTTCGTTCTACTCCAAGGACGACGCGTGGATCTCGCCGAACGACCCCGACTCGCCCGCGACCAACCCCACCCTGCAGCCGCCGTACTACCTCACCATGCAGGTACCCGGATCGGACAAGCCGTCGTTCTCGATGTACTCCACTTTCCAGCCGGAAGCGACCGGTGAATCCAGTCGTAACGTGCTCTACGGCTACCTCGCCGTGGACGCCGACGCTGGATCAGTAGACGGTGTCAGAGCGGATGGTTATGGCCAGCTGAGACTCCTCAACCTGCCCAAGGACGGCACCGTGCCCGGTCCCGGCCAGGTGCAGAACGTCTTCAACGCCGACCCGACCGTCTCGACCGAGCTCAACCTGCTGCGGCAGGGATCGTCGACCGTGCTGAACGGTAACCTGCTAACCCTCCCGGTCGGTGGCGGACTGCTCTACGTGCAGCCGGTCTACGTGAAGTCAACGGGTGAGACCAGCTACCCGCTGCTGCAGAAGGTGCTCGTGGCCTTTGGTGATCAGATCGCATTCGAAGATACCCTGAACGGTGCCCTCGACGTATTGTTCGGCGGCGACTCTGGTGCGACGGCCGGTGACACGGCCGTACCGGACACGGCTGCCACGGGTGGTGCGACCGGTGAGACGCCGGCCACGGGCACGGACGTGCCCAGCACCTCGACCGGTGATCCGGCAACGGATGCTGAACTCAAGTCGCTGCTCGCCGTCGCCAAGACCGCGATTGCCGACAAGGCAACCGCACTCGCCGCCGGCAACTTCGCCGACTACGGCACGGCGGACGCCAAGCTCTCCCAGACGATCGCGAGCATGCTCGCCCTGCTCGGCGAGTAGTTCGACCCCGAACAACCGGACGCAAGCCCTCACCCGTCTCGGGTGGGGGCTTGCGGCCTTTGTGCGCTGCGCCGCGGGAGGGGGCTTTTGAATATTTTCCTTGCGGCGAGCCATTCCATGGTGTTTGATGCCATTAGAGATGCAGATTCGGTGCCCAATTGGCGATATCAACCCAAAGTGGTCAACCGTGCTTTCAGGGTGTGCTAAATTTGTTCTTGTAGCGCGGGGTGGAGCAGTTCGGTAGCTCGCTGGGCTCATAACCCAGAGGTCGTAGGTTCAAATCCTGCCCCCGCAACAGATGCCCCCGGAACCCTTGGTTCCGGGGGCTTTTTCGTGCCGGTCTCCTTATCCGTGGCAGTGCCGTAGCGTTGCCGTCATGAGCAATGACGCGACCATGGCCATCGACACCGAGCTGGCCGATGCGCGAGCAGCCACCACCTTTGTGGCCGGCGGGCAGCATCCGTTTAGTCGTCGCTGCACCCTACGCGACAACCATCGGTGATGACGACGCTGCGAGCGTTGTCTCCGGGAGTCTCGCCAACCTCACGGGCTGGGCGACGGGGCGAACGACGCGGAGCATTTCTTCAGCTGAGACACCCGTTCCGGCGGCACCGCGCTGGCTCTGAAAAACTTATTGTGAATATGTCATGACATTAAGCTCAATGGGCGCTACTGTGGAGGAACGGCGACAAGCCGACCACTTCTAGTTCAGAAAGTTGTACATCGGCGTATGACGACTTCACCGCGATCCCCCCACGACGTGCTCACGATCGGCCGCGTCGGCGTTGATATCTACCCGTTGCAGGACGGTGTCGGCCTCGAAGATGTCTCGACCTTCGGCAAGTACCTCGGGGGCAGCGCCACCAACGTCGCCGTCGCGGCTGCGCGCCACGGACTGAACTCAGCGGTGATCACCCGCACCGGAAACGACCCCTTCGGCAATTACATTCACCAGGAGCTCCGCCGCCTCGGCGTGAGCGACGAGTTCGTCTCCGGCGTGCCCGACCTGAACACGCCGGTCGTGTTCTGCGAGATCTTTCCGCCCGACGACTTTCCCCTCTATTTCTATCGGGCACCCAAAGCTCCCGACCTGGTCATCAATGCAGACGAACTCGACCTGGACGCCATCAAGAACGCCCGCATCTACTGGTCGACCGTCACCGGCCTCAGCGAAGAACCCAGCCGATCCGCTCATTTCGCGGCCTGGCAGGCTCGTGGTCGCAGCCCGCTAACCATTCTCGACCTCGACTACCGGACCATGTTCTGGGCCTCACCCGAAGAGGCGAGCGCCCAGGTGGCACTCGCCCTCGGCCAGGTGACTGTTGCCGTCGGCAACAAGGAAGAGTGTGAAGTCGCCGTCGGCGAGACCGAACCGCTTCGGGCCGCCGACGCACTGCTCGAACGCGGCATCGAACTGGCCATCGTCAAGCAGGGTCCCAAGGGCGTGCTCGCGAAAACGCGCACCGAAACCGTCGAGGTGCCGCCGTACTTCGTCGACGTCGTCAACGGCCTCGGCGCCGGCGACAGCTTCGGCGGGGCACTCTGCTACGGACTGCTGCAGGACTGGCCGCTGCGCCGTATTCTGCAATTCGCCAACGTGGCCGGCGCCATCGTGGCCGGCCGCCGCGAATGCTCGACAGCAATGCCCACGACCACGGACGTTGAAGAAATTCTGAAGGGACTGTCAGCATGACCACGCTGGACTTCGACGCCCTGCGGCATGCCCGCGCGACGCAGCCCGAGCGCATCGGCGAAATTCTTGCCAGCCGCACCCGCCGCGAGCTGATTCGCGGCGACGGGCGCCTGTTCATCGTGGCCGCCGACCACCGCGCCCGCGGTGCGCTCGGTGTGCGCAACGATGCCAACGCCATGGCCAACCGCTATGACCTGCTTGAAAGCATCGCCACCGCGCTCTCCCGCCCGGGCGTCGACGGCGTGCTGGGCACCCCCGACATCATCGACGACTTGGCCCTGCTCGGTCTGCTCGACGACAAGATCGTGGTCGGTTCGATGAACCGCGGCGGGCTCTGGGGTTCGTCGTTCGAGATGGACGACCGCTACACCGCCTACGACATCGACAAAATCAAGCGCGACCGGCTCGACTTCGCCAAGAACCTCGTGCGGATCAACCTCGAAGACGCCGGCTCGCTGGCTACCCTCGAGGCGACAGCGCTCGCCGTCAGCGAAGCGGCCAAGTGCGGCATTCCCATTATGCTCGAACCGTTCATGAGCTCCTGGGCCAATGGTCGCGTCAAGAACGACCTCACAACGGATGCCGTCATCCTCTCGATTGCCATCGCCGAGGGCCTCGGCAACTCCAGCGCCTACTCGTGGCTGAAGCTGCCGGTCGTTGCCGACATGGCTCGCGTTATGGCCGCCACCACCCTGCCGACCCTGCTCCTCGGCGGTGACCCGGTCGGCGAACAGGAAGAAACGTTCGACTCCTGGCGGAACGCCCTCGGGCTGCCCGGCGTGCGCGGCCTCGTTGTGGGCCGCAGCCTGCTCTACCCGAGCGACGGCAACGTCGAGGCGGCCATCGATACCGCTGCCGAACTCGTGCACGGCGCCTAAAACTCCTATCCACTCTCGTTCAGAAAGAAGTTCACTTTGCCTACAACAGCAACAGACCTGGCCCTCGTTGCGCACTGGATCGACGGAAAAGAACAAGCAGGAACTTCCGGCCGCACCGCGCCGGTCTTCGATCCTGCCCTCGGCACGGTCAGCAAGAACGTGTCGCTCGCGGACCAGGCCGAGATTGCGGCCGCCATCGCGAGCGCCAAGGCCGCCTTCCCGGCTTGGCGCGACCTGTCGATCGCCAAGCGCCAGCAGGTTTTGTTCAGCTTTCGCGAACTGCTGAACGCCCGCAAGGGTGAAATGGCCGAGATCATCACGAGCGAGCACGGCAAGGTGCTCTCCGACGCCCTCGGCGAGATCTCGCGTGGCCAGGAGGTCGTGGAATTCGCCTGCGGCATCCCGCACCTGCTCAAGGGCGACTACTCCGAGAATGTCTCTACCGGTGTCGACGTCTACTCCACCCCCCAGGCCCTCGGCGTTGTCGCCGTGATTAGCCCCTTCAACTTTCCGGCCATGGTGCCGATGTGGTTCTTCCCGCTCGCCCTCGCGGCCGGCAACGCCGTCATCCTCAAGCCCAGCGAGAAGGACCCGAGCGCGGCCATCTGGATGGCCAAGCTGCTCAAGGAAGCCGGACTCCCCGACGGTGTGTTCACCGTGCTGCAGGGTGACAAGGAATCCGTCGACGGCCTGCTCGAGCACCCCGACGTGAAGGCCATCTCCTTCGTCGGCTCGACCCCGATCGCCCAGTATGTCTACGAGACCGGTACACGCCACGGCAAGCGCGTGCAGGCTCTCGGCGGAGCCAAGAACCACATGCTCGTGCTGCCCGACGCCGACGTTGACCTTGTCGCAGACTCGGCCATCAACGCCGGCTTCGGCAGCGCGGGGGAGCGCTGCATGGCCATCAGTGTCATCGTCGCGGTCGAACCCGTCGCAGACGTGCTGATCGAAAAGATCGTCACCCGCATGAACACCCTCACCGTCGGCGACGGCCGTCGTTCCTGCGACATGGGCCCGCTGGTCACCGAGGTGCACCGCGACAAGGTCGCCAGCTACATCGACATCGCCGCCACAGACGGCGCCACGATCGTCGTCGACGGCCGCGGCATCGAGGTGAACGGCGACCCGAACGGATTCTGGCTCGGCCCGACCCTGATCGACGCCCTGCCGGTGACCTCCAAGGCGTACACGGAGGAGATCTTCGGACCGGTACTCTCAGTGGTACGCGTTGCGAGCTACGAAGAGGGCGTCGACCTGATCAATTCCGGAGCGTTCGGCAACGGAACCGCCATCTTCACCAACGACGGCGGCGCGGCCCGCCGTTTTCAGAACGAGATCGAGGTGGGCATGATCGGCATCAACGTTCCGATCCCCGTGCCCGTGTCGTACTTCTCCTTCGGTGGCTGGAAGAACTCACTGTTCGGCGACACCAAAGCGCACGGCGTAGAGGGTGTGCACTTCTTCACGCGCGGCAAGGCCATCACCAGCCGCTGGCTCGACCCGAGCCACGGCGGCATCAACCTCGGCTTCCCGCAGAACGCCTAGGCCACGGCATGACAACGCCATCCGCTGCCCCTCACCCGCGCGACTGGTTCTATGCCCGGGGCTCCCTCGAGCGTGACGGCTGGGAAACCGTCGTCGACACCGCAATCAGCGGATGGCGCTACACCGGCATCCGCGTCGCCGCGGTGTCCGAGGGTGGCTCAGCACAGCTGGCGGCGGAGGCCGTCGAACGCATCGTAGTGCCCCTCGCCGGGGCGTTCACGGTGCGCTACACCCTCGCGGGGGAGACCGAGCCGCGGGTGCAGGTTCTCGCGGGACGGGCATCCGTTTTTCACGGCCCGACCGACACCCTCTACCTGCCCACCGGCACGGCTCTTTCGATAGAAGGCGCTGGGCGGATCGCGGTGGCCGAAGCGCCGACCGATCAGGCGCTTCCGGTGGCCTATATCCCCAAAGCGGATGTCCCGATCGAGTTGCGCGGGGCGGGTCGCTCCAGCCGGCAGGTACACAACTTCGGCACCCCGGCCAGTCTCGCGGCCGACCGGCTGATCGTGTGTGAGGTGATTACGCCGGCCGAGAACTGGTCGAGTTACCCGCCGCACAAGCACGACGAGTACCGGGAGGGCGTGGAGTCGAGGCTCGAGGAGATCTACTACTTCGAGAGCAACGTCACCCGAGGCCAGGTCGCGCCGGAGATGGCGCGCCCGTTCGGTCTCATGCGCACCTATTCATCCGAAGCCGGAGATATCGACATCTCGGCCGAAGTGCACACCGGCGACGTTGCCCTCGTGCCCTTCGGCTGGCACGGCCCCTGCGTTGCAGCGCCCGGCTACGACCTCTATTACCTCAACGTGATGGCGGGCCCTGACCCCGACCGCTCGTGGCGCATCAGCGATGATCCGGCGCACGGCTGGATTCGGGGCACCTGGTCGGGCCAGGAGTTCGATTCCCGACTTCCCTACACTTCCTGACTTCCACAGGTACCACCGAAAGGACACAACGCAGTGACTACTCGTCGCATGACAGTCAGCCAGGCCCTCATCGAGTTTCTAGCGCACCAGTACACCGTTGATGGCGACGTGCGGGAGCGAACGATCGTGGGAACCTTCGGCATCTTCGGTCACGGAAACGTCGCCGGCATCGGCCAGGCCCTCAAGCAGCTGTCCGTGGACGACCCAACCCTCATGCCGTATCATCAAGCGCGCAACGAGCAGGGAATGGTGCACGAATCGGTGGCTTTCGCCCGGATGCGCCGACGTCGGTCGACCTTTGCCTGCACCGCCTCGGTCGGCCCCGGTGCCACCAATATGCTGACCGGGGCCGCCCTTGCCACGATCAACCGGCTGCCCGTGCTGCTGCTGCCGTCCGACACCTTCGCCACCCGGGTGGCCGACCCGGTGCTGCAGCAGTTGGAACTGCCGCACGACGCGAGCATCAGCGTGAATGATGCCTTCAAACCGCTGTCGCGCTTCTTCGACCGGGTGCAGCGCCCCGAACAGCTTTTCTCGGCCGCGATCGGCGCCCTGCGGGTGCTGACGGACCCCGTAGAAACCGGCGCCGTCACGCTGTGCCTCCCCGAGGACGTGCAGGCACAGGCTCTGGACGTGCCGGTGGAGTTTCTCGCTGATCGGGAGTGGCGCATCCGTCGCCCCCGGCCGGATCGGGGCGTCATCGACCAGGTCGTGCGCGCCATCCGTGAGGCCAAGCGCCCCATGATCGTGGCCGGCGGCGGCGTCATCTACTCCGACGCCGCAGCGGCGCTCGCCGCCTTCGCCCTGCACACCGGCATTCCGGTTGGCACCTCGCAGGCCGGCGTCGGTTCCCTCGTCTGGGACCACCCGCAGAGCCTCGGCGCCGTGGGCGCCACCGGAACGACAGCCGCCAACCGCATCGCCCGGGACGCCGACCTCATCATCGGAATCGGCACTCGGTACAGTGACTTTACTACCGGCAGCCGCACCGCGTTCCAGCATCCCGGCGTGCGCTTCGTCAACATCAACGTGGCGTCCTTCGACGCGATTAAGCATGGCGCAGCCATCGCGGTGGTAGCGGATGCCCGGGAAGCGCTGCTGGAACTCACCGAGGGTCTCGATCGCTACCGGGTCGACGCCGAATTTGCCGATCGCATCCGCTTGGAGAAAGCGGAGTGGAACGCGGTGGTCGACGAGGCCGTCACCCCGAGTGGTCGGCCGTTGCCGGCCCAGTCGGAAATCATCGGCGCGGTGCAGCACGCCGCAGACCCGCGCGACGTGGTCGTCTGCGCGGCCGGCTCGCTGCCCGGCGACCTGCACAAGCTGTGGCGGGTGCGAAATGAACTCGGCTACCACGTTGAATACGGCTTCTCCTGCATGGGCTACGAGATCGCCGGGGGCATCGGCGTGCGCCGGGCTGCCCCCGACCGTGACGCGATCGTCATGGTCGGCGACGGCTCGTACCTCATGATGCACACCGAGATCGTGTCGGCGGTGGCTGAGGGCGTCAAAGTCATCATCGTGCTGGTGCAGAACCACGGCTACGCCTCGATCGGTCATCTGAGTGACACCGTGGGGTCGCAACGGTACGGCACGCAGTATCGTTTTCGCGACACGGCCCACAACAACTTTGAAACGGATGCGACGCTGCCGATCGACCTGGCGGCCAACGCGGCCAGCCTGGGTATTTCAGTGATCAGGGTCGAGCCCGGGCCAGACGCCATCGCTGATCTGGCCGCGGCCGTGGCCAGGGCGAAGGCCTCCGTGACAGCGACGCTCATTCATGTCAACAGTGACCCCCTGCTGTTCTCACCGGACACGGAGAGCTGGTGGGACGTTCCTGTGGCCGAGGTGTCGGTCCTGGACAGCACGACGCAGGCGCGCCGTGATTATGTGGCGCAACGTGAGAATCAACGCCCCTATCTGGGGTCCTAGCTCATCCGACCAAGATTTGTAAGTATGTTAAGACAAAGCCTTGACGACCGCTTGGCAAGCGTATACCGTGGTCAAAAGCAACAACATTAGGACATTAAAACAAACTTAATGTGGAGGCTATAAAGTGCGATTCGTAGTTCTGGGAGCCGGCAGGATCGGGCTCTCTCACGTCGGCACGTTGAAGGCGCAGGCCGGAGTCACCGACCTGCTGATCGCGGATCTCGATCCGGCCCGCGCTGCGTCCGCGGCGGCCTCGGTCGGCTCGGCCTCCGCCACGATCGACGAGGCGTTCGCCTCGAAGCCAGACGGCATCGTCATTGCCGCGCCGACCTCGGCCCATGCCGAGCTCATCGTGCGGGCCGTGCGCGCCGGCATCCCGACGTTTTGCGAGAAGCCCCTCGCCGAGAATCTCAGCTCGAGTATCGCGCTCGTCGAGGAGGTCGAGCGTCACGACATTCCCGTTCAGATCGGGTTCCAGCGCCGTTTCGACGCCGGCTACACCGAGGCCAAGCGCGCCCTGCAGAACGGTGACATCGGCGAACTGCGACGGATGCACGTGCTGACCTGCGACCCGACGCCGCCCCCGGCCGAGTACATTCCCACCAGCGGAGGAATTTACCGCGACTGCCACATTCACGACTTTGACATTCTGCGCTGGGTCACCGGCCGCGAGGTCGCTACGGTCTTCGCGACCGGTGCCAACCGCGGCGCCTCCTTCTTCGGTGATGCCGGTGACGTTGACGAATCCGCTGCTCTGCTGACACTCGATGACGGAACCCTGGTTACCGTGCAGGGTTCACGTTACAACGGTGCCGGCTACGACGTGCGCATGGAACTGTCCGGAAGCCTCGGAAACCGTTCGGTCGGAATCGACGAGCGCGTTCCGCTGACCAGTGCAGAGCCGGGCGTCAGCTTTCCCAGAGAGTCTGCCTGGCCCAACTTTCAGGAGCGGTTCGCTTCCGCCTACGCTGCGGAGCTGGCCCGATTCGTCACCGTCGCCGCGGGCGAGACCGTCAGCCCGTGCACCCCTCGGGATGCACTGGAAGCGCTGTACATCGCCGAGGCCGCCGAACTGTCCCGTGCCGAGGGACGCCTGGTGCGCCTCGATGAAGTCAGGCGATGACCGTGGCAGAAGCATCCGTTCATCTCCTGAGCCGCATCGCTGCCGCACCGATTTCCTGGGGGGTCTGCGAGGTTCCCGACTGGGGGTTTCAGCTCGCGCCTGAGCGTGTTCTCGGTGAGATGCGCGACCTGGGCGTCGTGGCCACCGAATTCGGTCCCGAGGGTTTTCTTCCGTCTGGTCCGATCGACAAGGCCGAAACCTTGGCGGCTGCCGGTCTGAAGGCCGTCGGTGGTTTCGTTCCGATTGTGCTGCACGACGCGGGAAACGACCCGGTTCCGGCTATCGAGGCCGAACTCGACTCGTTTCTGGCAGCGGGGGCGACCCGCCTCGTTCTCTCGGCCGACACCGGTCAGGTCGGCTACGACTCCCGCCCGACGCTGAGCGAGCAGGAATGGGACACACTTCTCGCCAACCTCGATCGGCTCGTGCAGACCGCGGCCGCCCGCGGCGTGGTGGCCTCGATTCACCCCCACGTCGGAACAATGATCGAATCGAGCCATGACGTCGAGCGGGTATTGAACGGCTCACAGATCGGGCTGTGCCTCGACACCGGACACCTGCTCATCGGCGGGACCGACCCGGTCGAACTGGCCCGCGACAACGCCACTCGGATCAGCCACGTGCACCTCAAAGACGTGCGCCGAGCCCTGGCCGAGAAGGTGCAGCGCAAGGAACTCACCTACACCGATGCGGTGCGCCAGGGCCTGTACACACCGCTCGGTACCGGTGACATTGACATCCGGGCAATTGTCACCTTCCTCGAAGGGGCCGGCTATGCGGGCTACTACGTGCTCGAGCAGGACACGATCCTGACCGAGAACCCGGCAGAGGGCCAGGGCCCACTCGCGGATGTGCGCACCAGCATCGATTTCATCGCCGGTTTGGCGACTCCCTAAGACTCTTCACGACCGACATCACAATCCGCACCACACACGGCACCGCCTCAGTCACAATGTATCCAATGGAGGATCCACTTATGAAGCTCAAATCTCGCTGGATGGCGGCGCTCGTCGTCCTGCCGCTCGCCCTCACCGGTTGCACGTCCACAACGAACACGGCAGCCACCACCGACGCTGCGGCCTCGGGCGACCCGGTCACGATCGCCGTCGTAACCCACGGCTCCCCGGGAGACACCTTCTGGGACGTCGTCAAGAGTGGTGCGGAGCAGGCCGGAAAAGACCTCGGCGCCACTGTCACCTACCAGGGCGATGGTGACCCGGTCAAGCAAAGCCAGCTCATCGACGCCGCCGTTGCGACTCACCCCGACGGTCTGATCGTCTCGATGGCCAACCCGGACGGCGTCAAGAACGCCGTCGAAAAGGCCGTCGCCGCCGGTATCCCGGTGATCACGATCAACTCCGGCCTGGAACAGTCCCGGGAATTCGGTGCCCAGACCCACGTCGGTCAGAGCGAGTTCATCGCCGGTCAGGGTGCGGGCGAGCAGCTCGCCGCTGCCGATGTCAGTAACGTCATCTGCGTCATTCACGAGGCCGGCAACACCGGACTGGAAGAACGCTGCAAGGGCGCAGCTGACACCCTCGGCGGCAGCGTCACCAACGTTCAGGTCGACGTCGCGAACGTCGCCGACGCCCAGAACACGATCAAGAGCAGCCTTCTGGCTGACCCGTCCATCGATGGCGTCCTCACCCTGAACCCGGGTATCGCTGTAGCGGCCAGCCAGGCGATCGAAGAAGCGGCCAGTTCGGCGAAACTCGCGACCTTCGACGTGTCCTCCGACGTCACCCAGCTCATCCTCGACGGCAAGATTCTGTTCGCCGTTGACCAGCAGCCGTACTCCCAGGGCTACCTGCCGGTGACCTTCCTCACCCTGCAGGCTCGCAATGGCGACGTCGTCGGTGGCGGCATGCCGGTCTACTCCGGCCCCGGCTTCGTCACCAAGGACAACGCGGAGCAGGTCGCGAAGTTCGCGAAGAATGGAACGCGATGACCCGTACCGCACCCGCGGTTACCGACGAACGGATTAAGCCCGCCGGTCTGATCATCACGCTGCTGCGCCGACCCGAGGTCGGCGCGGCGGTGGCCGCCCTCGCCATCTTCATCTTTTTCTCGGTCTCGACCCAGGCCTTTCTGACTCCTGCCGGCGTGGCCACCTGGCTCTACTCCGCATCACTGTTCGGCATCATGGCCGTCGCCGTGGCCCTGCTCATGATCGGCGGGGAGTTCGACCTCTCCGCCGGGGCCATGGTCGGTACGACCGGACTCATCGTCGGAATCGTCACGACCGAGTGGGGCGTCAACATCTGGCTCGCCCTCGTGATCGCCTTGGCGATCGCACTGGCAATCGGTGCGGCGAACGCCTTCGTGGTCATGAAGACCGGGCTGCCGAGCTTCATCGTCACCCTCGCCACCTTCTTCATTCTGCAGGGGGTGAACCTGGCGGTCACCAAGATCATCACCGGTACGGTCTCCATTCAGGGCATGAGCGCCGTACCCGGCTTCGATGCCGTCAAGGTATTCTTCGGTTCCTCGTTCGCACTCCTTGGCATGGACGTGAAAATCTCCATCGTCTGGTGGATCGCCCTAACCGCGCTGGCCACCTGGATTCTGCTTCGTACCCGCTCGGGAAACTGGATCTTCGCGGTCGGTGGCCAGATCACCAGCTCGCGCCAGGTGGGCGTGCCGGTCATGAAGGTCAAAATGGGCCTCTTCATGACCACGGCTGGCGCTGGTTGGCTCGTCGGAATGCTCCAGCTGTTCGACGTGTCAACGGTGCAGGCCACGACCGGCATCGGCCAGGAGTTCATCTACATCATCTGCGCTGTTGTTGGCGGTTGCCTGCTGACCGGCGGCTACGGATCGGCCATCGGTGCCGCTCTGGGTGCCCTGATCTACGGCATGACCCTGCAGGGCATCGTGTTCGCGCAGTGGGACAATAACTGGCTCAAAGCGTTCCTCGGTGGCATGCTGCTGCTTGCCGTACTCGTCAACCTCTATGTACGCCGCCAGGCAGGAGTTCGCTCATGACAGACGCACAGGCATCCGCTGACCCGCCGATTCTTGAAGTTCGGGACATCGGCAAGACCTATGGTTCCATTCTGGCGCTGCAGGGTGTGTCGGCCTCGGTCGGTGTCGGTGAGGTCCTCTGCGTTCTTGGGGACAACGGTGCCGGCAAGTCCACGTTCATCAAGATTCTGTCCGGGGCCCACGCGTACACCCACGGCAAGCTCCTCGCTTATGGGGTCGAGCGCACCTTCGGCAGCCCGCGTGAAGCCCTGGATCTGGGCATCGCGACGGTGTATCAGGACCTGGCCGTAGTTCCGCTCATGCCGGTCTGGCGCAACTTCTTTTTGGGCTCCGAGCTGACCCGAGGTTTTGGTCCGTTCAGCCAGCTGGACGTCAAGGGGATGCGCCGGATCACCAAGGAAGAGCTGGCCAAGATGGGCATCGACCTGCGCGACGTCGACCAGCCCATCGGCACCCTGTCGGGTGGTGAGCGCCAGTCGGTGGCCATCGCCCGAGCCGTGTACTTCGGCGCGAAGGTCGTTATCCTCGACGAGCCGACCTCGGCTCTGGGCGTCAAGCAGGCCGGCGTTGTGCTGAAATACATCGCCCAGGCGCGCGACCGCGGCCTTGGCGTGGTATTCATCACGCATAACCCGCACCACGCCTATCCCGTCGGTGACCGGTTCCTGCTGCTCAAACGCGGAACCAGCCTGGGGGACTTCAAGAAGAGCGAGATTACCATCGAGGAGATGACGAAGCTCATGGCTGGCGGAGCGGAACTCGACGCCCTCGCCCACGAGCTCGCCCGCGCCTGAACCACGCTGGCTGCACAAAGAATTCTGGCCGTCTGACCTTGGGGGGTCAGGCGGCCAGTCTTCGTTGCACGGTTTCCGAAACGCTGGCTATTTTTCGACCAGGGTCACTTCGAAGGAGTAGAGGTCGGGGCGGTAGCAGTGCTGCCCGAACTCAACGGCGCGGCCCGAATTATCGAAGGCCGTGCGGTCCATCGTGAGCAGGGCTGAGCTCTTCTCGATCTCCAGTAGCGCTGACTCTTCGGCGGTGGACTTGCGGGCGCCGATGTGCTGGCGGGCCACCCGCATCGTCACGCCGCGTGAACGCAGCACCTGGTAGAGGCCGTGGGCGACGAGATCAGTGGGCTCGATACCGATGAATTCCGCTGGGAGCCAGTTTTCCATTACGGCGACGGGCACGTCGTCGGCCAGGCGCACGCGGCGCAGGTGCAACGTGGGGCTGCCCTCGTCGACGCCGAGACGCTCGGCGGTTTTCGCATCCGCTGGCTGGGATTCGAGCGTGAGCAGGTGGGTGGACGGCACCTTGTGCGTGTTGGTGAGGTCGTCGTAGAGGCTGGTCAGCTCGACTCTGCGGGTGACCTGGCCGTGCACGACCTGGGTGCCGATGCCGCGGCGACGTACCAGCAGACCCTTGTCGACGATTTCCTGGATGGCGCGGCGCACGGTGGGCCGGCTGAGGCCCAGTCGCTGGCCGAGCGCGACCTCGTTCTCGAGCCGTGACCCGGCGGGCAGTTCACCGCTCAGGATGGCCTTTTCGATGCGCTGCGAAACCTGAAAGTACAGGGGAATCGGCCCGGATCGCTCCAGATCCATGAACATTCCCATAGGGAGGACGTTTTCTTCCTGCGCGCTCACCTGACACCTCACTGACAAGCCAAGAGCTTTGGCTAGTTGTCATGACATTATCAGGTCATAGCGACGCTGTCAGGAGGCGGGTCAGGCACCGAGGCTGGCGACCGCAGCGACCGCTGCACGAACGGATGCCGCCGCCTCGACCGCGTCCGCCGCGCTCGTGCCAACACCCAGCGCGAACCGCACCGCAGTGTGAGCGACCTCGGCCGTGAGGCCCATGGCCGTGAGAACGTGCGAGGGCTCGCTGCTGCCGGCCGCGCAGGCGGACCCACTCGAACAGACAATGCCGTGCTGCTCAAGCTCGAGCAGCACCGCCTCGCCGCTCGTGCCCGGGAATACGAACGACGCGGTGCCCGGCAGCCGTTCAGTGGCGTGGCCGGTGAGCCGGGCCGAGGGCGTGTCGCGCAGCACGGTGCTGATGAACTCGTCGCGAAGAGTGCTGGTGCGGGCGGCGGCGAGTACGCGCTCCTCACCGGCCAGGCGCAGGGCGACGGCGAGGGCGACCGCTCCGGCGACGTTCTCGGTGCCGCTGCGTTTGCCGCGCTCCTGGCCGCCGCCGTGCAGCAGCGGTTCGATCGGAAGGCGTCCGCGCAGAAAAACCGCGCCGATGCCGGGGGGAGCGCCGAGCTTGTGGCCGGAGAGGCTCAGCGCGTCCACGCCGAGTGTGGTCACGTTCAGGTCGAGCCAACCGCCGGCCTGCACCGCGTCGGTGTGGAACGGCACACCCTGCGCGACAGCGGCCAGTTCGGCCACGGGCTGCACGGTACCGACCTCATTATTGGCGTAGTGCACCGAGACCAGGGTCGTGTCGGAACGGAGCGCGCGGGCCAGGTCGGCGGGGTCGACGCGGCCGGCGGCATCCACTGGTAGCAGGGTGATCTCGAAACCGTGCAGCCGCCGCAGGTAGTCGCAGGAGTCGAGCACAGCCTCGTGCTCGATCGGAGTGGTCACGATGTGGCGGCCGCGCGGGGCGCCGAGGGCAACGCCCTTGATCGCGAGATTGTCGCTTTCGGTGCCGCCGCTGGTGAACGTGACCTCGCCGGGCCGGCAGCCGAGCGAGGCGGCGACGCTGCGGCGCGCCTCCAGCAGGGCGGCAGCGGCGGCCTCACCGACCTGGTGGTGGCTCGATGGATTGCCGAAGCCGCTTGTGAGGTGCGGCCACATGGCCTCGAGGGCCTCGCGGCGCACCGGGGTCGTCGCGGCGTTATCCAGGTAAATCATGGGTCAGAGAGCAAACCCAGCCGGCGTGTTCACCCGAATGGCCACGTCGAGGCCGAGGTCGAGCGAGTGCACGCTGTGCGTGAGTGCTCCGACCGAGATGACATCGACACCGGATGCCGCAATGTCGCGTACGGTCTCGAGCGATACTCCGCCGCTGGCTTCGACGATGGCGCGACCGGCGACCTGCTGCACGCCCGTACGCAGGTCTTCCGGGCTGAAATTGTCGAGCATGATCGTGTCGATGCCCGCAGCGAGCACGCCTTCGATCTGGTCCAGCCGGTCGACCTCTACCTCGAAGTGGGTGGTGTGCGAGAGACGAGCGCGAACGGCACGCAGTGCCTCGGTGAGGCCGAGCGGCCCGGCGGCGAGGATGGCGAGGTGGTTGTCCTTGGCCATCACCGTGTCGGACAGGCTGAACCGGTGGTTGTGGCCGCCGCCGTCGCGCACGGCCGCGCGTTCCAGGGCGCGGAGGCCCGGCGTGGTCTTGCGGGTGTCGACGATGCGGGCCTTGGTGCCGGCCGTCTCGGCGACGTACCGGGCGGTCAGGGTGGCGATTCCGCTCATCCGCTGCACGAAGTTGAGCCCGATACGTTCAGCCTGCAGGATGCCGCGGGCCGGGCCGGTCACCTCGGCCAGCGTGGCGCCGGCGACGAAGTGGTCACCGTCGGCGACGAACTGGCGTACCTCGATGCGGGGGTCGGTGAGGGCGAAGGCGGCGGTGAACACGGCACTGCCGCTGTACACGCCGGGTTCGCGGGCTTCGAGCCTGGCCGTCGCGACGGCATCCTCGGGGATGAGCACGGCCGAGGTGAGGTCGCCCCAGGGGGCGTCTTCGTCGAGGGCGGCTTGCACGACAACGTTGATGGAGTGATTGCTCAGCATGCGATGGCCTCCTGGGCCGGAACGAGTTCGAGTGATTGCGGGCGTGACTGGGAGCTGCGTGCTTGCGAGACTGAGCGGGCCAATTCGGGCCGGGTCTCGGCGAAGTCGGAGCGGTAGTGCGCGCCGCGCGACTCCTCGCGGGCGAGGGCGGCGGTCACGAGCAGGCGGCCAAGGTCGAGCAGGTTGCGGTCTTCGAGGGCGGCGACCGCGGTGCTGGCGGGGTCGGGGGCTGTCCACTCGGCGAGGTTGGCGGCGGCTGCGGCCAGGCCGGCGCCGGAGCGGTGGACCCCGGCGGAGTGCCAGAGGAGTTGCTGGAGTGTTACGCGGTCGACCAGCGTTGCTCGATCGGCTGACGGTGATCCTATGGCGGTCTCGACGGGCTCGACCGACGGGTGGGAGAGATCCGCAGAGCGGATCGCCTTGTCGAAATGGTGTGAGAAGGCAGAGACCGGCGAGTGGGCGTGACCTTCCGAGCCGGTGGGCCAGGACTGGTCCAGCGCGCGCACCGCGCGGTCGGCGAAGACGGCGGCCTCGAGCAGCGAGTTGGAGGCGAGCCGGTTGGCACCGTGCGCCCCGGTGCGGGCAACCTCGCCGACGGCGAACAGGCCGGGCCGGGTGGTGCGAGCCCAGGTATCCGTTTCGACGCCGCCCATCCAGTAGTGCGCGGCCGGGGCCACCGGAATGGCTTCGACCGCCCAGTCCAGGCCCGCGGCACGGCAGGCGGCAGTGATAGTGGGGAACCGGTTTTCGAGCAGCTCGCGGCCGAGCGCGGTCGCGTCGAACAACACCGGGGCGCCGCCCTGCCGTTCCATCTGGCGGGCGATGGCCCGGGCGACGACGTCGCGTGGGGCGAGTTCGGCGTCGGGGTGCTCGGCCAGCATGAAGCGCTCGCCGAGCTGATTTCTGAGCACGGCGCCTTCACCGCGCACCGCCTCCGAGACGAGCGGCGTGCCGGGCACCGCGAGGGCGGTGGGGTGAAACTGGTAGAACTCCAGATCGGTAACGGATGCCCCGGCCCGCCACGCCGCCGCCACGCCGTCCCCGGTGGCGACCGCGGGGTTGGTGGTGTGCGTATAAAGGGCGCCGGCACCGCCGGTGGCGAGAATCACGGCGTCGGCTTCGAGCGAGCGCTGCACGCCGTCGGGGCCGAGTACCCGGGCGCCGCTCGCTGCGCCGGCGTCGTCGACCAGCAGGTCGACCAGCATGGTGTGTTCCCATACCTCGATCGCGGCCCGGCGCCGAACGGTCGCGACGAGCGCCGCTTCGACCGCGGCGCCGGTGGCGTCACCGCCGGCGTGCACGACCCGGGAGCGCGAGTGTGCAGCTTCCAGTCCGCGAGCCACCCCGGATTCGTCGCGGTCGAAGTCCACGCCGAACCGAATGAGGTCGCGCACCCGCGCCGGTCCCTCTTCGCAGAGCACTCGCACCGCAGCCGGGTCGCACAGTCCGGCGCCGGCGCGCAGCGTGTCGAGCGCGTGGGCGTCCACCGAGTCGTCACGAAACAGGGCAGCGGCGATGCCGCCCTGCGCGTACCGGGTATTACTCTCCGGCAGCACCGACTTGGTGACGAGCACCACGCGGTGCCCGGCATCCGCTGCGCGCACAGCGGCCAGCAGGCCGCCGAGGCCGCTCCCGATGACGAGAACGGATGACATCAGGCGCCGACCAGAACCGGCGGCCGGGCCGCCAGCATCCGCTCGAGGGCCACCCGGGCGTTACCGGCGACATCGGAGGCCACCGTGATCTGGTTGAGAACTTCGCCCGGTGCCTCGCCGCCGCCGACGAGCGCTTCGAGCACCCAGGCCAGGTAGCCAGCGTGGATGCGGTACATGGTGGAGCAGGGGCAGATCACCGGGTCGAGGCAGAAAATCTCGTGCTCGGGGTGCTGGGCAGCCAGCCGGTTCACGAGGTTGATCTCGGTGCCGATCGCGAAGGTCGTGCCGGCGGGGGCCGCGGCGATGGCTTTCGCGATGAAGTCGGTGGAACCGGCCGAGTCGGCAGCGTCGACGACCGCCATCGGGCATTCCGGGTGCACCAAGACCCGCACGCCGGGGTGATCGGCGCGGGCGGCGTCGATCTGCGGCACGGTGAAGCGGCGGTGCACGCTGCAGAAACCGTGCCAGAGCACGACCCGGGCTTCGTCGAGTTCGGCAGCCGTGTTGCCGCCGAGCGGTTTGGTCGGGTTCCACATCGGCATCTGCTCCAGGGGCACGCCCATGGCCTTGGCGGTGTTGCGACCGAGGTGCTGGTCTGGGAAGAACAAAACGCGCTGGCCGCGCTCGAACGCCCACTCCAGCACGGTCTTGGCGTTCGACGAGGTGCAGACGATGCCGCCGTGCTCGCCGCAGAAGCCCTTGAGCGCGGCGGAGGAATTCATGTAGGTGACCGGAATCACCGGAACCCGGCCGGAGGCATCCGCCCCGATGCCGTACAGCTCCTCGAGCTGTTCCCAGCACTCGGTGACCGAGTCGATGTCGGCCATGTCTGCCATGGAGCAGCCGGCAGCCAGGTTCGGCAGAATCACGGCCTGATCGGGCCCGGAGAGTAGGTCGGCGGTTTCAGCCATGAAGTGCACGCCGCAGAATACGATCGCGGCCGCGTCGGGGCGGCTCTGCGTGGCCTGGGCGAGCTGAAAGCTGTCGCCCACAAAATCGGCGTGCCGCAGCACCTCATCGCGCTGGTAGAAATGGCCGAGAATCACGACCGAGTCGCCGAGCACGTTCTTGGCCTCGACGATGCGGGCGCTGAGTTCCTCGGGTGAGGCGGTGCGGTAGCGCTCCGGCAGGGCGCCCTGACGGGGGGATCCGGCCGGAATCACGTCGCCCATCGAGGAGCCGGGGCCATAACCGGGGGTGCCGGCGTCGAATTCCCACGGCGCAGTCGCCAGATCGGGACTGCACGTGCTGCCGGCGGCTTTGCCGGTGCCGATGAGACGAATGGTGGTCTCGACCGAAGGAATAGTCATGGTCGTGCTCCTTGAGAATGAAGAGGGGTGGGGGGAGTTAGCGGGTTGGTCCCGGCGGGTCGTGCTCGTTGGCCCGATCGTCGTACCGGTAAAGCCGTGCGGGCCGGTGGCGGGCACCCGCCACGTGCTGATCGGTGCTGATCAGGGTGCCGCTCGACTCCATCGAGCGACGAAAGTTGGCCGGGTCGAGCGCCTTCTGAAGCACGGCCTCGTGCACGTCGCGCAGCTGGGCGAGGGTGAAAGTGTCGCCGAGAAAGGCGTGCGCGATGCGGGCGTATTCGACCTTCGTGCGCAGCCGCCAGAGGGCGTATTCCACGATGCGGTTGTGGTCGAACGCCAGCGGCGGCAGCTGGTCCGCGGCAAACCAACGAACGTTTTCACCAACGGATGCTCGCTCCGCGACCTCCGAACGCACCAGCGCCCAGTACACGACGGAGACCACGCGAAGGCCGGGGGAGCGGTCGATATCGCCGAACGTGTACAACTGCTCCAGGTAGCGCGGCGACAGGTCCGTGGTTTCGCGCAGGGTGCGACCGGCAGCGGCTGCGAGCTCTTCGTCGGCCGGCAGCCATCCGCCGGGCAGCGCCCAGAGATCTCGGTGCGGGTCGCGGGTGCGGCGCACGAGCGGGAGCCAGAGTGTCTTCAGGCCCGACTCGTCGTCGGGGCGCAGGGCGAAGATCACGGTCGAAACCGCCAGGGTCGCCTGCGCGCTGCCGCGTTCCAGCAGACTCTTCTCGGTCAGGTGGTGCTCCAGCACGGGGATCCAGTCGTAAAGGTCAGTGTGACTTTAACTGCTGGATCCATCATATAGTCAAATTGACTCAAACACCCGAAATGTTTCCGATTCAGGCTCCGCGTGCGGCCGCGGCGGCCTCCCGCGCGCCGGACCGGCTGATGCCCATTCCGGTCACGCCCCACAGAGTGACCCGAGCCATCGCCTCGATGGCGATGCGTGGACTCATCTTCGACGATCCGCGTACCCGCTCGACGAAGGTGATCGGCACCTCGACGACGCGCAGGTTGGCGCGCACCGCGTGCAGCAGCATCTCAATCTGAAAGCAGTAGCCGAGGCTGTCGACGCTCGAGAGGTCCATACGCTCGAGTGCCCTGGCCGAGTAAACCCGGTAACCGCCGGTGGCGTCGCGCTGCGGCAGCCGCAGCAGCAGACGGGAATACCAGGAGCCGCCGCGGGAGAGTGCGCGCCGGTGCCAGGGCCAATTCTCGATGGCCCCGCCGGGAACCCAGCGTGAGCCCATCACGACGTCAGCCGTGACGGCGGCATCGAGCAGCGTGGCGAGTTGCTCCGGCAGGTGGGAGCCGTCCGCGTCGAGCTGCACCAACCGGGTATAGCCGCGGCCGAGGCCCCAGCCGAAGCCGTCGAGGTACGCCGCGCCGAGGCCGGTCTTCTCGGTGCGGTGCAGCACGTGAACGCTGGAATCCCGAGCCGCGATCGCGTCGGCGAGGGTGCCGGTGCCGTCGGGCGAAGCGTCGTCGACGACCAAAATGTGCACCTCGGGCACGCTGGAGCGCAGTCGATCCACGATCGAGGCGATGTTTTCGGCCTCGTTATAGGTCGGTACGAGTACCAGCGTGTTGGTGGTGGTGGGCACGACGTTACCTCGTCATTTCGATGATGCGGGTGCGGTTGACCAGTGTCGTGTCGGCGACGCGGAAACCCTGGAGTTGAAGCGTGTGGACATCCGTTTCTTTCCGCGAATCTGCACTCCCCGAGTATTGCAGCAGCCACACCGTGTTGAGGTTCACTACGCTCGGCAGCACGTCGGTCAGAGGTGCGACCTCGTCCCACAGCCAGGTCGTGTCAGCGTACGGGCGGGTCAGGGTCACGTCGCGCAGTCCGGCGAAAGCGTTGGGGTAGAGATGCATAGCTAGCCGGGGCAGGCGTGACGGGCGCACGCTCTGGTCGAAGACCACGCCGTCGTCCGGCGTTGCCCGGGCGGCGATGATGTCGGCTGCCTGGCGCCAGTCACTGCCCTCATTCTTGCCGTAGTTACCGCGTTGCACCGCATAGGCGGGCACGATCACGGCCACGAGGGCCAGGACACTCGCGACGCGCAACCAATTGCTGGCCAGTGCCGCCACGCCCACGGCGATCACAATGCCCACCGCCGGGGCGCAGAGCGAGAGGTAGCGCAACGAATACATCGGCGCGATCAGGTGGGTGCCGATGAGCAGAATCGCGCTCGGCACCAGCATCCAGGCCAGAAAAATTGTCAGTCCCGTGCGGCGCGGCAGGCCGGCCGAAAGAGGCCTGCCGGGGCGGCGCAGGAATACCGCGATCACAGCCACGAGAATGAGCGACCAGGCCATGATCGCCACCGGAATGGTGTCGAACCACTGCGTGACGGCCGCTTCGCTCACGCTGACCTGGGGTCGTCGGCCGATGAACGCGATTTGTTCCCGCTGCGCTGAGCCCGCCAGCACTATCGGGGCGGCCAGCAGCAGCCCGATCGCGCTTGCGCCGACCCAGAAGAAAACGCTGCGCCACAGCGGATGCCGGCCGCCAAGAACGAGGACCGCCACCGCGTGTACCGGCAGCAGCAGCGCCAGGAACAGGAAGACGTAGATGCCGAGCGCGAGCAGCACGGAATAGGAACCCCAGAGCAGGATCTGCCGGCGCCGACTCCCGGCGCTGCTTCGGACAGCGTGCACGAGAAGCACGGTCAGCCAGACCCCGATGGCCGTGGCGATGGCGGTGGATCGCGCCTCGGAGCCCATATAGGTCACCCGCGGAATGATCGCGAAGACCAGTCCGCCGGCGATGGCAACCCGAGACCCCATGAAGAATCGCGCCAGAACCACCGTTCCCGCAGCCGCGACGCCGATCGCGATCGCGCTCGGCAGCCGGGTGGCGAGCTCGGACGCACCGAACAGGTCGATCCAGCCGTGCAGAAACAGGTAGTAGAGGCCGTGCACGGCATCGACGTTCTCGAGCATGCCGAACAGCGAGGGGAGCGATCGTTCGGCCGACATGACGCTGGCCGCCTCATCGCCCCAATACGACGGCTGCCAGGACCAGGCGAACGATACCAAAAAGGCCACGAGGCCCACGAGACCCGCCGACCAGGCGGGTGAAAGCCGTCGCCACAGGCGTCGTCCGGGCACCGGAGGGGCCACGAGATGCGGAGCGATAACGGAAGTCACCCTATGAACCTACCCAGCAAATGTTAACGGGAGCCTTCGATAACCCCTCAGTTGACTGCGAAGATCAAACCTTTCGCCGGTTGGCATCGGTATCGGCATGCTGATCGAGCGGCCAGCTAGGCTTTCGCCATGACTCCAGGCGCCGCAACGCATGAATCCGCAACGATCGATTCCGATGCGGTCGGCGTGGCCGTTGCCCAGTTCGCCCCTGGGCCAGATCGGGCGCTTAACCTCGGCACCATGCGGCAGCTGGCCGAAACGGCCGCCGGTCGTGGCGCCCAGCTCGTCGTTTTTCCCGAGTACTCGGCATTCTTCGAACCGAAACTCGGACCGTCGTTTGTGGCGGCCGCCGAACCGCTCGACGGAGAATTCGTGACCGCGCTGGCCGCGCTTGCCGCCGAACTCGGCATCCACGTCGTGGCCGGCATGCTCGAAACGACCGTGGACCCGGCCAGGTTCTCGAACACGCTCGTCACTCTCGATGACACCGGGCACCTCGTGGCGACCTACCGCAAGCTGCACCTGTACGACGCGTTCGGCGACCGTGAATCGGAGTGGGTGCTGCCCGGCACCGTGACCGACCCCGAGACCTTCGATGTCGGCGGCCTGCGGGTGGGGCTGCAGACCTGCTACGACATCCGCTTTCCCGAGGTCACGCGTCGACTCGTCGACGCGGGAGTCACCCTCGTGCTCGTGCCGTCGGAGTGGGTGCGTGGCCCGCTCAAAGAACACCACTGGCGTACCCTGCTGACGGCCCGGGCGCTGGAGAACACCGTTTTTGTGGCGGCCGCCGATCAGACCCCGCCGATCGGCGTTGGTACCAGCCTCATCATTGACCCGATGGGCGTTGCGCTGGTCAGCCTCGGCGAGGCAGCGGATGTCGCCGTCGCGTACCTCACACCGGCCAGAGTCACCGCCGTGCGCGCTATCAATCCGGCCCTCGCACTCCGACGCTTCACCGTCGTGCCGCGCGAAGCGGCACCTATGAGAATCAGCGTTCGGTGACGCTGGCCTTGGTCGCGCGGGTCTGCGCGGCCGCTCGAATGCCGATGACCGGTTCTAGCTTCGGGGTCGCATTGGCGTCAACGGCGGCGCTTTCTTCCGCGGTTACCACGAGCCCCTGCGAGCTGTTGGCCGAGCGGGTCAGCTGGGCGACCCAGTTCGGGTTGATGCTCGGTGCGTGGCCGCCGGCAAACTTGAAATAGAGCGGAATCGCCGGGTGCAGCCAGGCAGAGCTGCGGCCGTCGCCGACGACGGCGGCATCACGCCAGGACAACAGAAAACTTTCGCCGCGGCGAAGCTTTTGAATGATTACGAGTTGCAGGTGTGCCAGCATGCGATCTTCGAATTCCACGACGACACGGTCGTACGTGAGAGAACCCATGATTGCCACTTCCATTTCGCTGCGATCGGTTGCGCTCACTGAGAGCCGGGAGCCGGAACGAATGAAAGCGAAGAATGCACTTTGGAATTGAACCGGGCACTGCTGATGACTGTCCTCCGTTTGGGGGGTAAATACAAGGTTTTCAGGAAGTGCCCAGCTGACTCGAAGTCGATACGATCGGTAGTGGGGCCGCGAATTCGAGCCGCAGCAGCACCTCGAGCGGGCGCTCGATCTGACCGAAATGCCCGGCGCTGGCGATCGTGCTGATCACGCACTGCGGCACGACCGAACGGAGCTTTCGGTCGTCCTGGGCCGTGACGAACACGTCTCGGTCGCCGTGCACGGAGCGCACCGGGCAGCTGATCTGCGCCCAGCTTGCGGAGGCGTCGTAGGCGCCGGCACGGGTCGCCGCCAGCACGAAACCGGCCGGCCGCATCTCGGCGCCGAGGGCGGCGACCACGCTGGCATCGACGGCTTGGCCGTACCGAAACAGTGGAGCCACCAGGAAGCGCAGCAGGCCGAAGCGCGTGACCGCCCGTACCAGGTCGCGGCCGAGCGGGCCAGCGAGCTGCAGCATCCGCATGGTCTGGAACAGCGCCGAGAAAGCAGGCAGCGCAAAGAACCGGCGAACTGGGTGCCGAACGCTGTCCTGGATCGAAAACGAGGTGGCCGAGACCAGGCCGACGGATGCCGTGGCGCGCGTTTCGCTCGCCGCCAGCGCCAGTGCGATGAACCCGCCCATGGAGTGACCCACAACGTTCCAGCGTTCGTAGCCGAGGGAGCGCGCCAGGTCGGCGACCAGTTCGGCCATCGACTCGAGGCCGAGCGTCGAACGGTCGGCCGGAAGTGGCGAGTCACCCCACCCCGGCAAGTCGGGGATGATGAGATCGGTCAGGTCGCGGGCGGTCGCATCGGCGGCCTGAAGCAGGGGTGTCCAGGTGGTCCATGATCCGGCGGCGCCGTGCAGCAGGATGGTCGCGGTCGTACTCGCGCTGCGGCGTCCGTGCCGTACCGTGACCGTTCCGCCCCTAAGCCGCATGGAACTCGTGGTGAGGCCGAAGTGGCGGGCATCCGAGTCGAGCGGGAACGGGCTGTAGCCCAGCACGGTGGCCGGTGGTGCCGGTTTTGGCCGGGCGGGAACGTGGGGGCCGGGGCGCGGACCGGGCTTCGGTGAGTCCAGAGCGCAGAGCGGTGACACGGCGTGGTTTCGGATCGCTGGTCGGGACATCAAGATGCTCATGGTGGTAGTTCGGTGCCGCAGACCAACCGGATTGCCCGCCTGGCCATCCAACTGCACGCGGCCGTCCAGCCAATTGACAGGCAGGAATATCGCGCGCCTGTGGCCCGTTGCTGCCTACGGGCACCCAGGATCCACCTAGTGCCCCCAACGAACGTGTCCGGTCTGATTGCCGGCTGATTGTGAAAGAAGTGCCCGTGAATCTCTTTTCTCCGCTGAACCTGGGCGACCTCGAACTCCCCAACCGTCTCGTCATGGCGCCGCTGACCCGCATCCGCTCCGGCCAGTCCGGTGTGCCCGGAGACCTGGTCGCCCTGCACTACACGCAGCGCGCCTCGCTCGGCCTGATCGTGAGTGAGGGCACCTACCCGAGCCACGCCGGCCAGGGCTTCCCCGGCCAGCCCGGGCTGGTCGAGCCGGAACAGTTGGCCGGCTGGAAAGCCGTCACCGACTCGGTGCACGCCGCCGGCGGTCGCATCGTCGCCCAGGTCATGCACGCCGGCCGGGTCACTCACGAGGCCACGAACGGCGGCTTCCCCGTCGTCGCGCCGAGCGCCATCGCCATCAATGGCACCACCCGCACCTACGACGGCAAGCAGGCTTACCCGGTGCCGCACGCGCTGACGGCCGAGGAACTGCCCGGCATCATCGCCGAGTTCGTGCTCGCCTCGCAGAACGCCATCGCGGCCGGATTCGACGGCGTTGAACTGCACGGCGCCAACGGCTACCTGCTGCACGAGTTCTTGTCACCGGCCTCCAACGTGCGCGACGACTCCTGGGGCGGTTCACCCGAACGACGCGCCAGGTTCGTCATCGATGTCGTGACCGCCGTCGCCGCGGCGATCGGCGCCGACAAGGTGGGCCTCCGCATCTCACCGGAACACAACATTCAGGACGCGCTCGAAACGGATGCCACCGACCTCGCGGCCACCTATGGTGCCCTCGTCGACGGTCTGGCTCCGCTCGGCCTGGCCTACCTCAGCGTGCTGCACGCCGACCCGCGCGGAGAATTCGTGCAGAACCTGCGCATCCGCTTCGGCGGCGTGTTCCTGGTCAACAGCGGATTCGGCGCCATCACCGCGCGCGACGAAGCCCTGGCCCTGGTGCGGGACGACGTGGCCGACGCTGTGGTCGTGGGGCGCGCCGCCATCGCGAACCCCGACCTGGTGCATCGCTGGCAGAACGACCTTCCCGTGAACGACCCCAACCCGCTCACCTACTACGCCGACGGTGCCGAGGGCTACACCGACTACCCCGCTCTAGCGTCGTAACCCCGCGTCACCCCCACTCATGCGCTGGGGTGCATAACTCCTGCAATTCCTATGCCGTCAGCGAAAGTTCCGTGTCATTGCGGCGTTCAGAACCCGGTGTCGCAGAAATTGCAGGAGTTATGAACGGGAGAGGGCCGCCAGCTGGGCCGAGGCCTGCTCGAGCAGGGGCTCCTTCTTGCAGTAAGCGAAACGCACCAGGGGCGCGTACTCGGCCCGGTTGCCGGGGGAGCAGAACGCGGCTATCGGCACCGCGACCACCCCGGCCAGCCCGGGCAGCTTTCGGCACAGCTCGGTGCCATCGGTGAAGCCGAGCGGTGTCGCATCCGCCACGATGAAATACGAGCCCTGCGGCACACTGATTTCAAAACCGGCCGCCCGCAAACCGGGCGCCAGCACATCACGTTTGGCCTTCATATCGGCGGCGATTCCATCGAAGTACGCATCGGGCAGGCCGAGCCCCACGGCGATCGCCGGCTGGAACGGCGCCGCGTTCACGTAGGTGAGAAACTGCTTGACCGCGAGAATCGCCGTGACGATGGCGGCCGGCGCACTCAGCCAGCCCACCTTCCAGCCGGTGAGGCTGAACGTCTTGCCGCCCGAGGAGATGGTGACCGTGCGTTCCCACGCTCCCGGCAGGGTCGCGATCGGGATGTGCGGCGCGCCAAAGGTCAGGTGTTCGTAGACCTCATCGGTGACGACGAGTGCGTTGTGCTGGTGGGCGAGCTCCACGATCAGCTCGAGCGTTTCGCGGGGAAAGACCGCTCCGGTGGGATTGTGCGGATCGTTCACGATGATCAGCCGGGTGCGGTCGGTGACCGCGTCCCGCAGCGCGTCCAGGTCCGGCTGAAAATCGGGGGCACGCAGCGGCACGGTGCGATGGATGCCTCCGCCCAAGCCGATCAGACCGCCATACGCGTCGTAAAAGGGCTCAAAGGTGACGACCTCGTCTCCGGGCTCGATCAGTGCCAGAATCGTCGCGGCGAGAGCCTCGGTCGCTCCCGCAGTCGCCAGGATTTCGCTTCCCGCGTCGAGAGTCAGTCCGTAGAACCGCTGCTGGTGCCGGGCGATCGCCTCGAGCAGAATCGGCTGGCCTCGGCCCGGCGGGTACTGGTTCACTCCGTCGCTGATCGCTTGGCGGGCCGCCTCGAGCACCACGGCCGGCCCGTCTTCATCAGGAAAGCCCTGTCCGAGGTTGATCGCACCGGTGCGCGCGGCGAGAGCGCTCATCTCGGCGAAGATGCTCGCCGCAACGCTGCCGTCCGCGGCGAGAAGTCCGGCACCTCTGGCTGTGCGTTGCCAGGCGCCGGAAATGGTCAGGGCTGGTTCGACCCGTGAAGAGTGCTGCATGGTTTCCAAACTATCGCCTCGGCAACGTCTCGGCTTGATCATTGAATGCTCTCAGTGTGTACATATCGAACGTTCAGGTTTGGGCGCAAAGCTGGCAACGCTTGGAAGGAGCACCCGATGACTGACAACACCAATGATTCCGGCACCACCCCCGACAGGTCCGATGATGCCGCCGCTTTTGAAGTGAATGATTCCGGCGAGGCTACCCCGCCCAGCACACCACCGACGGTGCCACCGACCGACGTACCGGCCGCGCCCTCGGCCCCTACTGCGCCGCCATCGAACGCCGTACCGGTCGTTGCAGCACCGAGCCAGCCGGCAGCATCCGTTTCACCGGAGCCCGTCGTGAACGCATCCGCCGAGAACCGGCCCGCAGACAACGTCCCCGCTGACAGCTCTCCCGCCGCCAACCAAACGGTTGCCTACCCCACGGATTCCGACCCGACGGATGCCTTCGGTCGCCCGATCGAGACCCCGACAGCGTCGTCCTCCGCCTACGCCCCGAACGCCGTACCCCAGGCCTATGCGACAGCAGACTCCTACCCGACGGATGCCTATCCCAGCCAGCCCTTCGCCGCTAAGACCAAGGAATCCGGTCGCCGCAAGGGTAGTGTCGCGCTGATCGCGGCCCTCGCCATTGGTGCGCTCGTCGGCGGTTCGTCCGGCGCCGGCATTACCGCCCTCATGATGAACGGCCAGAACAACGGTGTACCCGTCAGCCAGGCCTCCGGCCCGAGCAACGTCGTGGTGAACAACACCAAGAGCGTCAACCAGATCACCGCCGTCGCGGCCAAGGCCTCGCCGAGCGTCGTGACCATCGACGTGTCCAGCAGTTCAGCGGGCGGAACCGGCTCCGGCGTCATTCTCACCGACGACGGCTACGTGCTCACCAACACCCACGTGGTCACCCTCGACGGCGCAGCTTCCGATGTGAAAATCGAGGTCAAGAGCAACGACGGCAAGCTCTACGCCGCGACCCTGGTCGGCACCGACCCCATTTCCGACCTCGCCGTGATCAAACTGACCGACGCGAGCGGTCTCACTCCCATGACCTGGGGCGATTCCTCCGAGCTCAACGTCGGTGACAGCGCCATCGCCATCGGCGCCCCGCTCGGCCTCTCCGGCACGGTCACCGACGGCATCGTCAGCGCTTTGAATCGCAGCATCACCGTCGCGAGCTCGGCCGCCCCCACCTCGCCAGACACCACAACGCCCGACGAAGGCCAAAGCCAGAACCCGTTCTTCTTCGACTTTCCGAACCAGGACGGCACCCCGTCGCAGGGCTCGCAGGCCGCCACCGCCAGCATTGCGCTCCCGGTGATTCAAACGGATGCCGCCATCAACCCCGGCAACTCCGGCGGCGCGTTGCTCAACGGCAGCGGTGAACTGGTCGGCATCAACGTGGCCATAGCGAGCGCCGGCAGCACCACCTCCTCGTCGGCCGCCGGCAGCATCGGCGTCGGGTTCTCCATCCCGTCGAACTTCGCCAAGCGCATCTCCGACGAGATCATCGCCAACGGAAAGGCCACCCACGGCCTGCTCGGTGCGAGCGTGAAGGACGCGTCCAGTTCGACCAGCAGCACGGTTGGTGCGCTCATCAGCGAGGTCACCTCCGGTGGCGCCGCTGCCAAGGCCGGTCTGGCCGCCGACGATGTCATCACCAACTTCAACGGTGTGCCGATCACGGACTCGATCGACCTCACCGCGCAGGTGCGGGTGCTCCCGGCCGGCGGCAGCGCCGATCTCACCTACGTGCGGGACGGCAAGTCGATCACCGTCTCGGTCACGGTCGGCGAGCTCTCAAGCTAACCGCTCGCTTCTGTTCCTTCCCACATCGCGTCGCCGGCTCGCCGGCGGCGCGATGTGTTTGTCAGTGGGTGCGTACCACCGGGCGCACGGCCATTTCGTGGGCTGGTAGGCTCGATCGTCCTACCCAATAACCGGAAAGCTGGCCAGCCAGGTGCACCAACGTGGTACGGGTCTTCTTCCCGGGGTGTCGTATGTGATGCCCGTTCTCAACGAGGCGACGCACGTGCGAGCCGCCGTCGAAAGTCTGCTCGCCCAGGACTACCAGGGAACGTTCGAAGTCACTCTGGCGCTCGGACCGAGCATTGACGGCACGACCGAACTGGTCGAGGAAATGGCCGCCGTTGACGCGCGCATTCGGGTCGTAGCCAACGAGGTCGGATCAACTCCGGCCGGCCTGAACATCGCCATCCGTGCCTCCCAGTACGCGGTGGTCATCCGCGTCGACGCGCACTCCGTGCTGCCTCCTGAGTACGCCCGCATCGCCGTCGAGACCCTCGTACGTACCGGAGCAGACAATGTCGGCGGCATCATGGATGCCCGCGGCATCAGCGCATTCGAGCGCGCAGTGGCCCGCGCTTACGGCACCCGGATCGGGCTCGGTGGCACACCGCATCACGTTGGCGGGGCGGAAGGCGTCGCCGAAACGGTGTACCTCGGCTGCTTTCGCACCGAGAGCATCCTGAACGTCGGCCTGTTCGACGAGGGCGTCAAACGGGGCCAGGACTGGGACCTGAACCGTCGCCTCCGCGAAGCAGGCGGCACGGTTTGGTTCACCCCGAAACTGCGTGTGCTCTATCGCCCGCGGCCGACCCTGGCCCAGCTGGCCCGGCAGATGCTCTCGACCGGGCTCTGGCGCGGTGAGCTGGCCAGGCGGTATCCGGCGGCCAACGGCATCCGCTATTTCGTGCCGCCGGCGATGGTGCTGGGAGTGGCACTCGGACTGCTCCTGGGCATCGTCGGCGTGGTGCAGGCCGCCCTCGGTGCGGCGCCGTGGCTGCTGCTGGGCCTGATCGTTCCCGCCGGGTATCTGCTCATCGTGGTCGCTGCGACGCTCGCAGTTGCCCGGCCGGACGGATTTCGTGCGTCCCTCAATTTTCTCGTAGTCTTACCCTGCATTCACTTCTGCTGGGGGATCGGGTTCGTGCTCGGTTACCTGAAACTCACCAGCAATATCACGGCACACACGGGAAGGTGAGCAGATGACCAGTTCGCCGAATATCGCCCGCGACCCCGCTGTCAGGCCGGAGTCGATCGCGCATCTGCGCGCTGTCGCCCAGCCGCCGGAGGTGCGCCTGCGCGCCAACGCTGAGCACTGGACGGCGAGCCTATACCTGCGCGACCTGTCGCCGTACCTCACCTGGATGCTGCTGAAGACGCGTATCTCCGCTAACGGTGTGACCGCGCTGATGATCCTGGCCGGCTGGTCGACCGCTGCGGCCCTGCTGATCCCCGGAATCTGGGGGGCGCTACTCGCTCTCGCACTCAGCCAGGTGCAGATGCTCATCGACTGCTGCGACGGCGAGGTGGCGAGGTGGCGCGGTACTTCCTCGCCGGCCGGGGTGTTCCTGGACAAGGTTGGGCACTACTCCACCGAGTCGCTCATTCCCATCGCGCTTGGCATTCGGGCGGCCGCCTACCCGTTCGAATCGCCCGACGACTTTCTCTGGACCAGCCTGGCGCTGCTGCTCGCCCTGATCATCGTGCTGAACAAGGCGCTCAACGACATGGTGCACGTCGCCCGCTCCAATGCCGGCCTGACCAAGCTCGCCGATACCCACGGTGAGAAGACGCCCACCTCGAGCCTGATCGCCCGGGTGCGCCGGCTGGCCCGCTTCGTACCATTCCACCGGCTGTACCACTCGGTCGAACTGACCATGGTGATCTTCGCCGCGGCCGTGATCGGGTTGTTCGTCGGGCAGCCGCTCGTCGACCGGGCCGTGCTGGCCGTTCTGGTTCCCCTCGCTTTCTTGTCACTCATCGGGCATTTCGTAGCCATCATGGCGTCCAAACGTGTCCGTTCCTAACGAGGCCGTCCCGACGGTCGGTGTTGTCGTGCTCACGCAGGGCACCCGTCCGGTCGACCTCGACCGGGGCATCCGCTCGGTGCTGGCACAGCAGGGCGTGACGCTCGACGTGGTCTGTGTCGGCAACGGCTGGCAGCCGACCGAGCTGCCGGCCGGCGTGCAGACGCTCGGGCTCCCCAGCAACCTCGGCATTCCGGCCGGCCGCAACCGGGGGGTGTCGCGCGTCACCGGCGAGTACCTGTTTTTTCTCGACGACGATGCCAGCATTCCCGACCCGAATTTTCTGATCGAGGCGATCGGCAAGCTGCGCTCCGACCCGACGATCGGGCTGCTGCAGCCCCGCGTCGAAGACCCGGCCGGAATCGAATCGCCGCGGCGGTGGATTCCCCGCATCCGTAAGGGTGAAGCGACCACGCCCGGACCGGTGTTCTCGGTCTGGGAGGGGGCTGTGCTGCTGCCGCGCGCGGTTTTCGACGCGACCGGCGGCTGGGCCGAACCGTTTTTCTACGCCCATGAAGGAATTGAACTGGCCTGGCGGGTCTGGGACCAGGGCCGGGTCGCCTGGTATGCCGGCGACCTGGTCGCCAACCACCCGGTGATACTGCCCACCAGGCACGCCGACTACTACCGGCTGAACGCCCGCAACCGGGTCTGGCTGGCCCGCCGCAATCTGCCCGCCCTGTTGGTACCTCTGTACGTGGGCTCGTGGACGGCCATTCAGGTGCTGCGCTGGGCGCCCCGCAACCGGCCGGCGCTGCGCGCCT
Organism: Cryobacterium sp. N19; assembly: GCF_002929595.1. Classification (NCBI taxonomy): domain Bacteria; kingdom Bacillati; phylum Actinomycetota; class Actinomycetes; order Micrococcales; family Microbacteriaceae; genus Cryobacterium; species Cryobacterium sp. N19. The sequence goes on along the minus strand of NZ_PJJR01000050.1, from coordinate 60,283 downwards.
GGTTCGGCGGCTGGTGCGAAGGGTGGCAGAGCGATCCGGGGCCGCGGCATCCGCTCCGAGCCCGCACGGTCTGGCGGATGACCCGCGCCGGACGCCCGCCGATCATTTAACGGAAGGTAGTCTTGTTCGGTGGTAATTCGGAAAGACGTCAGGCGTGCAGTCAAACTGTTCAAGGATGTTGTGGCCTCCCGCAAGGCCCAACACAGACTCCAGGGTCCGCTGAAGGCGCGCGAGCTGCGCGAAGATAATCACTTCAAGATCGCCGTTTACTTTGCCGACGGGCCGGTCAACATGTACCAGATGCGGCAGTGGTACCAGCCGCTCGCCACACTCGCCAAGACCTGGCCGGTGCTCCTGCTCAGCCGTACCGGTGGCGGCACCCTCAAGCTCATGGATGAGTCACCGGTTCCCGTTGCCTATGTGCGCACGGTTCCACAGCTCGAGCAGATTGTGGCCGAGCAGGACATTCGCATCGTGTTCTACGTCAACCAGAACCCGCGCAACTTCCAGATGATGCGCTACGGGCGCTGCTGGCACGTTTTCATCAACCACGGTGAGAGCGACAAGATGTACATGATCACCAATCAGTTCAAGGCTTACGACTATTCCTTCGTCGCCGGGGACGCGGCTCTCGCCCGCCTGGACCGCGTGCTCTGGGACTACGACTTCGACAAGCGCGCCATCAAGATCGGGCGACCCCAGGCCGACTACTTCAGTGGTGAACTGCCGTACACGCCAGATGAACGCCAGGTCGTGCTGTACGCCCCCACCTGGGAGGGCGACCGGGGCGCTGCCGCCTACGGGTCAGTCGCGACCCACGGGGTCGCCCTGGTCACCGCCCTGTTGGCTACCGGCACCCACCGGGTCATCTACCGGCCGCACCCGCGCAGCGGTGTCGTCGACCACACCTACGGTGCCGCCAACAAGAGCATCATCGCCGCCATCGCTTCGGCCAACGCCCGCAACCCGCACGCGCAGCACGTCTACGACGCGGGCCCTGACCTCGGCTGGCAACTGGCCGCAGCGGATGTCGCCATCGTCGACATCTCCGCCATGGTCTACGACCGACTCGCCACCGGTAAGCCGCTCATCATCACCCGTCCGGTGAACCCGACGGCCGTGATCGACACCAGCGGGTATCTCTCGGACTGCGAGTGGTTGCACGCCGAGAACGCCGCCGGCATCGCGGCTGCCGTCGAACGGCTCACGCACGATGAGGCTGTGGTGGAACGCCTGCAGGGGTGGGTGCAGCGCTACTTCGGCGACACCACGCCGGGCGTCGCGACGGAGCGACTGCACGCGGCCGTTGCGCACCTGATGGAGGAGTGGGATCGGTTCGCGGCCGTGCACGACGCTGATATCGCGATTGTGCCCGATCCGGCGTCGATTCCCGACGCCGAGTAGTGAAGCGACGCGGCCAGGTGCTGCACGCGCGGTCCTCTGCTGCACGCGCGGTCCTCTGCTGCACGCGCGCGTGGCAGGCCGGCAGCGCGAGCATCCGCTCACAGCGCGTGCAGCAGTCGGGCGCGCGACGCTACGTGGCTGAGGGATCCGTCGGCCACGAAGCGGATGCCGGCGGCGCGGTCGGCACGGCGGCCACCGACCTGCCCCGTCGCGTTTCGCGTACCGTGATCTCGCGCACCCGGGGCTCCAGATCCGGCTGAAAACCGGCCGGTGCCGGGCCGAAGGCGAGGCGTGAGGCGTGCATGACCTTGTTGCCCAGAATGTGGTTTCCGGCACCGCCGATCACGGCTCCGATGCCAAACGGCAGGGCCTTGCCGAGCAGGCTGGCGCTGCCGCGGGTGGCGAACTGGCGCAGAAAAGCACTCTTGAGCCGGTCGGTCAGCGGGCCGAGTATTGCGCGGGGCAGGCTGTTGGTGATGAGCTCACCCCAGTAGGTGTTTCGTGCGGTTCCCGCGCCGGTCACCTGCCCGGCGAGCTGCCGCACCAGATCGCTGCCCTCACGGCCGAGCATCATGGTCATGACGAGGGCGCGGGCTCGCTCCGGGTCTTCGACCGCGATGCCGTGTACCTCGCTCACCGACTGGGTGAACAGCGCGGTCGCCTCGAGAAAGCCGGCGGTCTCCACTCCAGACAGGGCGAGCGTGATGCCGGTGCCGACGCCGGGGATGACCGCGGTGGCGCCCACAGCCGCGCCGCCGGCCGTGACGGCTGCCAGATAGCGTTTTTCCAGAATGCGCACGATCTGCTCGGGGGAGGCGTAGGGATTGCGCCGTCGGATGCTGCGAATATGGGCGAGCACAACCGGTCGGTGAACGGCCAGAACCCGATCGAAGCCCCTGACGAACCCGTTCGGCAGCGCGCCGCCCTGTGGAGTACCGCCGGTCGACGACAGCATCGGTGTGCTCTTCCTGGCCATTGCTCGCTCTCCTCGGTTGCGTCTCGTTGAGTGTACGTGGTGCAGAGGGGCGCGCGTTGGACGCGCGGGCGGGCGCCGAACTACAAATACTATGTTTCGCCAAATGTCCACCCGCTAGTCAAGAGTCCTCTGTGCCACTACAACTGAGGAATGCTTGAGCCCAAATCAGAAGCCTCCCGACTGCTCGGCCTCCGCCTGCGGGAGCGCCGCCTGGCGCTCGGGCTCAATCAGGAGTCCGTCGCTCTGCTCGCCGGACTCAACGTTTCGAATTACGCCCGCATCGACCGGGGTCACGGCAACCCGACGATGTACACTCTTATTCGGCTGGCGGCCGTGCTGCAACTCGAATTGAGTGAGCTCGTGACCGGTCTAGCAGTTGAGCAGCTACCGCCGACTCGCGACGCCTACATCGCGATCGACTTTCGTCGTTCCCAGGAAGCTCTCGCGACTCGGCGACTTGGGTAGGGTCAGGCTGCCGGCTTGACGCCGTAGTCGGTGTTATAGCGTGCGAGCACGTCGGTGATCGGCCCGTCGAGCACCAAGTCCCCCTTGTCGAGGTAGAGACCGCGGGTGCAAAATCGCCGCAGATCGCGTTCATTGTGCGAGACGATGAACAGGGTGCGACCACCCGCGAGAAGTTCTTCGATGCGGCGATAGCATTTCTCCCGAAAAGCCTTGTCGCCCACGGCCAACACCTCGTCGACCAGCAGAATGGGTTCTTCGAGCCGGGAGATCACCGCGAAGGCGATGCGCACCTTCATCCCGCTCGACAAATGCTTGTACGGGGTGTCGATGAAATCGGCGATCTCGGCGAATTCGATGATCTCGTCAAAGCGTGCGGCGATCTGCTTGCGGGTCATGCCGTGCAGGCCCGCGGTCAGATACACGTTGTCGCGCACGCTGAGGTCGTCGACAAACCCGCCGGTGATTTCGATCAGCGGCGCGACGCCCTCGATCACGTGCACCGTACCCGTGTCGGGCAGCACAACGCCGGTGACGAGTTTGAGCAGGGTGGACTTGCCCTGCCCGTTACGCCCGACGACACCGATGGCTTCGCCCGGTTGCACGCTGAAGGTGACGTGCTGCAGGGCCCAGAATTCGCCCGGCCGGCTGCGGCGTTTGCTGGCGCCGAAGAGATCCTTGAAATTGCGACGTCCGCGCCGATTCCTGCGAAAGCGGATGCCGACATCCTGTAGCGAGATCACCGGCATTCCTGGAATGGGCGCTTTCCCCTGGGCCACTAGATCTCCTTCAAAACGGCGCGTTCGGTGCGGCGAAAGACCAGGAGTCCGAGCCCGAGAAAGAGGAGGGACAGACCTGCGCTGATCGCGACCGCGAACCAGTCGAGTTGCTCGGGAAAGAACGCTGCCCGGTAGAGGCTGAAGATGCCGTTCAACGGGTTGAAGGCGGCCCAGAAGTGCAGTTCGGGCGGCAGGTCCGTGGTGCTGTAGATGATGGGGGAGGCGTAGAACAGAAAACGCAAAATGAGTTTGACGGCCCGCTCCAGGTCGCGAAAGAACACCACGAGCGGGGCGACCAGCAGGCCGACACCCGCGGTCAGGGCGGCCTGAATCAGAATGGCGAGGGGAAAGAACAGCGCGTCGGCGTTCAGCTCGGCGCCGTACAGAATGGCAAACAGGGCAAGCACCGGAATCGAGGCGAGAAACTCGATGCCTTTGGAGAGTACGAGGCGGTTCACCCAGATGGTGCGGGGGATGCGGGTGGAACGGATGAGCTTTGCCTCGCGCAGAAAAGCGCGGGTGCAGTCCGAGACGGCGCCGTTGAACCACATCCAGGGCAGCAGGGCGGCCAGCAGGAACACGATGTACGGGTCGGTGCCGACGTTTTTGTCAAACACCTGAGTGAAGACGAACCAGTAGATGCCGGCCATCACGAGCGGATCGAGAATGGACCAGAAGTAGCCGAGCACCGAGGTGGAGTAGCGCACGCGCAGGTCGCGCTCGGTCAGCAACCACAGCGAATGCCGATACCGTGCGATCGGCGTGCGCTGTTCTGGGCGCACCTGGGCATAACTACTCACGTGATCTATCGTATGGGAGCCTGACTTGGTCCCTTGCCAGCCGGCCCTTACTGGTCTCTTGCTCACACGCCCTCAAACGCTGGTCGTTAATCCCGCATTCGCGTAGATTGAGACTCTGCGCACAACGTCGATGCGTGATTGTCGACACCGGACCCGCACACGAGCAAGGGAGTCAATATGGCCTACAACGTCGCTCAGAAACTGATCGCCTCGCACTTGGTAGTGGGGGAGATGGTTCCCGGCACCGAAATCGGCCTGCGAATCGACCAGACCCTGACCCAGGATGCGACCGGTACCCTGGTCATGCTCGAACTGGAGGCACTCGGTCTCGACTATGCCCGCACGGAAGTGTCGGTGCAATACGTGGACCACAACCTGCTGCAGGCCGACAGCAAAAATGCCGAAGACCACGACTTTCTGCGATCCGCCTGCCAACGCTTCGGCATCTGGTTCTCCAAAGCCGGTAACGGGGTATCGCACCCGACGCACATGCAGCGCTTCGGCATCCCCGGCAAGACCATGGTCGGTTCGGACAGCCACACCCCGGCGGCCGGCTCGCTCGGCATGCTCGCCATCGGCGTCGGCGGCACCGAAGTGGCGCTCGCCATCGCCGGCGAACCGCTCTACATTCGCATGCCCCAAATTTGGGGCGTGCGCCTGACCGGGCAGCTGCCGCCGTGGACGAGCGCCAAGGACGTCATTCTCGAAATGCTCCGTCGCCACGGTGTGAAGGGCGGCGTCAACCGCATCGTCGAGTATTACGGACCGGGGCTGGCCACCCTGACCGCCATGGATCGGCACGTGATCGCGAACATGGGTGCCGAACTCGGCGCGACCTCGACAGTGTTCCCGGCCGATGACCAGGTGCGCACATTCTTACGCGCCGAGGCGCGCGAGGACGACTTCGTGGAATTACTCGCCGATGCTGATGCGACCTACGACGTGACCGAGGAGATAGACCTGGCCTCGATCGTTCCCCTGATCGCCCTGCCCAGTTCGCCGGGCAACGTCGTTCCGGTCAGCGAAGTCGCTGGCCGACCGGTCGAGCAAGTGGTGATCGGGTCATCCGCTAACCCAGGTCTGCGAGACTTCGCGATCGTCGCGGCGATCACCAAGGGGCGGCAGTCGTTCCCCGGGCTGTCGCTCGACGTCAACCCAAGCTCCCGCCAGATTTTGCAGGACTTGACCAAGATGGGCGCCACCCTCGATCTCATCGGGGCCGGTGCGCGGTTGCACCAGTCTGGCTGCATGGGGTGCATCGGAATGGGACAGGCCCCGGCCAACGGCAGCATCAGCCTGCGCACCATGCCGCGCAACTTCCCAGGCCGCTCGGGCACGCAAGAAGACTCGGTTTACCTCTGCTCCCCAGAGACCGGGGCTGCAGCCGCGCTGACCGGAAAAATCACCGACCCGAGAGATCTCGCTGACCTGTTTAACATGGACTATCCGTCGATCACCCTGCCGGAGTTCTCCAGCGTCAACCTGACTATGCTGGAGGCGCCGCTGCCCGCTGCGGAATCGCTCACCGTCGCGCTCGTCAAGGGCGAAAACATTTCGTCGCTGCCCGTCTTCGGTCCGCTCGCCGAACGCATCGAGGCTCCCGTTGCCCTGATTGTCGGCGATGATATTTCAACGGATGAGATTCTTCCGGCCGGTGCGCGTGTCTTGCCGTTTCGCAGCAACGTTCCCAAGCTCGCCGAATTCACCTTTGATCAGGTCGACCCTACCTACCCAACCCGCGCCGCACTCACCCGGGACACGACCGGTCACATGATCGTCGCTGGGGCGAACTACGGGCAAGGGTCTTCTCGCGAGCACGCAGCGATCACCCCGCGATTCCTCGGGCTGCGGGTTGTGCTGGCGGTTTCGTTTGCGCGTATCCACTGGCAGAATCTGGCGAACTTCGGCGCGCTCGCGCTGCAATTCACGGATGCCGCCGATCACGACCGCATTGGCCAGGGCGACGTGCTGGTGCTCGACGGTATTCGCGAGGCTCTCACCAACGGCACCGAGATTATCGTTCGCAACACCACCCGCGATGAGACTTATTCCGTGCGGCACGAGCTTTCGACCCGCCAGATTGAGATGCTCCTGGTCGGCGGCCTCATTCCGTGGCTGCGTGCCCGGCACGCGCAGGGCGAGCCCGCGATCGGCACGACCGAGTAGGAGCGAGAGGCAGAACGCGGTCGGCGCAGGTCTGCCCCGTTTGGTTCATTCGGCGCTGCCGACGACGTAGCGGTAGTACTCGACGCCCTCATCGAAGAAGTCCGGCCCATTCGACGTGCCGACGTGATCGATCACGAACTCATCGCGGGCGGGCGGGGCGATATTTTCGATGCGGCGTCCCTCGTGCACATCGATGTATTGCGCTTCGTTCAGATCGATCGCGCCAACCAAGGCTGACTCAAAATTGATTCGCCTGGCCGCTTCTTGCCAGCCGGCGACAACGCGCAGTGGCAGCGCCTCCGCAGCGTCGCCACTGCCGTAGCCGAGGGCCAACCAGTTCTGATCGGTCAGCTCGATGCGATCGGTCAGGGCCTGCTGCAGGCCAGCGGCGAGCCAGGCCGGAAGAGCAGCGGTGTAAAGATTACCGAGGTCGCGCATGGCTTCGGAGCCCAGCCTGAGCTTGTCCTCGACGAGCGTGTCCCAGAGCGGGGTTTTGCGCAGCTGGTTGCGCACCTTGCGGGCCAGGGGAAAAACGTCGCCGGTGTTTTCGGCGAGATCGGCGCCGTTCCCGTGAAACGGTGATGGCGCGAGCAGCTCCTCGAGGAGCAGATCGGCATCGACACGGGCGTCGGCAGCGAGTGCGCGCAACTGGTCATGGCCGTCGTCATCATGAGCCAGAGCGAACAGGAAGGCCATGACCCACCCGGTCGTTGGCATCTGGTGGTACGGGCGGTGCATGAAAACCGCGTCGATGTCGTGAAAATAGTCGAGGCTTCGGCCGGGGCGTTTCTCCAGCATGGCCGTCATGGCGTGGTGGGTGGCATCGATGTAGCAGCTGGTGGAATAGTGTCCGTTGAACATGGGCAGATCCTGCACCTGTCCGTCATCGCGCGCCGGCTGATTGCGAAAACGGGCAAACGGCTTGCGAAAATCGGCCACGCGGTAGTCGGAGTCGCTGCCGGCTGCGGCGAGGTCCACTTCGAGCAGGCGCGCGTCGCTCTCCAGCAGCATCGCGACCGCGCCGGCACCCTGCGTGGGCTCTCCGCTGCCGCCGCGCGCGTACTCCGCAATATCGGCGCACACCACGATGGCCTGGCGACCGCGGCCATCCGTTGCCAGATAGCGCAGCGCAGCTTTCACGCCGTAGACGCCGCCCAGGCAGGCCTGTTTGAATTCGGGCACTTCGCAGTCCCGAGCCAACTGAGGCAGGCCGGCCGCGGCCAGGGCCTCATTGACCATGCCCTTGACGATGACCGCGCCGGCAGAATTGTCGGTGCTCGACTCGGTGCCGAGCGCGAGCAGCCCGACCTGGGACGGGTCGATGTCGTAGTCCCGAATCAGGCGCCACACCGCATTGGCGGCAAAGGTGTACACGCTCTGCGCGGGGGCGCGCATGCGAAAACTGCGGCCGACCACCGAGCGGAATTTCTCCCACGGCTGGTCATTCCAGGCACACCACGCTTCGAGCTGCACGCGATACGGCGGGAGATAGAGGGAAAAACCACTTATTCCAGGAGCCAACTGAGTCTACTTAACTTTTCAGGTGCTTGCTTGACCGCACCGGGTCGTGAACACACCGTCATTTTAGTCGGCGAAGCTGCGAGTAGTCCGGCGCGGGCTGGTTCGGCCGGATGCCGTCGGGGCTCCCGGCTAAAATAGAGGCAGAACCGATCGGAGCAGCCCTGTGTCACAGACCCTCGAGGCCGGCGCTACGGCGCGCGCCCGCGCACATAGCAATATCGCGCTGGTCAAATATTGGGGCAAGAACGATGTCGTTCTCAATACCCCAGCGGTCGGATCGATTTCCGTCACCCTCGAAGCCCTCTTCACTGATACCCGGGTGACCTTTCGTTCGGGTCTCGCTGCCGATGAATTCTGGCTGAGCGGATGCCGGCAGGAGGCCACCAAGGTCGCCCCCGTTCTCGATCTCGTGCGTCAGGCCCGAGGAACGCACCTGTTCGCCGTCGTGGAGTCCGCGAACAATTTTCCGACCGGAGCCGGGCTGGCCTCGTCGGCATCCGGTTTCGCCGCTCTCGCCGTCGCTGCCAGTGGCGCTGCCGGGCTCACGCTCACCGACCGGCAACTGTCGATTCTGGCCAGGCACGGCTCCGGTTCGGCCGCCCGTTCCATCTTCGGGGGCTACGCCCAGATGCATGCCGGCAGCGCCGCTGACGGCTCGGATTCCTACGCCGTGCAGCTGCTGACCGGCGCGGACTGGCCGCTCGCCGTGGTTGTCGTCATTACCGAGCTGGGTGCGAAAACGATCACCTCCACCGTCGGAATGGGGGCTAGCGCTGCCAGTTCACCGTTCTATCCGGCCTGGCTGGCGACGGCCCCCGGTGATCTCGCTGATATGCGGGCCGCGATCGCCGCCCGCGACTTCGTGCGGCTGGGCGAACTCTCCGAGTACAACTGCCTCAAGCTGCACGCCCTGATGCTGACCACCCGGCCGGCGCTGATCTATTGGAACGCCGCGACGGTCGCGGCGATGCACGCCGTTCGGGATCTGCGCGCGTCCGGCGTGCCGGCCTACTTCACCATCGACGCCGGGCCGCAGCTGAAGGTGCTCTGCCTACCCGGGGATGTGCCCCTGGTTCAGGAGGCGCTGTCGAACGTTGCCGGAGTGCACGAGGTACGCCCGAGTGCTCTCGGCCCGAGCGCCTACCGGTTGGACTGACGTGGCATCCTTTTCGTCGTCGGCACCCGGAAAATTGTTTCTGCTTGGGGAGTATGCCGTCTTGCACGGGGCGCCGGCGCTGCTGGCAGCCGTCGATCGTCGGGTGACCGTTACCGTCATACCTGCCGGGTCGTGGCGGCTGCACGCCCCCAGCGTGGGCATCCAGCATCTCGACCTCGATGAGGAAGGTCGCCTTCCCGCCACCCTCGACGCGCATACCCGTTCGACCCTGCGCCTGTTCGACGCGGTGCGTGTGGCGGTGCGGGCGTGTACAGCCGGCTCTGGCCCGTTCGAGATCAGCATGGACAGCTCGTCATTCGTGCGCGATGGCCATAAATTGGGGCTCGGATCAAGCGCCGCGGTGGCCAGCGCGCTCACTGCGGCCCTGGCAGAGGCCTCCGGGCTTCACCTCGATCGGGAGGCGCTGTTCACTCTGGCTCATTCGGCCCATCGGGCCGCGCAACACGGCACGGGCAGCGGCGGGGATGTCGCCGCGAGCGTGTACGGCGGTCTGCTCTCCTACACCGTCGAGACTCCGCCCGTGCAGATGCAGTGGCCCAGCGACCTCAGCCTTGTGGCCGTGATTACCGGTGCTGGCTCGGCGACGACCGATCTGGTCGGTCGGGTCAACGATTTTGCCGTGCAGAATCCGGCGCAGCACGACCAGGACCTGGCGCGCCTGATCCGCCTCGCCCACTCGGCGCACTCAGCGCTCGCCGACCGCGACGGTTTTCTGCGCCTGGTCGATGACTACTTCACGGCGCTGGCCCTGCTCGACGCCCACGCCCAGGCCGGCATCGTGACCGAGCGCCACCTTGAGCTACGCGCGGTGGCCGAGCGTGCTGGCGGCGTGTTCAAGACCTCCGGCGCCGGCGGCGGCGACGTCGGGCTCGCCTTCAGCGCGAGCGGCGCGCCCGCCGAACGCCTCGAAAGTGCGCTGGCCGACGCCGGGGCATCCGTTGTGCCGTTGGAATTCGGCGCGCCAGGGGCCCGGTTATGACCGGCTCCCGCATCGCGAAGTTCTATCAGCTGTCGGTGCAGAAACGACTGGATTTGTTGCACAAACGCGGCACGTTGAACGATGCCGACTATGCCATGTTGCAGCCGGGTACCGGGCTGCTCGACGCCGAAACTGCTGACCGACTGACCGAAAACGTGATCGGCGTGTTTTCCCTGCCGATGGGGCTCGGGCTCAATTTTCAGATCAACGGTCGCGACTACCTGATTCCCATGGTGGTGGAGGAACCGTCCATCGTGGCGGCGGTCAGTTCCACCGCGCTTCTGGTGCGCCAAAACGGCGGTTTTACCAGCACGGCCGATGAGCCGCTTCTAATCGGCCAGGTGCAGGTCGTTGACGTCGCCGACCCGGCGTTGGCGCGTCTAGCTCTGCTCGCGCAGACGGAACAAATTCTGCGGCTCGCCAACAGCGGCCACGCGAAGATGGTCGCCCGCGGCGGCGGCGCGCGCGGTGTCGAGGTGTATTTGCGGGGAGCGACGGCGCAGAACGGTGAGCTGCTGGTCGTGCACCTGCTGGTCGACACCCGCGATGCGATGGGGGCGAATCTCGTCAACTCAATGTGCGAGAGCATTGCGCCCCTGGTCGAGCGAATCAGCACGGGGCGGGTGTTCCTGCGCATTCTCTCGAACCTGACTGATCGTGCCCTCGTGCGTGCCCGCGCGGTCATCCCGCAGGCAGCGCTGGCCACCGGGGAGTACTCCGGTGACCGCGTTCGTGACGGCATCATTCTGGCTGCCGAATTCGCCGAGCTGGATCCCTACCGGGCTACCACCCACAACAAGGGCATCATGAACGGCATCGACGCCGTCGCGATCGCGACCGGCAACGACTGGCGAGCCATCGAAGCGGCCGCCCACGCCTATGCCGCTCGCGGTGAGCACTACGCGCCGTTGTCGACCTGGCGGGCGAACTCGGCTGGTGACCTGGTCGGCGAGCTGACGATGCCGCTCAAGGTGGGCACGGTCGGCGGGCAGGTGGAATCAAACCCGGCCGTGCGAATCGCCCACAGCATCCTGAGAATCGGGTCGGCGCGCGAACTGACCGAGGTCATGGCGGCGACGGGGCTGGCCCAAAACCTGGCCGCGCTCAAAGCGCTCTCCACCACGGGAATCCAACACGGGCACATGCGCTTGCACGCCCGGGCGGTCGCGGTGGCCGCCGGCACCAGCCCGGCGCGCTTCGATGAGGTTGTGGAGCAGCTCGTCGTCGGCGGCGAGATCAAGGTGTGGAAGGCGCGGCAAATTCTGGCAGACCTTGAAGCCCCGCCGCTGGCCGCCAGCGCCCCCGCCGCCGTAGTAACAGCCATGCCCCCCACGCGTGCACCGCAGGGTGCGGCCGGGCACGTCGGTTACGGCAAGATCATCCTGCTCGGGGAACACTCCGTGGTGTACGGTCGGCGGGCCATCGCCGCGCCCATCGGCCTCACGGTGCGCGCCGAGGTCGGGCGCGGTACGCCTGGGCAGGCGCCGATCATCACCGACTGGGACGCGGATGGTTCGGTGCAGGAACCGATCAGCGTCGACGTCTCACACCGGGTCGCCACGTTGATCGCCGCACGTCTGGGTTTGCCGCAATCCGGCGTGCGGGTCGACGTGTTTTCTGAGCTGCCGCGAGCGAGCGGTCTAGGGGCGTCGGCCGCGTTCGCCGTCGCTCTCATCCGGGCGACCGCTGAGTGCTTCTCCATTCGGCTCAGCGACGAGCAAGTGTCGAGTCTGGCATTTGAGTGCGAAAAGATCGTGCACGGCACACCGTCCGGCATCGACAACACCGTTGCCACGTTCGGCCGGCCGATTCTTTTTCAAAAAACGGATGCTCCGAGTGGTCACGAAATCCGCGACATCGTCACACCGAATCCGATTCCGATCGTGATCGGTCTCACCGGTATGCACGCCCTGACCTCGCACACCGTGGCCGCCGTGCGCGCGGCGTGGCAGCAGCGCCCCGCGCGTTACGATGCGATCTTCGATCAGATCGACTCCCTGGTCGGGGAGGGGGCCGCCGCCCTGCGCCGGGGCGACACTGTCGAACTGGGCGAGCTGATGAACATCAACCAGGGCCTGCTCAATGCCCTGCAAGTCTCGAGTCCCGAGCTCGAGCAGATGGTCGCCATCGCCCGCCGGGCCGGTGCCCTCGGTGCCAAGCTGACCGGCGGAGGCGGAGGCGGCGCGATGATCGCCGTGGCTGGGTCCGCTGGCGCCGAACCGATCCGTGCCGCCTTGCGCGGGGCCGGTTACACCACCTACCTGACCGAGATTCGGTAGATAGTTGGTGACGGTCATTTGCTGTCGCTGTTAAATTAGGACATGCTTACGTCATGTTAATAGCCCACCGCTAGGCGGAGTCAACATGCGTCACCGTTCGACCAGTATCTGAGAAGAGACCCCACCTATGCGCACTCGCGCACATTCAACATCCCGACTTCGCGCCGCCGCCGCCGTCATTGCCGCCATCGCTCTGGTTTCCGGATGCGCTGCCACCTCCCCGAATGCCCCCGCCAACGCGAACACGCTGACCTACGCCATCAACGGCGGCACGCTCAGCGGCGGCAAGATGGACATCCACTCGTCGGCGTTCCAGGCCACCGCCCTGGTGATGCGCAACTCCTTCGACTCCCTCGTCTATGAGAAAGCCGACGGCTCGTTCGTGCCATGGCTCGCCACGTCCTGGCAGATCTCGGACGACGGCCTGCACTACACGTTCGATCTGCGGGGCGATGTCACGTTCCACGACGGCGAACCCTTCAACGCCGAGGCCGTCAAGGCTAATTTCGAGCACGTCGTCGCCCCAGAGACGGCGTCAGCGGATGCTGCCAGTCTGATCGGGTACGCCGAAACCGGCGGCTTCTACGCTGGCACCGAGGTCATCGACGAATTCACCGTTCGGGTGAACTTCAGCCAGCCGTACGCGCCATTCCTGCAGGCGGTGAGCACCGCCAAGCTTGGCTTCTACTCGCCGGCCACTCTGCGGGACAACGCGGCGCAGCTTTCGGCCGGTGGACCGGGCATTTCGGTGGGAACCGGACCTTACGTGCTGAGCGAATATACGCCAGACCAGAGCATCGTCTTCACCGCAAATGAAAACTACGACTGGGCGCCGGACGGCAGCTCCCATCAGGGCGCGCCCGCCATCGACACGCTCGAGTTCCGCATCCTTCCCGAATCCTCGGTGCGCACGGGCGCCCTCACGAGCGGCCAGGCGCAGATCGCCAGCGACATCACTACGAACACAGTCAGCCAGATCGGCGACGACTTCTCCATCCAGAACGTGACGATGCCTGGCCTGCCGTACACCCTGTTCCTGAACGAGGCGCACGGCGTCTTCGCCGACGAGAACGTGCGCCGTGCCTTCGCGCTCGGGGTCGACATCGGTCCGGCCGTCGAGACCATCTACCAGGGACAAGCGGAGCGCGCCTGGAGCATCCTCTCCCCGGCCACGCCCAACTCCTACGACCCGAGCCTCGAAGACAGCTGGGCGTTCGACCCAGACCAGGCCAATGCGCTGCTTGATGCGTCCGGCTGGACCGAGCGCGACTCCGAGGGCTACCGCACCAAAGGTGGAGCCCGACTGAGCGCCCAGTGGCTCGCCTACACCCCGGTCTCCGACGCCAACGCAAGCCTCGGCGACGTGGTGCAGTCTGACCTGCGCGACATCGGGTTCGAAATCGTGCGCGACAACCGTGAGATCGCCCAATACTACGAGGCCTTCGACGCACGCGACTATGACCTGTCCGACTGGAGTTTCCCCAGCGTCGACGCCGACGTCCTGCGCGCCCACCTGCACAGCGGCGGCTATAAGAACGGCTCGTCTACGGCCGACCCGGTCGTCGACCAGCTGCTCGACGACGCCATCGCCACGAGCGATCCGACCGAACGCGAAGCGCTCTACCAGCAGCTGCAGCAGTGGAACGCGACCCATGTGGTCATGGTGCCGATCACGGTACCCACCGCCATCACCGCCTACATCAAGACCATCGAGAACCTGAGCTTCGATCTGTACGGGCAGCCGCTCTTCTACGAGGCGTCCCTCACGACCGCGCCGTGACCGCGCACCGCGAGGGCCGTGCGCGTCGATCCGGCCGACCGGGCGCCCGCCTGGCCGGCCGGATCGGCGGCATGATCCTCGTGGTGTGGGGCGCCGCCACCGTGGGCTTCTTCTCGCTGCGGTTGATCCCCGGCGACCCGGTGAACGTGCTCGTGGGGCTCGGCAATGTGTCGCAGCGAGTGCGCGACCAGATCCGAGCAGACTGGGGCCTCGTCGACCCGCTTCTCCTGCAGTATTTCCACTACCTCGGCCGCCTGCTGCAGGGTGACCTCGGCACGTCGTATCGCATGCAGCAACCCGTCGCCGCGGTGATCGGCCAGCAACTCGCGCCGACGATGCAACTGATGGGCCTCGCCATCTCGTTCGCCGTGCTGCTCGCGTTCGGGTCGGCGCTGCTCGGCCGCGGCAGGCGCACCGGCCCGGTGGCTGGCCTGCTCGAGCTCGTGGCGGTGTCCTCGCCCACGTTTTGGATCGGCCTGGTGCTGATTGGTGTTTTCGGCTTCGGACTGGGTTGGTTCCCCGTGGTCGCCACCGCCGGGTTCGGCGCGCTCGTGCTGCCCGCCGTGACCCTCGCCATTCCGGTGGCCGGCATTCTCAGCCAGGTGTTGCGCCAGGGCCTCGACGACGCGGCCGCTCTGCCCTTCGTCGACACCGTGCGCGCCCGTGGAGCGAGCCAGACCCGCCTCGTGCTGCGGCATACCCTGCGCCACGCCGCAGCGAACAGCGTCACCCTCACGGGTTACATCGTCGGTTCCTTGCTCGGCGGTTCGGTGCTGGTAGAGACCGTCTTCGCCCGTCCCGGACTCGGACGCGTGGCCCTGAACGCCAACGTCAATCGGGATGTGCCTGTGGTGCTGGGCATTATTGTGCTCGCCGCAGTGTCGTTCTCGTTGGTCAACCTGCTGGTCGACTTCGTGGCCGACCGTCTCGACCCGCGCCTGGCGACCGAGCAGGCCTACGCGTGAGCATTCTCGCCGCCGCGCGCTCCCGAACCGCCCGCACCCGACGCGTGACCCGGATGCCCACACCGGCCCTCTGGGTGGCCGCCGGCTTCCTACTGCTCCTCTTGCTGTCCGCATTGTTTCCTCGGTTGTTCACCGGGGCTGATGCCGTGCGCACGGACATCGATGCTGCGCTGCTGGCGCCCGGCCCTGGGCATCCGTTTGGAACCGACCAGGCCGGCCGCGACGTGTTCGCACGTGTCATCTATGGCTCGCGCTACTCGCTGGCGATCGGCTTCGGGGCTACCCTGATTGCCCTCCTGGCGGGCCTGGTGATCGGCTCTCTGGCCGGGCTGATGCGCCCGGTCGGCGACGGTGTATTGAGCCGGGCGATCGAGATCGTGATGGCGTTTCCGGAATTTCTGCTAGCGCTGATCGTGATAGCGATCATCGGGCCGGGGGAGTCGAGTCTGCTGATCGCGGTCGCCATCGCGGTGATTCCGTCGTATGCCCGCGTCGCCCGGGTACAGACCCTGGTGGTGAAGCGGGCCGGCTACGTGGAGGCCGTCCGCACACTCGGGGTGTCGCCGGCGGTCACCGTGCTGCGGCACGTGGTGCCGAACACGCTCGGGCCGTTGCTCGTGATGGCCACGATGGGAATCGGCACAGCCATCACGGCCGCCGCCGGCCTCAGTTTTCTCGGCCTCGGACCGAAGCCGCCCATACCGGAGTGGGGGCTCATTCTCTCCGAGGGACGCAACTTTCTTGCTACAGCCTGGTGGATCGCTGTGTTCCCTGGACTCGTGATCACCGCGACCGTGGTCTCGACGAGCGTTCTCGGACGGCACCTGCAGGCCAGCGCGGCGGGGCGGCAACGATGAGCGTCGTGAGTGTGCGCAACCTGCGCGTCGTCGTGCCGGGCGGGGCCGCCGTGGTCGATGGGGTGTCGTTTCGCATCGAGGCTGGGCAGTGCCTCGGCATCGTGGGGGAGTCCGGTGCCGGTAAGACCCTGACCGCGCGTAGCCTGATCGGGCTCGCCGGCACCGGGGTCACCGCTGACGAACTGACGGTGGCCGGCGTCGACGCCCGCGCCCTCTCCCCTCAAGGCTGGCGGGGCCTCCGCGGGGCGCGGGTCGGGCTCGTGAGCCAGGACGCTCTGGTCTCTCTCGACCCGCTGCGCCGAGTGGGCGCCGAGGTGGCCGAACCGCTCGAGGTGCACGAACCGCAGCTCGGCCGTGTCGACCGTTCTCGCCGCGTGCTGCAGCTGCTCCGGCAGGTGGCCATGCCCGATCCGGCCCGGCGTGCCCGGCAGTACCCGCACGAGCTCTCCGGCGGGCTGCGCCAGCGCGCGCTTATCGCCGCGGCACTGGCGGCATCGCCGTCGCTGCTGATCGCCGACGAACCCACGACAGCTCTCGACGCGACGGTGCAGGCGCAGGTCGTGCGACTGCTGCGTGAGCTGAAGGAATCTGGCCTCACCCTGTTGCTGATCAGCCATGACCTGTCGATCATCTGCCAGCTGGCCGACCAGGTGGCGGTCATGAAGGACGGCCGATTCGTGGAAGTGCAGGCCGCGGACGCCCTGTTTGCCGCGCCGCAGCATCCGTATACTCGTCAGTTGCTGGCCGCTGCCGCGCTGGGCACGGCCACGGCGCCGAAGCCGGGCCCCGTGGTGCTCGCCGCACACGACCTCGCCAAGGCATACGGAACGCTGACGGCCGTCGACGGGGTCTCGTTCGAACTGCGAGCCGGCCACACCGTGGGCATCGTGGGCGAATCAGGCTCGGGAAAGAGCACCGTGGCACGGATGCTGCTGGGCACGCAGTCGCCCGACCACGGTTCGGTGCTGCTGCACGGCGAGCCCTGGAGCGGCCTGCCGGAATCCCAGCGCCGGGCCCGGCGGGGATGTCTCCAGATCATTCACCAGGACTCGCTGAGCGCCTTCGACCCGCGGGCGACGGTGCTGCAGATTCTGTCGGAGGCTATCGCTCTCGACGGGATTCCGCGCCGGTGGCGCACGGCTCGGGCGGTGGAATTGCTCGCGCAGGTGGCGTTGGCGACAGGGCTGCTTGGCCGGCGCGCGCACGAGCTCTCCGGCGGGCAGCGGCAGCGCGTGGCGATCGCCAGGGCGCTCGCACGGCGGCCGAGCATCCTGGTGTGCGACGAGCCGGTCTCGGCGCTCGACGCGCAGGTTCAATCCCAGGTGCTCGCGCTGCTGGCCTCTCTCCAGGAATCCACCGGACTCGCCATGGTGTTCATCTCGCACGACATCGCCGTGGTTCGGGCACTGAGCCACGAGATCCTCGTGATGAAGGAGGGCGTTGTTGTGGAGCAGGGGCCGGCGGTCGATGTCTTTGCGGCGCCGCAGCATCCGTTCACCCGCGAGCTGCTCGCCGCCCACGGGTAAAACCGGCGTTTCTGCGGTGACCCGGCGCTCGCGGCACGTGTTTGCGACCGCGGCACTGGTTGGAACGCGTGCCACGACCTGGGAGAGAACCACGCTGTTCCCGGGCGGCTGGCGTCGTGACCGGGGACGTCGCGACCGTCGACAAGGACGGCTTCCCCACGATCGTCGACCGCGCTAAAGCACTCACTATCACCGGTGGATGCAACCCCGCGCGCCTGCTCGGCAAGATCCTGCGCAAACAGGTGCGTGAGCAGGTGCTGACCACGCTCTGACCCGGGCAGCAGTTCCAAACCCGCGGATTGGAATCCCACCGCAGTCACCGCGGCGTTCCCCAGTACTACATCGGTGCTCTCGCTGTCCGAGCGGACAGAGTCGACCCAAACACGTGGCGGGTCATGCCGTTGTGCGACATCGTGCGCCAGGGGTGGTCGGCCGCTGGCGGCTACGGATACCAGACGTCGCCGGCATATCCGGCGATTTGCGCGGACTTCAACGCGCGAACGATCGCGTCGCGGTCAGTGATCTCGGCTCGGGCCGTGTTCACGATGTACGAGCCTCGTTTCATTGATGAGATCAGGGCGTCGTCGAAGAGGTGATGCGTCTGTGGATGCAGCGGTGCATGGATCGATACCACGTCGACGGCCCGCACGAGCGAGGCCGCATCGGGGTGGACGGTCAGCCCAAGTTCGCGCTCGATTTCGGGGGACAGCCTGTTCTTGTCGGTGTAGTGCAGGTGAACATCAAAGGGTGCGAGTCGGCGCAGAACGGCACGACCGATGCGGCCGGCCGCGATGACACCGACGTTCATTCCCTCGATGTCATAGGCGCTCGACGCTGTCGGCTATGTTCCAGCCACCATTGACGCCCCCTTCGTGCGAGGGGAGGTAGTTGCGAACGAGAGCGAGGACTTGCATAACAGCATGCTCGGCGACACTGATGCTGTTGCTATGGGTCTCTTCGACCACGGTGATGCCGTGGCTGATTGTTGCGTCGAGATCAACGTGATCCGAACCGATGCCGGCCGTGATCGCGAGCTTCAATTTTGGCGCCTTCGCGATCCTTTCTGCGGTCAAATAGGCCGGCTAGAATGGTTGGGAAATCACGATGTCAGCGCTCGCGAGCTCCCGTTCTGGGTAGTCATCAAGTACAGGGATGCTGTCGCGTGCGCACTGCGGCGGGTACCCGGTGACGGAATCTGGGTAGAGGACGAGAAGAATCTTGGCCATGTGGCCTCTTTCTGTGACGCCGGTTTGGCAGGTGTCGCACCCAGCGGATGCGCGGCACAGAACGCCGCAACCGGTAGCGCGACCGTTGTCGATGCGCTGGGCACGACGCCAAGACGCAGTACGCCGGTCACGCCGGATTTGAGAGCGTGAACCTCCGCCTTGAGCGTGTCACGCTCCGCCACAATCCGTTTGGCCCGCATCACCACGAGTTCGCCCTCCAGCGTCAACCCCTCAAAAGCATGACCACGGTTGATCAGTGAGACATTGAGTTCCTGCTCCAGCTTGCTGATTCCCGCGGAAAGGGCGGGCTGGGAAACGTGACAGGCCGCAGCCGCGTGCGCGAAGTGTCGTTCCCGTGCGACAGCGACAAAATATTCCAGTTGGCGAAAAAGCACGCGTTCTCCTTTGACTCGAGGGTAACGACCCCACCGCCTGCTCGACTCTAGTTGCTGCCAGACGGTGGACCAGCGCGTTGACTTGCCAGCCGAGCTGAATTAGGACATGCTTATGTCATGTTAATAGCTCACCGCCGTGGAACCGCTGGCACAGACGGGTCGAACCCTGGAGCGAATGGTCTGGAGGAACGCACCTGGGACCGCGTGCGGCAGATGCTCGCCGAGGATGGCCCACTGACCGCAGCCGATCTGGCCGCGCGCTTGGGACTGACGCCCGCCGCCGTTCGCCGCCACCTCGACCAGCTCGCCGAGGAAGGGGCCGTCGAAGAACACGTGCCCGCTACGTCAGGTGGCCGCGGCCGGCCGGCCCGCGCCTATGTCCTCTCCGCGTCCGGTCATGCCGGTCTGGGGGCTGACTACGCCGATGTGGCGACCTCGGCGTTACGCTTTCTCGCCGAACGCGCCGGAGCGGATGCCGTTGGCGAGTTCGCCCGTGAACGCAGCGCACAACTCGAGCGAGGCTACGCCGCACAACTGCCCTCGACCGGCGGAGATGTCCGCGCCCGTGCAGAGGCACTGGCGTCGGTACTGAGCGATGAAGGTTTCGCGGCGACGATCCGGCCGGTCAGAGCTGACCTGCCAGCGAATGGTGTGCAGCTGTGTCAGGGGCACTGCCCCGTTCTGCATGTCGCGGCCGAGTTTCCGGAGTTCTGCGACGCTGAGACCGAGGCATTCTCCCGGCTGCTCGGAGTTCCGGTTCAACGACGCACGACTCTGGCTGGGGGCGCACACAGCTGCGCGACGTTCATCCCCCTTGACGCTCTGGCCACGACTACCAGCTCGGACACGAACAATTGTAACGACGGGACAAATGCATGAGTACCAGTGCAGGACTAATCACGGGAGTGCATCCGATCACCCGCCCCGAGGCCATCAATTCTGACGTCGGCGCGAACGCGGCATTCAGCATCGAGGAGTCGGCCGCCATCCGTAGCGATTTTCCGATTCTCTCGCGTCTCGTGCGTGGCGGAAAACCATTGGTGTACCTCGACTCCGGGGCCACGTCACACAAACCGCACCAGGTACTCGATGCCGAACGCACCTTCTATGAGCAACACAACTCCGCGGTTCACCGTGGTGCTCATCAGCTGGCCGAGGAAGCCACCGAAGCATTTGAATCGGCGCGCGCGACCGTTGCACGGTTCATCGGCGCACAAACTAACGAGGTGGTGTTCACCAAGAACGCTACCGAAGCCCTGAATCTCGTGGCGTATTCGTTCAGCAACGCGGCCGCTACCGGGGCCATGGACGGCGTCGAAGCGGATGTCGCGGCGCGGTTCAAGCTCGGCGTGGGCGACGAGATCGTGATCACCGAGATGGAGCATCATGCCAATCTCATTCCCTGGCAGGAACTTGCCCGGCGCAGCGGCGCTACCCTGCGGTGGATCGGTGTCACCGATGACGGTCGCTTAAACCTGAACGATCTGGAGACGGCCATCAGCGACCGTACCAAGGTGGTCGCCTTCACGCACGTGTCCAATGTTTTGGGTACCATCAATCCGGTTTCGGCCATTGTGGCTCGGGCCCGGAAGGTCGGGGCTCTGACCGTGCTCGACGCCAGCCAGTCGGTGCCGCACCTGGGGATCGACGTCGTCGATCTTGACGTGGACTTTCTTGCCTTCAGTGGCCACAAAATGTTCGGCCCCCTCGGGGTCGGTGTGCTCTGGGGCCGCTCTCGCCTCCTGGAAGCCATGCCCCCCTTCCTCACCGGAGGCTCGATGATCCACACCGTGCACATGGAAGGCTCAACCTACGCCGCGCCGCCGCAACGTTTCGAGGCGGGTGTCCCGGTGGCCGCGCAGGCCGTTGGCCTGGCTGCGGCCTGTGATTACCTGACCCGGTTGGGGATGCCGCGGGTGAGCGCCCATGAGCAGGCCCTCACCGAAGTCCTGCTGGCCGGCCTGGCCCAACGCCCCTGGATCCGTGTCGTCGGACCGGCCGACGGTGCGGAGCGTACCGGTGTGGTGTCTTTCGTGGTCGACGGCGTGCACGCGCACGACGTTGGCCAAATCCTCGACGATGCCGGAGTCGCGGTGCGAGTCGGCCACCACTGCGCCTGGCCATTGCACCAGCGTCTGGACGTGGCCGCGACCACGCGAGTGACCTTCGCGGCCTACAACACGGTCGCCGAGATCACCGTGTTGCTCAACGCTCTCGACCAGGTCCCCGCGGTGTTCGGGGTGGAGGTGCTGTGACCTACGTCATCGCCTTGCCCTGCGTGGACGTCAAGGACAGGGCATGTATTGATGAATGCCCCGTCGATTGCATTTATGAGGGTGACCGGGCGCTCTACATCCACCCCGATGAGTGCATCGACTGCGGAGCCTGTGAACCAGTCTGCCCGGTCGAGGCGATCTTCTACGAAGATGACGTGCCGGAGCAGTGGGCCGACTACTACAAGGCCAACGTTGAGTTCTTCGACGACATCGGCTCCCCGGGTGGAGCGGCCAAGGTCGGCCCATACGCCAAGGATCACCCGCTGATCGCGGCACTTCCCTCACAGCGTCGCTGACCGAAACGATCGGGCTGCTCGCAGCCAACAACAACTGACATGGAGACGAAATGAGTGCACCCACAACCTCGACTGGTATCTCTGACGAGGTCCGCGAATTAGCGAACCAGGAATACCAGTATGGATTTGTGACCGATCTCGAAACTGACGTCGCACCCCGCGGGCTGAACGAAGACATCATCCGACTGATTTCGAGCAAGAAAAATGAGCCGGATTGGCTGTTGGAATGGCGGCTCCGTGCCTACCGGCACTGGACCACGCTCACGGCACCGACCTGGCAGCACGTCACCTATGGGCCGGTCGACTACCAGGACATCATTTACTACGCCGCTCCCAAGCCGAAAAAACGCGTGGAGAGCATGGACGAGGTCGACCCGGAGCTGCGGGAGATGTTCGACAAGCTCGGCATTTCGCTCGGTGAGCAGGAGCGTCTCAGCGGCGTGGCGGTCGACGCGATCGTCGATTCGGTCTCGGTTGCCACGACGTTCAAAGACAAGTTGGCCGAGGTTGGAGTGATCTTCTGCTCCTTCTCGGAAGCCGTTCAGGAGCATCCGGATCTGGTGCGTAAGTACCTCGGCTCCGTGGTTCCGTACAACGACAACTTCTTCGCCTGCCTGAACGCTGCGGTGTTCACCGACGGTTCGTTCTGTTACATCCCTAAGGGCGTGCGCTGCCCGATGGAGCTGTCCACCTACTTCCGCATCAACGCCGCCGACACCGGCCAGTTCGAGCGAACCCTGATCATCGCCGAAGAGGGCGCTTATGTCAGCTACCTCGAGGGCTGCACGGCACCCGTTCGTGACACGAACCAGCTGCACGCCGCCGTGGTTGAGCTGGTGGCACTGGACGATGCCCAGATCAAGTACTCGACGGTGCAGAACTGGTATCCCGGAGATGCCGACGGCAACGGCGGCGTGTACAACTTCGTCACCAAACGGGGTATGGCTTCCGGCCACAACGCAAAGATTTCCTGGACCCAGGTGGAAACCGGCTCCTCGATCACCTGGAAGTACCCCGGCGTGGTTCTTAAAGGTAACAACTCGGTCGGCGAGTTCTACTCGGTGGCATTGACGGCCAGACGTCAGCAAGCGGATACCGGCAGCAAGATGGTGCACATCGGCAAGAACACCAAGAGCACCATTATCTCGAAGGCTATTTCAGCCGGTCACGGGCAGAACACCTACCGCGGTCTGGTGGACATGCGACATTCGGCCGTCGGAGCCCGCAACTTCACCCAGTGCGATTCGCTGTTGATCGGCAAGGACAGCGGTGCACACACGCTTCCGTACATCGAGGTGAAGAACCAGACCGGGCAGGTTGAGCACGAGGCATCGACCTCCAAAATCGGCGAGGAACAACTCCTGTATTGCCGGCAGAGGGGTATCCCGGAAGAAGAGGCGGTGTCGATGATTGTGAACGGTTTCTGCCGTGAAGTATTCAAGATGCTGCCCATGGAGTTCGCCGTTGAGGCGCAAAAACTGTTAACCGTAAGCCTGGAAGGAAGCGTTGGCTAATGCTGAAAATCGAAGAACTGCACGCCAGTATCGAGGACAAAGAAATATTGCGAGGGGTGAATCTGCAACTGAAACCGGGTGAGGTGCACGCGATCATGGGCCCGAACGGTTCGGGAAAAAGCACCTTGGCCAGTGTATTGATCGGCCGCGAGGGGTACCAGGTCTCTGGCAGCGTCACGTATGAGGGTCAGGACCTGCTGACCTTGTCACCGGAAGAGCGCGCTGCTGCCGGTGTATTCCTGGCCTTCCAACATCCGGTCGAGATTCCCGGCGTCGGAAACATGTACTTCATGCGCACCGCCTTGAACTCCCTGCGCCGCCAGCGTGGAGAAGAAGAACTGGATCCGGTGGACTTTCTGGCGCTGGCTCAGGAGAAGATGAAGCTCGTTGAGATGGACCAGACCTTCATGAATCGCTCGGTCAACGAGGGATTTTCCGGCGGTGAAAAGAAACGCAACGAGATCCTGCAAATGGCGATCCTGGAACCCAAACTCGCGATTTTGGATGAGACCGACTCCGGTTTGGACATCGACGCTCTAAGGGTGGTCGCCAGCGGGGTGAACGCCCTCCGGAGCGAAGGCCGCAGCATGCTCGTCATCACGCACCACCAGCGCCTTCTGGACTACATCGTGCCCGACCAGGTGCACGTGATGACCGCCGGCCGGATCGTGCGTTCCGGGGGCAAGGACCTGGCCGTCGAGCTCGAAGCGCACGGCTACACCGGTACCCAGGAAGCTGACGCAGGTCGATTGAGCACGGCCGGGATATCGCGATGACCGTTCTGAGCGCGGCCAGCGGAGTGCTCGCTGGCTTCGAACCTCGGCTCGGCGCGCGTGATCCCGCCTGGCTCGCCGAGGCGCGGGTAGCCGCCCTCCAGTGGGTGGGTGAGCACGGCTTCCCGACCCACAAGGATGAGGACTGGAAATACACCGGGTTGGCCCCGATCCTCGCCGTACCGTTCGATGCCGCCACGGTGGCATCTGGCAGCCGGGTGACGGCAGAAATGATCGACGAGGCTGCGGTCGATCTCGGTGGTCCACGGTTGGTCTTCGTCAACGGCCATTTCTCGTCCGAATTCTCGCGAGTGACCGGGGTGCCGGCCGGTGCGGTCGTCACGACCCTGGCCGCGGTGCTGGCAGCCGGGCCTGACCGCCTCGAACCCTTTTTCGCGCATGCACCGGGAGTGCGTCACGCCTTCGCAGCATTCAATGACGCTCTGGCCGAGGATGGCGCATTCATTCATCTTCCCAGCGGCACCATCGTGGACGAGCCGATTCAGCTGGTCTACTTCTCCGACACCGGTGGAGTCCCGCTGATATCCAGTCCACGTTCGGTGATAATCGCCGATTCGCACTCTCGTGCCACGATCGTCGAGACCTACGCCGGGGTCGATTCCGACGTGTATTGCACCAACGCCGTCACCGAACTCCTCCTCGCCGAAGACGCCCACATTGAGCACTACAAGGTGCAAAACGAGCCGACGAGTGCTTTCCATGTGGCGCTGCTGTCCGTGCGGCAAGGGCGGGGCAGCCGATTCTCTTCCCGTTCCATCATGCTCGGCGCCAGCATCGCCCGGCACGAGGTGCGAGTTCAACTGGATGGCGTCGGCGCCGAGGTCAGCCTCGACGGCGTCTACCTGCCCCAGGGCGATCAACTCCACGACAACACGATCTTCGTCGATCACGCCGCGACAGACTGCACCAGCCACCAGCTGTATAAGGGAGTGTTGGACGGCCGGGCACACGGTGTGTTCAACGGCCACATTATGGTTCGTCATGGCGCTGACGGTACCGATGCGAACCAGAAGAACAAGAACTTACTGCTCTCCGACCGCGCCGAAGTCGACACCAGGCCCCGGCTGGAAATCTATACCGATGATGTGAAGTGCACGCACGGTGCTGCGGTGGGCCAAATGGATGAGGAGGCTCTGCTGTACCTTCAGACGCGTGCCATCCCGCTGGAAGCGGCCAGGGGCCTGCTCATCTACGCGTTTGTACACGAAATGGTGGATCGGATCGAGTTGGATCCACTGCGCGCCCAGTTGGAACGCGTGGTCGCCACCCGGTTCGGGAGTGACGCCACTGTGGTCGCTCCATGACGGCCGGCCCAGGGATCGCTTCGGTCAGTGCGGGAATCGCGGGTCTTTACCAGGAAATGATCATCGACCATGGCCGCCGGCCACGGAATTTTCGCACAATCGACCGTGCGACGTGCTCGATCGAGGCCGTTAACCCGCTATGCGGCGATCAGTTGACTCTCGCCATTCAACTCACCGACGGCGTCATCACCGACGTTGCCTTCACGGGGAGCGGATGCACCATTTCCCAGGCATCCGCTTCCATGATGACCATGGCCGTCAAGGGTCTGGCCGAGGAGGAAGCCCTGACGCTGTTCGCTCGCGTGCACACCATGCTCACCAGCGAATCCGAGGGGGAAGCGGCATTGGCCGAGGTGGGCAAGCTCGCGGTGCTCTCTGGCGTATGGGAGTACCCGACCCGGGTCAAGTGCGCCTCCCTGGCTTGGCAGGCGTTGCGCAATGCGCTGGAAGGTGACGACCGCGCGGACGGCAGCCGTGTCGTCGGGACGGAGAAGTAGCCGATGGACTCAGGCCAATACAAGATCGTCGAACTCGAACACAGCTGCCAGGCGACGGTGATTCCGGGCGGGCAGCCGATGCTGCTTCAGGCCGGCGAGCAGGTTGTCATAACGCAAACCCTCGGTGCGAGCGTCACCGTCCAAACCGCAATGGGCTACCTCGTTCGGATCAGTGCCGAAGACTCGGCCGCGCTCGGTCTGAGCCGACCGGTCGCCGAAACCGTGAATATGAATGACGGTCCGTTTGACCTGGACCAGGTGCTCGATGCGCTCAAGAACGTGTTCGACCCGGAAATTCCGATCAATGTTGTCGATCTGGGTCTGATCTATCTGTGCCAGGCGGAGCCGCTGCCCGATGGCACCCACCGGGTCGAAGTCAACATGTCAATGACCGCTCCGGGCTGCGGCATGGGCGATGTGCTCAAAGAGGATGCCCGCACCGCAATTCAGGCGGTTCCGGGCGTCGGCGAGATCGATATCGAACTGGTTTGGGACCCACCGTGGGGCCAGGACAGGATGTCGGAAGCCGCTCGGCTCCAACTCGGAATGTACTAACCAGGCACGACAATATCGGGCAGTTGATGGCGCCCAATGGAGACAGATGAATTCAACGCAGGGAATGCTCGCTCCGCAGATCTCCGTCGGGAACGCGCCGGTCGTGTTCAACGAATTTCTGAACCGGCCCGGCGCGGTCGGTGCCGACCAGGCGGTCGATGCCGGAGTGGCCGCCCACTATGGGGACCCGCTCGCCGAGCAGCGCGCACTGGCTGCAGGAACCGCGATCGTGGACCTCTCACACCGGGCCGTGATTACCATCAGCGGTCCAGATCGCCTCAGCTGGATAAATTCATTGACCAGCCAGAGTGTCGCCGGTTTGGCGCCGGGCGAATCCTCGGAGACCCTTCTACTCAATATGACCGGGCGGATCGACTATGCGGTGCGCCTGTTTGATGACGGAACCGATCTGTGGCTGCTGCTGGAGCGAAACGAAGTAGCAGGGCTGCTCACATGGTTGGGCAGCATGCAATTCGCGCTGCGGGTAGAACTGCTGGATCGTTCCATCGAATTCGCGACCATCGGCACCCTCGGCCAGCCGACGCTTCCGGTGACGGCCCCTCATGGGCTTCCCGTGGTCTGGCGGGACCGGTGGATGAGCGTTGGCCCGGGTGGATTTCAGTACGCGAAGGCGACCAGGCATCCGGCGGCGGGCTGGACCTACAGCGAGGTATTGGTGCCGCGAAGCGCCCTGGCGGGGATCGTCGCCTCCGATATTCCTGTCGCTGGACTGGACGCCCTCGAGGCCTTGCGCATAGCAGCCTGGCGGCCGCATTTTTCCTCGGAGGTTGATGAAAAGACGATTCCCCATGAACTTGATTGGTTGCGCACAGCCGTGCACCTGAACAAGGGCGGTTATCGCGGCCAGCAGACGGTGGCCAAGGTGCACAACATCGGGCATCCCCCGCGCCGACTCGTGATGCTCTACCCGGAAGATGCGCACAGTGTTGATAAACACAGTGTGCGGCCCTCGCGCGGCGACGAAGTTGTGGCACCGAACAAAGACGGTGCGGACCAGATCGTCGGGCGGGTGACTTCGGTCGCCCGGCATTTTGAATTAGGTACGGTCGCGCTCGCGGTCATCAAACGCGGCACCGATCCAACGGCCGAACTTTTGGTGCGAACGGCCGGCTGCGATATTCCGGCCAGGCAAGTCGTGATCGTCCCGCCAGACGCGGGCGCCGCAGCCACAGTAACCGTTTCTCGGCTGCCGCGCCGGGGCTCGGTGCCACGGTAATCACGCGCGTAAAATATTGGTTGATTGTTCTGGTCCAAGTGAAGTGGAAACCGTGTGGCCGAAGTTCCCGCAAATGTCAATCGAGCAGTGCCCGTGAACGTCCCGGCACGATTGACGCGTACCGCCCGATTGGATGCCCTGCCGTTTACGCGGGAACATCGACGTCTTCTGGTCGGCTCCGGCCTGGGCTGGGCGTTGGATGCCATGGATGTGGGGCTCATCTCCTTCGTGCTGGCCCAATTAGCGGTGCAATGGAACACGACCGGCATGGAATTATCCTGGATCGCGTCCGCCGGTTTCGTCGGCATGGCAGTGGGCGCCGTTCTCGGTGGACTATTGGCCGACCGCATCGGACGCCGCCAGGTATTTGCGCTGACCCTCCTCGTTTACGGCGTGGCGACGGGAGCATCCGCTCTTTCCGGATCGGTGGCCGTGCTGATCGCCTGGCGATTCCTCGTGGGGCTCGGCCTGGGAGCCGAGCTTCCGGTCGCCTCGACCCTCGTTAGCGAGTTCGCGCCGCCACGGATTCGCGGTCGCATCATCGTGCTGCTGGAATCGTTCTGGGCGATTGGCTGGACCATAGCGGCCGTGATCGGATTTCTCGTGGTGCCGTCATCAGAGAACGGATGGCGCTGGGCCTTGGCTGTCGGTGCGGCCCCGGCACTCTACGCCGTGTTCGTGCGCCTGCGACTTCCGGAGTCGGTTCGTTTTCTCGAGTCGCGTGGGCGGTTTGTAAAGGCAGAGTCGACCGTTCGCCGATTCGAACTCTCGGCCAAAGTAACGGTTCCACCCCCAGAATCGGACCCGGCCGTTCAGGGCGGAGTCGAACGAAAAGATTCCACAGGGGGCTTGGCCGCGCTGTGGTCGCCGAGCCTGCGTGGCCGCACGGCCGCCCTGTGGTTGGTCTGGTTCTGCGTGAACTTCTCCTATTACGGTGCTTTCATCTGGTTGCCTACCGTGCTGGTCGCCTCCGGCTTCTCGCTGGTGCGTTCCTTCGCGTATACGTTGATCATCACCGTGGCGCAGCTTCCGGGCTATGCCGCATCGGCGTATCTGATCGAACGGTGGGGCCGACGTAGCACCCTCGCTGTCTTCCTGATCGGCTCCGCCAGTTCGGCTGCCCTGTTTGGCATCGCAACGGATAGCAGCCAAGTGATCGCAGCGGGCATGTTGCTCTCGTTCTTCAACCTCGGAGCGTGGGGAGCACTTTACGCGGTGACACCGGAGGTTTATCCCACTCGCATTCGGGCTACTGGCGCGGGGTGGGCGGCCGGCAATGGCCGCATTGCCGCCATCCTTGCACCACTGGCCGTGCCCCTACTGCGCGAGGCCGGCGGGACGGGGCTGCTTTTTGCAGTTTTCGCGGGGTTCTTCGTGGTTGCCGCGCTCGGCACCTTCGGACTCCCTGAGAAACGAGGCCAGGCTCTGGCAGAATGATGGGCGGCGTAGCCGCGAGCTGCTGTTGACACCGCTTAGAGTCGGGCGCGCCCGACTCGCGCAAAACAGTGGGCGGCCAGGCCGATGTCGATGGTCACCAAAATGATCTCGAGCCAAAGCGTGCAGCGGCGCACTGACCACAACATTGCGGGCAACTCCGGATGCCGATGCAGCGTTCACGTGGCCATTTTCGTCCCGGGCTGACGCTCGCGGGTGAAACAACCGAGTTCGATCGGGCCGAACTAGTCGTGCGGAAAGAGCAGGGGAAGTTGCAGGGTCAGCCAGGGGCTGAACGCCCACGGGGTGGTGCGCACCGCCATCACAAGGTCGTCGCGAGTCACCCACCGCCATTCCATGACCTCGTCGGCACGGGGCTCAACCGTCGAGTACGTGACTGCCGTGAAAACCGGGCATATTTCGTTTTCCACGATTCCCGACGCGTCGACTGCACGGTACCGAAAATCGGGCAAGACCAGGGTGAGTTCGGTCAGCCCGATGCCGAGTTCATGGCCCGCCCGGCGTAGGGCAGCATCCGCCAGGGTTTCACCGGGTGCCGGGTGACCGCAGAAGGAGTTTGTCCACACGCCGGGCCAGGCCTTTTTTATCAGCGCCCGTCTGGTGACCAAAATGCGCCCGTGCTCATCGAATACATGGCAGGAAAAAGCAAGGTGCAGGGGAGTATCGAGGTCATGCACGAGCGCTTTGTCGGCCGTACCGATGGGCGTTCCGTCCTCGGCGACCAACACCACGGTCTCGACCTCTAGAGTGTTGCGGTCGTCGGTCAAGCTATCCTTCGCCACGTCGGTCCATCCTCTGAAAGTCTCCTAGTTCAAATCTACGCCAGCGGCGCGCTCACATTTTTGTTCGATCGTTCTGTCGACCCACTTCGACACCTTCATTCTCTGCCTTGCGTGGAGCGAATCCGGCATCCGCCGGGCAAGCCGAAAGCAAAGACAGACCCTTCGCGGGGCCGACAGCCAAGTTGAGGGTCATGCCCCGAACGGCTGTTTCCAGTATCAACGTCAAGCTGTTTGGAGTCACTTGGGTTGATTTCTGGCGATTTTCTCGGGCAAATTGATCCCGACGACGCCAGCTCGCGCGGGTGTTTTCGGTTGTGTGCGGAATCATTCCGGGTTCTTCTGGTGGTGGGCGTGTAGTGTGAGCTCACGCTTGAGGTCGGCCTCTCGCCACGCGGTCTCGAACATGTCCACCGCTAGATGGTTGCTCTCGCGCTTCTCGACCCGGAAGCCGACGATCTTGCGAGACCAGATGTCGAAGATCGAGTGGGCCTTGAAGGCTTCCCCCGCCACGGAGTGCGCAGATCGGCAATGTCCCACGACTTATGCCGACGTCGGCATAACACGACCGCACGTGCATGGGTCCCGTCGCGATCAGCACCGGCTTCACTCGGGGCGTCTTGTACCCGCGAAGTGTGGGCACGATGGCAACGGTTAAACCTTTCCAGAACGACAAAACCCCCACGCCGAAGCGTGAGGGTTTTGTCGTGTGGTGTGCCGGTTAGACGAACAAGTTGGCGCGCTCAAGGTCTTCAGCGAAGTCCACCTCGACGGCGTAGAAATCGGAGATGTTCACCGGCTCCACCAGCATTCGGTTCTGCTCGATGGCCAGCTCGATGCCGCGTTCGAAGTAATCCTGGTCGGCCACCTTGCTTAGCTGGCGGATGAGGGTGGCCTTGTCGGCGCTCGACACGTAGTTGATGCCGACGGCTTCGCCGAGGCCGCCCTTGACGGTCTTGGAGAGTTCCTTGATGTAGCCTTCGGCACTCGTGGTGTACTTGACCTCTTCATCGGACACTTTGTCGGTGTTGACGGTGACGAAAGACTGGTCGCGGGCCATCATGGCGGCCGCGCGGTCGAGAATGGCCGGGTCAAAGACGACGTCGCCGTTCATCCAGAGCACTCCGCCGGGCTTCGACGCTTGCAGGGCGCGTAGCAGGCTCTTCGACGTGTTGGTCTGATCGTACTCTTCGTTGTAGACGAAGGAAGCCTGCGGGAATGCTTCGATGATGTGCTCGAGTTTGTACCCGACGACGATCGTGACCTTGGCAGCGTTGCCGAAGGCGTGGTTGATGTTGTCGAACTGCTGCTGCATGATCGTGCGGCCGTCGTTCAGTTCGGTGAGCGGCTTGGGCAGCGAACGCCCAAGGCGGCTGCCCATGCCGGCCGCCAGAATGACAACTTGCGTCTTGACTGCGCGCACTTTTGCCTGCGTCGTCACGATTATCTCCTCAAGAATGGTTGGGGCTACGCCGCAAAACCCACTCAGTTGCGAAGAGTTTGCTTAGGATTCACCCACATGTTCACGTAAAGACACACCGTTATGTCAATCTCACCATAACCTGTTGGGTCGTTCCATAGGAAGAATCTGCTCAGCACGTGTCCATTTCGTGACCCGGCGTGGAGCGTGCTCACAGGTTGAAACGGTGGCTGCGACGTCTTCCGCGCCCCCGGGGCAGCGGTCCTTGGTAGGTTAGCGGAGTGACTTTTGTGCCGCCCCACCCCGAACGTGACGACGAGTCTGTCGCGAACCGCGCAGCCGAGTCGACGGCGCCGCTCGCCGCTAAGCCGTTGGCCAGCAAGCCAGCCATGCGCAAACCAGCCGTGCGCAAACCAGCCGTGCGCAAACCAGCCGTGCGCAAACCGGCGGTGCGTGAGCCAGCCGTGCGCACGACGGCGACTACCAGGCCAGCTGCTGCCAGGCCTGCTGTTGCCAAGCCGACTGCCGACAAACCGGCAGCGGTGAAGCCTGCTGCCAAGCCTGCGGTGACCAAGGCGGCTACTGTCCGGCCGGCTGCCGGCGTGCGTCAACCAGCAGCGCGCAAACCCGCGGTGCGTAAACCAGCGGTGCGCAAGCCGACCGTGAGCACGTCGACGACGCCGAAGAAACCGACGACGCCGAAATCCCCTGCCGTTGCCGGGTCGGTCAGGCCGAATCAACAGACGCTCGCCGAGAATTCCACCGACGAAACCACGCGGCCCTACGCGACCCGCGATGCGCTCGTCACGATCGAAGCGGAAGCGTCGCTTGCTACGCCGGTGGCACCGCTGCCGGAACCGACCAGCGATCCGGCCGTCCAGACAACGCCCACCACGGACACTCTCAGCACGGCCGCACAGCCAGCCGTGAAGTCCGTTAGCCCCCGAGACGTGAAGCCGACCGTGAAGCCGGCCGCCGATGCGACTTCGATCGTGCAAGCCCCGATCGTCATTGAAGCCGTCGGACTCGTGAAGAGGTACGGTCACAACGTCGCGGTCTCCGATCTCGACCTCAGCGTTCGAGCCGGTTCGTTCTATGGCATCGTCGGGCCGAACGGGGCCGGAAAGACCACGACCCTATCGATGATCACCGGGCTGCTGCGGCCCACCGCCGGAAAAGTCCTGGTCCACGGTATCGACGTCTGGGCCCGGCCCAATGAGGCCAAGCGCGTGATGGGCGTTCTGCCCGACCGACTTCGCCTCTTTGACCGCCTCACCGGCGCACAACTCCTCTATTACGCGGGCACCCTGCGCGGCCTCGACAACGACACCGTGCGCGCCCGCTCGGCCGACCTGGCAGCAGCGTTCGGCCTCGAGGACGCCCTTAACCGTCTGGTCGCCGACTACTCCGCCGGAATGACCAAGAAGATCGCCCTCGCCTGCGCCATGATTCATTCCCCGCGTGTGCTCGTGCTCGACGAGCCGTTCGAGTCGGTCGACCCGGTTTCCGCGGTCAACGTCACCGAGATTTTGCAGAAGTACGTCGCCGCCGGCGGAACCGTCGTGCTGTCCAGCCATGGCATGGACCTGATCCAGCGCGTCTGTGATCACGTTGCCATCATCGTGCAGGGCCGTGTCCTGGCGGCGGGAACCGTCGACGAGGTGCGTGGAGAGAAGACGCTGGAAGATCGGTTCGTCGAACTCGCCGGCGGGCGCAAGGTCGCGGAGGGCATGGAATGGTTGCACAATTTTTCGGACTGAAACTCCGGCTGCTCGCCAACCTGTTCCGTCGTAGTCCTTGGCAGGTCGTAGGCCTCGTCGTCGGACTGCTCTACGGCCTCGGCGTCGCCATCACAATTTTCGTTGCGCTGATCGCCCTGCGGTTCGTCGGAGACCCCGCACTCATTCGTGATTCGCTTATTGTGGCCGGATCGGCCGTGGCGCTGGGCTTTCTGGTCATCCCGATCGTGGTCGGCATCGACGACAGCATGGACCCACGCAAGTTTGCGTTCCTCGGAATTTCCAACCGTTCATTGTCGCTCGGTCTAGCCGGCTCGGCGCTGATCGGCGTTCCGGCGCTCACCCTTTCGATCGTGCTGCTCGGCACCGTTTTCACCTGGTCGCGCGGCATCGGACAGACCCTGCTCGCTCTGGTATCCGCCGCGCTGATCCTCGCGACCTGCATTCTGCTGTCGCGGGTGAGCGCATCCCTGGCAGCCTTCCTCCTGTCGACCAGACGCTCGCGGGAGTTTACCGGCATGATCGGTGTCGTCCTGCTGGTCGTGATTTCTCCACTCGTTGTGGTGCTGCTCAGCACGGACTGGGGTCGCCATGGCCGTGGCCTGCTGGCCACCCTCGCCACGATTTTGGGCTGGACGCCGCTCGGCGCAGCGTGGGCTGCTCCAGGGGATGCCTCCACAGGCGCCTGGGGCGCTGCCATTCTCAAGCTGCTCATCGCTGCGGTTTCTGCCTACACCCTGTGGCTCATTTGGCAGCTCGTCGTCGCCCGCATGCTGGTCTCGCCTGGCCGTGAGGCCGCGGCGAAAAAGTACTCAGGGCTGGGCTGGTTCGACCGGTTGCCGCACAGTTCCGTTGGCGCGATCGCCGCACGCACCTTCACCTATTGGGCGCGCGACTCGCGGTATTGGGTGTCGCTGATCATGATTCCGATCGTTCCGATCATCGCGATCCTGCCGCTGAGTATCGTCGGCGTGCCGCTGCACTACCTCGCTCTCGTGCCAGTGCCGCTCATGTGCATTTTTCTCGGCTGGACCATGCACAACGACGTTGCCTACGACAGCACGGCCATCTGGCTGCACGTGGCTTCCGGAACGCGCGGCCTGGCCGACCGTATCGGCCGGCTCGTTCCCGCGCTCGTCATGGGCATCCTGCTCATCGGTATTGGCTCGGCCATCAGTATTTCGTTCTACGGAGACTGGTCGGTGTTGCCGTCAATGCTGGGGGTGAGCACGTGCATCCTCTTGGCTGGTTTGGGTTTCTCCAGCTATACGTCCACCCGCTTTCCGTACCCGGTGACCAAACCCGGTGACAGCCCGTTCGCCCAGCCGCAGGCCTCAGAAACCGCTTCGGCGCTGGTGCAGTCGCTGACCTTCACCGGATCGATCGTGGTGGCGCTGCCCGCGCTCATCTTCGCCTACCTCGGAATCTT
The DNA here is from genome assembly GCF_002929595.1 of Cryobacterium sp. N19. NCBI lineage: Bacteria > Bacillati > Actinomycetota > Actinomycetes > Micrococcales > Microbacteriaceae > Cryobacterium > Cryobacterium sp. N19. The sequence continues at coordinate 25,696 of NZ_PJJR01000050.1, read as the reverse complement.
CGAGGATCCGGCCTGGCATCTGCGCGCGCTCGGCGCGGGCCTTGGCCTCGGCCTCCTCGCCGTGGTCGTGGGAATCTGGGTCGGATCTCGCGCCTTCGACCGGCGCGGTCCGGAGATGCTCGCCTCCGCCCAGCGCGCCTGACCGGCCGACTGCTTAGACTGTTCTCATGACTGAAATTCGTGCGAGCATTGCAGAACCCGGCCAGCCCGGCGGCGGAACGTCCACGCTCGACCGTGAGCTCGAAGAACTCCTGAACCAGGAGCAGATCGAGCCCGGCGATCACGAACGGTTCTCGCACTACGTCCCGAAAGACAAGATTCTCGAATCTGCCATTTCGGGCAAGCCGGTCAAAGCCCTGTGCGGCAAGAAATGGCTACCGGGCCGTGACCCGGAGAAGTTTCCGGTGTGCCCGACCTGCAAGGCCATCTACGAGAAGATGAAGGCCAAGTAGCTCCGCGGCTAGCGGTATGAGGTGGGAATAACGGCTTCGCCGCGCCCCAATCGAAAAGCCTCGATTGGCAGTTCCTGCATAACGGATGCGTTGTGTGCGCGTGCGCGCAGCGTTCCGGCTGCTCCCAGGTACCGTTCGTCGACACGGCCGTCCTGGATCAGCGGAACCAGCAGCGCCCGCTCCAGGCCGCTGCCGGAGTCGGACGGGCTACCGGGGCCGTCGCCGAGCAGCACGATTTCTTCCTGGGCGGTACCGACGGCATCCACTCGGCGGAGTGCATTCTTGCGGCCGCCGATGGAGAGCTTCGCGGTCGACGTTTTCGCGACGGAGATCCAGTCGTCGCCGTGGCCCTTGTGCGCGACCAGCTTGTAGACCAGGCCGGCGGCCGGTTCGCCCGACCCGGTGACGACGGAGGTACCGACGCCGAAGGCGTCCACCGGACTGGCGGACAGGGCCGCGATGGCGAATTCGTCGAGGTCGCTGGTGACCGTGATCTTCGTGTTGACCGCGCCGAGTGCGTCGAGCTGCGCGCGTGCTGCGGCAACGACGGTGGGCAGATCGCCAGAGTCGATGCGAATCGAGCCGAGGTCCGGCCCCGCGATCTTGACCGCCAGGGCGATGCCGGCCGGTACATCGTAGGTGTCAACGAGAAGTGTCGTGGCGGAACCAAAGGCATCCACTTGCGCCTGGAACGCTTCCTCCTCGCTGTCGTGCAGCAAAATGAACGAGTGGGCCGCGGTACCCATGGTCGGCAGACCCCACTGGCGGCCGGCCTCCAGATTGCTGGTCGATGCGAAGCCGGCGATGAAAGCGGCGCGGGCGGCGGCGACCGCCGAGTGCTCGTTGGTGCGCCGGGATCCCATCTCGGCGATCGGGCGGCCCAGGCTCACCGAGACCATGCGCGCGGCGGCGCTGGCAACGGAGATGTCGTAGTTGAGCACACTGAGAATGAGGGTCTCCAGAATGACGCCCTCGGCGAAGGTGCTCTCCACCAGTAGGAGGGGCGATCCGGGAAAATAGGCTTCACCCTCTTGGTAGCCCCAGACATTACCGCTGAAGGAATAATCGGCCAGATAGTCGAGGGTGGGAGTGCGTACGACCGAGTTCTCGGCGAGCCAGGTCAGCTCGTCGGTGTCGAAGCGAAACTGACGAATCAGCTCGAGCAGGCGACCGGTGCCGGCAACGATGCCGTAGCGGCGACCGGCTGGCAGGCGGCGGGCGAAGGCCTCGAACATGCAGGCACGATCGGCGGTGCCGCTCTGGATGGCGGCATCCACCATCGTGAGCTCGTACCGATCGGTGCGCAGTGCTGGTGTGAGGCCGGCTGGGCCACGGTGTGCTGGAGCGAGGAACGCGGGGGACGGGGTCACCCGGCACAGCTTATCCGCTTGGTCGGGCTAGGCTTGATCACCGTGACGGATGCACCGATTGGTATTTTCGATTCCGGAGTGGGCGGCCTGACCGTCGCCCGGGCGATCAAGGACCAGTTACCCAACGAATCCATTCTGTATATCGGTGACACGGCCCACTCGCCGTACGGGCCGAAGAAGATCGCCGACGTGCGGGGATTCGCCCTCGATGTGCTCGACGATCTCGTGGCGCACGACGTGAAACTGCTCGTGATCGCCTGCAACACCGCGTCAGCAGCGATGCTGCGGGATGCCCGCGAACGTTACAGCGTGCCCGTGATCGAGGTTATTCAGCCCGCTGTGCGCCGCGCCGTCGCCACCACTCGCAACCAGCGCGTGGGGGTCATCGGCACCCTCGGCACCGTCAACTCGCGCGCCTACAACGATGCCTTTGCCGCCGCGCCCCAGATCACCCTGTTTAGCCAGGCCTGCCCGCGCTTCGTCGAGTTCGTCGAGGCCGGAGTCACGACCGGTGACGAGGTACTCGCCGTCGCCGAGGAATACCTCGCGCCGCTCCGCGCAGCGCAGGTCGACACCCTCGTGCTCGGCTGCACCCACTATCCCTTTCTGCGCGGCGCCATCTCCTACGTGATGGGGGAGGGCGTCACCCTCGTCTCAAGCGACACCGAAACGGCCAATGACGTCTATCGGGTGCTCGTGAGCCAAGGCCTGGAACGTTCACGCACCAGTCCGCCCAGCTACCGGTACGAGGCCACCGGCGACAGCGCCGAGGACTTTCTGGCCCTCGCCCATCGCCTGATCGGGCCGGAGGTCAGCCGGGTCGACCTGATCGAGACCGGCACGCTCAACCTCGCCGACCTGGCAGCAGCCAGTGGCCTGCCCCCACAGTCCCCACTACACCCGAAACATTAGGAGTACACCGTGACCGAAACCCTGCGCGCCGACGGGCGCAGCAACGACGAACTGCGCCCGATCACGATCGAGCGTGGCTGGAGCGACCAGGCCGAAGGATCGGCCTTGATCTCCTACGGCCGCACCAAGGTGCTCTGCACCGCGTCGTTCACCAATGGCGTTCCGCGCTGGATGAGCGGCAAGGGCAAGGGCTGGGTCACCGCTGAGTACTCGATGCTGCCGCGTTCGACCAACAGCCGCATGGACCGCGAATCGGTCAAGGGCAAGATCGGCGGTCGCACCCACGAGATCAGCCGCCTGATCGGCCGCAGCCTGCGCGCCGTCGTTGACATGAAGGCGCTCGGCGAGAACACCCTCGTGCTCGACTGCGACGTTCTTCAGGCCGATGGCGGGACCCGCACCGCAGCCATTACCGGCGCCTACGTAGCCCTCGCCGACGCCCTCGAGTGGGGACGCACCAAGAAGTTCATCTCGCAGAAGGCGCAGCCGCTCATCGACAGTGTCTCGGCCGTGTCCGTCGGCATCATCGGCGGGGTGCCCATGCTCGACCTCGCTTACACCGAAGACGTGCGCGCCGACACCGACATGAACGTCGTCGTCACCGGGCGCGGCAAGTTCGTCGAGGTGCAGGGTACCGCCGAGGCTGCGCCGTTCGACCGCAGCGAGCTCGACACTCTGCTCGACCTCGCACTGAAGGGCGCCGTCACCTTGACCGAATTCCAGACCAGCGCGCTGGCGAGCTGATCGTGCAGATCGTTCTGGCCACCCACAACGCCCATAAGGTCGAGGAACTTCGGCGCATTCTGGCCCCGCAACTTCCCGGTGTGGAGGTGCTCGCCTATGACGGCCCCGAACCGGTCGAGGACGGCATCAGCTTCACCGAAAACGCCCTGATCAAGGCTCGTGCCGCCGCAGCGCACACCGGACTGCCGGCGATCGCTGACGACTCGGGCATCTGCGTCGACATTCTCGGCGGCGCACCCGGAATCTTCTCGGCGCGTTGGTCGGGGCCAGCCAAGGACGCCGGCGAGAACCTGCGCCTGCTGCTCTGGCAGCTTAGTGACGTTTCCGAGGAACACCGCGACGCCCACTTCACCTGTGTGGCCGCCCTCGCCCTGCCCGACGGTACCGAGCGGGCCGTGACCGGCGAATGGCCGGGGCAGCTTCTGTTCGAACCGGCCGGCGCCAACGGGTTCGGCTACGACCCGATCTTTCTGCCCGAGGGCTACGCCATTTCGGCCGCCGAGTTGTCGGCCCACGTGAAGAACCAGGTCAGTCATCGGGCGATCGCGTTGGAGGGTCTCGTACCGGTGCTGCGCGAGGTGCTCGGTCAGGCCTAGCGTGCTGAGAACGGCATTCATTCCCAACTAGCCCAGCGGCTGGCGACCGGCCCCTCCCCGCCCTAATCTTGAGCCATGGGCCACGATCACGCGCACGGCACCGGCTCGAACAGGCGGCGACTGACCCTCGCCATCGGCATCGTGGCGTCCGTGCTGCTGCTCGAAGTGATCGGTGCCGCTCTGACCGGATCGCTCGCGCTGCTGGCCGATGCTGGCCACATGCTCTCCGACCTGTTCGGGCTCATCGTCGCTCTGACCGCTACCGTGGTCGCGGCACGTCCGGCGACCGACCGGGCCACCTTTGGCTTTCAACGGGCCGAGGTGTTCGGCGCGCTGATCAACGGTCTGATTCTGCTCGGCGTGGCCGGCGCCGTTTCGGTCGCCGCGATCGCGCGTCTCATTAGTCCGAGCGAGAGCGCGGTGCTGCCCACTCCCATGCTCATCGTCGCCATCATCGGGCTGGCGGCGAACATCGCCGGAATAATACTGCTGCGCCCGGCGGCCGCTGGGTCGATCAACATGCGCGGCGCCTACCTCGAGGTACTCGGGGACGCGCTCGGGTCGGTCGCCGTGATCGTCGCGGCCATCGTCATCCTCCTGACCGGTTTTACCGGGGCGGATGCCGTCGCCTCGCTGGTCATCGCCGCCATGATCGTGCCGCGCGCCTTTGTGCTGCTTCGTGACGTGGTGCGCGTGTTCAGCCAATCGACGCCGGCCGACACCGATATTTGCGAGATTCGACGCCATCTCCTCGGCACTGCCGGTGTGGTCGCCGTGCACGATGTGCATGTCTGGGCCATCACCAGCGGAGCCCATGTGTTCACCGCACACATTGTCGTGGAGGCGACGGTGCTCGCACGCGGCACTGACGCTCTGCTCGATGAGCTGTCCGGATGCCTCAGCACACACTTCGACGTCGCACACTCGACGTTTCAGCTGGAACCAACCGAGCACGCCGAGCACGAAGACCACCAGCACCGTTGAATTTGCTGGAGCCCTGAGCCGATCAGCCCTCGTGGCGCCCGTTGTGGTTGGTCTTGAACGTCTCGGGGTCGAGCAGGTGGCTGCCGGTCTCGCTCGTGGGCTGGCCGCGCAGCCGGCGGGCCTTCACGACGGACTGCACGTAGTGGTACACCGTGGGGATGAGGGTGACGACCACTGCGCCGAGCAGGATCAGGTCGATGTACTTCGTGACGAATTCGGCCACCGGTGGAATGTAGCCCAGGAAGTATCCGCCGAAGGTGAGGCCGGCCCCCCAGAGCAGTGCGCCGATCAAGTTGTATAGGGTGTATTTACGGTAGTCCATGTGGCCGACGCCGGCGGCGACCGGTGCGAAAGTGCGCACGATCGGAACGAACCGGGCGACGATGACGGCGACGCCGCCGAATCGCACGAAGAATGCGTTCGTGCGGTCTACGTTCTTGATGCTGAACAGGCCGGATTCCTTGCGTTCAAAGACGCGGGGACCGAATTTATGCCCGATCAGATAGCCCACCTCACCGCCGAGGAAGGCCGCGAAGCCGATTGCCAGCGCCACCCACCAGATGTCGATCCGGATGACGCCGGCGGCGGGAAAGGCGAGCAGTCCGGTGATGACCAGCAGGGTGTCGCCCGGCAGCAGAAACCCGACCAGGAGGCCGGTCTCGGCAAAGACGATCGCGCAGACGACGAGCAGGGCCCAGGGGCCGGCCGACTCGATGATGTGCGTCGGGTCGAGCCAGGGAATCAGTGCGGTGTGAATCACGCGGGGAACTCCAGTCGGCGGGGGGCAGACGTTCGGGTAACGACGGCGGATGCCGAGACACAGGGTATCGCCTCATGGTGAGAAAATGCCGGGCCGCCACCCCCTGAAACAGGGGGTAGGTCAGCCGACTGGGGGGCTGCTTTCGAGGTCTCTGGCCGTGGCATCCGCTTTACGCTGGGCGCGGTCGATGCGCCAGGTGCGAAACCCGACCACGATCGACGCCGTGATGAGCACGCCAGCGATAATGTACGCCGCACTCTTGACGCCGGGGATCGTCGCCGCGTAATAGCCGGTGAGGGTGAGCCCGACGCCCCAGGATAGCGCTCCGAGCAGATTGCTGGTGAGAAATTTGTAGTAATTCATGCGGCCGACGCCGGCGACCACCGGAACGAAGACCCGAGCCCACGGCATGAATCGGGCGATGACCACGGACCACCAGCCGAACTTGCGGTAGAAGGATTCGGTTTTGATGATCGCGGCCTGGGTGCGTCGACCGCCGTGACGTTCGAGGTAGCCGCGCCCGTAGTGACGACCGAGCAGAAACCCGACCTGGTCGCCGAGGAACGCCGCGATGCCGGTGCCGATGACCAGGATCACGATGTTGATGTTGCCCGTGGAAGCGGCCACGAGGCCGGAACCGAACAACAGCGAGTCACCGGTGATGAACGGAATGAACACGCCCAGAAAAAGTGCTGTTCCGGCGAAGACCAGACCCCAAATGAGCAGGTAGAAAAGAACGGCGCCCGTATGTGAGAGTACGTCGTTCAACGTGCTGTCGAGTGCTGAAATAGGGACCATGTGCGGGAGAGGGGACTTGAACCCCCACGCTCGAAAGCACAGGAACCTAAATCCTGCGTGTCTGCCAATTCCACCACTCCCGCGGGTGTGTTCCTAGTCTAGATGGTGGGGTCGTTGCCGAGCAGCGCTGCCGCATAGGACTCCATCTGGGCGCGGAGCGCAGCGACGAGCGCCGCCACCGCCGGCAGCCGCAGTGACTCGGTGCGGAGGACCATCCAGTACGGCAGTCGTTCCTGAAAATCTTCCGGCAGCAGGCGCACTAGATCACTGTGCTGATCGGCCATGAAGCAGGGTAGGAATCCGATTCCGGCGCCGGCCCTGGTTCCCTCGACGTGCACGAACACGTTGGTGGAGCTGAGCGACTCCCGCATCTGCGGGACGAGCCGCCGGGGGGCGTCGAGGTCGTCGACCTGAAGCATCGAATCCACAAAATAGACCAGCGGATGCTCGGTCAGCTCGGCGATGGTGGTCGGTGTGCCGTGGGTCTTCAGGTACTGGCGTGAGGCGTACATTCCGAGGTTGTAGTAGCCGAGCAGAATGGACTCGGCCCGGTGCACCTGGGGTTCACCGACGACGATCTCGATGTCCAGCCCCGAACGGTGCTGCAGGGCGCGGCGGGTGACGGTGACGATTTCTACCCGCAACAGCGGATGCCGTCGCTGCAGGGTTGCCACGGCCGGAGCCGCGATGTAAGCGCTGAAGCCGTCCGTCGCCGACATGCGCACCACGCCGGAGATCTGTTGGGCTTCACTGTCGGAGCCACGCAGCAGGGTGACGGCGGATTCCACTCCCTCGGCCGCGGTGCGTGCGCGTTCTCCGAGCTCGGTCAGCTCCCAGCCGCCGACGGCGCGCGCCAGCAGACGACCGTCGAGGGCCTTTTCGAGGGCCGCGATGCGCCGCGACACGGTGGTGTGGTTCAGACCCAGGCCCTCCGCCGCGGTGGTGAACCGGCCGGTGCGGGCGACGGCCAGAAAGATGAGCAGATCGTCGGGATTGGGAGCGGTACCTATCGCTGGAAAGGTCATATCTGCAATTATGCACACGCGTTCTGTCGTTTTGGCTCTTGTTGCCCGGCCGTCGTGCGTGAATACTCAGTCAAGTCGTGCTTCTGTTGTAGACGACCGAATCCTTCCCGCACACCTCACGCCAAGTACGTGTCATTGACGACACAAAGGAGACAGACAATGAGTGTCAATCAACGCGTTGGGGCTGCCGGTTCCGGCAAGGCCACGCGCACCGCTGGCAGCGAAACCGAGAAATCCGGCCTCAAGAAGATTGTCGCCGCTTCCATGGTCGGCACGGTCGTGGAATGGTACGAGTTCTTCCTCTACGCGACTGCCGCCAGCCTGGTTTTCGGCACGGTCTTTTTTCCTAACGCCGGCAGTGAGCTTGACGGCATCATCGCCGCGTTCCTCACCTATGCTGTCGGATTCATCGCCCGCCCGCTTGGTGGCATCGTCTTCGGTCAGATCGGGGACAAGCTCGGACGCAAGCACACCCTGCAGGTGACGATCATCATGGTCGGTGCCGCCACCTTCCTGATGGGCTGTCTGCCCGGCTTCGACACCATCGGCTACTGGGCTCCGGCGCTGCTCGTGGCCCTCCGCTTCATCCAGGGCTTCGCCGTCGGTGGTGAGTGGGGCGGCGCCGTTCTCCTGGTCGCCGAGCACAGCCCGAACCAGTCCCGCGGTTTCTGGTCGAGCTGGCCGCAGGCCGCCGTTCCGTTGGGCAACCTGCTCGCCACGCTCGTGCTGCTCACTATGACGTGGATCCTTCCGCCCGAGCAGTTCCTCAGCTGGGGCTGGCGTGTGGCCTTCTGGCTCTCTGCGATCATCGTCGTGATCGGTTACTACATTCGCACCCATGTCAGCGAAGCCCCGATCTTTCTCGAGGCCCGCGCGCAGGTTGAAGCCGAGAAGGCCATCAACTACGGCGTGCTCGAGGTCGTGCGCAAGTACCCGAAGGGTATCCTCGGAGCCATGGGGCTGCGGTTCGCCGAGAATATCCTGTATTACATCATCGTGAGTTTCACGATCGTCTACCTGAAGACCGTGCACGAATACGACACGGGGCAGTTGCTGATCGCCCTGCTCATCGCGCACGTCGTGCACTTCATCGTGATTCCGCAGGTCGGCCGGCTTTCCGACCGCATCGGCCGCAAGCCCGTCTACCTGGCCGGTGCTGTGCTCGGTGCCACCTGGGCGTTCTTCGCCTTCCCGATGTTCGACACGCTGAACCCCGTGCTCATCATCCTCGCCGTCACGGTGGGCTTGTGCTTCCACGCCCTGATGTACGCGGGCCAGCCCGCCATCATGGCTGAGATGTTCCCGACCCGCATGCGTTATTCGGGGGTGTCGCTCGGCTACCAGGTCACGTCGATTCTGGCCGGCTCCATGGCGCCGATCATCGCGGCCGCCCTTCTGCAGCAGTACAACACCTGGGTTCCGGTTGCCATCTACATCATGGTCGCCTGCGCGATCACGGTGGTCGCCGTAGTCACTCTCAAGGAGACCAAGGGAGTGTCGCTGCGCGAGGTCGACGCCGTGGACGCCCGCAAGCACGGGCTCGAGCCCGTGAGTACCGGCAACTGACCCGGCTTGTGTAACCCCGGTCCGAGAGGCGGGGCGCCGTTGGTGCCCCGCCTCTCGCCGACCCGCCCCGTGCAGCGATCGTGCAATCTAAGGAACATCATGACTGATCTCACCGACGCCGTCAGCGTCAGCGCTATTCCCACCGCCGAACAGCCCCTCGCGGGGCGTCGCGCCCTGGTCACGGGCGGTGCGAGCGGCATCGGCGCCGCCGTCGTGCGGGCGCTCGCCGCCCGCGGCGCGCACGTCGTCGTCGCCGACATCGACACGGCTAGTGCTACGGCACTGGCCGAGGAGGTGGGCGGGTCGATCTGGACCGTCAACCTGATGGACACCGAGGCCCTCAGCGACGAGGCCCTGGCCACGGCACTGAACGGCGTCGACATTCTGGTCAACAACGCCGGAATCCAACGGATCAATCCGATCCAGTCTTTTGCGCCGGCCGATTTTCACAATATTCTGACCCTCATGTTGGAGGCGCCGTTCCTGCTGATTCGGGCAGTGCTGCCGCAGATGTACGCGGCCAATTTCGGACGCATCATCAACGTGTCGTCGGTGCACGGCATTCGCGCCTCGCCGTTCAAGAGCGCCTACGTAGCGGCCAAGCACGGGCTCGAGGGCCTGTCCAAGGTGACCGCGCTCGAGGGCGGCGCCCACGGGGTTACGAGCAACTGTGTGGCTCCGGGCTATGTACGCACGCCCCTGGTCGAAAAGCAGATCACCGACCAGGCACTCGTGCACGGTATTCCGGAGGCCGAGGTGCTCAGCAAGATCATGCTCACCGAGAGCGCGATCAAGCGGCTGGTGGAACCGGCCGAGGTCGGCTCGCTCGTGGCCTGGCTCGCCTCCGACGACGCCGCCATGGTCACCGGTTCGAGCTACACGATGGACGGCGGCTGGTCGGCCCGCTGACGCTGAGTCGACATACTGCACCGGCCAGGCTGGCCCTGACGGATGATCGCAACGGATGCCCGACATCCGTTGCGATTATTTTTGCTGTTCAGGGAACAGAAAAACAAGCCCTGTGCATAACTTGCCCGAGAATTCTTAAAACAGGCCATCATTCGGGGATGACCGAAGCCGTTCGTATCATCACAGAGCAAGTGCGAATGCGGGTGCGCCGTGAAGGCGTCGACCTGGCAGCGAACAACACCCTGGTGGAGCAGTATGTGCGCGACGAACTGCGCCGCTACAGTGAGCGGGCGCTAGGCGGGCTCGCCCCAATGATCGCTGACGAGCACCAGGCCGCCCGCGAGGTTGTGGCAGCGCTCACCGGCTTCGGCGTGCTGCAGCCGTTTCTCGACGATCCGGAGATCGAAGAAATTTGGATCAATGGTCCTGCCCGAGTATTCGTGGCGCGCGACGGCGTGCCAGAGCTCACGACTTTGTTGCTCACCGAGCAGGACGCGCGCGACCTGGTCGAGCGGATGCTGCAGGCCTCCGGCCGCCGCGTCGACCTCTCGTCGCCCTTCGTCGACGCCTCCCTGCCCGACGGTTCCCGTCTTCACGTGGTGATCCCCGACATAACGCGCAAATACTGGGCCGTGAATATTCGCAAGTTCACCCGGCGCATCCGCGACCTCAACCAATTGGTCGGGCTGGGTGCGCTCACCCAGCAGGCCGCTGATTTTCTGCGGATCTGCGTGCTCGGCGGGCAGAACATTCTGGTGTCCGGTGCCACGCAGACCGGCAAAACCACGATGCTGAACGCTCTGCTCTCCTCGACCCGGCCAGGCGAACGCATCGTGACCGTCGAGGAAACCTTCGAACTCGATCTGTCGGCGCGGGACGTCGTCGCCATGCAGTGCCGCCAGCCGAGCCTGGAGGGCACCGGGGAGATCACCCTGCGGCGCCTGATCAAGGAGTCGCTGCGGATGCGCCCCGACCGGCTCGTCGTCGGCGAGGTGCGCGAGGCTGAGAGTCTCGACCTGCTCATCGCCCTCAACAGTGGTCTGCCCGGGATGTGTTCGATTCATGCCAACAGTGCCAGGGATGCGCTCGCGAAGCTCTCGACCCTGCCGCTGCTGGCCGGCCGCAACATCGACTCCTCGTTCGTGCTCCCGACCGTGGCAGGCTGCATTGATATCGTGGTGCACTGCGAAATCGACCGGCACGGCCGAAGGCGGGTCACCGAGATCATCGCCCCGAGCGGCCAGCTGGCGGGGTCGACGATCGAGGCGAGCCCGCTGTTCCTCTCGCCGCACGGGCACCTCGAGCCCACCGGTTCGCACCCCACGAAGCTCGCCAAGTTTCGTGCGGCCGGCGTCGACCCGGCGTCGGTGTTGCGGCAGGGGGCCGCATGACTCTCGTACTGGGGTGCCTGCTGGGTAGCGGTCTCGTGCTCGTTCTCGCCCCGTTCCTATGGCCGGCCGGATCCACGCCCAAACGTGCCGGAGTGGGGGAGCGGATGCGGGTGCGCCTGGTTCAGGGCGGCCTGCGGTCGGTGCCGGTGCCGGCGTTCCTGGCGCTGTCTGCGATCGCGGGGGTGGCATCCGCTGCCCTGGTGCACGGAATCTTCGCTGTTCTCGCGCTCAGCGCGGTCGCCGGGCTGGTCGGGCTGCTGCTGCCGTGGCTGATCGTGTCGTGGCGGGCGGCGGCCAGGCGTCGCGCCAACCGCACGGTGTGGCCCGACGTCGTCGACCATCTGGTGTCGGCTCTGCGCTCCGGGCTGGCGTTGCCCGACAGCGTGAGCAGCCTCGCCCAGGCCGGACCGCCGGCGACGCGCACCGCGTTCGCGCAGTTCGAGCGTGAATACCGCGCCACCGGCAATTTCACGTACTGCGTTGACGAGCTCAAACGTTCCCTCGCCGACCCGGTCGCCGATCGCATTCTGGAAACCCTGCGGATGGCGCGAGAGGTCGGCGGAAGCGACCTCACCCTCGTGCTGCGCAGCCTTGCCGCCTGGCTCAGGCAGGATGCCGCGGTGCGGCTCGAGGTGGAAGCCCGCCAGTCGTGGGTGGTCAATGCGGCCCGCCTCGGCGTCGCAGCTCCGTGGATCATTCTGGTTCTGCTCGCCTCCCGCCCCGAAGCCGCCATCGCCTACAACTCGCCGGCTGGCATTGTGGTGATCGCGAGCGGCCTGGCCCTGTCTGTCATCGCCTACCGAGTGATGATCGCCCTCGGCCGTCTGCCGGAGGAACGCCGATGGTTTTCGTAGGCGGGTGTCGTCGATGAGCGCCGCCCTGAGTTCGTCTGCCCTGAGTTCGTCTGCACTGGGCTGGGCCGTACTGTGCGGTACCGGCCTCGGTGTGGGGTTGTGGTCGCTCGTTAGCCTGACGCCGCGGCTGACCCGGCCCCGACTGATTGACCGCGTGGTGCCCTACATCCTCGATATTTCCCCGGAAGCGCGCCACATTGTGGCCCGGCGAACGGTGAACCCGCTTCCCGTGCTCGGCAGCCTGTTCGCCCCACTGTTCGGCGCGCTCACTCGGGGGCTGTCGAGTCTTCTCGGCGGCAGCGACACCGTTGCCCGGCGTCTGCACCAGTCCGGCTCGGCGAAAACTGTCCTGGAGTTTCGCTCCGTGCAATTGGTCTGGGCGTTGTTCGCGTTCGCTGTTGGAACGGTGGTCACCATCGTTGCCCTGCCCGAACTTTTGCTGCCCGCCCGTCTGGTTGTACCGTTCGTTGCAGCGATCGGCGGGGCGATGCTGCGGGATTGGCTGCTCCAGCGCGCAGCGACCGCACGCTTGGCGCGCATGCGCAGCGAACTGCCGACCATTCTGGAATTCCTCACCCTGTCCCTGTCGGCAGGGGAAGGCATCCTGGACTCGATCCGCCGGGTGTCGCGTACGAGCTCGGGGGAGCTGTCGCGAGAATTCGCCGGGGTCGTCGCCGACGTGCACATCGGGGTGCCGATCGGGGCGGCGCTGCAGTCACTGTCGCGCAGCATCCAGTTGCCGGAGGTGACCCGGTTTGTCGACCAGGTCACCGGTGCACTCGACCGTGGGTCGCCGCTGGCCGAGGTGTTGCGAGCGCAGGCGCAGGACTCCCGCGACCAAACCAAACGCACACTGCTCGAGCTGGCCGGCAAGAAAGAAGTCGCGATGCTCGTGCCACTGGTCTTTCTGATTTTGCCGATGACCGTTCTGTTCGCAGTTTTTCCCGGGCTGGTTGTTCTGCAGGCCGGGTTCTGAACGCACCGCCCGTACCTCCCTCCCACCAGAAAAGAGAATGCTATGAACCGAATCATGCTTCGCCTCCAGGGTCTGCTTCGCGATGAAACGGGTGACGTGCCCGGCTGGGTGCTGATCACGTTAATGACGGCCGGATTGGTACTCATAATCTGGGGACTCGCCGGCCCCGCCCTCAGCGGGGTGTTCCAGCAGGCCATGGATCGCGTCAGTAGTTTCTGACCGGTCGGCGTGGACAAACTCGGTAACCGGATGCGACACCTCGCCTGGCCCGGCCCTCAGCGGCTGCGGGACGAGGCTGGTTCCGCCGTGGCCGAATTTGTCATGGTGGTGTCGCTGCTGACCTTTCTGACGCTCATGGTCATGCAGCTGGCCCTCGCGCTGCACATTCGCAACACCGTGCTCGACGCTGCCGCCGAGGGTGCCCGCTACGCGACCCTCGCCGACAGCAGTCTGTCTGCGGGGGCAGAGCGCACGCGCGATCTGATCACGACGGCCATTGGCGCGAGCTATGCCACCGATGTCGTGGCCCAGTTCGGAGTGAGCGCCGGGTTTCCCAGTGTCGAAGTGCGGGTGATCGCACCGCTGCCGCTCATGGGGCTGCTCGGTGCTCCGCGCGGATTGGAGGTGGTCGCTCATGCTGCGGTCGAATCGTTGGAATAGCCGCTCTGAGGCTGGCTCTGCCTCACTGGAGTTCATCACGGCCGGGATGATTCTGCTGGTTCCCCTGGTCTACCTGGTGCTCGCACTGTCAGCCCTGCAGGGTGGTGCTCTCGCCGTGGAGGGCGCCGCCCGGCAGGCAGCCAGGGTCTACGTACAGTCCCCGGACGAGGCCACGGCCACGGTGCGTGCCCGCCGAGCCGTCGCGTTCGCGCTCGAGGACTACGGCCTTTCGGTCGGGGACGCCGAGGTGCAGATCGAGTGCGCTGGCGGTTCGAGTCACTGCCTGACTCCACGGGGGCTCGTGACGGTCACCGTGCGCATCGGCATCGCGCTGCCGCTTGTGCCGGATCTGCTCGCCCTGAACCAGAGTGCGAGTGTGCCCATGACTGCGGAGTCGTCGCAGCTCGTGTCCCGGTTTGGCAGCCTCGGATGAGAAGACGTCTGCCGCCCGCGTCGAACGAGGACGGCTCCACCCTGCTGCTCATTATTTTCTACGGCTTTCTGGCGCTTTGCCTCGTACTCGTGGCCCTGTCAGCGACGTCGCTCTATCTCGAACACAAACGGCTGCTCGGCCTCGCCGACGGTGCGGCGCTCGCCGGGTCCGAGGCGTTCACCCTCGATGCGGTTCAGGTCGGGGTGCTCGGGCCGCGGCCATCGCTGCGCTCGGACGACGTTTCCGCGGCGGTCGATGAGTACCTGCGGCTCGTTCCGCACGACTCGTTCGAGGCGCTGGCCGTGACGAGCGCGGTATCCGCTGACGGGCAGAGCGCGTCGGTGACGCTGCGATCCTGGTGGCGCCCACCGGTACTCACCCTCGTCGTGCCCGACGGCGTGCCGTTGGAGGTGACGGTGGTCTCCCGAGCGGTCTTTCACTAGTTCTGCCCGTGAGGTCGCGAAAAGTCGCACTGGTAATTTCAGAATAGAAGCGTACGATGCACAGAAACGTAGTCGACAATGGAAGCCTCCTACCTCGTAGGGGGCTTCGCGTTTTTGCAGGAAGTCGACACTCGTGCCGACCCCGGTCCCGGTTGGTAGTGCCGGCGATCTCGGGTCGTCGTTCATCCGGGCTGGTCGCCGCCGGATGACGTGGCCCAGGATGGCGGCTGAGCAACACCAAGATCGGCTGTGAAATCATGGATGCACTACTGGACGCTCAGATTGTGGAGCAGCTCGACTTCGAGTCCCTTCTCCCCTGTGAGGGAGTGCACCACGACCGCGGATTGAGTGGTCATGATCCGGCCGAGTCGGGCGGTTTCATGGTGATTTCACCGTGCTGCGGTCCCAAAGTGATCCAGTGTTCCTCGCGCGTTGACGCGATGCGGGTGTCGGGCGTGCTGTACTGCGGTGATTGCCAGCACGAGCACCTGACCAGCGAATACCAGTTCATCCCGCTGCAACTGTAGACCCAAGTTTGCGCCCGCATTTCAGAGCGGATGCCGCGAGCGGTACTGTCGGGAGGTGCCTCGACGGCGCCGACAGGAGCAATGTGCGTACCAGGCGGGACAAACTGAGCGGTGCGGGAGCTCAGCTCGCCACCGAGGTCAGCATCAATTTCGGCTCCTCACTGGCCGGACTGCTCATTCCGGTCGTCGGTTCGCCCATCGTCGTCGCGGCCCGCCAGATCGTCATGGTCATCGTCGTGCTGCCGCTCGCCCGGCCCCGGCTGAGAAATCTGACCTGGGCCCGAATCTGGCCAGCGCTGGCCCTCGGCGTCGTGCTGGCCGTGATGAACCTCACCTTCTACCAGGCCGTCAACATGCTGGGACTCGGCATCGCGGCGACGATCGAATTTCTTGGACCCTTCGCCCTGGCCCTGGTCACCAGCCGCCGCATCCTGGACTTCGTGTGTGCTGCGGCCGCCGCCGGGGGAGTGTTCCTCTTGACCTGGTCGGACGGCACGCTCGACCCGCTCGGCATCGTGCTCGCGCTCACCGCGGCGGCCTCATGGTTCTGCTATATTCTGCTGACCCGCAAGGTGGCGACCGAATTCGCCGGCCTCGAGGGTATCTCGATCGCCAGCCTGGTCAGCCTCGTGATCGTGGTGCCCATCGCCCTGTTCACCCTGGATCTGTCGGCCTTCACCTGGGGTATCGTCGGGCTGCTGCTGCTCGTGGGCGTAGTCTCCTCGGCCTTTCCGTACACCCTCGACACCTACATTTTGCGTCGGATCAGCCCCCGCCTGTACGCGATCATCACCAGCTTCGGCCCGGTCATCGCGGCCGGTTTCGGCGCGCTCGTGCTCGGTGAGACCTTCACCCTGCTGCAGCAGATTGCCATCGTGGTCGTGTGTGTGGCGGCCGGCGCGGCCATCGCGACCCAGCGCGACCGGCCGACGTCCGACCTCGAGCTGACCGCGACCGCCATTCCCTGAGCCGGTCTCAGCTGCGGGGGCCTATCGGGCACTGGTGTCCGGCCGTGCTATTCGATGCGCAGGCCCAGGTGGGCGGCGAGCAGCGGCGCCAACAGGCTCAGCTGGGCGTCATCGAGGGTGGCGCCGCACAGTCCTTCGAGGCCGTGCACGGCCGAGAAATCACTGGAACGCAGGTCGACATCTTTGAGCTTGGCACCGCCGACATCGAGCGTGCCGATGCGGCAATTCTGCAGTTCCAGGCGCTGCACGGTGGCACTACCGAGGTCAAACTCCTCGATGATGCAGTTGCTCAGGAGTACATCGGTGAGCGTGGCGTTGCGCAGGTTCACGAAATCGAGCTTCGAGCCGTCAATGTGCACCGACCGGAGTGTCGCCTCGTAGGCCGCGACCGAGCCAAGCCGGGCGTGCTCGATGCGCACGTCCCGCCAACTGGAGCGCGGCGCGCTGAACACCGGTGCGTGCAGGTCGGTCATGAGGCACTCCGCGAAGGATGCCCCGCGCAGTTTGGCCTCGTGCAAAGGCACCTTGCCGAATTCGCACTCCCCGAAGGAGATGCCGGTCAGGTCGCGGCCATCGAGGTCGACGTCCGTGTAGCGTTCGGCCTCCCGACCGTCGCCGGAGCGCAGCTGCGAACCGTCGTCGTCGGTCAGGTCAGGCAGGGTGATGCGGTCGATGGACGCCTTGCGGGTGCTGGGCACTCTGTGGGTGCTGGCCTTCGCCACCCTCAGGCGGTGGGTTCGAGTACGAAGACGGGAATCTCGCGGTCGGTCTTGACCTGGTAAGCCGCGTAGTCGGGGAATGCCGCCACGGCGCGCTCCCACCAGACGGCCTTCTCGTCGCCGGTGACCTCGCGGGCGCGCATGTCCCACTTCTGCGGGCCGTCCTGCAGCTCGACCTCGGGGTGCGCCACAACGTTCGCGTACCAGACCGGGTTCGTGGGGCTACCGCCGAGCGAGGCGACAGCGGCATACTGGCCGTCGTGCTCAACGCGCATAAGCGGCGCCTTGCGCAGCTTGCCGCTCTTCACGCCGACGGTCGTCAGCACGATGACGGGCATGCCGCGCAGGGTCGTGCCCTCGGTGCCGCCGGACTTCTCTATCTGGTCGACCTGGTCGCGCACCCACTGGGAGGTGCTTGGTTCGTATTCTCCGATGAGGGGCATGCCTGCCGTAACGCGCCGGCCGCCGGGAACATTCCGCCCGGCTGGCCACGGCGAGTCGTACTTGAGTCGAGACACTCCTGGTAACGCGGCCTGGGCAGCATAACTCCTGCAAATCGTGGGCCTGATTTGCGGATGCCTGTAATCTCCCGAGAGTCTTCTGGCCGGCGCGCAAATTGCAGGAGTTATGCTGCCTGAGTAGGTGGAGTGGGGTATGGCAGGTTGGCTAGAGCAGGCGGCCAGGGCGGTGCGGCGCGTATCGGGGAATGTAGCGGCGCAGCAGAACGGCGCCACAGAGGCCGATAGCTCCCATGACCCCGCTGGCCACCGACAGGGACACGAGGGCGGTGATCCCAGCCACGGCCAGCGGTGCCGCGGCGCTGCCGAAGTCGGCGGTGAACCGCCACGCGCCGAGGAACGGTGCCGGATTCGGGCGCGGCGCCAGGTCGGCGCCGAGCGTCATGAGCAGGCCGCTGCCGATCCCGTTGGCCAGCGACAGGAACATGGCCACGCCGATGAACCACTCCACGTTGCTCGGCAGGTCGTGGGTGAACGCGAGCGCCAGGTGGCCCGCGCCGAGCCCGATCATCGAGGGCAGGGCGCTCCAGATGCGGCCGAACCGGTCCATGATCTGGCCGCTGACATAGAACAGGGCGAAGTCGATTGCGCCGGCGATGCCGATGATCAGCGCGGTGTCGGGGGCGCTGATGCCGATGCTGACCGCCCAGAGCGGCAGCATCACCGTGCGGCTGGCTCGCATCGCCCCGATCAGACCGGCGCCGGTGCCGAGCCGCAACAGTACTTCACGGTGACTCCAAATGGTCTGGAATAATCCCTGCACCGGCACGGCCGGTCGCGCCGTTCCGGTGCTGCTGATGGCGCCCGTGCTTGTGTCGGTGGCGTCGAATACAGTCTCATCAGCGGACGGAGTGGCGAAGGTTTTCGACGGGTCCGGCAACAGCAACAGCATGACCGACGCGCCGACGCAACAGACGATGAACACCCAGAACACGGCCTGGGTGCCACCGGTGAGGTGAATGAGTCCGGCCGAGAGAAAGGGGCCTACGAACCAGCCAGCCCGAAATACACCGCCCAGGGTCGAGAGCGCCCGCGCTCGATAGACCAACGGCACATAGTTGGTCATGAAGGCGTGCCGGGCCAGGGCGAAGATCGCCGTGGCCAGTCCAACCAAAAAAATACCGAGACCCAGCACGAGCGGGTTGGGAGCCACAATGCAGACGATCACGGCACCGATGGTCAGAGCGGATGCCCCGATCATCGCGTTGCGCTCGCCGATACGCGAGACGATCCATCCGCTGGGAATGTCACCGACGAGTTCGCCGAGCATGACCATCGCCGCGATGACGCCGGCGATGGCGAGAGACGCCCCGAGATTGCTCGCCACCACCGGAATCAAGGGGATGATCGAGCCCTCACCGATCGAAAAGAGCAGGGTCGGCAGAAACGCCACCAGGGCGACCGAGCGCAGGCTGAAGGGGCGGTCGGCGTTGCTCATCGGTTTCGATGCTACTCCCGGCGACCCGGCCCCGCCGCAAACTTCGCCCGGTAGGCTGAACGGAACATGATTGACTTGGATTTCTCAGTACAGATCGCCGCGCTGCGGACCACGTTCGGCGACATCCGCTCGGTGATCGACATTGATCGACTGCGCGCGGACATCGACGACCTCAGCGGCGAGGCTGGCATGCCCGATTTGTGGGACGACACCGACCACGCCCAGAAGGTGACCAGCGACCTCAGCCACCGGCAGGCGCAACTGGCGCGCATCGAGAGCATCACGACCAGGCTCGACGACCTCGAGACTCTCGTCGAGATGGCCAACGACGGCCAGGGCGATCAGGAACTGGCCGATGAGGCCACCGTCGAGCTCGCGAGCCTGCAGAAACTGCTCGGCGAGCTCGAGGTGCAGACCCTGCTCAACGGTGAGTTCGACGAGCGCAACGCCGTCATCACCATTCGCGCCGGCGCCGGGGGAGTGGATGCCGCCGACTTCGCCGAGATGCTGCTGCGTATGTACCTGCGCTACGCCGAACAGCATGACTACCGCACCACTGTGCTCGACATCAGTTACGCCGAAGAGGCCGGCATTAAGAGCGCGACCTTCGAGGTCGACGCGGCCTATGCCTTCGGCACGCTCAGCGTCGAGGCCGGCACCCACCGCCTCGTGCGGATGAGCCCGTTCAACTCGGCCGGCAAACGGCAGACCTCGTTCGCCGCGGTCGAGGTGGTGCCGTTGATCGAGCAGACCGAGTCGATCGAGGTGCCCGACGGTGACATTCGCGTGGATGTCTTCCGCTCGAGCGGTCCCGGCGGCCAGTCGGTCAACACGACGGACTCTGCCGTGCGCATCACCCACCTGCCCACCGGCACCGTGGTGAGCTGCCAGAACGAGAAGAGCCAGATTCAGAACCGCGCCGCCGCCATGCGCGTGCTGCAGTCGCGCCTGCTGGTGCTCGAGCGCGAGAAAGAGGCAGCGACCAAGAAAGAGCTGGCCGGCAACATCACCGCGAGCTGGGGCGACCAGATGCGCAGCTACGTGCTCGCGCCCTACCAAATGGTCAAGGACCTGCGCACCGAGTACGAGGTGAACAACCCCAGCAACGTCTTCGACGGTGACCTCGACGGATTCATCTCGGCCGGCATCCGCTGGCGCAAGAAAGCTCCCGAAGACTAAACGGATGCTGAGGCTTCGGCCCCTCGGGTATGTCGCTGTAGGGAAAACGCCAACGGATGCCTAGGCTCTAAGAGCTATGATCCGTTTTGATCACATAACCAAGAAGTACCCCGGCACCACTCGGCCGGCACTGAACTCGATCGACGTCGAGATTTTGCGAGGCGAATTCGTCTTTCTGGTCGGCGCCTCCGGATCGGGCAAATCGAGCTGCCTGCGGCTCGTGCTCAAGGAGGAAAAGCCCACCAGCGGCAGCATTCACGTGCTCGGCCAGGACCTACGGTCGATCTCGAACCGCAAGGTGCCCTACTTTCGCCGCAACATGGGCGTGGTCTTTCAGGACTTTCGCCTGCTGCCGAACAAGACGGTGTTCGACAACGTCGCGTTCAGCCTGCAGGTGATCGGCAAGAGCCGCGGCTTCATTCAGGAAGCCGTGCCCGACACCCTCAAAATGGTCGGGCTGGCCGAAAAGGCCCAGCGCCTGCCGCACGAACTCTCCGGTGGTGAGCAGCAGCGCGTGGCCATCGCCCGCGCCATCGTGAACAAGCCGCAGATTCTGCTGGCCGACGAGCCCACCGGAAACCTCGACCCCACCACGAGCGCCGAGATCATGTCGCTGCTCGCGAGCATCAACGCGGGCGGCACTACCGTGATCATGGCCACCCACGAGGCCGGCATCGTCGACAAGATGCAGCGCCGCGTGATCGAACTCGTGAACGGCGAGATCGTGCGTGACGAACGCCAGGGCGGCTACGCCACCGCTTCTATTCCCGTCGTACTTCCCGCAGCCATAGCGGATGCCCCCACCAGCGCCCCCGCGCCCGTCGCGTCGGTCTACGCCCGGCCGGCTGCTGCACCCGAACCAGCGTTGACGCATCCGTCTGCCCCGGTTCCGGAGACCAGCGTGTCGCTCCACCAGGCTGCGGCAGCTGCCGTCGCGGCGGCGTCGACCGCGGAGCCCGAGCCGGTCGCCGCGACCCGCGTGGCCCCGGTGCCCGCCGTTGACGACGAGGTTCCGCCGATGACGCGCCCGGTGCTTCCGGTTGCCCCAAACGATGCCCCAGAGCAGCTCACCCTCGCCGAGAAACTCGGCCTGCGGGCGCCGGGGGAGAAACCCGACCAAACGGGCGAGCAGAACGTGGGGCCGACCCGATGAGGCTCGGTCTGGTGCTGTCCGAGGCTGCGAACGGGCTGCGGCGCAACGCCTCGATGGTCGTCTCCGTCGTGCTCGTCACCTTTATCTCGCTCACTTTCGTCGGTGCGGCCATTCTCATGCAGATGCAGATCGGCCAGATGAAGAACTTCTGGTACGACAAAGCTCAGGTCGGCATCTACATGTGCTCCGACATCTCGCCCGGCGAAACCTGCACCGGCGGCGACGCGTCGCCGGAGCAGATCGCCGCGGTCGAGGCTCAGCTGAAGTCGCCGACACTGGCGCCGTTCATCGACAACTACTATTTCGAGACGCACGAGCAGGCGTTCGAGAACTTCAAGAAGCAGTTCGCCGGCAACCCGGTCGCCGACTATGTCACGGCCGACCAGCTCAACCAGACCTTCTGGGTGAACCTGAAGGATCCGTCGCAGTCAGCGGTGCTGGTGGAGAGCCTATCGGGGGTCGCTGGTGTTGAAAATGTCGCTGACCAGCGTAAATACCTTGACCAGATCTTCTCAGTGCTCAACGTGGCCAGCTATACGGCCATCGGAATCGCCGGTTTGATGCTGATTGCGGCGGCGCTGCTGATTGCTACGACCATCCGTTTGTCGGCGTTCTCCAGGCGGCGAGAACTCGGCATCATGCGGCTGGTCGGTGCCAGCAACCGCTTCATTCAGACACCGTTCATTCTGGAGGGCGTGTTCGCTGCCCTGCTTGGCTCGCTGCTGGCGGGAGGTGCGATCGTGGCGCTCGTATACTTCTTCGTGCAGGGCTATCTCGGCGCGAGGCTCACCGGCTTCGCCCTGGTCGGCATGGATGATGCGCTCGTCGTGGTGCCGATCCTGCTCGTGGTCGGTGCGGTGCTGGCCGCCTTCTCGGCGAACTTCGCGATCACCCGCTACCTCAAGGTCTAACGTTTAAGCGGATGCCGCTAGACTGGTGGGCTGTCTGCCGGATCGGCCGGCGGCATCCGTTTGAATGAAAAGAATTGAGGTGAGGTGCATGCCCAGGGAACGTGGCGAAAAGGTCGTGGCGACCAACCGCAAGGCCCGACATGACTACCTCATCAGTGACACTTACGAGGCCGGGATGGTCTTGAGCGGCACCGAGGTGAAGTCCCTGCGCGCCGGGCGAGCGACCCTCGTCGACGGCTACGCCTTCATCGAGGGCGGCGAGGCCTGGCTGGATGCGGTGCACATTCCGGAGTACTCCGGCGGATCGTGGACCAATCACCCGCCGCGTCGTAAGCGCAAACTCCTTCTGCACAAGAAAGAGATCGTGAAGATCAGCCACAAGACCAAGGAGGGCGGTTACACGCTCATTCCGCTGCGAATTTACTTCGCGGACGGTCGGGCCAAGGTGGAGATCGCCGTGGCCAAGGGCAAGAAGGAGTACGACAAGCGCCAGACGTTGCGCGAACGCACCGACAAGCGCGAATCGGATCGCGCCATGTCGGCGCAGCGCCACTTGGGCGACTAGGCGCCCCAGGCCTTCTGTTGTAAGATAGGGGGCTGCACCGAAACTGGTGCAGATTGGTAACTCAACAGCGTGTGACACGAACCCGTCGCTCTGCGCTTTAAGGCGTGCGATGTGTATGGGGATGATCGGTTTCGACATTGTTTGCGCAATTGTGAGAAGCGGGTCGAGGATGCAGGGTTATCTCGTAAACGATCTCTGCAAAACAATAAGTGCCAAATCAAACCGCACTGACTTCGCTCTCGCTGCCTAAGCGAAAGCACTAACGAAGTCCGCCAGACCGGGAATGCTCTCTACCCGGATCCTGACGCCATTTAGAGAGCTTGCTTCTACATTGAGCCACGGGGCGTAGAGGGACTTAAACGAAGGCTGGGCCTGTCGGAGTAGATGCCAGTGGCAAATTCCGGGGCCGAGAAAGCGATTTCACTGGATACACCCGTAGAAGGCATATGACCACAGCAGTGGACCGGGGTTCAATTCCCCGCATCTCCACCATAGGTTCTGTCACACGCTGTTGAGCTTCCGCGCTCTACTGAGGCCGCCTAATTGGGCGGCCTCAGTATTTTCAGCGCACTATTTAGGCACCCTGATCTTGCCGGGACAGTCTTGGTAGCGGTGGTGGCGTTCAGAACTGCGGAAATTTCTGTCCAGAGCTGTGGATTTCGGCACTTCCAGGCCGATTTCGCGGAAATCTCCGCAGGTGCAGCGTTCAGGGCCTGGTGGGTCAGCGCAGGCGCAGGCCGATCGCGGTGCGGATGGGGTCGCGCTGACCCCCGGAGTGCACGATGAAGTCGCCGTCGACCGTGAGCTGGCTCGCGTGGCAGCGCAGAGCCGCCGCGACGGTGTCGTGTTGGGTCTCGAGGTCGAACCATTCAGCATCCGCTGTGGGGGTGTCGATGATCTCGGCGTAGGGGATCGCGAGGCTGCGGCTGGCGCGGAGGGCGGCGTCGTGCACGCGCACGTGATCGGGATGGCCGTAGCCGCCCGTGGCGTCGTAGCTGATGACGAGGCTCGGTCGCACGTGTCGGAGAATGGCGACGAGGTCAGTGGTGATCTCGGAGAGCGGTGCGCGAGCGAGGGCATCCGCTTCTGAACCGGCGGCCGGGCCGGCCAGCCCGGGACGTATCCACTCCATGCCGGAGTCACGGTAGCGGCGTGCGGGCAGCCCGGGCGCGCGGGCCGGTTTGTCGCCGAGCCAGAAGCCGTCGTTGATGCCGAGGGTGAAGGCGGCGCGTTCGAGTTCGCGCTCGCGCTCTTCCGCCAGGGCGGGGGTGCCGGCAAGCATCGAGAGCGACCCGGCAACGACTTCACCGCGCTCACCGCGCGTGGCGGTGACCAGGCTGATACGGATGCTGCGGCTCGCCAGATACGCGATCAGCCCGCCGGTGCTGATGGTCTCGTCGTCGGGGTGCGCGTGTACGAACAGCACCGAGGTGACGGAGTCGAGAATGCTCATACGTCAATCAATCGGTGGCCGGACGGCGGGTACGGATCGACGAGGTCGTCGTGGTGGATGGCGTCGACGAGGGTGTGCAGAGGCTCGCCGCTTCCGCCCCACTGCAGCGAGATGATCTCGGCAGCGATCGAGACGGCCGTCTCTTCGGGCGTGCGCGAGCCGAGGTCGAGCCCGATCGGGCTGCGCAGCCGGGCGAGCTCGGTGTCGGTCACGCCGACCTGGCGCAGGCGTTCCAGGCGGTCGAGGTGCGTGCGCCGCGATCCCATCGCACCGATGTACGCCACCGGTGGGCCGTGCAGGGCCGCTTCGAGAAGGGGAACATCGAATTTAGGGTCGTGGGTGAGCACACAGATGACGGTGCGGGGGTCGATGAGGCCGCCGACGATCTGCTCCCGCAGGTAGCGGTCTGGCCAGCTGACGATGACTTCGTCGACGCCGGGAAACCGGGCATGGGTGGCAAAGACCCCGCGGGCGTCGCAGACCGTGACCCGGTAGCCGAGAAAGGTGCCGAGGCGGGCCAGGGCGGTGGCGAAGTCGATCGCCCCGAACACGAGCAGGCGGGGCCGGGGCGCGTAGCTCGCGAAAAACACCTGCATGCCCTCGCCGCGTCGCTCGCCATCCGGGCCGTAGGTCAGCGTCGTGTTGCGACCGGCGGCGAGCAGTCCCTGGGTGTCATCGCCGATCGCGTGGTTCGCACGATCAGAGCCGAGGTCACCCTCGAACCCGTCCGGCCGCACCACGAGGTGTCGGCCGATCCAGGCGGCGTCCGGATGCTCGATCACCGTCGCGACGCCGACCGGACGCCCGGCAGCCACGTCGTCGTGCACCCCTTCGAGCAGGCTGAAGGTGTCGCGCGAGACGGGTTCAACGAAGACATCGAGGATTCCGCCGCAGGTGAGCCCCACCGCGTACGCGTCGTCGTCGCTGATGCCGTAGCGCACGAGCTGCGGCACGCCGTCTTCGGCCACCTGGGTGGCCAGTTCGTAGACGGCGCCTTCGACGCACCCGCCCGAGACCGAGCCGGCCACGGTGCCGTCCGCGCTGACCAGCATGGAGGCACCGGCCGGGCGCGGCGCGGACTGGAAGGTGCGCACAACCGTGGCCAGACCGGCGGTAGCACCGTTCTCCCAGCCGCTGAACAGAGTATCCAGTACTTCACGCATCGTGGTCTCCCTTCGCTCTAGCGGCCGGACGCGCGCCGACCGATTTGGTATGCGATGAACGCTACCGTGGCCAGCAGTCCCAGAAGTTTCACCGGGTCGCTCAGCTGGTCGGTGATGACGCCTTTGACCAGGGTCATGGCGTCCAGGCTCGGCGCCGCAGCGGGTGCCGAACGGTGCGGGGCCGCCCGGTGCCCGCCGGCGGGTGCGACGCGGGGCGGCACCGGGCGGG
>NZ_PJJR01000039.1:0-52500 GCF_002929595.1 Cryobacterium sp. N19 | reverse complement strand
GTCGCAATTCTCAATCAGCGGTCGAGTCATCACACGGGCGACGGGCGGCCATTCCCAGTAAGCCGTCCAGGCGGCAAGGAGACCTCAGCCATACCCATCGCCCGAGGGTTGCCGGAACATTACTCCGCCTCCGACACTCACAACAGCGTAAGGAAGGCGATCTCATCGTTGGCTCGGCGTCAGGATCCGCGATCGCGACCCTCGTTGAACGCACGACCCGATTCGTCGTCTTGGTCCACCTGCCGAACGGCCATAGCGCCACGGCGCTCCTCGCCGTGATCGTCGGCGCCCTCAATCTCATGCCCGTGATGCTGCGGCGGTCATTAACCTGGGATCAGGGAACCGAACTGGCGCGGCACGTTGAGATCACGAAAGCGACGGGCGTTCCCATCTTCTTCTGCGATCCGCACTCGCCCTGGCAACGCGGCACGAACGAGAACACCAATGGCCTGCTGCGTCAGTACTTCCCCAAAGGCACCCATTTAAACGCGCACAGCGCCCAACGCCTCCTCGAAGTCGCCACCGAACTCAACGAACGGCCCCGCAAAACCCTCAACCGGAGCACCCCAGCCGACCTGCTCAGCAGGCTAACCTCGAAGAAAGAAATAACCCCTGTTGCTTCCACCATTTGAAACCGCCATAGGGATACGAGACAGGTCTATCAGTGTCGCGTGCGGATGGTCACCACGCCCGCCGGGCTTTGCGGCACTGCTCAGTCCCACGGGCCTCGCCTTCAAAATCTTGCATCCTTCTCGGGACGAAGACGCCCAGTTGAACGTCTTCCAGATTTGCGATGTGCAGCGGAACGCCAAGGGTCCCGGACGAGGATGCAAATCAGTTCCGCTCGTGTCCCACCGTCCCCTTCCCGGCAGTTCAGCTACTTCAGCGATGGTCGCGCGAACCAACGAAGCAGGACAACACCCATCACCCTGGCGACACGTGGGCTAGAGTGCTTTGTTCACCGCCGCTACCAGTTTCGTCCAAGCCGCGCGTTCGTCGACCGCGAGCGCGTTGTAACCGTTCCCGCCGAGCCAGCCCATGAAGGCTTTGGCCAGCTTCCACTTAGATACGTGCTTGCCATGCTCGGCTGTAAGGATCTCCATAACAGGGCGAGTGGGTTGTGCCGCGATCGTGGTGGCACTGTCCCATCCCAGACCGGCGGCAACGGACGCGATGGTGGACCGGAACAAGTCTTCAATCTCTGCGCCCTTGATCGGGGTAGCCAGGACGTCGTTGACGCGGAGAACCGCTTTTTTAGGCAGCAGCG
This sequence comes from Cryobacterium sp. N19, assembly GCF_002929595.1. NCBI lineage: Bacteria > Bacillati > Actinomycetota > Actinomycetes > Micrococcales > Microbacteriaceae > Cryobacterium > Cryobacterium sp. N19. Next base: position 51,233 of record NZ_PJJR01000039.1, on the reverse strand, counting down.
CAATGAGGGCGTCTTGTTGAGCGGCGAGATCTCCGGCAGCGTCGGAATCGAGTAGCGCGGCCACTTCGAGATTCTGACCCGCGTAGATCGTCACGAAGTATGCGACCTTGCTTGCCGTGCCCGCGGGAATGATGGCGGGCGAGTTCTTGAATGCCGGCCCTCCATCTGAGCCGGCGGCGTCGTTTATGGCGTTCAGGTAGAACATGTCCGTCACCCCTTCGCAGACGAGGTTCCGTTTCTGCGAGAACATGTTCTGGGCGAGTTCATACCCGAGGGCGGCTTGGAGAGGGAAAACGGAACGCGGATCGTCGACTTGCAGACGTGAGTGAATTTTCGTGCCCGAGGCTCGGTCTTTCATTTCCGCAATGCGAACCAGGTCGAGCTCGTCTGAGCCGACCATGAAGGGTGAGTGCGTGGAGTAGATGATCTGGTTGTCCTCTCCGAGAAGCGAGATCGTTTTCCGGAATTCTTGCTGCTTTAGAGCGTGAAGGCTCAGCCCCGGCTCGTCGAGGAGGAGGATCGCCCCTTCGAGGGCGTCTTCTGCTTGAGAACGGAAGACGACGAAGAACGAAACGAGCCACCGAAAACCTTCGCTGCGTTGATCGAGCTCGATCTCCACGCCAAGGTCGTCGACGACCATCACTTTCAGGTACTGACCGTCGGCGACGATTCGCAGCTGCAAAGCGTCATCGCCCCAGACCCTTCGCAAGTCACTCGTGAGTGTCACACTTGCCGCGTTGAGCTGGTACTGGCGGCTGTCCAGCTTCCGCTGGTGAGCCACTACAGCGATATTATGCGATTCCTTCACGGCGGGGTTTGTTTCGTAATGCTGCGGTGTGGCCGGAACTCCCTTGGCCATGTCTGACAGCTCTTCCGCGGTGAAGCCAAGCAGATTTAGCAGGCACAGATTGCCGAAGTCGTACTCGCTGTCAATGTCCCCGCGGGCTTGGCGCGCGGCCAACGACTCGAGGTCGATCCGGGGACGCACGGTAAAATAAGTCGAGTAGTAGACCAAGAGGGGGATCCGCTTGCTGAGCGCCGCGACCGCTGTTGACAGTGTCTCTACCCGGTCTACGGCCGCATCGACCTTCGTCCAGCGTTCCGTTTCTGCTGTAATGTCTTCCGCGACTAGTGGCAGGGCGGCGGTGAGTGTCGATTTAAGCCTAACGGCCAGGTCCCCTGCGAGTGGTTCGCGGTCAATGCTTGTTCCGAGGCTATCGAAAGCGGCGAGAAGGTCGGCCGGTGCACCTTGCCCTGCGATGTGCGCTCGCATTCTAATCAGGTCTTGCTTGACCTCAGCGAATGTGGATGTCGGCGGGAATCCGTAGGTGCTGTACTTGCGCGCGTTGTCGAGGTATCGGTGCCAGGTGACAGTGGCTTTTGGATCGAGGTCGATTCCTGACGCGGCAAGAACCGCGGCACGGTCTGTGTCATCGAGAGTGAATGTCGCTTCAGCGACCTGAATATCGCCGAGCTTTTTCCTCCCCTTCTGAATATCGTTCAGTTGGGAGCGGGGGTAGTCAAAGAGGTAATCCAGCGCGGGGGTATCTTCCGGTGCGTTGATCGATTGAAGAGCCTTGAGTACGGCGGTTTTGCCCGCCTCGTTTATCCCAACGAGGATGGTCTTTTCCGGCTCGACGTCAAAATCGCCAGAGTCGATGACCGACCGGTAGTTAGTCACTCGTGCTCGGCTGATACGCAATAGATCCCCCTCGTTGGTGTAATACAAGGTACCGGATAGGAACGCACGGCCTGATGTGTCCTCACGCGTTCGACGCGGTGTGTTGGCGTTACGGGCACCGTGCGTTAAATCGGTACCGGAGATCAGCTCGATTCACTCAAGAGCGATCACAGATCGACGCCACGAAGACGAGCGTGACGCAGCCGGCGATGTGTGGATCCCCACTTCGAGGTGAATTTCTCATATCGACGTGCTCGGCCTGAATCGAATTACTTGATGCCTAAACTGAAACGAAACGCATCAGTTAGAGATGCGGATGGGGGTATTGAATTGGACGAGACACACGCAGGTTGGTACCCGAACCCGGACGGGTCACTCAATGAACGCCGCTGGGATGGGGCCGTTTGGACTGATGAGACGCGGGAGTATCCGCCGCCAGCAACCGGGCACAAAACGATGGCGCCAAAGGCCGCCGAGCCGAGCACGCCCAAAATGGCGGCGTTCATTGCAGCGGTCAAGAGGTTGCCAAAATGGTCGTGGGCTGCCGTGGCGCTGGCATTGATTGTCGCTATCTCCATACCGGTCGCCATAGCCACGGCTCAGAACCCTGCGGGCGCGCCTGATTCGGCAAAGAATACTGTCAAAAGAACTCCGGTCCCATTCTCGGCCGCCCCATATATCGCGGTTCCGACCACCGCTCCCGTACCGGTTGTTCCGACGCCGGCCACACCGACCATGGTGCCGATGGGATCGCCGATCGTCGGCGAAAATTACTCCCTAGTCATCAACTCGGTTGACATTCTCGACCAGCTGGAAACCACAAGCGGTGGTCCGATAGTGGCTGACCCAGGGACGAAGCTGGTTCTGATTCGCTCCACAATCTCAATCACAGGCAACGCACAAGACCTTACGTGCGGAAGCACCCTCTTCAAACTTGCGTTCGATTCGAATGGTTCCAAAATGGCCGACGTGTTCGAGGGGCCACGAATTCCCGGCAACCCGCAATGCAATTTCAAGACGTCAGCCGGCGAGACCGTTGCCTGGAACTTCGCGTACAAGATCGCAGATGGTCGCACACCGGTGTCAATGTCGATTTCCGACACCAATGTAGACGGTGCCTACAACTGGGGCGAGGAAGTGGTCGCAGCCCTTCACTAGCTGACCTCCAGGGGCCCATTTGGCCAGCACGCATGTGGCCCGCTGACGCGAGATGCCCTCTATGACGTCAACCGGCAGCGCAAGGAGCCATGCCGATGATCGCATGCGGTCGGCATTCCTACGCGCTGAGGACACCGCAGTTCTCATTAGCGTCATCGCATTCGGAATTGCACTCATGGCATCTCTGATCAGTGCCTGGCAGGGCTGGACCGCCTACAAAACGCATCAGGATTCGCTGAGGGTGGCCCTTTCGATCGATAAATTAGGTACGTCTGATGGGTTGTTGGTGCGCAGCTCCTGGCAAATTCGGAACAATGGCCGCGGCGACGTCATAGATCCGACATTTGTCATCACCCTTCAGTTTCGAAAAGAATCGACACATTAAGAGGGCCGGATAGACGGGGTACTCCGGGGATTCGCGAGGGAGCGACTCACATTCGATAGGCCGCCGGCCCGGCTGGAGACGACCCTAAAATGCCATCCCGACCTAAGGATCGGCGACTATCTCCGAGCAACCGTCTCCTATTCTTGACCAAGGCGCGCCCGTCGCCGGAAGTCAAACATAGCTATCGTTCGATCGATAGGTTGAGTGGATGAGTGAATCACCGCTGCCTGGCCGACCTGTATACGTACTTGAAGCCGGATTTTCAAAAGCAATCAATGCCGAGATGCCCATCACGAACGAGCTAGGAATCGAGCTGAAGAGTCGGCTTGCAGGCGAAGTGACGCTTGATATGCGCGAAGGTCAAAGTTTTGAGGACTGGCTGACTCTGCAAATTACCCCAATGCCATTTCTAAGTGGGTTTGCCAATAGTCGGCGGTTCGCCGATGCCGAGCGCGTGATTGACGAAATCGCGGCGGTGTTAGATCAGCGAGTCGAACGTGCGTCAGAAGTCGAATCTCCGCGGTGGCTTCGACAATTGGTCGCGTTATGGGACTTTGAACGAGCGGTCGTCTTGACGTTCAACTACGACACGCTGCTGGAGCGCGCCGTGAACTGCAGTGGGACGGTGACTGGTGCAAGATTAAACGCGCTTCAATTTCTGCTCGGCGACCACGTAGTTTTTCCGGCCCCGCCAGCAACGCAGGCTCAGTTCCTTGGAGACACAGGTGCACCGCACAATGCCGAGTCCATGCAGGTTCTAAAATTGCACGGTTCATTGGCGTGGTATTGGGCCGGCGCCGATAAGAACGGGTCAACTCTCGCTCGGGTACGCGAGAAGCACGTGCTCGGGTCGTTGACCCCGTTGACTTCGGACGCAGATTTTTCGGGTGCCACGAAACTTGACCGATACCTCATTCCACCGGTAACCAGCAAAGACGGGTACTACGGTTCGTACCTGGCGAATACCCTCTGGCGAAGCGCCCGGGCGATCGTGGAGACTGCGTCCTCTCTCACGCTCGTCGGGTATTCGTTGCCATTAGAGGACCGAGTGGCTAGCCAGTTGATCGCAGAAGTGGGGCCGACTATTACCGACGGCGTCGTCGATCAATCTCCCGGTTCAACGGAGCCTCGCGAAGGAGTCTTAGGGCGCCTGGCAACCCTCGGGTTGAAGGCTGAGGTAACAGTGTCCGGGCACCAGTCCCTTCCGGATTTCGTATCCAACAAAATCAAGGAGGCCACGGAAGCGCTTCCGCGTTCTATCGCTTTTGACCAGATCGAGAGACAGTCGGCCGACGTTGTGGTGGCGATCGCCAAGAAATGGGGGTCTCCAAATCCTGCGTCGTTATGTGTATTGGTATGGGACAACGCCGAGAAGATCTTCGCCGCCTACCCGGTAGACCGAAGCTACATGACCGGCTCGTCAATGCCATATCGAAGCAGCATTCATAACTCCATGCCCCTCGGAGCACGGGAAATCGAAGACTTCGTCACCGCGGATCGTCTGCGCCAGATAATTGCTGGTGGCCAACCGTTTGTATTTAGACACCCCAACTCGCAAGAACTCCTTGTCGGAATTGGTGCTGAACGGATCAAGATCGAACGGTGGGAGTTCTTACAGATTAAGTGGGCACCAGCAGGCGCGTGAGTCGCGCTCGACAAGAAAACCGACGGGGTGCCCGTGCGGCCTTCAAGCGGCCTCAGGCGCGGATGCGGGACCCCACCGGCACGTTCATGTTCCGGGCGGCAGGGAAGACGGCTGAGCGACGATACGAAACTTGGCCAGGCACATAGAGCGGGGTCAGCAGAAAGTAGGCCAGAAGCGGGATCATAGATTCCAAAGAATGCATCACGATAAATATGCGAGATGGAGGACTTCATTGCCCACGATCACGTCTTACGCAACAGCCGGTGGAAAGCGCTACCTCGTGCGATACCGCACGCCGGACCGACGGCAAACGATGAAACGTGGCTTTGCTACGAAACGCGACGCTGAACGATTCCTCGCTGGCGTCGAGATATCGAAGGACCGCGGAGAGTGGGTCGACCCGACGAAGTCTCGAGTGACTATCACAGAGTGGGCCGAGCAATGGTACGAAGCGCAGGTACAACTAAAGCCGACGACGCGGTCGGGGTACCGACACGGACTCGACAAACACGTGCTACCGCGATGGGGCGCGACGCGTTTGGGGCAGGTGAGCCACGCTGACGTACAGGCGTGGGTTTCTGACCTGTCCGCGCGACTGGCGCCATCGACCGTGCGCCAGATCCATCTTGTGCTCTCGGGCGTTCTCAAGTACGCCGTCATGGACAAACGCATTCCTGCCAATCCGTCCGATGGAGTCCGCCTCCCGAGGATCGTGAAGAGCTCCAGAGGCTATCTCAGCAACGACCAGGTGGCTCGCCTCGCTCGAGCCTGCGGGCCCGATGCCGACGTCATCATCCTGCTGGCGTACACCGGGCTGAGATGGGGCGAGATGGCCGGCCTCAAGACAGCGCGAATTGATCTGGATCGTCGCCGGATTGACGTGGCTGAGGCTGTATCGGATCCTCGCGGTCGCGTAATCTGGGGAACCCCGAAGTCGCATGAGCGACGCTCCGTGCCGTTTCCCGATTTCCTCTCCGACTCGCTACGGGCGCGCTGTGAAGGCAAGCACCCCGACGACCTGGTCTTCATGGCTCCGGACGGCGGAGTGCTCCGTAGTGGAAACTTTCGAAACCGTCGATTTAATTCTGCGCTCGCCTCGATTCAGGCGGCTGACCCCGAGTTTCCCAAGGTGACACCGCATGACCTCCGACACACGGCTGCAAGCCTCGCGGTCTCGGTCGGAGCCAACGTGAAAGCGGTGCAGCGGATGCTCGGACATTCGTCGGCCGCGATGACTCTGGACGTCTACGCAGACCTCTTCGACGACGACTTAGACGCCGTTGCGGTGGCCCTCAACGGCAGTGTTCCATTTTCAAATGTGTTCAAAATGTGCTCACTGGACGAAGACGAGGCCGTCTCGGAGCCCGAAAGGGGGCATAAAAAAAGGCCACTCCCCAGTGTTTCCTAGGGAGTGGCGGTGGTGGCCCCGACCGGCGTCGATCCGGTGACCTTTCGATTTTCAGTCGAACGCTCTACCAACTGAGCTACAGGGCCCCAAAGCTGCGTTGAAAAACGCCTCTTCTAAGGAAAAAAGCCCTTCCTTTCGAAAGGGCTATTACCTTTGCGACCCTGACCGGACTTGAACCGGCGACCTCCGCCGTGACAGGGCGGCGCGCTAACCAACTGCGCTACAGGGCCTCGATGTAAAAATGTGAATCTGTGTGCGAGGCACTTGGTAAGACTATTCTATTTCGAGTAATGCTTCGTGCACGTGCAGTTTGCGTAGCCCCAACGGGATTCGAACCCGTGTTAACGCCGTGAAAGGGCGCCGTCCTAGGCCGCTAAACGATGGGGCCGTGAGCCACAAAGTTCATGGCTGCCGAAGAGTAAGCATACGGTCTTGTGAAGAGAAGGCCAAATCGGCGCGCGCAGCATCCGCTCGATTGGTCAATTGTTTTCGACGCCGGTTCGCACCGCGCCAGCAAATGAGCGGGCCAGCGGGCATTTCGCGGGTTAGATTCACCGGTAAGACTGGGTGAATCGTGCCCAGCTTGTTACTCTGAAGAGTCTGCTTCGGCGCACGTGGCGACTGCTATAAGCCTGTTGGGAAACAATGATTCGTACCAGAACCGTGACCGGCCTTAGGACTGACCCGCCCGCCCGCCGCTTGCGTGTAACCAATCGCTGGCCCAGGCACACCCTGGCGCTGACCAGCATCATGGCTGCCATGACTCTACTGATCACCCTGGTGAGCCCCGTCGCGCCCGCCCGCGCCGTCGATTACCCCTCCTGGCAGGACCTGCAAAACGCCAAGGCGAACACCGCCTCGGCGGCCGCGCAGGTCACCGCTATCGAGAATCTCATTGCCGGCCTACAGGTGCAGGTACAAGAGACGCAGGCTGCAGCCGAAAAGAGTGCCAATGAACTCGAGGTGGCTCAGCAGGAATTCGACGACGCCACCCGACGTGCCGAAGATATCCAGACCCAGGCCGACGCGAGCAAGGCCACAGCGGATGCCGCGACCAAGCAAGCCGGCCAGCTCGCCGCCCAGCTCTACCGCACCGGTGGCACCGATCTCAGCGTGAACCTGTTCTTGGAGGGCCAGGGAGACGGTGCCGACGCCGACCTGCTGTTGGCCAAACTCGGCAACATGAGCAAGCTCGTTGAGCGCAGCTCCGACGTCTACGAATCGGCGCAGTCGGCCACGAACAACGCCCAGTCGCTCGGAGACCAGGCCAAAGTCGCGCAGTCCGAACGCGAGACTCTGCGCGTCGCCGCCGAGGCCGCGCTCGCCGCAGCCCAGGCTGCCGCCGAAGCAGCAGCGAACGCGCTGGCCGAGTCCGAGGCCAAGAGCGTGGAACTGGAGCAGCAGCTGCAGTTCATGCGCGACGCCCAAGCCACTACGACAGCCGGGTATGAAGCCGGAGTTGCCGAACGCGCCCGGCTTGAAGCCATCCGGGTTGCGGCTGAAGCGGCGGCAAAGGCCGCCGCTGCCGCAGCGGCGCGTGCCAACAGCGGAGGCTCCGGTGGTTCCGTGAGCATGACCGGCTGGGCCGTTCCGGCCAGCGGTCGCATCACCGGCGGCTTCGGCCCTCGGTCGGTCATCTGTAACGGGGGCCAGTGCAGCGGCAGCTTCCACTACGCCACCGACCTCGGCACCGGCTGCGGTTCGCCCATCTACGCCGCCCACGCCGGCGTCGTCACCTGGGCTGGCGTTCTCGGCACGTACGGCAACTTCGTGAAGATCAGCCACGGCGACAACGTCTCAACCGGCTACGCCCACATTCAAAACGGCGGCTATAACGTTCGTTCCGGCCAGTCAGTGTCCGCCGGGCAGATCATCGCCTATTCCGGGGATACCGGCGCCGCCAACGGCTGCCACCTGCACTTCGAAGTGTGGATTGGTGGAAACCGCATCAATCCCGTTCCATTCATGGCCGACCGGGGAGCATCACTTGGCTAAGAGCACTACAACCGCACCGAGCACCACCGCACGCGCACGGGTTCGCACCAAGTCGAAGCGGCTGCTGTCGGCGGTGGCGATGGGCGCGGTCTCGGCGGTCACAGCATCCGTTGCCGCTGCCGGCGGGGCAGCCTTCGCTGCCCCCGACTATCCGAGCTGGAATGACGTCGAAAAGGCCAAGCAGAACGAATCGACCAAGCAGGCCGAGATCGCGACTCTCGGCGAGCTGCTGAACGGGCTGGCCAGCCAGGCCGCGAAGGCCGTCACGACCGCGCAGATTGCGGCCGAGGCCTACCGAGTGACGCAGGATGCCCTGGACGCCGCTACCCTGCGCGAAACCAGCCTCAGTGAGCAGGCTGCAACGGCCGAAGCCACCGCGGCAACATCGAAGATGCGGGCCGGCCTCATCGCCGCGCACCTCGCCAAGTCTGGTGCCAGCGGTCTGTCACTCAACCTGTTCCTGAACGGCAACAGCGCGGATGACCTGCTCAGCCAGCTCGGAACGGCCAGCAAGCTGAGTGAGCAGTCGGAGCAGATCTACACCGAGGCCGTGCAGGACAAGAACGCGGCCGAGTCCCTCGGCGAGCAGGCCGCATCGGCGACAGAGGAACGCGAACGTCTCACCGAAGAGTCCAAGACCACCTTTGATGTCGCCACGGCGAGCTCGACCGCAGCCGAGGCCGCTTACAACACTCAGCAACGCAAGTCGAGCGAACTGTTCGAACAACTCGCCTTGCTCAAAGACACCACGGCCGAGGCCGAACGCAGCTTCCATGCCGGCGAAGACGCGGCCGCTGCGGCCAGCGCGTTCGCGCAGGCGCAGGCTTCCGCTGCTGCCATAGCGGATGCCGCGGCCGCGCAGGCCGTGCGGGATACCGCAGCAGCCGCCGGCTCTGGTTCAGGTTCAGGTGCCGGTTCTGGATCAGGTTCGGGTTCTGGGTCGGTTGCGCCGTCCGTGCCGGCAACGCCGTCCCCACCCGTCGCCCTGCCCAATGCGAGCATCGTCGACACCGCGCTGGCGTTCGCCAACGCCCAGCTCGGCGACCGCTACGTCTTCGGCGGCTCCGGTCCAGACGCCTGGGACTGCTCCGGCCTGACAAAGGCCGCCTACGCAGCGGCTGGTGTCTACATCGGAACCCACTCAGCCACGAACCAGTACAACACCATGGCCAGCCAAGGCAAGCTGGTCTCCTTCGCCCAGGTGCAGGTGGGCGACCTGGTGTTCTGGGGCAGCCCCGGCAACTATTACCACGTGGCGATTTACGCGGGGAACGGCCAGGTTCTCGAAGCGCCAAACCCCTCGTCGCGGGTGCGCGTGCACAGCATCTGGTCGTCTTGGGCTGTGGCGCCCTACGTGGGTCGCCCGGCCGCCTAACACCGCGCCGGATAGGCCGCCCGTTGGCTAATTCAGGAGATCCTCGCGGCATCGCACGATGGCTGGCGGACCAGTGCGCGCGCTGCGGCCCTTCCCGGCCGATTTCCTGAATTAGCCCCCGCGAGCAGGCCCACAGACAAAACGAAGGCCCCCTGGTCAGTCAGGGGGCCTTCGTCGGTACCGGGCTAGTGGCCCTCTGCGGCCAGCTTCGCAATGCCGTCGACCACGATCTGGTTGGCCTCTTCGGCGTCGCCCCAGCCCTCCGTCTTGACCCACTTATTCGGCTCGAGGTCCTTGTAGTGCTCGAAGAAGTGCTCGATTTCCTTGCGGGTGTACTCCGGAATGTCGAGGACATCCTGGATATGATTCCAGCGCGGGTCGCCGGCCGGAACGGCGATGACCTTGGCGTCGCTTCCGCCGTCATCGGTCATGTTGAACACGCCGACCGGGCGCACTGAGACGCCAACGCCCGGGAACAGCGGGTAATCGAGCAGCACGAGAACGTCGACGGGGTCGCCGTCGAGGCCGAGCGTGTTCTCGAAGTAGCCGTAGTCGGTGGGGTACATGAAGCTCGTGTAGAGCACGCGGTCGAGGTACACGCGACCGGTTTCGTGGTCCACCTCATACTTGTTGCGGCTCCCGCGAGGGATTTCGATTACTGCGTCGTATTCGGCCATGGCTGGTTTCTCCCTTGATCAAAGTCTGCCGCTAACGTTACTGGATGGAATCTCCCCGCCGCCCGCGCTTGACCCCGGCCGTCGCCGACATTCGCCGGGCCGTGCGCGAGCTGCTGCCGCCGGAGGGCCTCGTCCTGGTCGGCCTGAGCGGCGGCGCCGATTCGCTCGCGCTCGCCGCCGCGACCGCTTTCGAAGCCGGGCGGTTGGGCATCCGTGCCGGCGCGGTCATCGTCGATCACAACCTGCAAACCGGGTCAGCGGATGTCGCGGCGCGGGCCGCCGAGGCCGCCAGCCGGCTGGGCCTCGACCCTGTACTGGTGCTGAGCGTGACTGTCGAGCGTGACGGGACCGGCCCGGAGGCCGCGGCACGCGTTCAACGGTACGCGGCGTTCGATACTGCCCTGGCCAAGACCGGCGCGAGCGGCGTACTGCTCGGCCACACCCTCGACGACCAGGCCGAAACCGTGCTCCTCGGCCTCGCCCGCGGCTCCGGATCGACCAGCCTGCGAGGCATGGCGGCGCGAACCGGGCCGATTCTCAGGCCGTTGCTGGGCATCCGTCGTGCCCAAACCTGGCAATTCTGCACCGATGCCGGCCTCGAGCCGTGGAGCGACCCGCAGAACTTCGACCCGCGCTACGCCCGGGTGCGGGTGCGAGAAACGGTGCTGCCGCTGCTGGAAACCGAACTCGGCCCCGGGGTCGCCGGGGCGCTCGCCCGCACCGCCGAGACCCTGCGGGAAGACTCGGACGCCCTCGACGAGCTGGCGCGCACGATGCTGCGGGAAAACTGGGCCAATGGGAAGATCGCCACGGACCTGCTGGACGCGCAGTCGGCCGCCGTGCGGCAGCGCGTGATTCGGTTCGGAGTCGAGGCGATGTGCGGCGTATGGCTGACTCGAGTGCAGACCCTGGCCGTGGCGGCGCTGGTGACCGACTGGCACGGACAGGGAGCGCTCAGCCTGCCAGGTATTAGAGTTGTACGGCAGGACGGAATGTTGATTTTTTCCGTTCTTTGACACATCGAAAGAAAAGGACTGCACCTTTCACATGGAACCTCGCGACATTGACGGCGACCTCACCGAGATCCTGATCAGCGAGGAGCAGATTCGGGCTCGCCTGGCCGAAATGTCACGCCAGATCGAAGTCGACTACGCCGGCACCGACCTGCTGCTGGTCGGCGTGCTGAAGGGCGCGGTCATGGTCATGGCCGATCTGGCCCGCGAACTGCATCACCCGGTGACCATGGACTGGATGGCGGTCAGTTCCTACGGCTCCGGAACGCAGTCCAGCGGCGTCGTACGCATTTTGAAGGACCTCGATACCGACCTCTCCGGTCGCAACGTGCTCATCGTTGAGGACATCATCGACTCCGGCCTGACCCTCTCGTGGCTGTTGGCGAACCTGAAAACGCGCGGTCCGGCATCCATTGAGATCTGCGCTTTGCTGCGGAAGCCTGATGCCGCGCGCGTCGACATCGACGTGAAATACGTGGGTTTCAACATTCCGAACAAGTTCGTGGTGGGCTACGGCCTCGACTACGACGAGAAGTACCGCAACCTGCGCTCGGTCGGCATTCTCGCCCCGCACGTCTACTCCACCGCCGCCGCAGCCGCGCTCTAGCCACAGCCTGCACCAAGCCCCAAGTTTTCCTTTGGGCGAACACACGGCATTCCCTTGCAATCGAGCGCTAGCCTGAGGTCACCATGAACGTCAAGAAGCTACTCCGCGGCCCGATTCTCTACATTGTGCTCGCCGTCATCGCCGTCTGGGTGGGGTCAAGCCTCATCACCATGAGCGGATTCCGCGAGGTCAGCACGCAAGAGGGCCTCGGCTACCTCAAGTCGGGCAACGTCGCCGAAGCCACCATCGTCGACGGTGAACAGCGCGTCGACCTCACGCTGACCAAGGCCAGCGGTGACCTCGGCACCCAGGTGCAGTTCTACTACGTCGCCCCGCGTGGCGAAGAGATCATCACCGCGGTCACCGCCGCAAACCCCAAGGACGGCTTCACCGACGAGGTACCCCAGCCCAACTGGGTGCTCTCGGTTCTGAGCTTCCTGCTCCCCGTGCTGCTGATCGGTGCCTTCTTCTGGCTCATGATCTCGATGCAGGGCGGTGGCAGCAAGGTCATGAAGTTTGGCAAGTCCAAGGCCAAGCTCGTCTCGAAGGAAAGCCCGCAGGTCACCTTCGCCGACGTCGCCGGCGCAGACGAAGCCATCGAAGAACTCGAAGAGATCAAAGACTTTCTCAAGGAACCGGCCAAATTCCAGGCGGTCGGCGCCCGCATCCCGAAGGGCGTGCTGCTCTACGGCCCTCCCGGAACCGGTAAAACGCTGCTCGCCCGCGCGGTCGCCGGCGAGGCCAACGTGCCGTTCTACGCCATCAGCGGCTCGGACTTCGTCGAAATGTTTGTCGGTGTCGGCGCCAGCCGGGTGCGCGACCTGTTCAGCCAAGCCAAAGAGAACGCTCCCGCCATTATCTTCATCGACGAGATCGACGCTGTCGGCCGTCACCGCGGCGCCGGCATGGGCGGCGGCCACGACGAACGCGAGCAGACCCTCAACCAGCTGCTGGTCGAGATGGACGGCTTCGACGTGAAGGCGAACGTCATCCTCATCGCCGCCACCAACCGCCCCGACATCCTCGACCCCGCGCTGCTGCGCCCGGGCCGGTTCGACCGGCAGATCGGCGTCGACGCACCCGACATGCTCGGCCGCAAGCGCATCCTCGAGGTGCACTCCAAGGGAAAGCCGATGGCCGAAGGCGTCGACCTTGAAGTGCTCGCCCGCAAGACACCCGGCTTCACCGGAGCCGACCTGGCCAACGTGCTCAACGAAGCCGCGCTGCTCACCGCCCGGTCCAACGCCCAGCTCATCGACAACCGTGCGCTCGACGAAGCCGTCGACCGGGTCATGGCCGGACCGCAGCGCCGCACCCGCGTCATGCGCGACAAAGAGAAGCTCATCACCGCGTACCACGAGGGCGGCCACGCCCTCGTCGCCACCGCGATGAACTTCACCGACCCGGTGACCAAGATCACCATTTTGCCGCGCGGCCGGGCCCTCGGCTACACGATGGTGATGCCGCTCGAAGACCGCTACTCGGTCACCCGAAACGAACTGCTCGACCAGCTGGCCTACGCCATGGGCGGCCGCGTCGCCGAAGAGATCATCTTTCACGACCCGACCAGCGGCGCCTCCAATGACATCGAGAAGGCCACGGCGACCGCACGCAAGATGGTCACCGAATTCGGCATGAGCAGTGTCGTCGGCCCGCTCAAGCTCGGCCAGGGCTCCGGTGAGGTCTTCCTCGGCCGCGACATGGGCCACCAGCGCGACTACTCGGAGCGCGTCGCCGAGAGCGTCGACCGCGAGGTGCGCCAGCTGCTCGAAGACGCCCACGACGAGGCCTACGAAGTTCTGATCAAGAACCGTGTCATTCTCGACAACCTCGCCGCGCACCTGCTCGAACATGAGACTCTCGACCAGACCGCCCTGGCCGAGATCTTCGCCAACGTCGAGAAGCTGCCGCCGCGCCCGCAGTGGCTCTCCAGCGACAAGCGTCCCGTTTCCGACGTGCCGCCCATCGCCATGCCGGCCCCGAAGGCTCCCATCGACGGCGCTGCCGTTGACGGAGGCATCTCCAGCGGCGACGCCGTTCCCGCCAAACCAAAGCGCGCGCCGGCCCGCAACCCCCGCCCCGCAACCGCCTAGGCGCCCGTGGCAGTGGATAGGGCGCGCATCCAGGCGGCCGTCTCGGAGATCCTCGCTGCAATCGGCGAGGATCCGGAGCGAGTGGGCCTGGAAAGCACCCCGCGACGGGTAGCGGATGCCTACGCCGAGTTCTTCGCCGGCCTCGACCAGAACCCGCAGGACCTGCTGGCGGACTCCGTTCCGGTCGGGGAAAGCACGGGCGAACTTGTGCTGCTGCGCGACATCGCCTTTCGTTCGATCTGCGAACACCACTTGCTGCCCTTCCTCGGCATCGCGCACGTGGCCTACCTGCCAGGGGACCGCGTCGTTGGGCTCGGCCGACTACCAGCCGTGGTCGAAACCATCGCAGCCAGGCCCCAGCTGCAGGAGCGGCTCACCGAAGAGATCGCCGATGCGCTGCAGACCGGCCTTGACCCGCTCGGCGTTCTCGTCGTGCTCGACGCCGTGCACGGCTGCGTCGGCACCCGCGGCCCGCGGCAGAGCGCGAGCTCGACCGTGACCATGGCCTCCCGCGGCGCCCTGACCGATCCGACGGCTCGCGCCGAGATCATCGCGCTGATTGCGGCCGGCGGATGACGCTCATCATGGGCGTGCTCAACGTCACCCCCGATTCGTTCAGCGATGGCGGCCAGTGGGCGTCAACGGATGCCGCCATCGAGCACGGCCTGCTACTGCACGCCCAGGGCGCTGACCTGATCGACGTGGGCGGCGAGTCCACCCGGCCCGGCGCCACCCGGGTGTCGCCCGAGCAGGAACAGCGCCGGGTCATTCCCGTCGTCGCCGAGCTCGCCCGGCAGGGCCTCAAACTCAGCATCGACACGCTCAACGCCTCGACCGCCCGCGCAGCAGCGCAAGCCGGTGCGAGCGTCATCAACGACGTTTCCGGCGGACTCGCCGACCCCGGCATGGCCGCCGTCGCCGCCGACACCGGCCTCACCTATATCGCCATGCACTGGCGTGCCCACGCTCAGCAGATGGACACCCTCGCCGACTACGGCGACGTCGTCACCGACGTTGTCGCGGAACTGAGCGCCCGCGTCGACGCGCTCACCGCCGCCGGAGTGGCCCGGGATCGAATCGTGCTCGACCCGGGCCTCGGATTCTCCAAGAAGACCGAACACAACTGGCAGCTCCTCCACCGGCTCGACGCCTTCGCCGCACTCGACCTCCCGGTCATGGTCGGGGCGTCCCGCAAACGCTTTCTCGCCAGCGTGCTGCCGGTCGGTGCCCCCGTCATCGAGCGAGACCTGGCCACCGCGGTGGTCAGCGTGTTGGCCGCCCAGGCCGGCGCCTGGGCGGTGCGGGTGCACGACGTCGCGGCGACCCGCACGGCCCTGAACGTACTGGCCAGTGTTCGGCGGTCGACGCCCTGCGTCACGGAGGAATTGCCGGGACCCGCGTCGAGTCCGTCACAATGGACCCATGACTGATTCGATCACCCTCACCGGCCTGCGGGTGAACGCCCACCACGGCGTCTACGACTTCGAGAAGGAAAACGGCCAGGACTTCGTCATCGACGTCACCGTCTGGCTCGATCTGGTGCGCGCAGCGGCGAGCGACGACGTGACCCAGACCATCCACTATGGCGAACTCGCCGAGGAGGTCACGGCCGCGGCCGCGCACAACCCGGTCGACCTCATCGAAACCGTCGCCGAGCGCATCGCGGGCGTCGTGCTGGCCCACCCGCCAGCCTTGCGCGTGCAGGTCACGGTGCACAAGCCGCAGGCCCCGATCTCCGTGCCGTTCACCGATGTGGCCGTGCAAATCACCCGGTCGCGGTCATGACCGGGTCAACGGAACGCGTCGTGCTCGCCCTCGGCAGTAATCTGGGCGACCGCGCGGCCACCCTGTCTGAGGCCGTGCGCGATCTGGCCGCCCTGCCCGGTGCCGCGCTCATGGCCGTCTCGCCCGTCTACGAATCGGCCGCGGTGAAACCGGGCGGCGTCGACGAGAGCGCGCCGCGCTACCTCAACGCGGTGCTGACCATCGACTACGCGGGCGACCCACATGGCCTGCTCGACGCCGTCAACGCCATCGAGGCGGAGCACGGCCGGGTACGCGCCGAACGCTGGGGCGACCGCACACTGGACATCGACCTCATCGTGTTCGGCGATCTGAGCGTCGAAGACGACCGCCTGACCCTTCCGCATCCGCGTGCAGCGGAACGAGACTTCGTCCTCGCTCCCTGGCTCGACGTCGACTCCGCAGCCGTTATCCCGGGCCGCGGTCTGGTGCGCGACCTCCTGGCCGCGACCGGCAATACGGTGCACCGGGCAGCGGATGCCGCAGACCTCGCGCTGGGTGCCGGGCAATGAAGCGCTCCCACGCGACCGGGCTGCTCGTCGTTCTGCTGATCGGCCTCGTGATCGGCTTTCTGCTCGAGATCGCCTTCGCGGCCTCCGGTGCCCCGATCGTCGTTCCGCCGGTCACCCTGCCGCTGACTCTGATCCTGCTGGGTGCGGTGGTCGTCAGCCTGGCTTGGCAGGTGCGCCAGGGCAGCCATCGCAAGGCGCTGCGCCGCATCGACCCGTTCTGGGCGATGCGCGTGGCCGTGCTGTCGAAGGCGACCTCGCTGTCGGCGTCGCTGCTGCTCGGTGCCGCCCTCGGCATCGTGCTGTACATTCTCACCCGATCGGTCGTTCCGGCGGTCACGTCCTTGTGGCTCGCGATCGGTACGGCCATCGGGGCGGCCCTCATGCTCACGGCCGGCCTGGTGGCCGAACACTTCTGCACCCTGCCGCCCGACAATGACAGGAACGGCGACACCGACGATTCTGGAGGTACCCGTGCCTGATCCTGACCTGACCGACGTGAACCTGCCGGCAGCGCTGCCTCCGACGGCTGACCTGCCCGAGCCGTCGAAACGCCTCGAACTGGCCGACGTGGGGGAGTGGAAGCGCGTCTCCCCGAAGTACGTGCTGGTCGAGATCGTCGGCACCATCGTGAACGCCGTCGTCGTCTGCGGCGGAGCGAGCCTGCTCTGGCTGCTGCTCGATGCGACCTGGGCAATGTGGGTCGGCATCGTGGTGCTCGTCCTGTCGATCATCAACCTCATCTTCGAACCCCGGCGCGTGCGCTCCATCGGCTACCTGCTGCGTGCGGATGACCTGCTCTTTCGCCGCGGCATCCTCTTTCAACGCTTCGTCGCGGTGCCCTACGGGCGTATGCAGCTCATTGACATCACCCGCGGCCCGGTCGCCCGCTGGCTCGGCCTGGCCGATCTCAAGTTCGTGACCGCCGCGGCGACCGCCGGGGTATCTATTCCCGGCCTGGCCGAGGCCGACGCTGAAAGCCTGCGCGACCGGCTGGTGGAACTCGCGGAGAGCCGCCGGGCGGGACTGTGACCGAGCCCGCCGCTGCGGTTCCGGCGCCCCTCGCAGCACCGCGCACCGACCTCACCGACGGTGAATGGCACCGCCTGCACCCGGCGACCCCGCTGCTGCGCGGCGGAATCTTCATGGTGGCCATCATCGGCTTCATCGTGGCCAACCTGCGCGAACGCCTCATCGATCTGTTCATCGGCGAAGAGAATTACGGCGGCGATCCGATCGACGAGATCTACCAGCGCGGGGCCACCGGCTGGGCGTTGCTCATCATCGCCGGCATTCTGCTGGTCATCCTCGTAGCCTTTTATTTGTCCTGGCGCCTGCACACCTTTCGTGTGAACGGCGAAGTCGTCGAAGTGCGCAGCGGCCTCGTTTTTCGCAGTCACCGCAAGGCCCGCCTCGACCGGGTGCAGGGCGTCAACCTCGCCCGGCCGTTGATTCCCCGCCTGTTCGGTGCCGCCCGACTCGAAATCACCGTCGCCGGGCAAGATGGCAACGTGCAGCTCGCCTACCTCGGCTCGAAACTAGCGGATGACCTGCGCCGCGACATCCTGCACCTCGCCTCGGGCCTGCGCCAGGCCAGGCAGCCCGGCACGGCACCCGACGCACCCGGCGCCCTCGCGGCCGACGCACAGCCCCTGCCCGGTGACAGCGCCGCGCCACCGCTGATCGGCCCGCCCACCGCCCACTCCGCCCTCGGCGACTTCGCAACCGCGCGCTTCAACGAGTTTCGGGCGCCGGAACTGGACCCGGATGCCGCCCCACCGGAGTCGATCGTGCGCATTCCGCCGGGGCGGTTGATCGGGTCGGTCGTGCTGAGCGGCTTCACCGTCTTTCTCCTGCTGGCCGGTGTCGGCCTCATCATCAGCGTGATCGCCGGCAGCAGCGGCTGGGTGCTCGTAGCCGTGCTGCCCGGCCTCATCGGCAGCGCTGGATACTACTTCTCCCGCATCACCAAGACGTTGCGATTCAGCATCGCGGGCACCACCGACGGAGTGCGCGTCGGCTACGGGCTGCTCTCGACCAGCAGCCAGACCCTGCCGCCCGGGCGCATCCACGCCATCAAGGTGTCACAGCCCATTCTCTGGCGCCGTTTCGGATGGTGGCAGATCAGCATCAACACCGCCGGGCAGACGTCCGGCCGCAGCAGTGGCGCGGTGACGAGCACCACCCTGCTGCCGGTCGGCACCCTCGCCGACGTCGAAAAAGTACTGCAACTGGCGCTTCCCGGGTTCGACACCGACGCCCACCGTGCCCTGGTCGAAAACGGCATGCTCGGCGGCCGCAAACGTGACGCCGGCCTCGCCGATTTTTACAGCAACGCCCCAGCGCGGGCCGTCTGGCTGCGCCCGTTCTCGTGGTGGCGCACCGGCTGGGCCGTCTCTGGCCCGGTGGCCCTGATACGTCGCGGCGTGCTGTCGCGCGACCTCATTCTGGTGCCCCTCGCACGCATGCAGGGAGTGCGCATCAGCCAGGGCGCCGTTCGGCGCCGACTGCGCCTCGCTTCGGCCGACCTGCACACGGTCGCCGGACCGGTCAGTGCCTCGCTCAGCGTCATCGACGTTGAAGAAGCCCTCGTCTTGTTCGAGTGGATGTCGACGGGCGCGGTGCGATCGGCCCTCGCCGATACCAGTCACCACTGGAGTCGGACTGCGACTCCAGTGCCAGCCACGGAGGCCACCGAATGAACGCCAAACCGGGACGCCTCGGCGTCGGAATCATCGGCGCCGGCCACGTCGGCCCCATTCTCGGAGCAGCCCTCGCTGGCGCCGGCCACGCCATCGTCGGCATCTCCGCGATCTCGCAGGCCAGTCGAGACCGCGCCGAAGCCATTCTGCCGCTCGTGCCGATTCTGCCCGTGCCCGAGGTCGTCGAACGCAGCGAACTGGTCATCATCGCCGTGCCCGACGCCCAGCTGGAAAGCCTCGTGCAGGGCCTCGCCGCGACCAACACCTGGCAGCCCGGCCAACTCGTGCTCCACACCTCCGCCCGCTACGGCACCGCGGTGCTCGCGCCCGCGCAGGCCGTCGGCGCGATTCCGCTCGCCATCCACCCAGCCATGGCCTTCACCGGAACGAGTCTCGACCTGGCCCGCCTCGCCGACAGCTACTTCGCCGTGACCGCGCCAGGCCCGGTGCTGCCGATCGGGCAGGCGCTCGTCGTGGAGATGGGCGGCGAACCGCTCATCGTCGCCGAGGCGGACCGCACCAGCTACGCCGAAGCCATCCAGATCGCCACCGCCTTCTCTACCTCGATCGTCGAGCAGGCCACCCGGCTGCTCGACGGAATCGGCCTCGAGCATCCGGGGGCTATTCTTGGTCCGCTGTTGCGCTCCGCGATGGAAAACGCCCTCGGGCGCACGAGCCCCGAACGACTGGACCTGGCCGGGTTCGACCAGATCGAGCAGCGACAGCATCCGTTTGATGACGACCGGGAGGTCGAATGAGTACCATCGAAGTTCTCAGTACCATTGCCGAACTGCACGACCGTCTGGGGCAGGCCCGCGACCGTGCGGCGCTGACCGGCGGAGACACGCGCATCGTGCTGGTGCCGACCATGGGGGCGCTGCACGCCGGACACCTCGCGCTGGTGCGGCGGGCACGCGCGCTCGCCGACATCGTGGTGGTGTCGATCTTCGTGAACCCGCTGCAGTTCGGCGCTGGCGAAGACCTCGACAGCTACCCGCGCACCCTCGACGCCGACCTCGCTGCGCTGGCGGCCGAGAACGTCTCGTTCGTGTTCGCGCCGAGCGCCCGCGAGATGTATCCGGGCGGTGCCAGCGACACCCGGGTGACCACCGGCCCGGTCGGCTCGCTCTACGAGGGTGCCGCGCGCCCCGGCCACTTCGACGGCATGCTCACCGTCGTGGCAAAACTACTGAACATCGTCACACCGGATGCCGCGGTGTTCGGCCAAAAAGACGGCCAGCAGGCGTTTTTGGTGCAGCGGATGGTTGCCGATCTCAACGTGCGCACGGTCATCGAGGTCGTCGAGACCGTACGCGAACCGAGTGGTCTGGCCCTGTCGAGCCGCAACCGCTATCTCGACGACGCCGGGCACACGGCGGCGCAGGCCCTGTTCGCCGGGCTCAGCGCGGCGGTGGAGGCGGCGCCGGCCGGCCCGACTGCTGCCCTCGCGGCTGCGAATGCGCGCATTGGCTCCCAGTCGCTTGTTAAACTGGACTATCTCGTGATCGTGCACCCACTGACGCTGTTGACGGTGCCGGGCGACTATCGCGGGCCGGCCCGGATGCTCGTGGCCGCGCGGGTGGGCGCGACCCGGCTGATCGACAACGTGTCGCTCACCCTGGGGTGAGGGGCAGCATCCGCTTTATTGTGAACAGACAGCACCAACGAAAGAAGTATATGAGCCAGAATCCCACGCCCGCCGCGACCGACGACGAGGGCTTCTCCGACGCGGAGATGAACGAGCAGAAGGCCGTGCGCCTCGGCAAACGCGACCGCCTGAACGCTGCCGCCGCGAGCCCGGCCGGCGGCGCGTACCCGGTTTCGGTTCCGGTTACCCACACAATTCCGGCCGTGCGCGCCGAATTCGGCGACCTCGAAGCGGATGCCGTCACCGGCGTCACCGTGGGACTGGCCGGCCGCATCGTGCACCTGCGCAACACCGGCAAGCTATGCTTCGCGACCCTGCAGTCGGGTGACGGCACCCGGATCCAGGCCATGGTCTCCCTCGCCGCCGTCGGCGACGAGTCCCTCGCTGCCTGGAAGGAGCTGGTCGACCTCGGCGACCACCTGTTCGTTACCGGAGAGGTCATCTCGAGCCGCCGCGGCGAGCTGTCGATCATGGTGACCGACTGGCGGGTCGCTTCGAAGGCGCTGCTGCCGCTGCCCAACCTGCACAGTGAGCTCAGCGAAGAGACCCGGGTGCGCAGTCGCTACCTCGACCTGATCAGCCGCGAGCAGGCCCGTACCAACGTGCTCTCGCGCTCCAAAGCTGTCGCAAGCCTGCGTCGCACCTTCACCGACCGAGGCTTCATCGAGATCGAAACCCCGATGCTGCAGACGATGCATGGCGGGGCATCCGCTCGCCCGTTCCAAACCCACAGCAACGCCTTCGACACCGAGCTGTTCCTGCGTATCGCACCCGAGCTGTTCCTGAAGCGGGCTGTGGTTGGCGGCATCGACCGCGTCTACGAGATCAACCGCAACTTTCGCAACGAGGGCGCGGACTCGACCCACTCACCCGAGTTCGCGATGCTCGAGGCCTATGAGGCCTACGGCGACTACAACTCCATCGCCGACCTCACCCAGAAGCTTATTCAGGATGCCGCGTTTGCTATCGCCGGATCATACGTGGTGACCTGGGCCGACGGTACCCTGTTCGACCTCGGCGGCGACTGGGACCGCATCGGCATGTACGACAGCCTGTCGGTGGCCGCAGGAATCACTATCACGCCAGCGACACCGCTCGCCGACCTCGTTGCGCTCGCCGCGCGCGAGGGCATCGAGATCGACCACCCCATCCACGGCAAGTACGTCGAGGAACTGTGGGAGCACTTCGTCAAGGGTTCACTCGTGCGCCCCACCTTCGTTATGGACTTTCCGATCGACACCAGCCCCCTTGTGCGTGGACATCGTTCGGTGGCCGGCGTCGTCGAGAAGTGGGACCTCTACGTGCGCGGCTTCGAACTGGCCACCGGCTACTCCGAGCTCGTCGACCCGGTCGTGCAGCGCGAACGCTTCATCGAACAGGCCAGCCTCGCCGCCGGCGGCGACCCGGAGGCTATGCGCCTTGACGAAGAATTTCTGCGCGCACTCGAATACGGCATGCCGCCGACCGGTGGCATGGGCATGGGCATCGACCGTATGCTGATGGCCCTGACCGGGCTCGGCATTCGCGAAACAATTCTCTTTCCACTGGTGAAGTAATGAACTATCTGCCCGACGACGAGTTGAAGCCGGACAAGGGTGGGCGCAAGCTGTCGATGAACCGCATCGCGCTCTGGGTGATCGTCGGCGGTGTCGGGGTGTATTACCTGGGCACCGGCATGTTCGGCCTGCTCAGCAAGTAGGGCGCCTTTGCGCGTAGTCTGGGGGTGTGATTGAGAACTTCTGGGGTAACGCGCTCTTTTCGGTCGTACCCACCATTGCGCTCGGCCTGGTCTTCTGGATGCTGATGCGCTCGATCCTGCGCGCCGACCGTACCGAACGCAAGGTGTACGCCCAAATCGAAGCCGAAGAACGCGCCAGGCTCGGTCTCGACAAACCGGCCACCTAAGTACCAATGTTCGGCATCGACGGCCTGACCATCACCGTTCTGCTGGCCCTGATCGCCGACTTCTCCGTTCGCGTGGTGGCCATCATCGTGGTCCCGCGCAATCGCCGCCCGATGTCGGGCATGGCCTGGCTGCTGACCATCTTCTTCATTCCGTACCTCGGTGTGCTGCTCTTTCTGATGATCGGCTACCGCACCCTGCCGAAGAAGCGCCGCCTGATGCAGGATGAAATCAACAAGTTCATCCTCGACAGCACCGAGGGTATGGAACTGGTGAGCCGCGAGCATCCGTGGCCGAGCTGGCTCGAATCGGTCGTCGAACTCAACCGCAACCTCGGGGCGATGCCGCTCGTCGGCGACAACACGGCCAGCCTGATCAACGAATACCAGGTGGCCTTCGACACCATGATCGCCGACATCAACCTGGCCAAGAAATATGTGCACGTCGAGTTTTATATCCTCTCGCTCGATCACACCACCGCGCCCTTCTTCGACGCCCTCGAAAACGCGCACAAACGCGGCGTCAGCGTGCGGGTGCTCCTGGACCACATTCAGTCGATGCGTAAGCCCGGCTTTCGCCAGACCAAGAAACGGCTGACGGATGCCGGTATTCCGTGGCAGTTGATGCTGCCGGTGCAGCCGTTCAAGGGCAAATGGCAGCGGCCCGACCTGCGCAACCATCGCAAGCTGCTCATCGTCGACGGCCTGGTCGGATTCATGGGGTCGCAGAACATCATCGACCGCACCTACAACATGCGCAAAAACATTCGTCGCGGATTGATGTGGAAAGACTTCATGACGCGGCTGGAGGGCCCGATCGTGTCGGGACTCAACGCCATCTTCATCACCGACTGGTACAGCGAAACCAACGAACTGCTCACCCGCGACATCGAGCCGGTGCATCCGAGACCGGTAACGGATGCTCTCGACTGCCAGGTCGTGCCGAGCGGCCCCGGGTTCAAGGGCGAAAACAATCTGCGCCTGTTCCTCGCGCTGCTCTATTACGCGCAGGATCGCATCATCATCACGAGCCCGTATTTCGTGCCAGACGAATCCATCATGTATGCCATCACGACCGCCGTGCAGCGGGGGCTGCACGTGGAACTGTTCGTGTCGGAGATCGGCGACCAGGCCGTGGTGTATCACGCACAGCGCTCCTACTACGAGGAGCTATTGACCGCTGGCGTGCACATCTACATGTACAAGGCGCCGTATATTCTGCACGCGAAGCACTTCACGATCGATGACGAGGTGGCGGTCGTCGGCTCCAGCAACATGGACCAGCGCTCGTTCAGCCTCAACATGGAGGTGTCGCTCATGGTGCGCGGCCGGTCGTTCGTGCGCAACCTGCGAGCCATGGAAGACGAGAACCGGCGCAACAGCCGCGAGCTCACCCTCGAGGAATGGCTCAAGCAGCCGCTGCGCTCCACCATCCTCGACAACCTCGCCCGCCTCACGTCCGCGGTGCAATAGGCGGCCGCGCCCAGCATCCGTCACGCTGTTCCTATAAAAACAAGGCGTGACTAATGATGCTCCGCAGCATTAGTCACGCCTACGGCGAACAAACGCCCGCGAGGCGCGCAGGCTGGTTACTCTCGATGTAACGGCACCAACTGCCCTGGCGCCAAGGGAGCGATCATATGTTTGAGAGATTTACCGACCGAGCTCGTCGCGTCGTCGTTTTGGCCCAGGAAGAGGCCAAGATGCTCAACCACAACTACATCGGTACCGAGCACATTTTGCTCGGGCTGATTCACGAGGGTGAAGGCGTCGCCGCGAAGGCCCTCGAGAGCCTCGGCATCTCGCTGGATGCCGTGCGCGAGCAGGTTCAGGACATCATCGGCCAGGGGCAGCAGCAGCCCACCGGCCACATCCCCTTCACGCCCCGTGCGAAGAAGGTTCTCGAGCTGAGCCTGCGCGAAGCGCTGCAGCTCGGCCACAACTACATCGGAACCGAGCACATTCTGCTCGGCCTCATTCGCGAGGGCGAGGGCGTCGCGGCCCAGGTTCTCGTGAAGCTCGGTGCCGACCTCAATCGAGTGCGCCAGCAGGTCATCCAGCTCCTCTCCGGTTACCAGGGCAAGGAGCAGGTCGCGGTCGGTGCCAACGAGCAGGCGGCCAACACGGCCGGCAGCCAGGTGCTCGACCAGTTTGGTCGCAACCTCACCCAGATGGCCCGCGATAACAAACTCGACCCGGTCATCGGGCGCGAGAAAGAGATCGAGCGGGTCATGCAGATCCTCTCGCGTCGCACCAAGAACAACCCTGTGCTGATCGGTGAGCCCGGCGTTGGCAAGACCGCGGTCGTCGAGGGCCTCGCCCAGGCCATCGTCAAGGGTGATGTGCCCGAGACCCTGAAGGACAAGCAGCTCTACTCGCTCGACCTCGGTTCGCTCATCGCCGGCAGCCGTTACCGCGGTGACTTCGAAGAGCGCCTGAAGAAGGTCACCAAGGAGATCCGCACCCGCGGCGACATCATCGTCTTCATCGACGAGATCCACACCCTGGTGGGTGCGGGAGCCGCCGAGGGCGCCATCGACGCAGCATCCATTTTGAAGCCGTTGCTCGCTCGCGGTGAGCTGCAGACCATCGGTGCGACCACCCTCGACGAGTACCGCAAGCACTTCGAGAAGGATGCCGCCCTCGAGCGCCGCTTCCAGCCGATCCAGGTGAACGAGCCGTCGCTGGCGCACACCATCAACATCCTCAAGGGACTGCGTGACCGCTACGAAGCGCACCACAAGGTGTCAATCACCGACGGTGCCCTCGTGGCCGCGGCGAACCTCGCCGACCGCTACGTCTCCGACCGGTTCCTGCCCGACAAGGCCATCGACCTGATCGATGAGGCCGGCGCCCGACTGCGCCTGTCGATCCTGTCGTCGCCGCCGGAGCTGCGCGAATTCGACGAGAAGATCGCCGTGGTGCGTGCCGCCAAGGAGCTCGCCATCGAAGAGCAGGACTTCGAGAAGGCCGCCGGCCTGCGCGACGAGGAGAAGAACCTCCTCGGCGAGCGTCTGCGCCTCGAGAAGAAGTGGAAGTCCGGCGACGTCAAGACCACCGCGGTCGTCGACGAAGGCCTGATCGCCGAAGTGCTCGCTCAGGCCACCGGCATCCCGGTGTTCAAGCTCACCGAGGAAGAGTCCTCGCGGCTCGTCTTCATGGAGAAGGCACTGCACCAGCGCGTCATCGGTCAGGAAGAGGCCATCTCGGCCCTCGCCAAGACCATCCGACGCACCCGTGCCGGCCTGAAGGACCCGAAGCGTCCCTCCGGTTCCTTCGTCTTCGCCGGCCCCACCGGCGTCGGCAAGACCGAGCTGGCCAAGGCGCTCGCCGAGTTTTTGTTCG
Source organism: Cryobacterium sp. N19 (assembly GCF_002929595.1). Lineage (NCBI taxonomy): Bacteria > Bacillati > Actinomycetota > Actinomycetes > Micrococcales > Microbacteriaceae > Cryobacterium > Cryobacterium sp. N19. Next base: position 25,287 of record NZ_PJJR01000039.1, on the reverse strand, counting down.
ACGACGAGGCCGCCATGATCTCGCTCGACATGAGTGAGTACGGCGAGAAGCACACCGTGTCGCGCCTGTTCGGTGCTCCTCCCGGATTCGTCGGCTTCGAAGAGGGCGGCCAGCTCACCGAGAAGGTGCGGCGCAAGCCGTTCTCCGTGGTGCTGTTCGACGAGATCGAGAAGGCCCACCCCGACATCTTCAACTCCCTGCTCCAGATTCTGGAAGAGGGCCGGTTGACGGATGGTCAGGGTCGCGTCGTCGACTTCAAGAACACCGTCATCATCATGACCACCAACCTTGGTACCAAGGACATCTCGGGCGGACCGGTCGGCTTCCAGCTGGAAGGGGACAGCACGACCGGGTACGAGCGCATGGCCGGCAAGGTGAAAGACGAGCTGAAGAAGCACTTCAAGCCCGAGTTCCTCAACCGCGTGGACGAGATCATCGTGTTCCCGCAGCTGACCAAGCCCGAGCTGCTGCAGATCGTCGACCTGTTCATCAAGCGCCTCGGCGTGCGTCTGCTCGACAGGGACATGACCGTCGAGGTCACCGTTCCGGCGAAGGAACACCTGATCGAGGTCGGTTTCGACCCGACGCTCGGTGCTCGCCCGCTGCGTCGCGCGATTCAGCGCGAGGTGGAGGACCGCCTGTCGGAGAAAATTCTGCAGGGCGAGCTCAACGCTGGCGATCACGTGCACGTGGACTACGTCAACGGCGAGTACATCTTCACCACAACGACCCGGGTTGACCCGGTCGGCGTCGGAGTGAACACGGCCGCCGCAGTGGGGACCGGTCCGGCCACTCCCGACCTGGCCATCACGAGCGACTAGTTCTACCTGCTCGCGAGAGCGCAAAAAGTGCCCCAATGGACGTCCATTAGGGCACTTTTTGCGCTCTCGCGGGAGAAACGGGGGTGGTGGGGCGGTCAATAGACTAGGGGAGTGAAATTGGAAACGAGATACACGGTGCGCCGTGCTCGCACCAGCGACGTGCCCGGCATCGAAGCGCTTGTCGAACCGCTCGTGCAGCAGCGCATTCTGCTCGGCAAGGACCGAGTCGTGTTCTATGAGGCCGTGCAGGAATTTCGGGTGGCCGTTGACTCGTCCGGCACACTGATCGGCTGCGGCGCACTGCACGTCATGTGGGAGGACCTCGGCGAAGTGCGCACTCTCGCCGTCGACGCCGAGTGGCTCGGAGCCGGGGTCGGCTACACCATGATGCAGCGCCTCGAAGCGGATGCCCGCGACCTCGGCCTCAGCCGCCTGTTCTGCCTCACCTTCGAGGTGGGTTTCTTTACCCGCAACGGGTTCAGTGAAATGGGCACCGAGACCGTCGATCCGGCCGTCTATGCCGAGCTCGTGCGCTCGCCCGATGAGGGCGTCGCGGAGTTTCTCGACCTGGCCCGAGTGAAGCCGAACACGCTCGGCAACACCCGCATGGTGAAGCGCTTGAACTAGCGAATGTCGGCGCGATCGGCCCGATCACGGCTTAAAGCGCTGCTCATAGGAGCAAAATACGCGGAGTTCACCCCCCGGACACGGGCCGTCGCTAGGCTGCGAACTATTGCACCTGCCAACCGTGGGCTGGGGGAACTTCCGATAAGCACGACCCCGGGCGCAATGACACACGCATCATTCTATGAATGAGGAGATCCATGTCATCCGCCGATCATCGCCGTACCAGGCTGGTTTTCGCCACACTACTTGGGGTGAGCCTTGCGGCCGCTCCGCTCATCGCTATGCCGGCCAGCGCCAACACCGCCGGCACCGGAGTCGTCATCAACGAGGCGTACCTGAACGGCGGCAGCTCGGGCGCGACCTACCTGAATAAGTTCGTCGAGCTCTACAACCCCAGCGACGCCGACGTGTCGCTCGACGGCACCTCCATTCAGTACCGCTCGGCCAGCGGCACGTCGAACCCCACCGGGGTCGTCGCCCTGACCGGCACTATTGCTGCCGGTGGCTATTACCTCGTGCAGGGCAGCTCGAATGCGGCAAACGGCGCAACCCTGCCCACAGCGGATGCCGCCTTCGGCACCTCCTTTGCCGCCGGCTCTGGCACGATCTTCTTCGCCAACCAGTCGACGGCACTGACGACTCCGGCCACCGGCTCACTGACCGGCCAGACCGAGATCCTCGACCTGATCGGCTACGGCAGCTCGAACACTTTTGAAGGAACGACCGCCACCGCGGCATCCGTCACCACATCGGTGAACCGCACTGGATCTGTCGATACGGACGTCAATGCCGCCGACTTCACCGCGTCGGCCCCGACGCCCACGAACGCCGCCGGCGACACTGGCACACCGGTCGAACCCGAGCCGGACCCCGACCCGACCCCGGCGCCCGACGAACTGACCGCGATCGACGCGATCCAGGGAACGACCGACACGAGCCCGCTCGCCGGAACCGTCGTCAAGACCTCGGGTATCGTCACGGCCGCCTACCCGACCGGCGGCTTCGACGGGTTCTACCTGCAAACCGCAGCGACCGGCGGCGAACTGGACTTCGCCAGCCACACTGCCTCGCACGGCGTGTTCGCCTACTCCAGCACGGCGACCGCCGACGTGAAGATCGGCGACCACGTTCAGGTCGTCGGCACCGTCGTGGAATTCTTCGGCATGACCGAGGTCACCTTCGGCACCGTCGACGACGTCACTCAGCTCTCCACCACAAACGTGGTCGCCCCGACCCCGGTCACTGTGGCGCTGCCGACCGGCGCAGAAGGGCGCGAAACCCTCGAGGGTATGCTGCTCGCCCCGCAGGGCGACTTCACCGTCACCAACAACTACACGACCAACCAATACGCCGAAATTGGCCTCGCCGCTGGAACGACCCCACTAGTGAACCCGAGCGTCACGGCCCTGCCCGGCTCCGCCGAGTATCAGTCGGCCCTCGCCGAGAATGCCGGCCGAGCAGTCACCCTCGACGACGGCGCCACGACGAACTACCTGGCCGCAGCGAACCAGGGCAGCCCGGTTCCGTACCTGTCGACCAGTGCACCGGTGCGCATCGGCGCCGCGGTCTCCTTCCTCTCGCCGGTCATCTTCGACTTTCGCAACGACGCTTGGAAGTTCCAGCCGGTGACAGCCCTCGTATCGTCCAATGCAGCTACCGTACAGCCGGTGACCTTCGCCGACACCCGCACGAGCGCGCCGGAGAACGTGGGCGGCGACATCCGCTTGGCGAGTTTCAACGTGCTGAACTACTTCTCGACCACGGGGGACTCGCTCGACGGTTGCCGATTCTACAACGACCGGGCCGGCGTTCCGACCACGGTGAGCAGCGGATGTGACGCCCGCGGCGCCGCCACCCAGCTCAGTTTCGAACGCCAGCAGGCCAAGATCGTCTCGGCGATCAATGCCCTCGATGCCGACGTGGTCTCGCTCGAGGAGATCGAGAACTCGGCCGCGTTCGGCAAGGACCGCGACGACGCCCTCGCCAACCTGACCGCAGCGCTCAACGCGGCTTCCGGCAGTGACGTCTGGGCGTTCGTGGCCTCGCCGGCCGCGCTTCCGGCCAGCGAGGACGTGATTCGCACCGCCTTCATCTACAAGCCCGCCGCTGTTGAAACGGTGGGGGAGTCGGTCATCCTCACCGAATCCGTCGCCTTCAATGGCCGCGCACGTGAACCACTCGCCCAGGCATTCCAGCTGGTCGGGGACGACGAGTCGAGCTTTCTCGCCATTGTGAACCACTTCAAGTCGAAGGGATCAGGCACCGGTGACGACGCCGATCAGGGTGACGGTCAGGGAGCATCCAACCCGACCCGCATCGAGCAGGCCAACGCGCTCGTAGCCTTCGCTGACCAGGTCAAGGCCGATTCCGGCATCGATCGGGTCTTTCTCACCGGCGATTTCAACGCCTACGACCTCGAAGACCCGATTCGGGTGCTACTTGACGCCGGTTACATCAACCAGGGCGACAAGAGCGGAGAGTATACGTACGCCTTCGGCGGCACTGTCGGCTCACTCGACCACGTCTTCGCCTCGCCCGAAGCAGCTGTCACGGTCAACGCCGTCGACGTCTGGAACATCAACTCGGTGGAATCGGTCGCGCTGGAGTACAGCAGGTACAACAACAACGTCACCGACTTCTACGTCGCCGACGCGTTCCGCTCGTCGGATCACGACCCGGTCGTGCTCGGACTAAACCTCGCCACGCCCACCGCTGTTGAGCTCAACCTGCTCAACGTCAATGACTTCCACGGACGCATCGACGCCAATACCGTCAAGTTTGCCGGAACCATTGAGCAGCTCCGGGCGGAATATGGCGACGCCAACTCGCTGTTCCTCTCGGACGGCGACAACATCGGCGCCTCGCTGTTCGCCTCGGCCTCGCAGAACGACCAGCCCACGATCGATGTGCTGAACGCACTCAACCTCGCGGCCTCTGGTGTGGGAAACCACGAGTTCGACCAGGGGTTTAGCGACCTCAGCGGTCGAGTGGCCGACACGGCGAACTTCGACTACCTCGGTGCCAACGTCTACAACGCGGGCACTGAAACTCCAGCCATGCGGGAGTACACCATCATCGACGTGGCCGGCGTGCAGGTCGGCGTTATCGGTGCCGTGACGGAAGAGACCCCGGCGCTTGTCTCGCCCAACGGCATCGCCAGCCTCAGCTTCGGTGACCCGGTCGCCGCGGTCAACCGCGTGGCCGCCCAGCTCACCGACGGCGACCCGTCGAACGGTGAAGCGGATGTTCTCATCGCCGAGTACCACGAGGGTGCCGGCGCGGGGATTCCCGATGGTGCCACGCTCGAGCAGGAGCTCACCGAAGGCGGCGCCTTCGCCGCAATCGTGAATGACACCTCGGCAGAGGTCGACGCGATCTTCACCGGGCACACGCACAAGCAGTACGCGTGGGACGCACAGGTTCCTGGGGCAGCTGACGGCGTGACGCGCCCGGTGCTGCAGACTGGCAGTTACGGAGAGAACATCGGCCAGGTCGTGCTCAGCTACGACATCGCCACCGGGGATACGACCACGGTCAAGAACCGGAACGTGGCCCGCTCCACCGCACCCGACGCCGACCTCGTGGCCGCGTACCCGCGCGCTGCCGAGGTTCAGACGATCACGAACGCCGCGCTGGCCGAGGCCGCGGTCCAGGGCAACGTGCCCGTCGGTTCGGTCACCGCTGACATCACTCGGGCCTGCACGGGCGGAGTTGCGCCGTGCGCCGAAGACCGCATGGCTCCCTCTACCATGGGCACGCTCGTGGCAAACTCGCTGCGCGCCTCCCTGGCCGACTCCACCATCGGCGGCGCCGAGATTGGCATCGTTAACCCCGGGGGGATGCGTGCTGACCTGTCTCTTGATCCCGACGGTGTCGTGACCTACGCCGAGGCAAATGCAGTACTGCCGTTCCTAAACAATCTCTGGACCACGAGCCTCACGGGCGCGCAGTTCAAAACCGTTCTCGAGCAGCAGTGGCAGACCAACGCCGACGGCACGATTCCGAGTCGTCCGTTCCTGCAGCTCGGCCTGAGCGACAACGTAAACTACACGTTCGACGCCGACCGTGGCGCTGGCGACCGCGTGACAGGCGTCTGGATCGATGGCACCCCGATCGACCCTGCGCAGTCATATCGCATCGGTTCGTTCAACTTTCTGCTCACCGGCGGCGACAACTTCCGCGAGTTCCTGAACGGCACCGATACCCGGGATTCCGGTCTCGTCGACCGGGACGCCTGGATCTCCTACATCCAGACGAACAGCCCACTGTCGCCGTCGTTCAAGGCAAACCAGGCCTCGATCACGGGTGCCCCCACGGCGGCAGTCGACCCGGGTGACTCGGTCACTTTCACGGTCGGCCGCCTCAACCTCACCTCGCTTGGCGCTCCGAAGAACACGCAGCTCGCGCTGCGCTGGTCGGGCACCGACGTGGGGACGGCATCCGTTGATTCGACGGGTACGGCCACCGTCAGCGTCACGGTGCCGGCGGATGCGGTGGAGAACAGCATGCTCGAGATGACCGCAGCGGAGTCGGGCACGATCGTGCGGCTCGCCGTGGCGGTTTCCGTGACCGCCGAACCGGGCGATGCGCCTACCGCGGCTGGTGAGAAGGAGCTCACCAAGAAGCTCAAGAACGTGATCGACACTGACAAGAAGGCCTATCGGGCTGGTGACACGGTAGTTATTGAGGTTGGTGTCAAACACGCGGGTGAGTACGTGTCGGTGTGGGCCTACTCCAAGAAGAAAACCGACGACCTGGGCGGCTGGCTGCTCGTGAGCGCCGAGGGTACCGTGAGCGTCACGCTCGCAGACAACCTCAAGAACGGCAAATACACAGTGTCCGCACAGAACGCGGACGGTGAGGTGATCGGCTGGACCGATGTGAAGGTCGACAAGGCCAAGAAAGCACCGAAGCCGCCCAAACACGGGCACCACTAAACAGAGGGCACCGGAGTGCCCGTTCGCAGTCTTTCGATTGCGAGCGGGTCTTTCCGGCAGCAATTACCGCCGACACGCACACCATTACCGAGTTCTGCCGCTGAACTTCAATAACCTTGGGGCATGTCGACGATCAAGCAACCGGTCGGCCGCCAGTCCAGCAAGGTGTACCGGCGCCGGCGTTTCGTAGTGGGGCTCGGCCTGCTCGCCGTGCTCGTCATTCTGTTTCTCATCATCGTGCAACCGGGCGTGAGCAAGGGCGACGGGGACTCCCCGAAAACGCCCGCGGCCGACACGACCGAGTCGGCGACGCCGACGGATGCCGCCACCACCATCCCCGAGGTAGCCACTGCCGTCGACGGCGCGGCCTGCGACCCGTCCGCGGTGCAGGTTGCGGCCGTCACGGACGCGACCAACTATGCAGTTGGAGTCCTGCCGCAGCTGTCGCTGAGCCTGACCAACATTGGAACCACCGACTGTGTGATCAACGCCGGCAACGCCAAGCAGGTGTTCACCGTGATGAGCGGGCAGGACGTCTACTGGACCTCCACCGACTGCCAGACCAACCCGATCGACGCCCAGGTCACCCTCAAGCCCGGTGTGGTCATGCCGCTGGCAACACCGATCACCTGGGATCGCACCCGCTCGGCCGTCGATACCTGCCAAGCCGAAACCCGCACCGCGGTTCCGGCCGGCGGAGCCTCGTATTACCTGCACGTGACCGTGGACGGCATCGAGGCGGCCGACCCGGCCTTGATGATCCTGAACTAGGGCCTGTCGGTCGACCGGCTGGCACACGGCTCGGTGGCTAATTCAGGGGATCCGGTCGCGGGAGCAATCAAGACCGCCGTACCTGTGGGACGGCTGCTTCGGCACCCGGATGATTTCCTGATTTAGCCCGCGCGCACGGTTTAGCTCCCGCACACGGGGTCCGGTTTGCGCGCCGCGGGGGCGAGCGGGCATCCGTTCGCTCGTGGCGTGCGCTGCCAGCTGGGCGTCTGGAGCTTCGCCTGATTGAATGAATGTGTGACCGATACGACTGCCAACACCCGTTCCGAGGCGCTCGCCGCCGCACTGGCAGCGCAGGACGTCGTCGCCGTCGCCTATGCGTTGCGCAACGACTACATGATCGTGCCGCAACTCGTGGTCAACGGCGAGGCGGCCCAGGTGCGCGTGTTCGGCCGCGAAGGCTCAGACAAGCGGATGCTGCTGCTCTTCTCCGCCGCGGAGAACTACCTGCGAGTGGTTCCCGACGACGTGGACCCGCAGGTCATGGTGTGCGACGGCCAGTGGTTGCGGGAGTTTCTCACCGTGCACGCCGCGACGCTGGAGATGGTCTTCTTCGACATTGCCGGACCCAACGTGATGCAGGCCGCCCCGGCCGACCTGCTGAACGCCCTGAGCCCTGAGCTCGGCCACAGCGACGCCGACTAACCGAATCGCGCACCGGGTGCGCCCGACGGAACAATCGAGCCCGGGGGCGGCCGGGGCTAGAACGCCCGATCGAGTTCGGCGTCGCGCGGTTTGCGGGTGGTGCCGAGTGCCAGGGCGACCGCCGCGTGGATCGACCCACAGGCGGCGTCGATCTGGGTGGTGAACCCGAGGCGAACGGCCTCGTTAACTCGCTGCTTCGACATGAGTGCTCCGCGTACCTCGCCGGCCAGGCTGATCTCGCCGAAGGCGACCACATTGTGCGCCACGGCCAGCCCGGTGAACGCGGACGCGATAGCCAGCGCGATGGCCAAGTCGGCGGCCGGCTCACTCAGACGGATGCCACCGACCGTCGACACGTATACATCTTTGGTGGAGAGGTTCATTCCCGCGCGCTCCTGCAAAACCGCGAGCAGCATAGCCACGCGGGCGGAGTCCACGCCGCTCGTGACCCGGCGGGGATTCGGTGCCTGGGTGTCGGTGACGAGCGCCTGCACCTCGACCGGCATCGCCCGACGGCCTTCCAACGCGACGGTTACACACGTGCCGTCGACCGGTTCGGTGGCCCGGCTCAGGAACAGCCCGCTTGGGTCGGGCACTTCGGCGATGCCGTCGCCGGTCATCTCGAAGCAGCCGACCTCGTCGGTAGGCCCGAACCGGTTCTTCAGAGCGCGAATGAACCGCAGCGAGGTCTGCCGGTCGCCCTCGAACTGACACACCACGTCGACCAGGTGCTCGAGCACCCGCGGACCGGCGATCGAGCCGTCTTTGGTGACGTGACCGACGAGCAGCACCGGCAGGCCGCGATCCTTGGCGACCCGAATCAGAGTGGATGCCACCTCCCTCACCTGGCTGGGCATACCCGGCGACCCGTCGGAGAGCGCACTCGACACGGTCTGCACGGAGTCAATGATGATGAGGTCGGGCTTGACAGCATCGATCTGCCCGAGGATGACTCCGAGATCGGTTTCGGCGGCGATATAGAGTTCGGGTTCGAGTGCGTTGGTGCGTTCGGCGCGCAGCCGAACCTGGCTCACCGACTCTTCGGCGCTGACGTAGAGCACGCGGCTCTTCGCTGCGGCCGCCTTGGACGCGACCTCGAGTAGCAGCGTGGACTTGCCGACGCCAGGCTCCCCACTGAGCAGAATCACCGAGCCGGGCACGATGCCGCCGCCGAGCACACGGTCGAATTCATTAATGCCGGTCGGCCAGTGAGCGGCGGCATCCGTTTCGACGTGGGTGATCGGGCGGGCGATGCCATCGCCGACGAGCGTGATGGCCTTGAGCTTGCGGGTGATGCCGGCTGTCGGGCCGGCATCGACGACGGTGCCCCACTGCTGGCATTCGCCGCAACGGCCCGCCCATTTCAGGGTCGTCCAGCCGCACTCGGAGCAGCGGAAAGAAGAGACGGATTTTGCCATGTTTCGAGCCTAGCCGGGGCCACCGACAGTCGGCTCTGCGGCGGCAATCGGCTGCCTGAACCGGCCGTTGCGGTCGCAGAACGTCAGGCCCGCCCGTATCCTGAACAGAACGAACCAGCAGTGGGGAGAAAGAGGAACAATGGCCGACCTATGTGTCAGCACACAGTCTTTGAGGGGACTGAGTGACGAATTGACCATTGTCGCGCAGGAATTCAACAATGCGAACACGCGAAGTGACACGATTGCGGCGGCCGTTGGGCATTCCGGGCTGGCCGAGGCTGTGACGGATTTTGCTCACGGATGGGACGACCGTCGCTCCGAGATGGTCGACTCGATTGCTTTTCTCGCAGAAGGCGCGGCTGGCTGCGCGGACACCTTTGAGGACGTCGACAACCAACTGGCGAAGTCGATTGAAGTTCCGTCCCCGATGGCGGCGACGTCCACGGGAAGCGTGGCGCAATGAGATCCATCGACTGGACACCGGTCAACTTGGGCTCCGACCCGGTTCCGGGGGAGCCGGGGATCGTGCAGAGCGGCGGGTTGTCCTATCTGGAGGTGGCCGACGCGATCCGGAGTGCTGAGCGGCGCTTGCGCAACCTCGACGCCGGGGGCAGCGTGGTCTCGGAGGCGGTCGAAGCGCTGCAGGAGACCGCGAACACGGTCGCCGACAACATTCTGCGGGCCGAGAAGCGCTACCGAGCCGTCGGTCAGGCGTTGCTCGACTATGCGCCCCAGCTGGAATCCGCGCAGCAGGAGTCGCAGTCCGCGCTGGAAAGCGCTCGTATCGCCCGGGATACGGCAGACGAATCCAGCGCGCATCAGCGTCATTACTTGCGGTTGGCCGCCGATGACACCGATCCTGTGCAGGCGCTCATGTACACGAATGTTGCCGAGACGTTTGAAACGGATGCTGTGTCGGCATCCGCTGGCGTCGGCTTGGCCATCACTCGAATTAATGACGCCGTCACCAGTCGTGACCGGGGCGCTGAGACTGCACGCGGCAGCATTGAAAATATCACATCCTCGGATGACCTCAACGACGGCTGGTGGGACAACTGGGGTAAGGACGCACTCGCCGTCATCACGGACATCGCCGGCTGGGTTTCGGCGATCGCGGGCGTACTGGCCCTGCTGGTTTCGTGGATTCCGGTCGTAGGCCAGCTGCTGGCCGCGGCGCTTCTCGTGGTGGCCGGACTCGCAGCGGTGGTCAACGCGATCGGAAATATCGTGCTCGCCTCCTCCGGAGAACGCAGTTGGGGAGAGGCCGGACTCAGCATCGCGGGGGTGGCGCTGTCCTTCATCGGCATGGGGGCAGCGGTGAAAGTGGTCGGACGAGTGCTCATGGCAGAGAAAGTCACCATGAAGGTGGGGCAGCAGATCACGGTCAAGCAGTCCTTGCGGTTGCGTCCTGCCGATTGGAAACAGTGGGCTGGTGACATGCGCACTCCAGTGCCCCCGCCCGTGAATGGGCAGACCATTTGGCGTGCCTATGGTGGCAAGGCCAACGCCACTGGAGGCTCGTGGAGCCCGGTCGATGTGCAGGGGCTAAGCAATCCGCGAATGCAGATGGGCCTTCCCGGTGACAATGGTATGAGTCGTGTGGTCGTCGCGCGTCTCGATGACGTGGAGGCAGTGCAGACGCTCCGCCACGGTTTGCCGTATGAAGGAAATCTTGGCGGTGCGCCCGAGTATCGCATCCCGTGGGATGCCCAAGGCAAAATTACGGTGCTGAACGACCTGCCGTTCGTTGTTCCATGAGCGTATGGCGACGAACGGTTGCGCAGCTGGCGTACTCGTACGACGTGGGTGTGTGGGGGGAGCCGGGCCATTTTGTCGCGCGCGGGCTGCAGGCATCCGCTCGTATCGGTGGCTGGAATCGTGGGGTCTTTCTGCGCAACGCCAGCGTGGATTCCAGCCTCCCCTCGACGTACTTGTTTGCCCAGGCTCGTGCTCGCGCCGTGGCCGATCGTTCCGATCCGGAGAGCTGGGTGGTTTCAGCGGCCGTTTACGCCGTTGACGGTTCGGAGACGCCGGCGAACGCTCGTGCCGAAATCATGAGGCGGGGATCGGCGACCGCGCTCGCCGAGGTGGAATTCGTCGCCGACGCAGCCCGTGCCGGCAAGCTGCAAGCGGATGCCGACCAGATCTACAATGGACGTCGCGCCGAGACGCCGTGGATCACTGATGCGGCCTATGCGGGCGATTTTGCGGCGGCGCAGTGGGCGCAGGACCTGAGCGGGTCATTCGGCGTCTTTCCCATTAATCTTCTCAAACGGGAGTACCCCCCGTTCCTTCACATGTTCGCGGCGCTCAAGCCTCCGCCGGGGTGGCCAAGTGCCAGTCTCGTGCTCGCCAATCCGACGCCGATCAAAGACCGGTTCGAGTTGTTTTCCGTTGGTGCCCGCGAGAACGAAGTCGACGTGACCGAGGACGCGCTGCTTGGCCGACGCGAGGCGCTGTGCACGGTGCGGATAGGGTCAAAGGACGAGATTGATGCGGAGAAATTGTCATGACGGATGATCTGCCGGACGGCATTGTCGTTGCTGCCACGACCGAGGTCGGGTCGGCGCATTTGGCCGTCGCGCTTGAGAATCAGGATGTCGAGGCTATCGGCCGAGCGCTGCGCCTCGACTTTGTCGTCGTGCCGTTGCTGCGAAGTAAAGTCGGGGTGCTCGAGACCCGGGTGTTCGCCGCCGCTGACTCTCTCGCGGGCGCTCCACGTTTCAACCTCTGTCTGTTCTCCTCCACTGAGACATTCGCAGAATTCATCAGCGACATTTCCGACCGCGAGTTCGCCCTGCAGCGCGGTGCAGCACTCGTACCGTTTCTGATCCAGCATGCCGATTTTCTCAACGCGGTCGTGTTTGATCCCGCTGGCCCGCACACGATGTCGGCCTCCGTTGCCGACGTGATCGCCGCATTGGAGCCGCAACCCGGCGATGATGAGGCGGCCTGGGTAGCCGGCGATACGCACCCGTCTGAATTTCGAAGCGATGGAGACCCGACCCTGTCGCGGGTCACCGGCTTTGACTTGCCGCTTTCCGGAGACTGGTTTTCGATCGCTCTCGACGATGCCGCAGCACGAGACGCGAGTGTCAAGCAACTCGTCAACCGCCAACTGAAGGGGCTGCCGGCGGCGCCGGTGTTGCGACGAGAACTCGCCCGCTGGCTCACCGAAACCTGCATTCGTGCGGCTGCCGGCGGAGCCGAATTCATGGCCTACCTGTTGCAGCGCAACCCTACCGGGGCACTCGCGCTGAATGTTGTGTTGTACTGGCAGCAACTCGGGCCGGCCCAGGGAGGCCGCACCCATCTCGACAGTATGGCCAAGCGGCTGAGCGAACGGCTGGCACCCGAGGCAAAGCTTCTCAGCGCGGTCACCCCGGCGGGCCCACTCGTGAGGCACAGCAGGGTCGCGAGCGCGTCGGCCGACGCGGGCACGCCAGACCTCCCGCTTCTCATCGTTGACTACTGGATTGAGTTTCCCGACCATCGCGGCTTGTGCCTGATCACTTTTTCAAGCCCGCACGTTGACCTGGCTGACACACTGCTCACCTTGATGGACAATATTGTGTTGTCGGGGGTATGGGAGCTGGAGACTCCCATGGGGGACGCCGATTCGGTCGCTGCGCAGCAGTGAGCGAGTTAGGTTACTGCCGCTCCCTGATGCGCTGACACCCGCGCGGCATCCGCGCTCATCGCTGGCAGGAACGCCTCGGCCCAGGAACGGTAGCCGCGGTCGTTGGGGTGAAACAAGTCTTTGGCGACGTGGGTCAGGATGCTGCGGAACCCGGCCCGTTTGGTGGTCGAGTGCAGCGGGACCACGGTCAGTTCGTGTTCGTCGGCGACGCGTCGAATGATCTCGTTGGCCTCTGCCACCTTGACCTCGTTGTGGGGAAGGTGAAAGCACGGCAGGTCGGCGACGAGGGTGTGCGGCGGCAGCGCGGCGAAAATGGTGCGAATGCCCGCTTCGAAGGTTGTGGGGTTCCACTGGGCGATATCGTTGGCACCGATCGCGACCGTCACCAAATCGGGCTCAAGCTTTTCGAAGCGGGGAAGCTGGTCGCGCACGGCCAAAGCCACCGTGGCACCCGACACGCTGAGGTTCACAACACGCACGGTTTGGCCGGTGACCAGCCGCACGTGATCGGCGAGCACGCCGACGTAGCTCCTGTTCGGGCTGGAGGCACCGATGCCCTGGGCCGCACTGTCGCCCATCGCGACGCAGAGCAGCTCACCCGGTTGCTTGGCATTGTCGCGCCACCAGGCGGAATGCACCGGCAGGGTTTCGTTCAGAATGGCCTTCTGCTGTTCGAGGTCGCGACGAAACCAGGTCGTGGCAAGCACAATGCCGGTCGCGACAACGGCGATACCGGTAGCGATTAACGGGCGGATGCTCGGGGTTGATTCGCGCACCCACTGAGGCTACTCCGCGGCATCCGTGTGTCTGCTGCATGTTCGCCGATTCGCGTCGGACCCCAGTCTCTACTAGGATCGACGGCGGTACCGTGTCCGAGCGGCCGAAGGTGCGACTCTCGAAAAGTCGTGTGGGGGAGACTCCACCGTGGGTTCAAATCCCACCGGTACCGCCACGAAAAACCCCCTACAGCCCAGTGTTCAACTGGGGAGTAGGGGGTTTTTCATTGCCGAGATTGACCCAGCAGTAACGCAGCGGTAACGGAACATCTGTGAGTGGGTGTGAGCAAGTGCGAGTTGAGGCATGCGGTGGGTGGTGACGCACGCGACTGCCTGGTAGCCCGCACCTTCCTGGCGACGATCTCCATGGTGCGCTGTGGCGGCTCGAGAGCACCGGTTCGACGTCCCCGCATCGGTCACGGCGAGGGGATGCGTTGCCGGTGAGCGCATGGAGATGCGCGGCCTCAACACGCCCGACGTATCTGGGAATGTGCGGTGTGTCCGATGTCTCCGAAATGCACACTCATACACATTTACCCTCGCCGGGACGTGTACCCCAACTAGGCGTCAGGCACCGTTATCTAATATTGTCAAGATAGGGTCGCTTTTTGATTGGTAGACACCCCTCATGGCCGGGTCTTAGACTTCAACCTAACAGAGCAGGGAAAAAGTCACATGACGGGTCAGCGAGTTGGATATGTGCGAGTGAGTACCCTCGACCAGAACACCATCCGTCAGCTTGCTGGAGTCGACGTCGATCGGGTGTTTGAGGATACGGCGTCGGGGAAGGATCAGAACCGGCCCGAGCTGGAGGAGATGATCAAGTTCGTCCGCGAGGGCGATACCGTTCTCGTGCATTCTATGGACCGTCTGGCCCGTAACTTGGATGACCTTCGTTTGATCGTGCGCCGGCTTACAGCGAAGAGGGTCCGGGTTGAGTTCGTGAAAGAGCAGCTGTGCTTTACCGGCGATGACAATGCGATGGCGAACCTGCTTTTGAACGTTATGGGGGCGTTTGCTGAGTTTGAGCGGTCTTTGATTCGTGAACGTCAACGCGAGGGTATTGCCTTGGCGAAGAAGCGGGGCGTTTACCGGGGTCGTACCCCGTCACTCGACACGTTCCGTGCGGCCGAGCTGTGTGAGAAGGCTGCTGCTGGTGTGCCGAAGTCTGTGCTTGCTCGTGAGTTTGGGATCAGCCGCGAAACTGTTTACGTCTATCTCCGTGCGAAGGTCTGAGCTGGCTGTAAATGATCTGATGTGGTTTATAGGTGGCCTTCTGCCGTGTCGATCAGTTCGACCCAGCGCGTTCGATGGTCGGTGCCTTGCCGGATCGTTGGGGTCGGGTCCTAGCCTCTGTAATAGGTATTGGCTGGTCTGGTTAAGCCCGGTGAAGTCTGGGCTGCCGCGGGCATTCCGGATTTGACTGTCTGTGATGAGTCGCGGTCGCCTGCCCAGATCTTTTCCGGCGTCGCGGCGCTTGTTGATCGAATTGACTACGCGCTCTTGCTCTCATTCACTTTCCGGGCAATCACAGTGCCCAGGCCGTCCACGACGGTCTCCTGGCCTCCCTGAGCTCCCTATCCGCCCACATCCACACTTCCCTCACTTGGGACCAAGGAGTGGAGATGGCGCTCCACAAGCCATTCAGCAAAGACGCGAACATGGATGTCTACCTCTGCGACCGCGCGAGCCCGTGGCAGCGAGGATCAAACGAAAACACCAACGGCCTCCTGCGCCAATACTTTCCCAAGGGCACCGATCTCAGCACGCAGACCCTGCCGGAGCTGGGACGAGTGACCCACGAATTCAACAACCGACCGCGCAAATTCCTCAACTTGGCAAACCCTGGAGAACTCGTCAGTAAGCTCCTTTTCAATACCTAAATCGACCTTTGTTGCGACGACCACTTGAATCCAAGAGCGTCGATACTTCTAGTCAATGTTTAGCCCGAGGGCAAAGCGCAACAAGCTCTATACCCTGGGCCCGGTTCTCTGGGTTGGGTTCAGCTGATGCATCGCGGTCCAAAGCCGCAGTCCGCGTGCCCATTGAGTGCCAGACCAAGCGATCTGCGTTCACCTTCGCGTTAGTTAAGCGTCATTCTGCGTTTACCTGTGGGATAGGTTCTCGTTGTCTTCATTTCAGATTATCTTTCTGATCTCACTCTGAGGTGCGCCCTTACTAACAGATGGACAGCAATGAAAACCACTCGGCTCCTTGCCACCACCGCCGCGGCGTCACTTGCCATGATGGCCCTGGCCGGCTGCGTGCAAAGCAACGCAGCAACATCGTTGGCCGGCCCCGGCGATTCAGCCGACCAGGCCCTCACGGTACTCATCAGTGGCGGTGAAAACATCCAGGCGCTGTGGGAAGACCACCTGATTCCGGCCTTCGAAGAGGAGAACCCCGGATACACGGTCGCTGTCAACCTCGATCTGCACGGCGAGCACGATGCCCAGACCATGGCCAAGCTGACGAGTGCCACGGAGCAGGAAAAGGACCCGGGCTTCGACCTGGTTGACGGCGGATTCGTGCCCATGGCCGCCGAGGCTGGGCTGCTGACGCCGATGACCGCAGACGAAATCTCCGCCTTCAACGACATTCCCGAAGACGTCGTCGAGGCCGGTGGCGCTGGTGGAATCGCCTACCGCGGCTCCGTCGTTCTGCTGGCATACGACACCGCCACCATCCCGACACCTCCGAAGACCCTCGACGAGCTGCTGGCGTGGATCGAGGCAAACCCGGGCGAATTCACCTACAACTCCCCGAAGTCCGGCGGATCCGGCTCGGCCTTCGTCGCGACGGTCCTCGACAAGTACGTCTCTGACGATGCCCGCGCAAAAATGACCGTCGGCTACGAGAAAGAACTGGAAAGCGAGTGGACCGAAGGGTTCGAAACGCTTCGCAGCTTGAACCCGTACATCTACCAGAATGGTTTCTACCCCAACGGCAACCAGCAGACGCTGGACCTGCTGGCAAGCGGTGAAATCTCGATGGCGCCGGTCTGGTCCGACATGTTCATCTCGGGCAAGAAGAACGGCGCGATTGGCGAGTCCGTGGACTACACGCAGATCTCTGACCCGTCCTTCACCGGAAGCGCGGCCTACCTCGGAGTTCCGGCTGCCAGCCCCCGCCAGGAGGGTGCGCTCAAGCTCGCCAACTTCGTCTTGACCCCCGGCGCCCAGGAAATGATCGTGAACGAGATCGCTGGTTTCCCGGCAATCAGCCTCGACCTGCTTTCGACCGACATTCAAAACGAGTTCGCTGATGCCGATACCGGCAACCTGCGCAAGGGTTACTTCTCTCAGATGGGCAGTGACTTGAGCAACCTGTGGGATCAGGAAGTGCCGGGACAGTGACTCTCGCCCCGACGAGGGGCTCAAAGCGACGCGCCATAGCCACCCCGGCTGTGGCGCGTCGCCCGTTGGGTTTCTTCCTCGCCCTTCCTCCGATCATTTTGATTCTGCTGTTCGTGGGATTCCCGATCGTCCTGGCTTTTGCGTTCAGCATTGGTCTGACCGGTGGCTTGAACCATGTGATCGCCTCGATCGGCCTGAACGTGCACGAAGCCGAGAATTGGTGGGGAACACCGGCAGCCTATATCGAGGTGCTCTCGAACTCCCGCATCCTGCGCGACCTCTCGGTTACCGTCGGCGTGACAGCGCTCAGCACGGTCATCGTCATTTTTCTGGCCCTGGGAATCGGTCTGTTCCTCAAGCTCCGCGATGGACGGATGGCTCGGCTACTGTCCGGTCTGGCGATCATCCCGCTGTTCATCCCGGTAGTCATCGCTTCCTGGGCGATCGTCACGTTCTACTCCGGTGACGGCTTCGTGCGCAGCGTCTTTGCGCAGTTCGGTGTCGAGGCGCCGGTGTGGGCCTTCACCATGGTCGCTGTGGTGATCGGGTCCGTTTGGACCTCGCTGCCGTTCGCGGTACTCATGATCACCTCCGGCCTGCAGGCAATCCCCAACGCCATGATCGAAGCCGCGCGGGATGCCGGTGCCGGCTTTCTGCGCATCGTCGTGTCCATTCTCATTCCCATGGCCTTCGTGCCGATCCTGATTGCGGTCACGTTCACCGCGATTGGCGTGGTCGGCTCCTTCACCGTTCCGTACTTCACCGGGCCGAATGCGCCCAACATGCTCGGCGTGAGCATGTCCAACTATTTCTCGGCCTTTAATCAGCCGCAGCAATCCGTCGTGATGGCCTTTATCGTCTTTGTGATCGCATCCGGTATTGCCGCAGCGTATGTCTGGGCCAACTTTCGATCAGCAAAGGATCAGGGAAAAGTCTGATGACGATGATCACCAAGCGCGCGCGAAAGTCCGCAGCGCGGCTCAGCTTCAGCGGTCCGCTCAGCGGGCTCTTTTTCGTCCTCATGGTCGTTTTCATTCTCGGTCCGCTGGCCTGGCTGGGCATTCGAGCATTCGCCGAATCCTGGACCTTCCCCAACCTCGGCCCGGACGGCTGGACCCTCCGCTGGTGGAGCGTAGTGCTCGGCGACGAAACGCTCGGCCGGGCCGTGCAGAATTCGCTTGCGCTAGCCGCGTTGACCGTGCTGGTGTCTGCCTGCATCTGTCTGCCGGCCGCGTATGCTTTCGCGCGCTACGAATTCTGGGGTCGGCGAACTTTTCTGATCGGGCTGTTCGCCCTCAACGCCTTCCCGAAAATGGGTTTGTACGTTACCATCGCCTCGCTGTTTTATGCGCTCAACCTGATGGGTACCGTGATGGGCGTGCTAATCGTGCACGTGTTGGGAACCGTGGTGTTCATGACCTGGATTCCCGCTGCGGCCTTCGCTGCGGTGCCACGCAGTCTCGAGGAAGCGGCGCGCGACGCGGGCGCCACGAAGCTACGGGTTTTCATCAGCGTTACCTTTCCCCTGGCCCTGCCGGGAATTCTGGTAGCAGCGGTCATGTCGTTTCTGGCGTCGTTCGACGAGGCGCAGGGCACCTATCTCATTGGCGCACCCGACATTATGACCATGCCAACGCAGATGTACACCCTCGTGCTCAACTACCCGAATCAGGTGGCGGCCGTGTTCTCCATTCTGCTGGCCATCCCCTCGGTCGCCCTGCTGCTAGCGGCGCACAAGCACATCGTCGGCGGCACGCTCGCCGAAGGATTCCAAATCAAATAGCCCCACTCCGAGCATCGCAAGAAGTGTAGAGAAGACCATGACTTTGATCGAAAAAATACATTCCACGACACCCACACACCGTGAAACGGATGCCGGCGGCTCGCGCGGTCTGCGCGTGCGCGGCCTACACAAGGTGCTCGGTGGTCGCACCATCATCGACAATCTCGACCTGACCGTGCAGGACGGGGAACTGGTCTCCCTGCTTGGCCCCTCCGGCTGTGGAAAAACCACGACCCTGCGCATGATCGCCGGATTCCTCGCGCCCGACGCCGGCTCGATCCAGGTGCACGACCGCGAGGTGTCCGCCCTCGGTGCCGAGAAACGGCCCAGTGCCATGGTGTTTCAGAACTATGCGCTGTGGCCGCACATGACGGTCGTGAAGAACGTTGGCTTCCCCCTCAAACTGCGTCGTCTCGGCAAGAAGGAGATCGAGCAGCGAGTGGACGCTGTCCTCGCGCTGGTCAACCTGCTGCATCACAAGCACTCGCGGCCGGCCCGCATCTCCGGGGGGGAGCAGCAGCGCGTTGCCCTGGCGCGCGCCCTGGTGCAGGAGCCGGAGCTGCTGTTGTTGGACGAACCGCTTAGCAACCTGGACGCGAAGCTGCGGGTGAAAGTGCGTGAGGACATCCGTGAAATTCAGCAGCGCCTGGGCATCACGACGCTGATCGTGACGCACGACCAGGAGGAGGCGATGTCGATGTCCGACCGAATCGCCGTGATGAACGCCGGAAAAATTGAGCAGTTCAGCCGGCCGGCCGAGCTGTATTCCCGGCCGGAAACCGAATTCGTCGCCACCTTCATCGGCAGTCTGAACCGGATCGAGGGTTCGCTGGTGAACGGCGCCGTCGTGCCCGGTGACGACGTCATCGGCATTCGCCCGGAAGACGTGGTGTTCACCCTGCACGCATCATTCGATGCACGCCCGGCCGTCGTCGAGCGCGTCGTGCCCCACGGGCATTTTCACGAAATCTACCTGAAGCGCGATGACGCCACTCTTCGCGCCTTCGCCTCCGGGTTGCCACCGGCGCCCGGTGATCGCGGTCACGCCGCCATCCAGAACGCGCTTACCTTTCGGCAGGGCCGGCTCGTCACGACCGGCGGGGTGGCGTTATGAGCGCGCCCAGCGCGGCCGCCCAGCGGGTCGCCGCCGTCACCGCTCATCGCGGGGATTCCCAGAATTTTCGGGAGAATACCCTCGCAGCGATTCGATCGGCGATTGCGGCGGGAGCGGACTACGTCGAGGTCGACGTTCGGGTCACCCGTGACGGCCAGGTGGTGTTGCTGCACGATGCGAGTCTCGTTCGGTTGTGGGGCTTCGACGCCGCCATCTCGGACCTGACCTACGCGCAGGTCGCCCTGTTGGGCGGCGACGATCTTCGTGTCCCGTTGTTGCGAGACGCGCTGAAGCTGTTCGAAGATTTCCCCACCCTGCTGCTTATCGACATGGACGAGGAAGCGCCGGCCGCACCGGCTTTTGAAGTAGTGCGAGAAAGCGGCCTGGACGTCGCGTGGTGTGGAAGTTTGGCCGGGATGCGGCGCATCCGTTCTCTGGATGCACAGGCTCGCATCTGGCTGCCGTGGGACCGGCGCGAGGTTCCACCGCTCGAGTTGATCGATGAGCTCCGGCCGGAGTTTGTGAACGCGGAGTATGTCGTGCTCAGCCGAAAGCTCGTGGACGACATTCATGCCCTGGGCTTAGGGGTCGCTTGCTGGACGGTCGATAGCGCCGCGATCATGCGGTGGGTGCTCGCGCTGGGCGTGGATTCCGTGACCTCCAATCGGTTGGCTCTGCTCGCCGAGACCGTGCGCGAGGCCGTCGGGCCTGAGCCGGCGGCTTTCTCTGCGGTTTCGGCGTTCTCGGCGGACGAGCTGCGCGAGGCCAGTGCGATTGCCCGGGAACTCGCGATCTGGGCGCAGGACTATAGCCGATCCGCCGACAGGGGAACAATTTCGACCAAGGCGAACCCCGGTGACCTCGTGACCGAGGTGGACGTTGCCGTCGAACGCCACGTGCGAGCGCGCATCGCGGCCACATTTCCGTCGCACAACTTCGTCGGCGAAGAAATGGGCGGCGAGGCGCAGGCCGGTGTGCCGTGCTGGTACCTCGACCCGGTCGACGGCACGACAAACTACGCCAACCTGATTCCGTGGACGTCGTTTTCACTCGCCCTGGCGGTGGATCACGTTCCCTACGTCGCCGTCGTGTCCGAACCCTGGCGCGGCGACCTGTTCGAAGCGGTGGCCGGGCAGGGCGCCCGGCTCAATGGCGCTGCCCTGGCGCTGCCCCGAGCCGGCGAGGGACCACTGTCGTTGGCCGGACGGGTCGTGCACACGGAGCTCGCCGGGCACCTGCCGTGGCCGGGCATGATCGAACTCCTGACCGCCCTTGGCGAGCGATTCAGCATCATGCGGGTGATGGGCTCAGCCACCCTGACCGTCGTGGGAATAGCCGCCGGACGGGGAGCCGCCTCGGTGATCGGTCAGTTCAGCGCCGTCGACCATCTGGCCGGCACGCTGATCGTGCAGGAGGCCGGTGGCGTCGTACTTGACGAAGACGGAATTCCGAACGCGTTTCCTCAGCACGGCGGCATTCTGGTGGCCGCCCCGGAGGCCGCGACGGAAGTGTATGGCCTGTGGCGAGCCGCCGTGGGCGCGAGGTGATGCTCGCACTTGACGGCCTCGACCGCCACACGCCCTGGAACCTGGTTGACCGGTTACCGCTCGACTTTGCCACCTTCCACCCGCAGGGGCTTGCCTTCGCCGCGGGGCTCACCTTTCTGTCTTCGGTGGAAATTCAGGCCGAAAATCGCGGGGTGGGTCACGTGTTCATCGTAGACAAGCAAGGAGCGCTGCAGCGGGACCTGATCGTGGGCGACGGCGAGATGTACCACCCGGGAGGCATCGACTTCGATGGCAGTTTGGTGTGGGTTTCGGTAGCGCAGTACCGCCCGGGCGGCCAAAGCATGATTATGACGATCGACCCTGAAACCGCCGAGATTCGAGAGCGATTTCGGGTTGACGACCACGTGAGCTGGGTGGTCTGCGACCTGGCGAATGCGCTGGTGCACGGCGCCAGCTGGGGCTCACGCGAGTTCTACACCTGGACAATCGACGGGGCGCTCATCTCGCGCTGGAAGAACCCGAGCGGTTTCATCGACTACCAGGACTGTCGCTTCGTCGGCGAGAGTCTCATCGTCGCGAGCGGTATCGCGGTGCTGCCCGCGGCATCCGGAACCTGTGAGCTGGGAGGTTTAGCGCTCATCGACACCGCCAAGCGCGCGATCGTGCATGAATTTCCAATGTCGCTGTATTCGGCTGCTGGGCACACGGTCACTCGAAACCCCTTCTCGGTCTCTGTCGACGCGGGGTCCGTGACGATGTGGGTCGCCCCCGACGATGGTGGCGAAGGGAACGGCACCGAGATTCTGACCTATCGCACCACCATTCTCTGACGCTCAGGTACCCGCTGCTCTGTGCGGGGCTCGGGTCCGGAACGTGGGCCCAGCTCAGAGCGCTTGTTGCTTGGTGGGAGGTCTTCTGGAAGTCGCTACCGAACTCAACAATCGACTCCCAAAACACTCGGCGGCATCGCACCCACTCAAGCTATGCAACGACTACTCTCAAACCAGAAAAGCCCATCGTTGCGACGACCATTTGAATCCGCCCTGCTACCGAGAGCATTAAGTGTCAAGAGTTGGCACGCTTCACCGCTGAATTCAGGTGTTCCGCAACCGTTACACGGTCGACCCGGCTCAGATGGCGGCCACCCTTCTGCCCTACCGGGAGCGTGGGGCGGTGCGCAGGTGCGGCCGACGTGATGGCCCTGCAGGAGGGGCAGGTTCAGTGCACCCCGCCGAGCACCTCTGAGACCGACCGGCAGAACCCGGTCTGCACTGGACGGTCGCTCCTGGCAACAGAGGAAACGGATTTGTCCTGCTGCGGATCTGAGGACCTTGTCTGTCGTCCTGTGCTGATCGGCGAGGGATCGGAGTCGCCGTGGCCCAACGTCGACTGGTTCGGCGCCGAGTATTGCTCGGACTCTGGGAAATAAAAAAGTGAACAAATCCCTTAATATGACTAAATTTCATTAGTGTTTATTACGAACTATCCACGACCAGCGGGACCTTCTTGCTGGCGGTTACTCAAGGAGATAATCGTGAAACGATATTCCATGGGGATTCTGGGGGCTTCGACCGTTGCGTTACTCGCTGCGGCTACATTCGGGGCCGGCGCAGCTCAAGCGCACGATCCTGGACACTCCGGCGACAAAAAAACGGTATCGCTGTCCGCCGATCTCACGGAGCTCAACGGCTCCGGGGCGTCAGGAACTGCCACAGCAACAGTTCGTAACCAGAGGATCAAGCACATTGAAGTGCACGCTTCTGGTCTGACACCAGACGCTCCGCATGCCCAACACATCCACTACGGCGAGCAAGCGCTGCACGAGTGCCCCACCCTGGCTCTGGACAGCAACGGTGATGGCCGCTTGAACACCGTGGAAGGGGTTCCCGCGTACGGTCCGGTCGTTGTGTCGCTTACCACGACAGGCGACACGACTCCCACAAGCTTCCTGGATGTGACTCGTTTTCCGGTGTCTGAGAGCGGCAGCTACCACTACAGCCGCGATAACATCCGCATCACCAAGGTGGCGGGAACGGGCTACCCGGGGCCGGACGGAACAGGAACGGCGAAAGAAATTGCCGAATCTATCCGCGAAGGCGAAGGCGTCGTCGTGATCCATGGTGTCGACTACAACGGCAACGGTGAGTACGACTTCAGTGCGGGTGCAAGCGAACTCGACCCGAACCTGCCTGCAGAAGCAACCGACCCGGCCGCCTGCGGCGTCCTCGACTAAGCACGCGCTCAACACCCTTTCTGGGCAACGACCGACGGTGGCCCGTCATCGATGACGGGCCACCGCACGGAACCCACCTGACTACTCGAGAAGGCGTCCTCCGCTCTGCCTCGGATGAATCCGCCCACCCGTTGCTTGACGCCAACGCCGTCCAGTTCGTCGATTCACCCCCACAGCATCACACGCTGCAGTCAGAGTCGAGCCCTGGGCCATCAACACCCAGAACCGCGCCTGTTTCTCCACCAACTCAAACTTCGACTACACCTACAACACCTCACAGAAATCGAGTGTTGCGACGACCGGTTGAATTTGCCAACCCTCAGCGAGACGGTTCGTGTCCACCAGGCAGGTCGAGTACACGGCTGCGTGATTGGAGCGATCGCACCCAGGCGACGATAGACAGCACGGTCAGCGTCACCAATGCTGTCAGGCTCCCGATGCCAAGCCCGGTGGCGAACCAGCCGGGCGACACAACTAACTCCGATCCGGTTGCATCGAAATAGCGACATTCCAGTCCTACCGGCCAGACAGAAAAAGTTCCTGAAGCGCCGAGCTCGCGCACGGCACCATTCGGTATCTGTTGGGAAATGGCGCACTGGTAGTCCGGGACTCCTGCCTGATAGGCGGCAGCGGCAACGGGTATGCCACAAAGCAAGGCGACGGCGATGAGGATCACGGTCAGTCCAGTTTGGAAGCTTCGTCTCATACCTGATCGAACCACCCCTATACAGCTAAGTTAGCCAGGGCCAATTTCAACACGTTTCCGGTGGACGGACGCTGTGCGACCGCCGAACCGCTGCAGGGCTTTGGGGCAAGTCGCTCAGGCGGGACCGCAAGAGGAACCCTTATCGGAACTGTTTGAGAGCTTCGCTATACCGCTCGTGATCGTCACGGGTCTCATCCGTCACGAGGAGCGTGTGCTGTCCGATGACGCGCGTGTAAGAGCCTTGGCAAGGGATGGTGACAATTTTCGTCAGCCCGGCTTGCCATGCTGGGATCAGCGCGCTGAGCGACAACCGTTCCGGATCATCCGCGAGGGAAGTCGGGCGACGCTGCGTGCGTGCTTGGAATTGTGATCGATTCCACGTCTTCTTTTTCTCCGTAAAGGCTTCGTCGCCGAAGGAGCTCTTCCAGGACGGCCCGACCATGCTGGCCAACAGGTTGGCGCGCTCGGGTGACCCGTCCAGAGTGTGCTGGAGCTGGTCGAAGATCGTGCTGTCTTCGAGCAGACCGGCGTGGTGAATGCAGGCGTTCCACATCCCCGGCCACGCCTCCACCCACGCTGCGGGCGCGTCGGTCGATCCGGTCGGTGCGTGTGCGCGTACCGAATCGTCCGACAGGAGCGAAGGAAGGTCCTCGCCGACCGGATTGAGATTCCACGCTTCTCGAACCCAGAGCAGATCAACCAACGAGTTCGGGTCATCATCGACGGTGATGAGCATGTCATGAGGCCAGGGGTTCCCCGGCATAGGTACAGATGAACGCAAAGTTTCCCCCTTCAGAGCGGATGTCGGACAGTCTCGCAGAGAACCTTCTCCGAAGGGGAACCCTCACCGGGACAGGCAGTTGCTGGCTTGGTTGGCGAAGAGCCAATGGGTGACGGTGTTTGTGCAGTGCTAAATGGCACCGTCGGTGCGGGA
>NZ_PJJR01000044.1:0-121858 GCF_002929595.1 Cryobacterium sp. N19 | reverse complement strand
TGGCGGTGGCCGCGGGGGTGGCGGTGGCCGCGCAGCCCGAGAGCAGCAGCACGCCGCCGAGGGCGAGGGCGCCGCCGAGGGCGAGGGCGCCGCCGAGGGCGAGGGCGCCGCCGAGAAAGGCGGTGCGGCGATTGAGTCTCAGCATGTCAGTGGTCTCATTTCGGTTCGTAAGTATGGATTTATTCGCCGCGCAGCGCATTAATGGGGGCGAGGCGGGCGGCCCGGGTGGCCGGATACACGCCGAAGCTCACGCCGATCACGATGGCGACACCGATCGACAGCGCGACGGCGGCCGGCGAGACGACGATCGAGCTGCCGATCACCCCCGGCAGGAGAAGTGCTGCGGCGACGCCGAGCACCGCTCCGAGCAGCCCACCACTGAGGCCGAGAATGGCCGCCTCGATCAGAAACTGCTGGCGGATGGCGCCCGGCGGCGCTCCGAGCGCCTTGCGCAGGCCGATCTCGCGGGTGCGCTCCGACACCGACACGAGCATGATGTTCATGACCCCGATGCCGCCGACCAGCAGCGACAGCGCGGCAACTCCGGTGAGCAGAATTGTGAGGGTCTCATAGACGGCCGTGGCGGTGCTGACCAGGGCGTCCTGGCTGCTGATGGTGAAGTCGGCGGCCGTGCTGTCGGTGATCGAGAGCAGGTTGAGCAGCGGCACTCCGCCGTAGATCAGCGGCAATTCCACGTTGCGTCAGGCTGGCAGCGACGACAACAGGTTGAAGCCCTGAAAGACGAAGCCGATCTGGCGGTTGCGAATCTCGGCGAGTTCCACCGCGTCGAGGTCGTTCACGTCGGTGCCGCCGAGGCGGTATTCGCCGCGGCTGAGGGTGTCGAGGCAGCCGAGCACGTTCATGATCGTGGACTCTCCCGACCCCGACGGCCCCATGATGGCGACGTATTCACCCTCGTAGATAGCGAGATCGATGCCCTTGAGCGCTTCGAATTCGATGCTGCCGGAACGGTAGGTCTTGCCGGCGTTACGCAACTCGATCACTGAGGATGCGGCATCCGTTTGTGCGTTATCCATTGTTCGCGCCTCCGGGCATCTGGCCGGCCGGAAAGTCGCCGGTGGGCATCTCTCCGCCTGGAAAACCGCCGGTGCGGTCGGTGCCGGCGTTGCCGCTGCCGGGGGTGAAGGTAGCGACAATGACCTCGTCACCCTCGGCGAGCCCCGCCGTGATCTCGGTGAGGTTGCCGACCGTCGCGCCGACGGTGACCGGAGTGGACACCTCGGTGCCATCGGTGTCTTTCACGGTCACAACGGATGCCCCATCCACGCTGGTCACGGCCGCACTCGCCACGGTGAGCACGTCGGTGCGGCGTTCGTACACGATCGCCGCGGTCACGGCGACACCGTCGAAGAGTCCCTCGGGCGTACCGGTGACGGCGACGACCACCGGGTAGGCGGCAACGCCAGTCGTGCTGGACGGCAGCAGGCCGATCTCGGAGACGGTGCCGAAGAAGGCGGTTCCGTCATCGAGGGAGAGTTCGACCTGGTCGTTCGCCGCGATGAGCGCGACATCCGCTTCGCCCACGGTGAGGTCGACCGTCCAGGCGTCGGTGCCGACGATCGTGAACGCGGCGCTGCTGGCGGTGGTCGTGCTGCCGGCTCCGGCGGCTGCTGTTCCGCCGGCTGCGGCGGCTCCGGTCGAACTGCTGCTGCTGCCCGCAGACACCACATCGCCCACGGCGACGTTCACGACGGTGACGAGCCCGGCGACCTGAGCGGTGAGGGTGACAGCGCTCTGCGCGGCCAGGGCCTCGTCGACTCCGTTCTGCGCGGTCGTGACGTTCGCCACGTTGGCCGCGATCTGGGCCAGGCCGGCCGTCGAACCATCGCTCGAATCCTGGCTGTCCGCCAGTTTAGCCGCGGCGCTCGCGAGGGTGGCGCGCGCCTGGAGCAGGTCGGCGTCGACGGTGAGGGTGTCGACGGCAGCGAGCACGTCACCGGCCGCGACGACCGTGCCGGCGACAACGTTCACTCCGGTGACGTTTCCAGAAGCTGCGAACGACACCTCTTCCTGCACGGTCGGGGTGAGGGTGCCGGTCGCCGAGACGCTCTGTTCCATGGTCTCGAGGCTCGCGGCCACGGTCTGGGTGACCGGGCTCGCCACGGCGCTCGTCGCCTGGGCTGCGATGATCCACCAGGTACCTCCGCCGGCCAGGGTGAGCACGATGACTCCGCTCAGCACCCACCAGCGGGCTCGTATGCGTCGGATTCGGCTGCGCAGTTTCATCGTTCTCCTCATATATGTTCACCGCCGCGGTATCCGTTGCGGCTAAGGCGAACCCAAGGAGCACGCCTATGCCCAAGGCCTCCACTGCATATCAATCGCCTATGAGCCACGCGAAAGCGCACGCGTTGGCGAGGACGGGTGCCCGTTTGAGCACTCCAATCGGGCACTTTTTGCGCCCTCGCGGGTCGGATACCATGGGGGAATGGCAGATTCAACGTTCGACATCGTCAGCAAGGTCGACCCGATGGAGGTCGACAACGCCCTCAACCAGGCGCATAAGGAAGTCGCGCAGCGCTACGACTTCAAGAACGTGGGGGCCTCAATCGCGATGAGCGGCGAAAAGGTGCTCATGAAGGCGAACACCGAGGAGCGCGTCAAGGCGATCCTCGAGGTGTTCGAGGCCAAGCTGATCAAGCGCGGCATCTCGCTGCGCAGCCTCGATGCCGGCGAGCCGTTCGCCTCCGGCAAGGAGTATCGCATCGAGACGACAATGAAGGCTGGCATCGACCAGGAGAATGCGAAGAAGATCAGCAAGATCATTCGCGATGAGGGGCCCAAGGGCGTCAAGAGCCAGATTCAGGGTGACGAACTGCGCGTCAGCTCCAAGAGCCGCGACGACCTGCAGGCCGTGATGGCCCTGCTCAAGGGCAAGGACCTCGACGTGGCCCTGCAGTTCACGAACTTCCGCTAGCCGGCGCTCCGCGGGCCACCGGGCCCACCTTCGGGAACCGGGACCAAGATAGAACATGGGCCCAGTTTCCGAGCCCGGACCCGGAAAGGTAGACGCGCGGGCCCGGAAGGGTAGACGCGCGGGCCTCCGGGCCCACCTTATGGCCGTGGGCCCAGTTTATAAACTGGGCCCGTGGACGGGGCCTGGGCCCCGTCCGAGGGGGGCGGGCTACTCGGCTCGGGAGACGGCCACCATCTCGTCGCGGTCGACGACCTTGATGCGGATGCGGCCCACGGCCTCACCGAGGGCGAGCTCGTGCTGGTCCAGGTTGTGCCAGCCGTCGAGGCCCGTGTAGCGAACGCCTCGCGCATCGAGCAGCTCAACGATGCTCTCCTCCGACGGCGACTCGGGCCGCCACCAGTTGCCGAGGTCGTTGATCAGGTGCTTGATGGTTTCCATGGCGTCACTCTTGGTGTGGCCGATCAGTCCCACCGGCCCGCGCTTGATCCACCCGGTCGCGTAGACGCCGTACATCTGCTGGTTGAACAATCCGCCGGTGCCGGCTGACGGGTCGCGGCGCAGCACCTGGCCTTCACGGTTGGGAATGACGCCGCGCTTCTTGTCGAACGGCACGTCGGGCAGTTCGGATCCGAAGTAGCCGACCGCCCGGTAGACGGCCTGAACCGGGATCTCTCGAATTTCACCCGTTCCGACGACGCCGCCGGCGGCATCCGTTGTGGTGCGTTCCCACCGAAAAGCCGCGACCCGGCCGGTGCCGTCATCGACGATCTCCACGGGCTTGGCGAAGAAGTGCAGGTGCAGGCGGCGGCTGGCCGTGCCGGACTCGCGGGCCCGCCAGACGTTCAGCGTCTTGTCGATCACGAAGACCTGCTTGTTGCTCGCAACGGCGGCTTTCGCGGCCTCGTCGTAGTCGAAGTCTTCGTCGTAGACGATCATGTCGACGTCCCGAAGCTCGCCGACTTCCCGCAGTTCCAGGGGCGTGAATTTAACGGATGTCGGCCCGCGGCGCCCAAAAATGTGCACGTCCGTCACCGGTGACGCCTTGAGTCCGTCATAGACGTTCGCAGGAATCTCGGTCGGCAACAGGTCGTCGGCGTGCTTGATGAGCATGCGGGACACGTCGAGCGCCACGTTGCCATTGCCGATCACGGCGATTTCGCGCGCCTCGAGCGGCCAGGTACGCGGCACGTCGGGGTGACCGTCGAACCAGCTGACGAAGTCGGCGGCGCCAAAGGAGCCGTCAAGTGCGGCGCCCGGAATGTTCAGGTCGGCGTCTTGTACAGCGCCGGTCGCGAAGATGACCGCGTTGTAGTGCTTCTTGAGGTCGTCGAGGGTCACGTCCACCCCGAACCGCACGTTGCCGAACACTCGAATATCGCCGCTGTCCAGCACCCCGCGCAGCGCGGTGATGATGCCCTTGATGCGCGGGTGGTCGGGACTGACGCCGTAGCGCACGAGCCCGTACGGCGCCGGCAGGTGATCGAACAGGTCGATCGAGACCTCAAAATTGCGTTCGGCCTTGAGCAGAATATCGGCGGCGTAGATGCCCGCCGGTCCTGCGCCGACGATGGCCAGTCTCAATTTGGTCACGGAAGATTCCTTACTGCTCGAGCATTCGGGGCACGCCCCAACACGCTCTAGCTGGAGCGCTCGACGATGGACTCGGCGAATCGGGTGAGTGCTTTCTTGACCGAACCGTTCGGCAACGGCGTCAGGGCGGCTACCGCGTCGCGGGCCCAGCCGTGTGCTTCGGCGAGGGTCTCAGCGGTGACGGCGTGCTCGCGCAGCGCGGTGATGGCCCTATCGGCGGCCTCCGTCTGCGCCGAACCGTCGACCATGACGTCGCGTTCCAGCCGGTGCAGTAGATCAGCGGATGCCCCATCACTCACGGCGCGCTCCCGCAACCGAAGCAGGGGAAGCGTGACGACGCCAGCCCGGAGGTCCGTTCCCGGCACCTTGCCGGTCTCCTGCGGCTGCGGCGACAGGTCGAGCACGTCGTCGATGAGTTGAAAGGCCACGCCGATCTTCTCGCCGAAGTCCACGACCGGCTGCTCGTACTCGGCCGGGGCGTTGGAGAACACCACACCGCCCTGGGCGGCCGCGGCGATGAGCGAACCGGTCTTACCGGCCAGCACCTGAATGTAGTGCTCGACCGGGTCTTCACCCGGGCGCGGACCGACCGTCTCCTGAAACTGGCCGAGCACGAGGCGCTCAAAGGTGGTCGCCTGCAGTTTGATGGCCCGTTCGCCGAGGCGGGCCATCAGCTGGCTGGCGCGGGCGAACAGCAGGTCGCCGGTGAGGATGGCGACGGAATTGCCCCACACGGTTTGGGCGCTCGGCACACCGCGGCGTTTGTCGGCGTCGTCCATCACGTCATCGTGATAGAGCGAGGCGAGGTGGGTCAGTTCGATGGCCGCCGCCGCCGTGATCACATCGGGCACAACGCCATCGCCCAAGTGCGCGGTGAGCAGCGCGAGCATTGGACGCACCCGTTTGCCCCCCGCGTTCAGCAGGTAGCGACTGGTGACGGTGGCAATTTCGTTGGCGTAGACCAGCTCGTCGATGAGCGCGGCTTCGACCTTTTCGATACCGGCATCAATGTTCGCGGCCAGGCCGCGGTCGGCGGGGGAAGAGAAAATGCGATCGCCGAGGCCCGCCTGGCTGGTCACCGACGCGCTGCGTCGAATCACGGGGGCTCTGGATTTCACGTAAGTTAGCCTATCGAGTTGATCCGGGGTCAGGATGCCGCGGGCTTGGTTCCGCGGTGCAGCGCCACGATGCCGAGTGTGAGGTTGCGGTAGGCGACGGCGGAGTATCCGGCCGAGCGCAGCCATCCGCTGAGCACCGGCTGGGTCGGCCAGGCCGCGATCGACTCGCCGAGGTAGTCGTAGGCTTCGGCGTTCGACGAGGCGAGGCGCACCACCCGCGGCATGACGTGATTGAGATACGCGAAGTAGCTCTGGCGCACGAGTGAAAGCGGCGGAGTGGAGAACTCGCAGATGACAACGCGACCGCCGGGCTTGGTCACCCGGTAGAACTCGGCGAGCGCCTTCTTCGGTTCGACCACGTTGCGCAGGCCAAATGAGATGGTGACGGCGTCGAACTCGTTGTCTTTAAAGGGAAGGGCGGTGGCGTCGGCCTGCACGAACTCGATGTTCGGGTTGTGCGCGTGGCGATTCTGGCCGACCTCAATCATGCCGGCCGAGAAATCGGCGGCGACGACGTGGGCTCCGCTGTGGGCGAGGGCCGCGCTGGAGGTTCCGGTGCCGGCGGCGATGTCGAGAATGCGCTCGCCAGCCTGCGGGCTGACCGCCTTGGTCGTCGCGAGGCGCCAGAGCGACGCGTTGCCGACCGACAGCAGCGCGTTCGTGCGGTCATAGTGGGCGGCGACCTCGTCGAACATGGCAGCCACCTGCGCGGGCCGTTTGTTCAGGTCTGCTCTATTCACCCCATCATTCTAGGATGCGAACGACCAGCGAAACTGCATGGTTGCCGGGGCACGGATTCGCATAGCTGCAGTGGCGCGGGCGTAGGCTACAGAAGTGAATGTGCAGGCCTTGACGGTCGAAACCTCCCCGATAGCCGATATCCGCCAACTGATCCTGCTGCTCGATGGCCGCTCGCCCCTGCTCTGGATGCGTCGCAACCAGGGTCTGGCCGGCATCGGCTGCGCACTGAGGCTTGAATTCTCCGGCACCACCCGCATGACGGATGCCGCCGCCGCCTGGAAACAGGTCGCCCGGTTGGCCACCGTGACCGACCCGCTCGCGCGCACCGGCACCGGGCTGCTCGCGTTCGGCGCTTTCGCGTTCGATGAGTCGTCTGTGCAAACCAGCGTGCTGATCGTGCCCGAGATCATCGTTGGCCGCGAAGATGGCCAGTGCTGGGTGACGCGCATCTGGGCGACCGGGCAGAGCGCACCGGAGAACCCGCTCGCGCTGCATCCGCTCGGCGACGAGTATCGCATCGCCTTGCTGCCCGGAGCGCTGCCCCCCGACGGTTTTCGCGCAGCGGTCAGCTCGGGCATTGAGCACATTCGGGCCCAGCAGGTCAATAAGGTTGTGCTCGCCCGCGACCTGGTCGGGCGGGTACCAGCCGAATCCGACCTGCGCCGCGCCATCACCAAACTCGCCCTCGGGTACCCGGACTGCTGGACCTACGCCGTTGACGGCCTCATCGGGTCGAGCCCGGAGACCCTCATTCGCGCCGACCACGGTTCGGTCAACGCCCGCGTGCTGGCCGGCACGATCTCCCGCGGAGCGGATGCCGAGGACGACCGTGAGGCGGCACTGGCCCTGGCCACCTCCTCGAAAGACGGCGACGAGCACGAGTTCGCCGTGCAGAGCGTGCTCAAGTCGCTGCGCCCGCACACCTCGGTGCTCGCGACGAGCGAGATTCCGTTCACCGTGAAGCTGCCGAACCTGTGGCACCTCGCGACGGATCTCGAGGGCACCCTGAGCGACGGGTCGACGTCGCTCGACCTGATCGCGGCGTTGCACCCGACCGCTGCGGTCGCCGGAACCCCCACCGACCAGGCACTGAATCTCATTCGCGAGCTCGAACCGTTCGACCGCGGCCGCTACGCCGGGCCGGTTGGCTGGGTTGGCGCCGACGGCGACGGCGAGTGGGCGATCGCCCTGCGCTGCGCCCAGGTTGCTCCCGAAGGCGGCATCACCGCCTACGCCGGCTGCGGAATCGTGCTGGACTCCGATCCGGAACGCGAGCTCGCCGAAACGAAGATGAAGTTTCGCCCCATCGTGGAGGCCTTCGGCTGACTCCAGCCCCACCCCCGCCGCGCGAGGGGTCGCGAATCGACCCAAGCGAGCGATTTGCGCCCCCCGCTTTGGCGAACCTAGATGTTCAAGACCAGCGCGGGCGTCTGCGCGCGCGAGACGCAGGGGTACATCACACCGAGGGCGTCCTTCTCGGTGTCGTCGAGTATCGAGTCCAAATGTTCGGGAATTCCCTCGACCACGCGCACCTCACAGGTGCCGCAGATTCCCTTACGGCAGGAGCCCAGGATGGGCACGCCATGGGCTTCGAGCGAGTCGAGCAGGTTCTCCTCGGCGGTCACGGTAAATTCCACGCGGCTCTTGCGGCAGGTGACCTGAATCGGCGTGGCCGGCCGGGCCGCACGCTCGAGGGGAATAAACCGTTCGAGGTGCATCCGGTCAGCAGACACTCGCGCCGCCACGGCGTCCATGAGCGATTCCGGCCCGCAGCAGTAGACCTGAGCCGCGGCGGTGAGGGGCGGGCCGCCGAGAACAGAGTCGAGGTCGAGTCCGCCCAGATTCTCGTCACTCGCGTGCACGATCACCTGCTCGGGGTGCGATGCTTCGAGTTCGGCCACGAACGCCATGGTCTGCCGGCTGCGCCCGGCATAGATGAGCCGCCAGGCGCGCCCGGCCGGAAGCGACTCGATCATGGCCTTGATCGGCGTGATGCCGATTCCTCCGGCGATGAAGAGGTAGTCAGCGGCCGGTTCCAGCTCGAAGTGATTCATCGGCCCAGAAACCGACAAGCTCATGCCCGGGACGAGATTTTCGTGGATCCACGCGCTGCCGCCCGCTGACCCGCCAGTGCGCAAAACTGCAATGTCGTAGTGGTGGCGATTTGCGGGGTCGCCGCAGAGCGAATACTGATTCTGCAGGCCGTTCGGCAGGTGCAGGGTGACGTGCGATCCCGGCTGCCAGATGGGCAGAACACCCCAGTCCGGCAGTTCCAAGCGGATGCCGACGACACCGTCTGCGACGGCCGTCGCGCTGGCCACGACCATGGTGCGGAGGGTCGATTGCAGCGGGGCCGCGGAGGGGGCGGCATCCGTTCGCCGGGGTGTGCCGCCGCGCTTGCCGGCGACGATGCGCAGGATTACGGCGATCGCAGCGACCGAGATCAGTGCGATCGAGACAATTTTGTACCAGAGCGTGCCGACGTCGGTTCCGGTGAAACCAGCGTGAAAGGAGATGAGCAGCAGGGCTGCATAGCTGGCGTAGTGCAGGCCCTTCCAGAACTTTCGCGGCAGTCGCTTGAGCATGAGGGAGGACCCCTGCACGGCCACGAGCAGGTAGAAGGCGAGGATACCGAGGGCGACCGGCAGTGGTCTGAACGCCGTCGCGAACGGCACGAGCACCTCAGACGGGGTGAACGACAGCCAGGAATCGATCATGAGCGACACCATGTGCAGGCCGACCATGACCAGAGACGAGCCACCCAGATAACCGTGCAGGTCCTGCAGCCAGGCGGGGTTGTCTATTCGCCGCATGACGCGGGTGGACAGCAGGATGCCCCAGAGCACGGAGGCGGTCATGAGTGCCCAGGCGATCATGGCGCTCGCGCGGGAGATATACCACCAGAGGTGTGGATCGTTCATTGGTACCGGTTCCAGTTCTCGGAGGCGGTGGGGGCACCCATGTGATCGACGACAAGGCCGGCCGCGCCGACCGTGGGAAGCCAGGCCAGGTAGTCGGCGGTGGGCCTGAGAAATCCGGGCTTGGTGAGGGTTTCGGCGCGGGCGCCGGTAGCGGCGATCACCGACACTGTTTGAATGTTCGTGGCCGCACTGTCATGGGTGCGCGGGTCGAGGATATGGTGGTGCTCGCCGGCTGTCGTCGTGAAGCGTCGTTTACGCTGGCTCGATGTCGCCAGCGCGCCGGTGCCGAGGCGAATGATGGCACAGTAACCGGCGGGGTCAAAAGGGTCTTCGACTCCGAGCCGCCAGGCCTGGCCGTCTGCACCCTGTCCGGAGACCGCAATATCCCCTCCAATCTCGGCGAGTGCGCCCCAGGCGCCCTCGTTCATCGCCAGCTCGCAGACCAAGTCCGCGGCGAGCCCTTTGCCGATACCGCCGGCATCCAGTGTCGTGCCGCGCGGCATCCGCACTGTCGTTCCATTGATCTGGATACCGGCCAGGTCACCTGGCGAACGGGCCGTCAAAGGCACGTAGGTGACCCTGCTTGGATCAACGGTCGACGCTGAATAGCCGGCCTCAAGCAGGTCGGGCAACAGCGTGGAATCGTAGTCGCCGCCGGTCAGTTCAGCGCCCGATTGCATGGCACGAATGAGACGCACCGTTAGCTGGTCGACCTTGATTTGACGCCCCTCCGACCAATTCAACCGGGTGATATCGCTGTCGGGCACGAATCGACTCCAGAGCTGCTCGACGCAATCGGCGAGCTCGAAGGTCGCATCCAGCAGGGTAGCGGATGCCCCGACCAGCGTGATTCCTGCGCTCCCGCCCATAAGCGGCTGCCGACGTGACAGCGCTCCCGGCCAGGTTCCCGTTCCGGTGAAGACGGCGCGAACGGCGTCGCGGGCGATGGAGTCGGGCGCCACGTCAGCCACCTGACCCGCCAGACGAGGCCGCGACGGGGGCCGGAGCTGGGGCCGGGGCCGGTACCGACGCGGGAGGTGCCGACGCGGGAGCCGGCACGACGGGCGCTGCGGCTGCTGGCGCTGCGGCTGCCTGGATCGGTGCTGCCGGAGCCGCCGGGGCTGGCGCCGGAGCCGCCAGCTCGGGTGCCGGCACGGCCGGTGCGGCGGAAGCGGGGTCGATGGGCGCCACCGCCGGCAGGACCGTAGCCACGTCGGTCGGCGAGGTGCCCGCTGTGCTGAGCGTCGCGTCACTGGCTGCCGCGCTGATCTGAAATCCGGCGACCATGCCTACGAGCGCAAGCGCGCTCGCCGCCCCGGTGATGTTTCGAGCGTGACGGGCCGGCCGACGACGCTTAGTCATCGTCATCGCTGCCCCCATCGCTGTCGTCGTCGTACTCCGAGGAGCCGCCGGCGTCGTCCTCGTCGTCGTCGTTGTAGGTCCCGGTGGCACCCGATCCGCCCGACGTCGCGTCGACGGGTGCACTCGGCGCTGGCACTGCCGCCGGTGACGGGGTCGTTGCTTCCCCGGAGGATTCCGCGGCTGGTTCCGCCCCGGCATTCGAGCCGGCCGGTCCCGGCACCTCTGGCGACGGAGTCCCGCTGGGTTCCGCCATCGGACCCGCGGTGGGCGCAGGCAGCGGCGAAGTCGTCGGCGTGGAAACCGGTTTGAGAACGGTGGTCGCCTGGCCGACCAGCCCGACGGGCGCAAGGGTCAGGGTGTCCGAGTTGACGGCCATCGCCGCGCCGGCCGTTCCGAGTACCCCGATGACCGAGAGCACCATGATCATTTTTGATTTCATGGTTTGAGACTACGAAATCGTCGGTAAACGCCGGCCCGGCGAAGATCCAAGGTTTGTCCAAGAAATCCGACCCGGACCGGCCTCGGCGGGCCACGACCTGCGGGGCCGCCAGACTAGGGTAATGCGAGTTCTAGTGATCGAGGATGACGCCGCCGTTGCCGACGGTCTGATCGACGGACTCAACTACGCCAACTTCGAGACCTTGCGCGTCGCTACCGGCGGGGCCGGGCTAGCCGCCCTCGCCACGTTTCGCCCAGACATCGTGTTGCTCGACCTTGGCCTGCCGGATATGGACGGCACCGACGTGTGCCGCGCCATCCGCTCGAAGGAACAGACCCCGATCATCGTCGTGAGCGCCCGCGACGATGAAATGGACCGCGTGATCGCACTCGAAATCGGTGCCGACGACTATGTGGTCAAACCGTTTGGCATGCGCGAGTTGGTCGCTCGTATTCGCGCGGTGTCGAGGCGCACGGCCAGCCCCGAAACGGACGCCCCGCCCGCCACCGAGCGCCGCTTCGGCCCGCTCGTCATCGATACCCGCGCCCAGCGGGTACTCCTCGCCGACGAGCCCGTGCATCTCACGGCGAAGGAATTCGATCTGCTCGTCTACCTGTCCGATGAGCCCGGGGCCGCGCTGCGTCGGGCCGACATCCTGCATGACGTCTGGGACACCAACTGGTACGGAACGACCAAAACGCTCGACGCCCACATTGCAGCCATTCGTAAAAAACTGGGCGATCCCCGGTGGATCCAGTCCGTGCGCGGTGTCGGATTTCGTTTTGAGCAGCCGACCCTCGCCGAGCCGAACCGATGAAGTGGCGGCTCATGGCGGCCTTCATTTCCGTCACGCTCCTCATGCTGCTCGTGCAGGACGTACCGCTGAGCAACTACCTGCGCAGCGTTGAACGTGACCGCATCATCACCTCGCTCGAGCGCGACGCGTTTGTGCTCGCCGGGCGCAGCGAAGAGGCCCTGGAATCGGCAGTGACCGCCGACGACGCCGCACTGGCGACCCTTGCCCGAACCTATCGCGGAGCCGGCGGCGCCCGAGTAGTCATCGTGAACCCGGCCGGAACGGCAATCGCCACGAGCGACGATGACCAGTCCAGCATCGGCAACGACTACGCCTCACGGCCAGAAATCATGGGTGCCCTCGGCGGGCAAATCATGTCGGGCAGCCGATACTCCGACACGCTTGAACTCCAGCTGCTCTACGTCACCGTGCCCGTATTCAGCGGTGACCGGGTCTTCGGCGCGGTGCGGTTGACCTACCCGGAGCAGGTGATCAACGATGCCGTCAACGATCAGCTGCGGCTGCTCGGCATCGTTGCCCTGACGACGGTGCTCCTCGCCGGCATTGTCGGCTACATCTTCTCCAGCTCAGTCACTCGCCGGCTCAAGCTCCTGAAAGACGCTACTGGGCGGCTCTCGAACGGCGACCTCAGCGCCCGCGCCGACGAGACCAGCGGCGCCCCGGAGGTTCGGTCGCTCTCACGCTCCTTCAACGAGATGGCCGAACGGCTCGACACGCTGCTGCAGGAACAACGACGGTTCGCGGCGGATGCCTCGCACCAGCTGCGCACGCCGCTCACCGCCCTGCGCCTCAAGTTGGAACGAGCCGGCAGTCTGATGGCTACCGACCCGGCGGGGGCATCTGATCGTCTGGCCGCCGCCGAAGCAGAAGCCGACCGGCTCGGCACCATCGTCGAAGGCTTGTTGCTGCTCAGCCGTACGGAGGGTCAACCGACGACACTCGTGGCCGTCGACCTCGCGGAGATTGCTCGTGAACGGGTCGAGCAATGGCATCCGCTCGCCCAGGAATCCGGGGTCACAATTCGCTTCGACGGCCCGGCCACTGCGCTCGTGTCGGCGGTGGCCACCGCCGCGGAACAGATTCTCGACAACTACCTCGACAACGCCCTCTCGGTCAGCCCCGGCAACAGTGTGATCGTCGTCCGCGTCACTGAGAACAAGTCCGCTGCGCGGCCGGACCGCGCCGGTCGTTCGCACGCGGCGCCCCTGACGGAAACGGTGCAGCTCGAGGTGCTCGATGAGGGTCCCGGCCTGAGCATCGAGGAGTGCTCGCGCGCGTTCGACCGGTTCTGGCGGGCCCGCTCCGACAGCACCGGCAGCGGACTCGGCCTTGCCATCGTTGCGCAGCTGGCCAAAGCGAGCCATGCCACCGCAACGTTGACGCCGCGCGGTTCGGGCGGACTCACCGCCTCCGCCACCTTCATGGCCGCCCGGCCGGCGCCTGAAAGCGGGTGAACGGTTGCCTCGGAGTTCCTGAAGCAGCAGCCCACCCGCTCTCGCGGCTACTTCCAGCGCCAGGAATCGATGGCGGCGGCGATGATCTCCTCCCCGTTGTCTTCGGGAATGACGAAGGAGATCAGGAAGAACTTCACCGGCTCCCCGGCTGACTGGTATATGTCCGGGGCGAAGACGGTGAGGAACGCCTTGGTGCGGGTGTTCTCAGCGGTGCTGATCATGCGGGTGAGGTTGGCGTCGACGCCGTCGAGGGTGACGGCTTCTTTCAGGCTCGTTACCTCGCCGGCTTGGGGAAAGTAGCTCTGATTCAGAAACTCGACCATGTCGTCGAGGCTGCCGCCGGGCACCCAGTCGTCGGTGCTGGCCACCGCCACCGGCTCCACCAGTACGCTCCCGAGGATGCTGCCCACGCCGGTCTTGTGGATGACGCCGTCGGCATCGCGTTCACCCCAGAGTTCCAGGGTGGTGATACAGGCATCCGTCTTCTCAGCGGATTGGTTGCTGAGAAAGTCGCCCGGCCCGTTGAAGGAATAGCAGGGCGTGATGACGGGCTGGGCATCGGTGAGCACAGCCGTGCCGATACCCGAATTCACCAGCGCGACCACGACCACAATGGTCACGAGCACGTTGGCCAGCACGGCCAGGGAAGATCCGATCAGGCCCGCGAGCCCGAACGATCTGCCGCCCGGCCTGCGCATTGCCAGGATTCCGAGGATGATGCCAGCGACACCCAGCAACAGTCCTAGAATCGGAATCCAGCCGATGACGAAGGCGCTGATGCCCACGATGAGCGCCGCCAGAGCGAGGCCGCCACGACGTGTCGGTGGGTGTGGTGTTTGTCCGGGTGTCTGCCCGGGCGCGTACTCAGGGAGGCCGCCGGTCTGCGGAGGCCCCTGGGGCGAATCGGTCATCTGGTCCTCCCGGCATCCGTGTGTCTTCAACGGTACCAAGCGGCCGCCTGAGCATCCGCTCGCCACAAATCTGTGGATAACTCGCCCCAACCTCGCGAGAGTGGAGATAGCGGCGCCGCTAGCGAAGGAGAGGCACCTCGAGGATCGTGGGACGGGTGGGGGCACCGGTGAGGGCGCGCTCCAGGTCGGCTCTAGTCGCGGCGAACTCGTAGTCCCAGCCGTAGGCAGCGGCGAGCGACTTCAGGTCCACCTTCCGCGGGGTATACAAGACCCGCTCCATCGCCTCAGCGGGAGCCGTCGCGGCTACCTCGAGGCCGTCGAAGATGCTGCCGCCACCATCGACGCCGACGATGACCTGCAGCCGGGGCTCGGCTTCGCCCGGGGCCAGCAGCAGCGATCCGACGTCGTGCAGAAAAGTGAGGTCGCCCAGCAGAGCCCGGGTCACGCCCGCCGAGCGCGGTTCCGGTTCGGCCTGGCTGGCCAGCGCCACACCGAGCGCGGTGGCAATGGTGCCATCGATGCCAGCCAGACCCCGGTTGGCGCGCACGGTGATCTTCTTGCCTGGCACGCGCTTGTCGGCCTCGCGAATAAGCCGGGACGCTCCGAGCACGAGCCGGTCATGCGGCCAGGATGCCCGCCACACCGCGTCGACGAGCAGCGCCCGGGTGAGCGGCGCATGCAAGACGGCCAGTTCGGCACGGGTGATGCCGCGCTTGTCGATCGGCACCCGGCCTTCGCCAGCCGCCGCCTCGGCGAGGGCACGGCTGGTCCTGACCCACCGGCCGAGCCATTCGCGGCCGGCCGGTGTGCGTGCGACCGCAGTGCAGGCGGCATCCGCTCCGACCGAGCGGGTGAAGGCGCGTGCAGCGTGGCCCGGGTTGTACCATTCGAGGCCGGTCGGGGCGACGACGATGGTCTCGACGCCGTCGCGCATGATCAGGGCCGGAATCTCCCGGCTGAGGGTAGGGTGCCCGAAGACGATCAC
The DNA here is from genome assembly GCF_002929595.1 of Cryobacterium sp. N19. Taxonomy (NCBI): domain Bacteria; kingdom Bacillati; phylum Actinomycetota; class Actinomycetes; order Micrococcales; family Microbacteriaceae; genus Cryobacterium; species Cryobacterium sp. N19. The sequence goes on along the minus strand of NZ_PJJR01000044.1, from coordinate 106,582 downwards.
CCGTTCCACCTCGCCGCCGAGGTCGACAGCGGCGAGCAGCTCGCGGTAGTGCACGATCAGGTTCGGCCCGAATCGGGCGCCGCTCGAGACTTCGGCCAGCAGCGGCCAGCCGCCGGCGTGCGCCAGCTCTTCGGCCGCGGGCCCGGCGCCGTCGCCGGCCACGACCACGGTGCGCGGCCCCGGAGCGAGCAGCATGGCCGGCCCGTCGGGCAGCGCGTCCGGCCCGGCGGCAGGCTCAGCCGCGGCCCCAGCGGGAATCATCGGCAGTCCGACCGGCACCGCAGCCGACAGCGGCTCGCGAAAGGCCAGGTTGAGCTGGGCGGGGCCGGGAGCTGCGTTGACAACGCCGGTGGCAGCATCCATCGCCTGCCGGGCGAGCGCCACGGCGATGGTGGCCTCATCGGGTTCGCCGACCGGTGCCGGAACGTCGAGGCACAGCCGGGTGGCAACCCCGAACAGGCCAGCCTGCACGGTGGTCTGGTTTGAGCGGATGCCGCGCAGCTCGGCCGGGCGGTCGGCCGTCAGCAGAATCATCGGCACTCCGGCATGGTGGGCTTCGAGCACGGCCGGGTGCAGGTTCGCGACGGCGGTTCCCGAGGTCACCACGACGAGGGCGGGCAGACCGGTCTCGAGGGCGAGGCCGACGCTCAAAAATCCGGCGCTGCGTTCGTCGGTGCGCACGTGCAAGCGGATGCTCCCGGCCCGTTCCAGCTCAGCCGCGGCCAGGGCGAGCGCCTGCGAGCGAGCGCCGGGGCACAGCACGAGGTCACGCACGCCGAGCCGAACGAATTCGTTCAGGAGGGCGACGCTGAAATCGGTCGCCGGGCTACGGGGGTTGCGGGTGGACCGCTCAGGCATCCCGACGGCCAGGCTGTTCGCCCTCGCCCGGTTCGTTCTTCTTCTTCGTCGGGTCAACGCCGGCCGTACCAGCGGTGCCACCCTTGCCCGGCGTCGGGTCGTTCTTGTCGAGGTCCGCGAGGTCCTGCTCCATGCGACGGATGCGCTCTTGCTGGTCTTTTTCGTTGAACGGACGGTTCTCGCCGCTGTCCGTCTTCACGCTGCCGCCGTTGTTAAGACCACGCAGGAACTCTAAATCGTCATCCGGGGCAACGGAACGAAAGGACCGCGTGGTCGGGGTGGCGCGGCCGTGGCCGACGAGCAGCCAGAGCAGCGGGCCAATCAGCGGCACCAGCACGATGACGAAAATCCAGACCCAGCGCGGCAAGCCGCGAATGCGCTTGCGGTCGAACACAGCACACTCCACGAGGGTGTAGACGGTGAGGATGACCAGGGCTAGTCCTAGTCCGATCAAGAGCTTGGGCATAACTAGATTGTAAGCCGTTTGACCGTGAGAGACATGTGCGCCCACTCAGCCGCGGCATTCTAAGCTAGATCCATGAAATCCGTGGCCCCCTGGCTGTACTACTCCGTGTTGCGCGTCTTAATGTTTGCCGTTCCACTGGCGATTCTGCTGTCTCTGGGATTCTGGCCCTGGGCATCCGCTGTAATCGCCGCCTTGATCGGGCTGTGCCTGTCGTACCTGTTGCTCGGCAAATCGCGTGAGAGCGTTGCGCGCGACCTCTACAAAGCGCGGCACCCCGACAAGGAGCCGGTGAACCCGGATTCCGAGATCGAGGACTCGGCGTTGAACGCCGCTGAGCAGCAGTCCAACCCCGTGCAGGCCAACTCAGAACGCGAAAGCAAGTCCCAGTAGCAGCCCGTAGGCCAGCGCCGCGAGGCTCGTCAGTTTGAGGGCGAGGATGAGTTCCTTTGCCGACGTCGCGGTGATGGTGATGAGGCAGGCGGGCAGGGCCAGCAGCAGAACGAAGAACGTGAAGATTCCGAGCGGGTAGACCAGGCTGAACAGTCCGGAGATCACGAACGGCAGCAGCAGGAAGACGCAGAACACGACCCGGGAGGCCCTACTGCCGATGCGCACGGCAAGGGTGCGCTTGCCGGCGGCCTTGTCGGGCACGATGTCGCGCAGGTTGTTGACCATGAGCACGGCGCAGGCGATCAGCCCGATGGCGACGCCGCCGAGCACGCTCTCGGTGGTGAAGTCGCCGACCTGCACGTAGGTCGTGCCAGCGGTGGCGACGAGGCCGAAGAAGACGAACACGAATAGTTCGCCGAGGCCGAGATAGCCGTACGGCTTCTTGCCGCCGGTATAGAACCAGGCGGCGGCGAGGGCGACGACTCCCACCAGCAGCAGCCACCAGTACTGGGTCAGAATGACGAGCGTCAGGCCGGCCACGGCCGCGAGGCCGAAGCAGACCAGCGCGACGCGCAGCACGGTGCGCGGGTTGGCGACACCGCCGCCGGTGAGCCGGGATGGCCCCACGCGAAAGGCGTCGGTGCCGCGAATACCGTCGGAGTAGTCGTTGGCGTAGTTGACGCCGATCTGCAGCAGCAGGGCCACGGCGAGCGCGAGGAGCGCACGCACCGGGTGATAGACACCAGGGCCACTCGCGACGATGGCGGCGCCGGTGCCCAGCAAAACAGGAGCGATGGCGAGCGGCAGGGTGCGCAGGCGGGCACCGGAGATCCAGTCAGAGGCCGTCGCCGGCTTCACCTTCGCCGGCCCCTTGCGGGGCGGTCCGTTCTTATACGCCGGGTGGCCCGATTTGCCGCTGCCCGCGGCCTTACCGGTCTTTGGAGCGCGAAGATCAGCGCCAGCCAGTGTCGCCTGGGGGTTCAATCGTTGTTGTTTGGGCCTGACCGGCCGAGCTCCTTGTGCCACGCCCCCATGCTACTGGCCACTCACGTGCAAAGCGGGCAGCTGCGCGGTCAGCGCTCTGCGGTCGGGCTTGCCCGAGGTCAGCATCGGAATTTCCGCCACCCGCACGATGCGCGCTGGCCTGGCCGCGCGCCCCAGCGCCGCCACAACGGATGCCGCCACCCCGGCATCATCCGCAGCCTCCCCGGCCACCACCACGACCGGCACCTGGCCCCACTTCTCGTGGTCAACACCGATCGCAACGGCCTGTTCGAAACCCGGGCATGAGCGCACGACGCGTTCGACGGCATCCAGGGACACCTTTTCCCCGCCGGAAATGATCACATTGTCGGCCCGACCGAGCACCGTGACGCGTCCGTCGACGATTTCGCCGAGATCGCCGGTGCGATACCAGCGCACGCCGTGCTCCAGCTGAAACCGGTCAGTGGTGCGCGGGTCATCATCGAGGTACCCCTCGGCGAGCACCGAACCGGACAGTTCAAGCTGCCCGTCCACGACCCGCACGAGGGTGTCGCCAATCGGCACACCGTTGTAGATGCAGCCTCCAGCGGTCTCTGATGAACCGTAGGTGCGCACGACCCGCACGTCTTGCTCGGCCGCCCGGGCGATCAGATCGGGTCGAATCGCCTGCCCGCCGACCAGAATCGCGGTGAAGCGACGCAGCACGGCCAACAGGGCCGGGTCATCCGCTGCGTCGAGCAGGCGCGCCAGCTGCACCGGAACCAGCGCAGTGTAGCGCAGCGGCTCGGTCATGGTCTCGGCCAGCCGCTGAAATTGCTGCGGATCGAAGTGACCAGGCGGCAACACGACGGGGCTGGTTTCGGATGCAATTGAGCGCACGAGCACCTGTACCCCGGCGATGTAGTGCGCGGGTAGGGCGAGCAGCCACTGGCCGGCTCCGCCAAGGGCAACGGCCGAGGCAGCGGCGCCGGCGAGCAAGGCGTTGGTGGCGAGCATGACGCGTTTGGGTGCCCCGGTCGATCCCGAGGTCTCGATGACGACGGCGACTCGCTTCGGCACGTCGCTGAGAGTGACCGCGGCACTGCCCACCGGCACCGGCAGCACAGCCGGCCCGCTGCCGGCGAGCGCAGCTCGCAACACGGTCAGAAAGTCGAGCGGATGCTCCGGCGCCAGCGCCCGCAGCGCCCTCACGAGTGCGCTGTCACGGCCCGGAAGCCCGCTGAGAAGGGTTCGGACACCTGTTCGCTCATGGTGTCAGCCTACGCGGCGAGGCTGCCGACATCTCAAATTTTGCAACTCGTAAGATTAGGGGTTGAGAAGACGAAAAAACCTCAGGTACTGTGGACCAAACAAGAAGTCAACCCCTTGTCATCCACCCCGTTCGGGGGTGTACTAATGACTTGGAAAGTACGGGGAGGTCGCCATGAAAAGCACGAACGGCAGCACGAGCAAATGTGGGGGCACAGAGCCATGACAAACACCGTTCAGGAATCACGCACCACGACCGCCACGCCTCGTCGCACCGTCTCCCCGGGTAATTACAACGCCGCCTCAACGGATGCCTTCGGCGATTACCTGCGGCGCATAGGCAAGGGGAGCCTGCTCAACGCCGAGCAGGAAGTCGATCTGGCTCGCCGCATCGAGGTCGGGCTGTTCGCCGAGGCTCGGCTGCTGCAGGGTGTCGGTACGCGCGATTCGGCCGACGAGCGCGAACTCGCCTGGCTCGTGCATGACGGGCGCCGTGCCAAGAATCAGTTCATCGAGGCCAACCTGCGTTTGGTCGTGAGCATTGCCAAGCACTACTCCGGTCGCGGTGTGCCCATCATGGACCTCGTGCAGGACGGCAATATGGGGCTCGTTCGCGCCGTCGAAAAGTACGATTTCATGACCGGCTACAAGTTCTCTACCTACGCCACCTGGTGGATCCGCCAAGCCATTCACCGGGGCATGGCCGACAAGTCGCGCATGATCCGCATCCCGGTGCACACCGCCGAGAAACTCAACAAGATCAAGCGCATCCGGCGCGACCTGACCAGCGTGCTCGACCGCGACCCCACAGCACGCGAAATCGGCGAGGCCGCCCAGCTTCCCGTGCGCGACGTGCTTCGACTGCTGCAATATGACAACGAACCGATCTCCCTGCACACCCCCGTCGGCGATGGCGCCGGGGACATGGCCGAGCTCATCATTGACGATGACCTCCCCCAGCCCGACGAACACGCCACTCTGACCCTGCGGGCGGCAGACATCCGCTATTTTCTCGACACGCTGCCGCCGCGGGAGCGTTCCATTCTGAGGGCCCGGTTCGGCCTCGACGGCAACGAGCCGCGCACCCTCGACCAGATCGCCCATATCGAGGGAGTAACTCGGGAGCGGGTGCGGCAAATTGAGAAGCGCGCCCTGGCCCTGTTGCATGTACCGCGGCTGGAGCACTACCTGAGGGACTAAGGCGCCGACCGCACCGATTGCACGCGAGCAGGAGCGAGACATGGGAAAGCTGACCTACGACTCCACCCTCACCGCGGACTTCGACGATCGGGTACTGGCGCATATTCAGGTTGTCATCGGCGCAAAGCTGCGCCGTGGGGAATCGTTCTACTTCAGTTGGCGCGACGACCCGCAGGCTGGCGACGGCCGCAGCACGATCTGGCTGCACCCCGGCATCCCCATCGCCTACAAATACTTCGGCAGTCGCTCACCCACCCTGAACCGCGACTGGATCGAAGTACTCATGGCCACGGCCAATTCTTCCGCCGGATTGCAGATCGTTCCGGAACCCCGCTCTGGAGGCGCACAAACGTCGGCTGCACAATCGAGTTCAGTGAAGGACGAACCATGAACCGCATCGACATTGTCTATGGCGGCAAACCGTATTCGATCGGCGGCCGTTCCATTGAAGCAGTCCAGGTGGAGATCGACGGCGCCCTGGGCGCCGGGCTCCCGTACTGGTTGCGCGTGAACAGCGGTGAAGGCCGGTTCGAAGACGCCTATTTGCTTATCGCGCCCGGCATCGCCGTGGCGATGGTCAACGTCAAGCCGAACGGTGTCGATCACGATCACGACGGTGATGAGCTGCACGAACAGGATTAGCGCCCCGCTCTGGCCGTCTATCCAGCCGGAGGCTGACACACTGGAACCATGATGACCTTACTGGATGCCACGGTCCCCCCCCTGGAAGAGCTTCTCGGTTCCGCACACGTCGTCTCACTGAAACTGTTCGACCGGTTTCGCGGGTTGGACAGCCGGGAAGCACTGCTGTTAGAAGGCCCGGAAGGCTGGACCGAGTTCTCGCCATTCGTCGAGTATGACGATGCCGAGGCCGCCAACTGGTTGCGGGCCGCGATCGACTTCGGCTGGCAGGGCACTCCCCACGCGCTGCGCACGAGCATTCCGGTCAACGCCACCGTGCCCGCCGTTCCGGCCGAGAAGGTGGCCGAGGTACTCGCCCGTTTTCCCGGCTGCCGCACCGCGAAGGTCAAAGTCGCCAGCCCCGATCAGACCCTCGCGGACGACGTCGCCCGGGTAGCCGAGGTGCGCCGCGTGCTCGGCCCTGAGGGGCGCATCCGCATCGATGCGAACGGGCTGTGGAACGTCGACGAAGCCGAACACGCCATTCATGCGCTGAGCGCTTTCGACCTCGAGTACGTCGAGCAGCCCTGCATGACCGTGCCGGAGCTCGCCGATATCCGTCACCGCACGACCTATCTGAGCGTGCCGATCGCCGCCGACGAGAGCGTGCGCAAGAGCGGCGACCCGCTTGCCGTAGCCAGGGCCGGCGCCGCCGACATTCTGGTGATCAAGGCGCAGCCGCTCGGCGGCATCCGTGCAGCGCTGTCCATCATCGGCCAGACCGGACTGCCGGTCGTCGTCTCCAGCGCCCTCGACACGTCGATCGGACTGTCGATGGGCGCGCACCTGGCAGCATCCGTTCCGGGGCTTTACTTCGACTGCGGTCTCGGCACGGCGTCGTTGCTGGCCGAAGACGTTACGACCGAGCCGCTGCTGCCGGTCAATGGCGCCGTCCCGGTGCGCCGGGTCGTGCCTGATGCCGCGCTGCTGGCGCAGCACGCGGCCAGCCCCGAGCGCCGCGACTGGTGGCTAGCGCGCTTAGCGCGCACCCACGCGTTGATCGCCGCCGAGTAGCCCGGGATTCTTCCTGCGAAAGCGGAAAAACGTTGCTTCAGACCGACCGAAGCAACGTTTTTCCGCTTTCGCGTCGTTAACGGCTACAGGCCCGAATAGGCGTGCAGGCCCTTGAAGAACACGTTGACGATGCCGAAGTTGAACATGACGGCGGAGAAACCGATGATCGCCAGCCAGGCTGAGCGTGATCCGCGCCAGCCGCGGGTCGCGCGGGCGTGAATATAGCCGGCGTAGATGACCCAGATAATGAACGTCCACACCTCTTTGGTGTCCCAGCCCCAGTACCGACCCCAGGCCTTCTCGGCCCAGATCGAGCCGGCCATGAGGGTGAAGGTCCACAGGATGAAGCCGATGATGTTGATGCGGTAGGCCAGGTTCTCCAACGTTGCCGACGACGGCAGCGTGGCCAGAAAACGAAGGCGCAGAGCGGATGCGATCGGCCCGCGAGGCGCGGCCGCCCCCTCCAGTACGTGGTTCTCCCGCCGGGACTGCAACAGTTGCACGGCCGACAGGGCGAAGCCCAAGGCGAACATTCCGGTGCCGAGTGACGCCACGAAGACGTGGATCACGAGCCACGCTGACTGCAGAGCCGGCGGCAGCGGAGCGACCTCCACGTAGAACTGCAGGGCAGCGATGCCGAGCAGTACGAGCACGAGCCCGGTAACGAAGGTTCCGAGAAAACGCAGGTCGGAACGGACCAGCACGATCAGGAACACCGTCATGATGAGCAGGGTTCCGGTCATGGCGAACTCGTACATGTTCGCCCACGGCACCCGGTCAGCGGCGAAGCCTCGCATGATGGTGGCCGCGAGGTGCAACGCCCAAGCCAGCACGGTCAGGGCGACGCCCACGCGAAGGCTCGACGACCGGCCGTATGGCAGCGCGGCGTCATTGTCCATGCGGGCGCTGATCCGGCTCAGTACGGGCCGCTTCAGCGCCGGTCGCTCGAGGGTTCGGGTGCTGCCGACGGAGGCGGCGGAACCCGCTGATGAGGCGGCATCCGCTTCGATCGAATCGGCCTCTTCGATCGCACCGACGGCACTGGACCGGCGGGCCAGGTCGATCGCGAAGGCGATGAAGGCGAGGGCGTAGACGGCCATCGCCGAATACAGCGCGTAGAGCGAGTACGAATTGAGCAGTGCGGAGTCAGTCAGATTCACGATGTAAGCCTAAGTCGATTCGGGGGTGGTGGCGACGGTTTGGTGGGAGTTGAGCAGTTTCAGGTGCCGGTCGGCTACGGCCGTGACGGCGGCCTCGAGGGCCGGGTCGTCGCCGCGGGCGAGGCCGGCGTACTCGAGCTGCACGGTGCCGTCGGCGCGGGTCGTTGCCTTCACCCAGACTCGGCGGCGCGGCACGAGCAACCCGGTGAACAGGCCGAACAATACGAGCGTGGAGAAGGAGATGAGCCAGATCTGCGTCGGGTCGTAGTGGATATCGAAGCTGGCAAAGCGCGAAACCGACTTGGTGAAGTCACCGGCGGCCGACGCGGCCGGGTCATTGTCGACGAAGCTGACCGTGCCGAGGCCGTTCGGCAACTCGGCTGAGGCGCCCGGCTTGAGTTCGATCGATTCAACTCCGGTTTTGCCGCCGGTTTGCTGGGTCAGAGTGTCGGTGACGAGCGAATAGACGGATGTCGGCACACCGGCATCGAGACCGAGGTCGCCGGTGTACACGTTGAGGGTCAGCAGCGGATATTCGAGATCGGGGTAGCTGGAGAAGTTCGCTCCCGACGCCGCTTTGTCCTGGGTGGGATAGAAGAAGCCAATCATGCCGAGCTGTTCGGCCAGGCCGTCGGGAACCTTCACGATGCCCAGCGAGGTGAGGTTGGCGTCCTGCGGCAGGAACGGCACCGAATCGGAAAACACGACGGTGCCGTCGGGGGCCGTGACCTGAATGGTCGGTGCGTACCCGTTGCCGAGCAGGTAAATACTGGTGCCGTTGGTGCGCAGCGGTCCGTTGACCTTGACGACGCCGGGCTCTGGAGCCTCGCCCTTGGGGGTGACAGTGACGTCGGCGGTGAAGTCGATCGGCTGCCCGTAGGCCTGCAGGTTCTGCTGTTCGTAGGAGACCGAGAAGTCGTCGAGGCTCAGCGTGTACGGGTCGAGGGTGGTGTCATCGAAGAAGCGCCCAGGGTTGAAGGAGTCGTAGGCGAGCAGGGTGTTCACGAAGGTCTGGCCTTCAACCAGCACGCGCTGGCCGGCGAAGCCGTAGCCGCCACCGAAGCCGACGGTCACCAGAATGCCCACGAGCGCCGCGTGAAAAACGAGGTTGCCGGTTTCCCGTAGGTACCCACGCTCGGCCGAAACGGATGATTCGGTGTCGGAATCGAAGCGGGCGACGCGGTAGCCGCTGGATTTCAGGACCGTGCGGGCGTGGGTGATGGCGGTGGCGGCATCCGCTTGCGCCGGCGCGTCTCGTTCGGTGAAACCCGATAGTCGGGAGAGCCGGGCCGGCGTGGTCGGCGGCTTGGCGCGCAGGGCCTGAAAGTGGTGCTTGGTGCGCGGAATGACGCAGCCGATGAGCGAGATGAACAGCAGCAGGTAGATCGCCGAGAACCAGGCCGACGTGTAGACGTCGAAGGCCTGCAGCTTGTCAAGGTTCGGCGCGAGGTCGGGGTTGTCGGCGAAGTACTGGGTGACGCCGTTCGGGTCGGAGCTACGCTGCGGCACGAGCGACCCTGGAATGGCCGCGATGGCGAGCATCAGCAGCAGGAACAGCGCGGTGCGCATGCTCGTGAGCTGACGCCAGAACCAGCGCAACCAGCCGGTCAGGCCGAGTTTGGGCTGCACGACGCCGGGCCCCTGTGTCTGCGGGCGGGAATCGTAGTGGTCAGATGGCCGGGACAAAGTTGCCAATCACCCCTTGCAAATCGAGGAGCCAGGTGTTCCAGATGCCGCTCACCATGAGTACTCCGATGACGACGAGCAGAATCCCGCCGAACAGGTTGATGGCACGAATATGCCGTTTCAGGAATGCGACCGATCCGGTGGCCCAGTTGAGTCCGAGAGCGATCAATAGGAACGGAATTCCGAGGCCGAGAGAATAGAACAGCGCGAGCAGGCCGCCCTGCCAGGGCGATCCGGTGCCGAGGCTGAGCGAGTTGATGGCGGTGAGGGTGGGGCCGGTGCACGGCGTCCAGCCGACCGCGAAGACCGCGCCGAGCACCGGCGCTCCGGCCAGGCCCATCTTCGGGCGCCAGTTGGTCTTGATGGTGCGTTGCATGGCACCGAACTGCCCGACGAAGACCAGACCGAGCAAAATGACCACGACACCGGCAATGCGGGTGATCAGGTCGCGATAGGAGTTGAGCCAGAACCCGGCGGCACCGAACACGACTCCGGTGAGCACGAACACCACGGTGAAGCCGAGCACGAACAGGCCCACGCCGGCGAGCAGCCGGGTGCGGCCGCGCCGGTCACGCTTGGACGCGCCGGTACGTCCATCGGTGAAACCACCGATATAGGCGAGGTACCCGGGTACGAGCGGCAGAATGCACGGCGAGGCGAAGGACACCAGCCCGGCAAGCAGTGCGATGGGAATGGCGAAGAGCAGCTGACCGCTGAAGACGATCTCTCCGAAGGGATTGTTCACTCGGTCGTGCCAGTCTCCGCGATCGTGTCCCGAATCAGGGTTTCCAGAATGGACGGCGAGGTGACCTGGCCGAGAATGCGCGCAGCGACCCGGCCTTCGGCATCGAGCACGAGGGTGGTGGGTACCGCGTTGGGCGGGATACTGCCGCTGAAGGCGAGCTGCATGGCTCCGGTATCGACGTCGAGCACCGAGGGGTAGGTCACGCTGTAGGTGTCGTTGAAGGCGATGGCGTTCGGCGCCTGGTCGCGCACGTTGACGCCGAGAAAGCTTGCCCCGTCGTTTTCGAACTGGGCGTTCAGGCTTTGCAGGTCGGATGCCTCGGCGCGGCACGGCGCGCAGCTCGCGTACCAAAAGTTGACGACGAGAACTTCGCCGAGCTTGTCAGCACTCGTCACGGTCTCGCCCGTCTCGGTCACGCCGGAGAAGTTGATAGCGTCACCGCGATCGGCGAGGGCGATCTCGGTGACGCTGCCGTCGCCGGCGATGAAGCCCTTGCTCGAGCCCTCCCGGTACTGGTCGGCGAGCGGGTCAGAAGAGCAGCCGGCGAGGAGCAACGCGGCGGCCGCGAGTGCGATCAGTGGAAGGCTGCGGCGGTTCATACGGCACCCACATCGTTGCTCGGGTCGAGAAGGGCCAGTGCCGGGCTGGCGTAGGCGGTTTCGGCGAAGTGATCGCCGTGCCAGGAGAGGGTGGTGATGCTCGACAGGTCGCAGCGGCGTTGACGCGGGTCATGGGCGAGCCGCTCATGGGCGAGGGAGCGGTGCACCATCCAGATCGGCAGCTGGTGGCTGACCAGCACGACGTCGCCCTCGTCGACCGAGTTCCAGGCCTCGTCGATCGCCGCAAGCATCCGCTCGGAGACGGCGCGGAACGGTTCGCCCCAGCTCGGCTTCAGGGGGTTGATCAGGGCCGGCCAGTTGCGCGGGTCGCGGAGCGCGCCGCCCTGGCCGCGCATCCGCTTGCCTTCAAAGACGTTGGTCGGTTCAATGATGCGTTCGTCGGTGTCGATCGACAGCGAAAAAGCTGTCGCGACCGGGGCGGCCGATTCCTGCGCGCGCTGCAGCGGCGAGGCGATGACGCGCACGACCGCGCGGCCGCGTTCGACCAGTTCGTCGGCGGCGGTGGCCGCCATGAGCACGCCCAGCTCGGAGAGCCGGTAGTTCGGCAGCCGTCCGTAGAGCACGCGTTCGGGGTTATAAACCTCACCGTGACGCACGAGATGCACTTGACTGGCTACCACCCGACTAGTCTACGGAGGGACCAGCCTTGAAACCGCCGTGAGAGCGCTCAGGCGTCAAGAATGCTGATGCTCCGAGCGAGGTCATCCACGATCGGCAGCAACTCGGTCATCAGCGCAATGTTGAAATTGGCGGCGATCACCACCACGTCCAGGTCGTCACCCTTCCACGCATACTGCGCAATCGCGGCAATGTCATGATCGGGCTCCCCCACGTCGGCGTAGCGGATGGTGCGCACCCCGTCACCGAGCAGCTCCGACGAAAACGTGGTCGCCGTGACGGGGCTCGTCGCGGCGGGGTCGTGCACCGCCGCGAGGTCGTCGAGGGTCAGCTCGGCTGAGCTGGCGGGGTACAGCACGCTCACAAAGAAGACGTACTCCGCCGGGTTCGCCAGGTAGACAAAGCGCGACTCGGTTTCTGGGCAATCGTTCGCAATCGAGTGCAAGGATTCGTCGATCCAGCGCGCGGTGGCCGCATCGAGGGTGTGGGCATCCGTCAACAGTCCCGTGATTGTGCCGGCCCAGTCGTCGAGGTGCGCGAATTGGTTCCAGGGCCATTCCTCGGGAACGTAGAGCCAGAGGTCACGATCAAAGTCGACCCGAATGGTTGCTGTCATGCCCAAACCACCGATTCCATCATGACGTCGAAGAGCTCGGTGAGCGCTTCGACTATTGGTTCGAACTCCGCGATCGGCGCTCCGGAGACCGTGAGCGCTGACACCAGGAAGCTCCCCGGTGCGCCGGGGACCGGCCAGCTGTAGTGCACCGTACGCACGGCGGCCACTGTGAGGCGACCGTTTCCGTCCGGCGCACGCGGCAGATCAACAATTTCTCGCACGCAGCGCCCGGCTCTGGTGCGGGCGACCGTCGCGTTCGGTCCACTGGGCTGCATTCGTTCCGCCAAAAGGGCGACGGCAGTGTCTGACGGAGCGTCGGTGCGCACCTCGCTCATCACGATTCCTGCTGAAACTGGAACCAGCCACGGCATCGCCAGTGGAAACACGAGGTCAAGCCCACCGGCTCGGCGCGCTTCTGCCGCGATGGTGCGCAGGCCGGCCCCGAGTCGTTTCTTCTGCGGGCCGTACGTGTCAGTGGGCAGGCCGGCAAATTGTCGGTCGACCAGATTCGTAATGGCAGCATCCGCCGAGTCGCCTACCGGAATCAGAACCCAGCCCGGGGGAAGTACGAGTCGGTAGGCGCATCGAACACGCGGCGCCGATATTGCAGCTGGCTGCGGCGAAACGGATTCAGGCATCCGCCGACGCTGGCTTCCCTGCGCGGCGAGTGCGCACCGATGGGCCGTCACGCCAGGCCAGCGGAACGAGATGCACCCAGCCCAGGATGTCGCGTACGACGAAGAGCAGCCACGCCACGAGGTAGACAAACAACGCCAGCGTGCCTTCGTTATGGATGCCGGGAGCGCCGAAATAGGCGGTGCCCAACGGAATGGAGAACAGGAAGGCCACGAAGGCAAACCAGGCGAACGTGGCGCGCCCCGGTTTGGGAAACCGTTGCAGTGGCAGCGGGATGGTCCAAATAGAGAGGAACAGCATTCCGGCTGCCGGGATGAACAGCGTCCACGATTGGGGGTTGAACGCCGGATACTCGGCGCTCCAGCCGAAGAACCCGCCCTGTTCCTCGGTCGGCGTCGAGCCGGTCAGGAGCCCGAGCACCGCGATGACGAGCGCTGGCCCCATACAGACAATGACGAAAAACACCAGGGACCCGAAGAACACGCGGTCCGAGACACGGAGTGCCCGCTTCTGCCAACCCGGCTTCACCATGACGATCCCACTCTCCATGTTGCCTGGTCGTTGACCTGCTTGTACCAATCGTCGAGGGAGGCACCCGCGTTGAGGACGTTATCAATGGCGTCGGGCATAACGGGGTTGAGTACCTGCGCCGGGAGTCCGAGCTGATCGAGGGCCAAATTCGCCCCCTTGAGCAGGGAGGGGATGGCCAATTCCACGCGCTGAAACCCGATATTGACCTTGCCGAGACCAACGAGCAGATCATCGCCCGGGCCACCGGCACCAGCTCGGGCATTGTTCAATACCCGCGATGCCTTGGCGTTGGCTACTCCCTTGGTCGAAAATACTTCTCGATACCAGACCACCTTGTTCGCGGTACCGACCTTGCTCGGGAGCACCCCATTGAAGCTCGCGGTGACAGACCGCAGGGGGTTCTTGCTGGTCCCCAAACCGGTGAGATGGGCCACTCGCGTGGACTTCAAGGCGGCCATCGTTCCCTTGAGTGCAACGCCGGCGATGGCAGCGACACCCAGGCTCGCGAACGTGAGCGCGTCCAGGCCGAACTCGATCCAGGAGATTTGTCCGGTGCTGGCGAGCACGAGGCTCAGCAGGGCCGTTGCGCCGGCGATGGCCAGGGCAAACGGGATTAATAGCGGAAAGAACAGGCTGAGAATAGCCAGCCCGGCGGCGAGGTAACCCAGAATATTCTTGATGCTCGTCAGGACGGCAGCGTTTTCCGCGACCCACCCGCTGAAATTATCCCAGAGGGAGTCATTGAGGCCATCCTGATCGATAGCGGTAGCGATTCGCTCCGCAGCGACGGCCGCGGCAGTATCGCGCAGTGCAACCGCATCGTGATAGTTCTGCAGGGTGGCTGCGAGTTGAACGGTCAGATCGTCAACGACCGACTCGTGAGCGAGTGCGAGTCGCTGGGCATCGATCTGGTCTGCCGGGTCGGTTGCTTCGCTCGCCGCGTCGGAATAGTGGTCGGCCCAGGACTGAGCGGTCGCGGCTTCGCCCGCCGCGTAATCACGCGCATCGATCGCCTGCCGCGCCATTGTCTGGGCCGTTTCCAGGGAATCGGCGTAGGCGGAGAGAGACGAGCCCGCCGTTTCATAGCGGCCGTGCAGCTTTTCCAGCCGGCCGGCGACGTCGCCGGACAGCTCCACGAGTGCCGATACGGCCTCGCTCCGGCCCAGGTCATCAGAGGCAATGAGCCGGCGCAGTTCGGCGGCCGATTCGCGCACGGCATCCGCTGTCAGTGTGTACCTGGTCGCCGCTGAGCGCACGCTGGTCGGGTCGCCCGGGAGCGGATCGTAACCGCTCACGACGGAGGAGTTTCAGTCAACGCTCGAGCGAGTTCGGAATCCACCGATTCGAAGCCGTCCGCGATGGATTGCCCCATCGTATGCATCTGCGTGAGCTGCTCGGTCAGTTCGTTGCGACGGTCATCCCACTTCGAAGAGAAATCGTCGATCACGCTCGCCAAATGAGCATGGCCGACCATGGCGCCCAACTCCGCGCTGACTGCGCTGGCATCGCTGAGGCCGCGACGAACGGCGTCGAAATTCTCGGCGAGGCCGCGAACGGCCCCGGTATCGACCTCAAGTTTGCTCTGCGTCATGAACCGTCCCTCCCGAACCACACTCTACCGGGCGCTCCTCGGCGGGTCTCCGCGAGCGGCTCCGGCTAAGCTCGAACAGTGACTTCGCGCGTATTAATCAAGAACCTGTCCGCTCTCGACGACGGCCCCGTATCGGTGTCCGGCTGGGTCGATACCGTTCGAGACCAGAAAAAGGTGCAATTCGTCGTCCTCCGCGACGAATCCGGCGCCGTGCAGCTGGTCAATCCCCGTACAACGGATGCCGATGGCGTCGTCGTTGCCGACGAGCCGGCTACCAGCATCTCAGGGTTAGCCCAGGGCACCTTCGTCACCGTCACCGGGACGCTCAAGCACGACGAGCGGGTGAAGCTCGGCGGCATCGAGATCAAGTTGGCCACCCTCACCGTGGTGTCCGCCGCCATTCCCGAGACGCCGATCGCGGCCGACTCGAGCCTCGACAAGCGCATGGACTGGCGCTTCCTCGACCTGCGCAACCCGAAGCAGAACCTCATCTTCCGCATCCAGACCACGTTCGAGCACGCGCTGCGCACCTACTGGATCGAGCACGACTTCATCGAACTGCACACCCCCAAGCTCATGGCGAGTGCGAGCGAGTCCCGCGCCGAGCTGTTCGAGGTCGGCTACTTCGACACCAAGGCGTATCTGGCGCAGAGCCCACAGTTCTTCAAGCAGATGGCCCAGTCGGCCGGCTTCGGCAAGATCTTCGAGGTTGGCCCGGCGTTCCGCGCTGACCCCTCGTTCACCAGCCGCCACGCCACCGAGTTCACCAGCGTTGACTCGGAGATCAGCTGGATCGACAGCCACGACGACGTCATGCAACTGCACGAAGACCTCATGGTCGCCGGGTTCACCGCTGTCAAGGCCAAGCACGGCAACGAGGTGCTCGCCCTGTTCGACGTCGAGGTGACCGTTCCGAGCACCCCGTTCCCGCGCATCCCGCTGGCCGAGGCCAAGGAGATTGTGAAGAGCCGCGGCTACGAGGTTCCCCGCGACGACGACGACATGGACCCGGAGGGCGAGCGCCAGATCGCCGCCTACGTGGCTGAGAAGTATGGGCACGAGTTCGTCTTCCTCACCGACTACGCCTCGAGCATCCGTCCGTTCTATCACATGCGTCACGACGGAGACGCGTCGATCACCAAGAGCTACGACCTCATCTTCAACGGCACCGAGATCTCCACCGGCGCCCAGCGCGAGCACCGCATCGAGGTGCTCGAAGCGCAGGCGATCGAGAAGGGCCTCGACCCGAAGGAGATCGAGGGCTACCTCGACTTCTTCCGCTACGGCGTGCCGTCGCACGGCGGTTTCGGCATGGGCCTGGCCCGCGTGCTGATGCTCATGCTGCACCAGGCGAGCATTCGCGAAGTCACCTACCTGTTCCGCGGCCCGACCCGCCTCGAGCCGTAGTAACCCCGCCGGGCCGGTACGTAATGCCGGTAAAATTTGCGACACGCCGGTCCGAGCATCTGGCGTGTCGCAAATTTACCGGCCTAGCCTACGCCAGCGGATTCCCCCGCCCCGTCACAGAGATCGGCGCCGGCTAGACCTCGAGGTCCACGGCCAGGCGATCAGCCACGACGGTGCGAATGAACGCGCCGACCTTCTTGTGCTCCGGGTGCTTCTGGTAGCGGTCGAGGGCCTCGAGGTCGTCGAAGTCGGCGATAAGCGCGACGTCCCAGTTTTCGTCACCGGCAACATCCGGCCCAACCGTCAACGCCCGAATCTCGGGAACGATACCCACCAGCGCCTCCAGGCCGGCCACAATGCCTGCGGCATCATCGGCCTTCTTGCGGGGCGTGAGTGCGGTGAGCTTCCAGCAGACGATGTGGCGAATGGTCATGAGACCTCCAGTAGGGCGGTACGCAGGCGCACGGGATCGATACGCCAGTAGTTGTGCACTTTGCCGTTGATGAGGAGCACCGGGATGTCCTCGAGGTACAGCTCGTGCAGTTCGGCGTCATCGAGAATGGAACGTTCCTCGAACGTGATAGTGGGCGCGCCAGGGTCGCCAGCGAGCTTGGCGACGACACTGCCGACCAGGTCGCGTGCGTCGTCGCAGAGGTGACAACCGGGCTTGCCGATCAGGGTCAGGTGTGCGGTGGCCATCGTTCCAGCCTAGGGTGACTTGCACCTCGAGACGACGGGCACGGTGGCGCATCGACCAAGGAACGGTCGGAGACAGCAAAAAGCGCCAGTCCCGAGGGGCTAGCGCTTTGCTCGATGAGCAGTTAAAAAACTACGAAGTCGATCTACTTTTTATTACGACGCTGGTGGCGAGTCTTGCGAAGCAGCTTGCGGTGCTTCTTCTTCGCCATACGCTTGCGTCGCTTCTTAATTACAGAACCCACACGGACCTCACAAGTATTGGTTTAGTCGCGGGGCCCGCGACTGACACGAAAACACCATTCTACCGGACAAAACCCGCTCCAACTACTCAGGGGGCGGATCGGGCCTGATCTAGCCGTTTCTGCGCCACTTCTTCGCGGTGGCATCTTTGACGACGTGTGACATTTGCGAAGCGTCAGCGAAGGCCTTGCCGATCGCCGAAGCGAACGCACGCTGCTCTTCTTTCAGGCCAGCGTCGGCCTCGAGATCGGCGTTCTTGACGGCCTGGTCGAAGTCGACGCTGAGGAACGGAATCAGCCAGTCCTCGATCTCTTCGAGCGGTGAATACTCCAACCGGTAGAACCGGTGCTGCCCGTCTTCACGCACGGTGACCAGGCCTGCTTCGCGCAATACCTTGAGGTGTTTGGAGACGGTCGGCTGGCTCAGGCCGAGGTGCCCGACGATGTCGGACACGCTCAGCTCGCCGCGAACATCCCCGGAGGGACCGCGAATTTCGCCCGTGGGAACAGCGCGCTCCAAGAGGATGCGCAGGATGTCCCGCCTTGCCGAATCCGCCACCACGGTAAAGATGTCTGCCATAACTTCAGGGTAGTCATTACTGCTGGGTAATCACCACCGCTGCGTAGTACCATTTCAAACTGGCAATAGTCGCAGGTCAATCGGGGGTTCCAGGTGTTGTCTCGAACCGGAACTGAACCATTTTTTCCGCGCCCACTCTCCATTTTGGTGCGCCTCCGCGATGGCGTGGATGCGCTCGCCCACAAGTCGCCATCGCGCTTCGCCATTCTGGTGTTCACCGCGCTCATCCTGGTGTTCACGGTGTTGTTCTCGCTGCCGATCGCCTCGGCCGATCGCACGATCACGCCCCTGCACGACGCCCTGTTCACTGCGGTCTCTGTCATCTGCGTCACCGGCCTCACCACGGTCGACATGGCAACGCACTGGTCAGCGTTCGGCAACATTCTCGTGTTCGTCGGCGTCAACATCGGCGGCATCGGCGTTCTGACGCTCGCGTCCCTGATGGGACTGGTCATCTCGCGGCGGCTCGGATTGCGCGCCAAGCTAATGGCGGCCAGCGACTCCAACCCCTCCCGCATCCATGCCGGCCCGGTCAACGAGGGCCAGACCGTTCGGCTCGGCGAGGTCGGCAGCCTGCTGTTGACCGTCGCGATCAGCGCACTCGTCATCGAGGTCGGCGTTGCAGCGCTGCTCTTTCCCCGCATGCTGCTTGATGGCGTCGCGATCGGCGAAGCTCTGTGGCACAGCTTCTATTACGCCGCGATGGCGTTCACCAACACCGGGTTCAACCCGAACTCCGGTGGACTCGACCAGTTCGCCGGCGACTACTGGTTTCTCGGCGCGCTCATGATCGGTGTGTTCCTCGGCAGCCTCGGGTTTCCGGTGATCTACGCCTTTGCGCGCGGCTGGCGCAGGCCGCGCCGCTGGTCGGTGCACGTCAAGCTCACCCTGGTCACGACGATCGCCCTGATGATCCTCGGCATGATCTTCTACATCATTCTCGAGTTCGACAATCCGAAGACCTTCGGGTCGCTGAATGCCGGCGACACCATCTTTCAATCGTTGTTCATGTCGGTGATGACGCGCTCGGGCGGTTTCGCAACCATCGACATCAGCGACCTGCACGGGTCGAGCCTGCTGCTCAGCGACATGCTCATGTTCATCGGTGGCGGGTCGGCGTCGACCGCTGGCGGTATCAAGGTGACGACCCTGGCCATCCTCTTTCTCGCCGCCTTTGCCGAAGCACGCGGCAAGCAGGAGATGGAAGCGTTTGGCAAGCGCATTCCGAGCGACATTTTGCGCCTCTCGGTCAGCGTCGTGCTGTGGGGCGCGACCACCGTCGCCGTCGCCAGCATCCTGATTCTGCACATCTCGAAGCAACCCTTCGACATCGTGCTGTTCGACGTGATCAGCGCCTTCGCGACCTGCGGACTGTCCACCGGACTTACAGCGGACCTGCCGCCTGAGGGCGTCTACGTCATGGCGGCGACGATGTTCATGGGCCGGGTTGGTACAGTGACTCTCGCGGCAGCACTGGCCGCAAGCCACAGCAGGCAACTGTTCAAACGCCCGGAAGAGAGACCCATCGTTGGTTGATCGCATCAAACACGACGCCCCCGTGCTCATCATCGGGCTCGGACGGTTCGGCGCAGCCACGGCCGGCCAGCTCGACCGACTGGGCCGCGAAGTACTCGTCGTCGACACGAGCGAGGCGCTCGTATCCAAGTGGTCGGAGCGCGTCACTCATGCCGTTCAAGCGGATGGCCGTTCTCTCGAGGCCCTGCAACAAATCGGCGCGCAGGACTTCTCGATCGCGGTCTGCGCCGTCGGCTCATCGGTGGAAGCCAGCGTGCTCATCGTGGCCAACCTGGTGGACCTTAAGATCCAGCAGATCTGGGCCAAGGCCATCTCCAAGTCGCACGGCAAGATTCTTGAACGCATCGGCGCCAACCACGTCATCTACCCCGAGGCCGAGGCCGGCGAACGGGTCGCCCACCTGGTGTCGGGTCGCATGCTCGACTTCATCGAGTTCGACGACGATTTCGCCCTGGTGAAGATGTACCCGCCGAAGCCGATCCGCGGCCTCAACCTCATTGATTCCGGGGTGCGCCGCAAGTACAACGTGACCGTCGTCGGCGTCAAGAGCCCCGGAAAACCGTTTACCTACGCGACAGCGGAGACCGTTGTCTCCAACCACGACCTCATCATCGTGTCCGGGGCCGAGGCCGATATCGAGCGGTTCGCCGCGCTCGGTTCCTAGCTCTCCCCCTATTTGGGGGAGACGACCGGCTAGTCTCCTATTTACGGACATTTCTCGCAGCAGCTCACCCGAGGTTGCGCGCTGACGACGTGTGCGCGAACGGAAAGGCTCACCCATGTCACCCGACGTGCCCGCTCTTGCCAACACCCCGGCCGATATTGTCGCCGCAGTTCAGACCGACACGACGGGCGAGGTGACCATCGATGGTTCCCGCCGCCGCGTCACCGGCACCGATGAAGCCGGAGTTCGCGAGGAGATCATCGGCCTCGTGGTCGAGACTGCCCGGAGCCGCGGAAAGTCGGTTCTGCTGCAGGTCAGTGACGAGCAGGGAGACTGGCCGCTGACCGTGCATCCCAACGGGAGAGTCGAATCCGCCGGACCGGTCGTCGTGGTCGGCCGCCCGAAGCCGGCGAAAACTGCGCCCCTGCCCGTTGTGAGCGACATCGAGAAACCGACGCCGTTTGCCACGCTGCTGCAGCCGCCCGTCGCAGCGCCGGCGAGCGCGCTATTCGAGTCGCTGTTGGCGCCCCCAGCGGATGCCACGCCGCCATCACCCGCAGCGTCACCCGTTGCGCCCAACCTGGCCGACTTTCTCAGCTCCCGGCCACCGGCACCAGCCGGACCGGCCGAGCACGGCTGGCAGGGCGCCGTGCGCCGCCTCAGCGGCGGCCTGGTCTCACCCACGCCGAGTTCCACCGAGCGCAGGCAGCGCACCGCCATCGCGGCCGTGCAGCGCAGCCTGAACGGCCCGCGCACCATCGTGGTGCTCAACCCCAAAGGCGGAGCGCACAAGACCACGGCGACGCTTCTCATTGCGGCCACCTTCGGCATCTACCGTGGCGGCTACACGCTCGCCTGGGACAACAACGAAACCATGGGCACGCTCGGCGTTCGCGCCCAAGCGGCCAGACACACCAATACCGCCGTCGACCTGCTGCGCGACCTCGACCGGTTTGGCGATGCCCGTTCCCGGGTGGGCGACCTCGACAACTATGTGCGCTCGCAGGGCGACGCACAGTTCGACGCGCTCGCCTCCGACCTCGACCCGGCGGGTGCAGCGAGCATCGACGACGACGCTTTTCGCAAACTGCACACGACGCTGAGCCGTTTCTACCGGGTTCTCGTCATCGACACCGGCAACAACATGCGAGCCAGCAACTGGGAGGCGGCGGTCGATACCGCCGACCAGCTGGTGATCGTGTCGACCATTCGGGAGGACACCGGTTACGGTGCGGCGTCACTGATCGACGGCCTGCGACAGAAGGGCCACGCGGACAAGGTTGCCCAGGCGGTCACCGTGCTCGCCTCGCCGTCGAAAACCGCTGACGAGCAACTGTCGAAGCGTCTGCACGACCACTTTCGCCAACTCACCCGCACGGTCGTCGACGTGCCCTACGACGCCTCACTGGTCGGTGGCGGCCCGCTCAACATTGACGCCCTGGCACCGCGCACCCGTGCAGCGTGGCTGCAAGCGACGGCGGCCATCGCGGAAGGGCTGTAAGGCGCGCAGGGCTGTAATGCGCGCACGGCTCTAGCGGGAGGCCTACGAGGCGGCGAGTTCCTTCGCACGGGCGAGTGCGGCATCCGTTGCGGCGTCGAAGAGCTCCTTTAGGCCGCCCTTTTCGAGTTCCCAGACGGCACGCTCGGTGGTGCCGGCCGGGCTGGTCACCTGGCGGCGCAGCTCGCTCGGCGACTTGTCGGAGACGGCGAGCAGCGCGCTCGCGCCGAGGAAGGTGCCGTTGACCATGACGGCGGCCTCTTCGGGGGTGAAGCCCTTGCTAATAGCCGTTTCGGTGAGCTGCTCGATCAGGTAGAACACGTAGGCCGGGCCGGAACCGGAGATGGTGCTGAGGGCGTCGAGCTTGCTCTCGGGCACGACCAGCACGTCGCCGACCGTGGCGAACAGGGCGCGGGTGAGCTCCAGGTCGGCGTCGCTCGATCGGGTGCCTGCGCTGATGCCGGTGACGGCCATGCCGACCACTGCCGGGGTGTTCGGCATGGTGCGGATGACGTGCACGGTTTCGGGCAGGAGCGATTCAAAGGTGTCGATGGTCACGCCGGCCGCGACACTCAGAATGAGCGTGCCGGGTGCAAGGGAACTGCCGATTTCGGCCAGCAGATCGGCGACCATGTAAGGCTTGACGGCGATGATGACGATCTGAGCGCCATCGATGGCCTTGAGGTTCGCATCCTTGTCGACCTCGGTCGCGTACGCGGTGACCCCCTCGGTGTCGGCCAGCTCAGCGGCCTTCACCGCGGTGCGGTTGGTGACCCGGATGCCGCCCGTGACGGTCACACCGGGCTTCAGCAGGCCGGCCAGAATGGCGCGGGCCATGGAACCGGCGCCGAGGAAGGCGATCGTGGGCAGAGTCACGTTCTGGGAAGAAGTCATCCGACCAGTCTACTTTTTTGCGCCCCCGGGACGCCCAAAACGGCCAGCCCGGGCGCAGCCTTCGACCGCAGACGCGCGGTTCTAAGATGTTTTCATGAGCGCATCCGGCGGAAACAAAGCAATCGTGGCAGCATTCGCGGCAAATCTGGGCATCGCAGTGACCAAGTTCGTGGCCTGGGGCTTCTCCGGATCGTCGTCGATGCTCGCCGAGGGGGTGCACTCGGTAGCGGATGCCGGGAACCAGCTGCTCCTGTTGCTCGGCGGTCGCAAGGCGAAGAAGCGGGCCGACCTGGAGCATCCGTTTGGCTATGGCCGGGAACGCTACGTCTACGCTTTCGTGGTGTCGATCATTCTATTCTCGATCGGCGGGGTCTTCTCGCTCTATGAGGGTTTCGACAAGCTGCAGCATCCGCATCCGCTCGAAAATGCCTGGCTGCCGATTCTGGTACTCGCCATCGCAATGGTGCTCGAAGGATTTTCGCTGCGCACCGCGATTCGGGAGTCGAATCACACCCGCGGCACACAGTCCTGGGTGCAGTTCATTCGGCACGCCAAGGCGCCAGAGCTGCCCGTGGTGCTGCTCGAAGATGTCGCGGCTCTCACCGGCCTCGCCTTCGCCTTTGTGGGGGTCGGCCTGACCATCCTCACCGATGAACCGCTCTGGGACGCCGTGGGAACTCTCCTGATTGGCGCACTGCTCGTTCTGGTCGCGATCATTCTCGGGATTGAGACCAAGAGTTTGCTCGTGGGCGAGGGCGCCAGCAAGAAGGACTTCGACGCCATAGAAGCGGCCATTCTGAACGGTCCGGAGACCAAGCGCATCATCCATTTGAAGACGCTCTACCTCGGCCCGGACGAGATTCTGGTCGGCGCCAAGCTGGCCTTCGACGGCGAGCACCGGTTCGCCGACGTCGCAACCGACATCAATGCCGTTGAAACCCGAATACGCGCGGCGGTGCCGCTGGCCCGCACGATCTATCTCGAACCCGACATCTTCTTCGACCCGAACCTGGCCAATCCGCCCACCGACACCTTTGTGATCAAGGGCCTGGAGTAGGCCTCAGCGCGCGGCCCGACGGGCCGGGTTCTCGAAAAACTCGCGCAGAACTTCGCCACACTCGGCGTCATTGACGCCGGCGAACACCTCAACCCGATGGTTGAGCCGGCGGTCGCGCAGCACGTCGTAGACCGATCCGGCCGCGCCCGCCTTCGCGTCCCAGGCGCCGAACACGACCGTGGGCACCCGGGCGGCGAGGATCGCGCCCGCGCACATCACGCAGGGCTCGAGGGTGACGATCAGAGTGGCGCCGGTCAGGTGCCAGTCACCGGTGTGCGCGGCGGCCTGCCGGATAGCGACGACCTCGGCGTGCAGGGTCGGGTCCTGGTGCAGTTCCCGCTCGTTGCGGCCGCGCCCGATTACCACGCCCGCAGCATCGATGACGACGGCTCCCACCGGTACGTCGTCGGAGGAGAGCGCCGCGCGCGCCTCGCTGAGGGCGAGCAGCATCCACTCTTCGTGTTGATCTTGTGCACGCATGTGTCACCTTAAGCCGGGGGATTGCCTCTAGTAGAATTGAGCCTATGCGAGTCCATGTTGCCGACCACCCGCTCATCACGCACAAGCTCACCGTGCTTCGCGATAAGAACACGCCGTCACCGCTGTTCAGATCGCTCGTCGAGGAGCTCATGACGCTGCTCGCCTACGAGGGCACCCGTGGCGTGCGGGTGGAGGCCGTCACCGTGCAGACCCCCGTGTCTGCCGCCCAAGGCGTGCGCATCAGCGACCCGAAACCGCTCGTCGTGCCGATTCTGCGCGCCGGCCTCGGCATGCTCGAGGGCATGGTCAAGTTGCTGCCGACCGCCGAGGTTGGCTTTCTGGGCATGGCGCGCAACGAAGAGACTCTGCAGCCGACGACCTACGCCGAGCGCCTGCCCGACGATCTCTCGGATCGGCAGTGTTTCGTTCTCGACCCGATGCTCGCCACCGGCGGTTCGCTCATTGCCGCCATCAACTTTCTATTCGACCGCGGCGCGGTCGACGTGACGGCCATCTGCATCCTGGCCGCGCCGGAAGGGCTCGCCGCCGTGGAGAAAGCCCTGGCCGGCCGCGAAGTGACGATTGTGCTCGGTGCCGTGGACGAGAAGCTCGACGAGCAGGGCTATATCGTGCCCGGCCTCGGCGATGCCGGCGACCGGTTGTACGGCCTGGTCTGACGCCCCGGCCTTCCTCCTGATCGACGAGACCCGGCCGGCGCGCGCAGGTTCTGCGACCGGCAACACGCCAGACCCGGTTCACATCAATAATCTTTGATTGAGTAGATCCTGAGCATGGAATATTTCACAAAGTCGTGATTGTGCACGGATTCGCCTAAATGGGCGGTGCCCCGCGAACGTGGTGCGCGTCATGCGGCGACTTACCGCGACGCCAAATTGACACACGGCGTCACATTCCGCTTTACTCGCAGTTATGACAACCAGCGCACGCCCCCTGACCTCCCTCGAGGCCCCCGGGACTGCCGCCATGATGATGGCCGGCACCCCCGCCATCCGCTGTTGCCGAATGTGCCGCTAACCGAGACTTCCCCCTAGGCGTCCTGTTCCTGACTGATTTCATTCGTCAGACCGACGCCCCGAGCGCTTGTTTGAAGCACTCCCCCTCCGGCCCCACGGGCCATCCGGAGCCACCACGGAGCAGCGCTTTCGCGCATCCGTCGAGCTCCCTTCGATCGAACAGTCAAGGACCCCTCATGTCTCTCGCACAAATCCACGCCACTCGCCCCGCCCACTTCAACCGCCCCGAGCTGACCCTGGCTCCGCCGGTTGCCGCACCGCGCATTCGCGCCGTACCGACCGGCACCGAGGCTCGCGGCTTCGTGCTCTACGTCGGCATCGACGAGGCCAAGGCGGCCGCAGCCGGCACGAGCCTGAACCGTATCGTTGAGGCGCTCAAGGCCCTGGCCGCCGGCATCGCTCCCTCCGCCGAAACCTATGCCGCCGTCGCACTGGCACCGGAGGGTGCTGGCGGACGCGACGTGGACGTCGTGCGTCTCGCGTTGCAGGACCCGTCCGCACTTGCTGCGCACCGCGCAGAGCCCGAAGAGCTCGACCGCGCTCGCAGCGGTGTAGTCGTCGACATCTCCCGCAAGCGCGTCATCCTCGACAACGAGACGGCCGCGCTGACCTACAAGGAGTTCGAACTGCTGCAGTACCTCGTACTGCGCGAGGGCCGCACCATCGACCGGGCCGAGATCATCTCCGCGCTCTGGAACTCCGCCGATGAAGAAGACACCCCGAACGAGCGCACCATCGACGTGCACGTTCGTCGCCTGCGCTCCAAGCTCGGGCGCTACGAAGACATCGTGCGCACCGTGCGCGGCGTCGGCTATCGCTTCGACCGCCACGCGGACGTCGCCATCCGCCAGTCGACCACGCCGAGCCCCGACCTGTTCTAAGCCGGTCTGGCGGACATCGCGTGATGCCGCGTTAACGGACTGAGGGTCAGTCGCAGAGGCTACGACTGACCCTCTTCCCTTGCACCAAGAGTGTCCTGCAATCACATTTCACGTCTTCCGCCACAGCAAACGGTTGACGCACCTAAAACATATAACGAATAGGTAACGGGCGCCACCTTTCGTCAACAAAATCACCTGCGAGTTTCATGCCAAGAACCTAACTGTTGTCCGGCCTCGCAGATGCTGGCCCACGGCCCGCACGGTGCCCGCGCCCCCGCTCGAGTCTCTATTCTTGGAGAACGACGTGGTAAACGAGGCAAGGAGGCGCAGGTGGTGGATCGAACGATCGCGGTGGGCGCGTGGGAGTCCCTGTTTCGGGCCCAGGTCGCCATCATGCGCAGTCTGGCGTCGAATTTTCCCTCCAAGGAAATCTCCCTCAACGAGTACGACGTGATGTTTAACTTGTCTCGGCAGCCGGACCGGCGCATCCGCTTGCGTGATCTGAACCAGCACGTGCTGCTGACGCAGCCGAGCGTGAGCCGGCTCGTGGACCGCCTCGTCTCGCGCGGCTATGTGCACAAGCACACCGACCCGACCGACGGGCGCGGCGCCATCATCGAGCTGACCGATGCCGGCCTCGCGCTGTTTCGGCGGGTCGCCGTTGATCACATGAGGTCGATTGCCGAGCGGATCGGAGAGACGCTCAGCGAAACCGAGCTGGAGCAGCTGACCGTGCTGTGCGACAAGCTGCGCATCGATTGTCCCAGCGACGACGGGGCGGGCCAGGGCTAGGCGAAAGGTGGGGCGATGGAACGAGGGCCCTACCCCTCGTCCCACCGAGGCAGTCCCTCGCAGGAATGCCTTCCTCACCGGGCGCCCGAACATTGCCCGGTGAGAAACTCAGGCGCAAGCACGTATCGGATCTTTGAAAGATAAAACGAATACAGACTCGTTGAGTTTTGCTCACGTCTGCCGATCGTATCCCAGCTTGGGGGTGGAAAGCCTAATCTTGCGCAACCACACAGCATCCCGTCTACTCTGACACTATGACTTCTCTCGCCGGCTCATCCATTCTCGTCATCGGTGCCACCGGCGGTTTGGGCCGTGAGATCGCGCGACTCCTGAGCGCGGATGGCGCCCTGCTCACCCTGCACGGTCGCCATCCGGAACGCATCAGCGAGACCGGAATCGCCGGAGCCCCCATCACCGGCGACCTGCGGGATCCGGGCACGGCCGCCCAGCTCGTGGCCGCGGCCCTGGCCGCTCATGGCCGCCTCGACGGAATCGTGAACGCCGCCGGACTCGTCGCCTTCGGACCGATGGCTGAGGTCTCGGACGAAACGATCGATGCTCTTCTGGCGGTCAACGCGACGGCACCCATGCGCCTGCTTCGGGCCGCCTATCCCGCCCTGGTCGAATCCTCCGGCGCGCATCGCGATCCGTTCTTCCTCACTCTCAGCGGCGTGGTGAGCGAGAGTCCGACTGCGAACATGGCGGCGTACTCGGCGTCGAAGGCCGCCCTCGCGGCATTCGGCAAGGCGGCGGGCCGGGAATTGCGGCGGGACGGCATCCGCTTTCTCGATGCCCGACCCGGGCATACCGAAACCGGACTGGCGACCCGGCCGATCCAGGGGTCAGCGCCACGGCTGCCCACGGGATACAGCCCAGCGAATGTCGCCCGTCGCTTGGTCGACGCGATCATCGCCGGCGAGCGCGACCTGCCGAGTACCGCTTTCGCCGGGTAGGCCTACCAGCGGGTGCGCGCACGCTCCTGGGCGACAACCGCGTCGCGGTCCGCGAGCCGCCTCAGACCGGCTAGTGGCTGAGCCATGCGGTGATTACCCCGGATGCGCGGTTCCACGCGATCGAGGAACGCCCAGTAGCCAGCCGTGAATGGGCAGGCCTGTGGCCCCAGCCTGATTTTCGGATTGAACCGACAGCTGCCGCAGAAATCCGTCATCTTCGCAATGTAGGCGCCACCCGAGGCGTAAGGCTTCGTGGCGACTATTCCGCCGTCCGCGTGCTGGGACATACCCACAACGTTTGCCGGCATAACCCACGGCGTTCCGTCGACGAAAGCATTGATAAACCAATCCGACAGCGCCGACGGCTCATATCCCCTCTGAAGCGACCAGTTGCCGAGAATCATCAGACGTTGAATATGATGCGCCCACCCGGTGCGGGACACTTCATCGAGCACGTGACTCAAACACCGCGCTTCGACGGCAGCACCATCCAACTGCAGGAACGCTGGCGGCAGGGGCTCGTGGGCGGCGAGGAAGTTGCTCCGGGCAACGTAGTTCTCACCGAGGTGCCAGTACAGGTGCCAGACCCAATCCCGCCAGCCCATGATCTGGCGCACCACCGCCTCAACGCTCGCCAGCGGCACGCCACCGGCACCGTAGGCAGCGACGACAGCGTCGATGACCTCCTGCGGGTGCAGGAGGCCCAGGTTGAGTGGCACGCTCAGCCGCGAGTGTGCCATCGTACTGTCTCCGGTCAGCGACGCGTCCTCAAAGGGCCCAAAGTCTGACAAACGGGTGTCAATGAAATCATCGAGCGCCGCGAGCGCTTCCGCGCGGGTCGCCGCGAAACGACGCGGACCATCCGCTCCGATCAGGTGCACTCGGCCGTCCCTGACGAGCTCGTCGAGGTCGCGACGAACGTCGTCGTCGATGTCATCCTCCACCGGAGCCCACGGGTCGGGCAGGCCGAGACCGACCGCATTTCGCGGGGGCGCCTGTCGATTGTCGTGATCGAAGTTGAAGCGGCCGCCCTCCGGCTCCGGTCCCCGCATTAGGACGCCCGTTTTCGCTCGCACGTGTCGGTAGAACTGCTCCATCACGAGTCGGGATGCCGGTCGTCCGTCAGCCCAGCGAGCAAAGTCCTGCTCGCTCGTCACAAACCCCCTGCTGGGCAAAACGGATGCCCCCAATTCGGCGACCAGGGCGCGCGCACCCCACGACGTGGGGTTGATCACCTCCAGTTCGCGACCGGCGAGAACGTCCCGATAGTGCTCTGCCCGCAGGAACTCGACGCGATCGCCCAACTCGCGGGCTCGGTGGCGAAGCGCACTCAAGATGAGGTGCGCCTTGGCCCGGTGATACGTGCGACGCTCGAGAACGGCAGACGCCTCAACCAGCACAATCGGCCCGCCGTCGTCGTAGTGCGGGCCGAGTTGGTCAGCGAACAGGAAGCGGGGAAGGGACACGAGACCGATTCTACGTAGGTTGCGTCGGCCTGGCCGGATTCTCACAAAAAAGCCCCGCTCGACGTAACGTCAAACGGGGCTGAATCTGTGCGCCCGAAGGGATTCGAACCCCCAACCTTCTGATCTAGGGTCGTGGTTTTTTCCACTATTGAATACCGATCAGCAGCGTTCAGGTTTAGCGGTTTGATCAGGCTTTTGTGGACTCCCGTTGCCAATTGCGGCACTGCTGCCGCGACGGCGACATCGCCAGCCGCCGTCACGCTTACGGTAGCAAATACGGGATTCGAGCAGTGCGCCCGCCAACATCGGGATTCCAAGACCCATGGTCTCTTCCATGTAAATACGGATATTGCCTTCCGTATTTTTATGAAAAAGGCAATGATGGTGCGACGAAGAACGTGGAGATAGTCTGGCGCACGTTGGCCGACGCCGCGCTGGACGATCAACGAGACTGGGCCAGCATCGGCGCTCTCGCCGACGCGGCTGCCGTAGCGCCGTCCACCACTCATCAGGCGCTGGGCCGACTTCTCGACATCGGAGCTGTTCGCGCCAATTCGCGTCGCGGATACACCGTCGTCTCCCCGGGAAAGCTTCTCGAAGCCTTCGCCGCCCATCGCAGCCTGCGAGCCGACACGATGGTGTCGACAACCCTGCCCGCTACCCAAGAATTTTTGGACGATGTGACGGTCGACTACGCACTGAGCGGCAGCAGAGCTGCTGTGCACTACCTCGGTGGCCGCAACACCGTCGCCGATCTCGGCCGACGGATCGTCTACACCACCCAAGCACTTGCGCAGCCTGACTTTCCTGTGGGCGATGAGGTCATCATCCTCTCCGAAGATCCGGTCGCGGCACGCACCTGGCGCTCCGGATACGCCAGCCTCGCGCAAACCTACGCCGACCTGTGGGCGAGACCGGGATGGCAGGCGGCCGAGTTCACCCGTGCGCTGAAAGCAAAACTATTCGCCGACGCCGATTGGGAGCAACGCACCAGTGCCTAACCTCTACGAAGACGAGCACGGAGTCATCCGCGCACTCGTCGACCGGCTGGGTCACGACCTCGAGCCATCCATCCTCATCGGCGGGTGGGCAACGTTCGTTCGAGTCGGAGGCGAAATCAGTCTCGACATCGACCTCATCACCTCCCAGGATGGGACCCCGAGCTGGTGGTCCGACCTCGAGAAGGTCGTTCAGCCCAGCGCAGAAGCTGACGCACCTCGCCGCGTAAGACGCGGCTATCAAGAACCACAAGGGCGGCGCCTATCTGCGCACCGAAGGGCTGTCTACCTCGCAGATCACGGAGTGGCGCAAGCTGCGTGACGCCGGTGCTCTTGCGGGGAAGAAACCCGGTGAGAAGATTGGCCGGTTAACGCCGGAGCAGGCGGAAATCGTCCGGCTGCGCCGCCAGCTGAGCAAGACCGAGCAGCGTCTGGAAATGACGGGGGTGGCGTTGGAGATCATGTCAAAAATGCACGAGCTACTCGAAAGTCTTTCGAAGAGCTCGCGGGACGAAACACCGTGCGCGTTGCCGTACTGACCGCCTACCGCGAACTGGCCAGCCGAGGAACCTCCACTCGCGTCGCGGCCGACCTGGTCGGGATGCCCCGAGCGACCGCCACCAGGACCTCGCCGCTACCCGCGGCGCCAATCGCGAAATCATGACGCAAATCAACACCAGCAGAGGCCAAACCTGACCACACCAAGCCCACGTGCGCAACATCAGTCGCGCACGTGACGACCACATATTTGTCCTCCGATCTGGGAAAAAAGTGACCGCGAGGTCTCTCGAAACCCCGCAACCCCCAGAGAACCGCCGCCATTCCGGGATCGGCCTGAATACGCCCGCCGACGTGCACTACGGCCTCGCCGAGGCGAAGGCCGTCGAACGTGCAGCGACCCTGGACGCGGCCAGGGCACGCTTCCCCGAGCGATTCAGCACCAGCCAAGCACCAAAGATTCTGACCATTCCCGCGACGGCATGGATCAACAAACCCGCCGACAAACCCGCCGAGAACGACGGGCTCGAACTAGCCGCCTAAACTCCCACTGGCCTCATGCACCTTGATAAATTCCGCTGCGCCCGAAAAACTTCCGCAACCACAGAGCGTCGAGTGCGCGATGGCGTTAACGGGAGAGACCGGCCAGCCCCGAGGGGGGTCGACCGGTCTCTTCGTAACTAACGGGTGCTACTTGGTGAGCTGAGACAGCTCGGGGTTCTCCGCGTACGCCTCGACAGCGTTAGCCGCGGTAACGATGACTGGCGTGAGCAGGTCAGCGGGGACGATCTTGTTGCCATTGTCATAAGACTTGGTGTCGTTGACGGTGGGCTTGTCGCCAGACTGCAAAGCGGATGCCATGGCGATGGCTTCCTTGACCAGCGCGCGGGTGTCCTTGTAGATGGTCGAGTACTGTACGCCGGACATGATCAGCGGGATCGAGGCGGCCTCGGAGTCCTGACCAGTCACGACGGGGAGCTCAGCCTGGCCGGCATCCTGCACCGAGGTGATGATGGCGCGGGCGAGGGTGTCGTTCGGCGAGAGGACGCCGTCGACGGACTCGGTCTGGTACGTGCCCTGCATGAGGGTGTCCATGCGACGCTGGGCATTCTCCGGCTTCCAACCGTCGGTTGCCGTCTGGCCAATGTCAGTCTGGCCGGAGACGATCTTCAGGGTTCCGTCGTCGATCTTCGGCTGGAGTACGTCCATGGCGCCGTTGAAGAAGACCGCGGAGTTCGAATCGTCGGCGGAACCTGAGAAGAGCTCCACGTTGTAGCTGGTCTTGTCCGGGAACTTGGCGGCCATGCCGTCGAGGAGAGCCTGTCCCTGGAGCTGCCCAACCTTGAAGTTGTCAAACGCGACGTAGTAGTCAACGTCGTCGGTGTTCAGGATGAGGCGGTCGTACGCGATAACGGTCACGCCCGCGGCCTTGGCGTCAGCCACCTGGGTGCTGAGCTGCGCGCCGTCCTTGGCGCCGATAATGATGACCTTGGCGCCGTTGGTAACCATGGTGGAGATCTGCTGCTGCTGGTCGGCGACCGCGTTGCTGGCACCGGCGTACTGCACGTCGCCCTTGAAGCCAGCGTCGGCTAGTCCCTTTTCGAAGAGGCTGCCGGCGAGGACCCAGTTCTCACTGGTCTTGTCGGGAAGTGCGACGCCGATGAGGGAGTCGGCGCTGAAGCCACTGGCAGGCGCGTCGGTTCCTGCCGCGCTGCCGCGTCCGGTGTCGGAGGAGCAGCCGGTGAGGCCGAGTGCTGCAACTGCCATGACGGCGGTCGCAGCAAGAAGGATCTTCTTCATGAGGTTGTCTTTCTTTCTGTGTGTGGTGGTGAAGGGTGGAAGTCTGAATCAGTGGGTGAGAATTATTTCTTGAGGTCGGCCGGCACCGCGGTGTCCGGCGTTCCGCCGCCCGGCGTGACCTGCGCTGAGGTGGAGTTGTCGGTTAGCCCTTGGCCGCTCTTGTTGCGCGTCATCAGCCCGATGATCGACGGACGTCCCTGTGACTTGTTGTAGACGTCGACGCCGACGGCGATCAGGAGTACGAGGCCCTTGATGATCTGCACGAGGTCGGACTGGATGCCTTTGAGCGCCAGCCCGTTCGACAGCACGGCCATCACGAGTCCACCGATGATGGAGCCGGCGACGGTTCCGATACCGCCGGAGACCGCCGCGCCGCCAATGAACACCGCGGCGATCGCGTCGAGCTCCCAACCGGTTCCGTCGAACGGTCCGGAGGCCTGCGAGCGAGCGACGAAGATCATGCCGGCCAGCGAGGCCAGTACCGACATGTTCATCATCACGAAGAAGTTGACGCGCTTCGAATTGACGCCCGACAGCTCAGCCGCGTGCTTGTTGCCGCCGACCGCGTAGATGTGGCGTCCGATGGTCGTACGGTTCGTGAGGAACGAGTACGCCACGACCAGCACGGCGAGGATGATGCCGGAAACCGGGAAGCTCGTGCCAACGCGGCCGGTGGCGAACAGGTAGGCGGCCACCAGGACGACGCCGCCGAGGATGAGGACGCGGAGCACGCTGAGCCAGACGGGATCGGATTTCGCGCCCATCACATTGCGGGTGCGGCGGCCACGCACCTCGAGGCCGATGAGGATCAACACGACGAGAATGCCGAGGAGCATCGTGGCATTGTTGACGCCGAAATTCGGCCCGAACTCGGGGAGGTAGCCCTTGCCAATGCCCTGGAAGCCCGTGCCGACGGGCACAGTGGCCGAGTCGCCGATGAACTGGTTGCCACCGCGCCAGATGAGCATGCCGGCCAGTGTCACGATGAACGCCGGGACCCCGATATAGGCGACCCAGAATCCCTGCCAGGCACCGATCAGCGCACCGACAACGATGCCGAGGATAATCCCGGCCCACCACGGGAAGTTCCAGTCCTGCATGGCGAGGGCAACGATGATGCCGGTAAAAGCCGCGACCGAGCCGACCGAGAGGTCGATGTGGCCGGCGATGATCACCATCACCATGCCAATCGCCAAGATCAGGATGTAGGAGTACTGCTGCACGATGTTGATGATGTTGCCGGGCTGCAGCGTCTTACCCCCCGTCCAAATCTGGAAGATGATGATGATGACGACGAGGGCACCGAGGATGCCGAACTGCTTGAGGGAACCACCGCCGCCGAACAGTTTCTTCAGGTCACGGATGTTGGATCGGCCGCTTTTCTCAGTATCGGATGCGCTCATTACGCGACTACTTTCTGTGAGTCCGAGGTCATGCTGCGCATGAGGGTTTCGGGATCGGCCTGGGCGACCGGGAGTTCGTTGGTGATTTTTCCTTCAAAGATCGTGTAAATGCGGTCGGAGACGCCGAGGAGTTCGGGCAGCTCAGACGAGATCATGATGATGCCAGTGCCCCGCGCCGCGAGGTCGCGGATGATCTGGTAGATCTCGGCCTTGGCCCCCACGTCGATGCCGCGGGTCGGCTCGTCGAGGATCAGCAGGTCTGGATCGGTGAACATCCACTTCGCCAGCACGACCTTCTGCTGGTTTCCGCCGGACAGCTTGGTGACACCCTCCTCGACTGTGGGGGTTTTGATGCGCAGGCTCTTGCGATACTCCTCAGAGACCCGCGTCTCCTGCAACTCGTTCACCACGATGCCGCGGGAGATTTTGCCGAGCTTGGCCGACACAATGGAGCGCTTGATGGTGTCGAGCAGGTTGAGGCCGAGCGACTTGCGGTCTTCGCTCACGTAGGCAATGCCGTGGCCGATCGCCTCGGAGACGGTGCGCAACTTGATCTCCTCACCGTCCTTAAAGACCTGGCCGGAGAGGAACTTGCCGTAGGAGCGGCCGAACAAGCTCATCGCGAGCTCGGTGCGGCCGGCACCCATCAGCCCGGCGAACCCGACGACCTCGCCGCGGCGCACGGTGAAGCTCGAATTCTTCACGACGAGACGCTCGGTGGTGAGCGGATGCTGCACCGTCCAGTTGCGCACCTCGAAGAAGACCTGACCGATTTTGGCGGAGTGCTCGGGAAAACGATTCCCGAGCGTACGCCCGACCATGCCCCGGATGATGCGATCTTCGTCGACGCCGTCGGCCTTCACGTCGAGGGTCTCGATCGACTTACCGTCGCGGATGATCGTGATCTGGTCGGCGATCTGCTCGATCTCGTTCAGCTTGTGGGAGATCATGATCGACGAAATGCCCTTACCCTTAAGACCGAGGATCAGGTCGAGCAGGTGCTGCGAGTCGTTTTCGTTGAGCGCGGCGGTGGGCTCGTCGAGGATGAGTAACTTCACGTTCTTGTTGAGAGCCTTGGCGATCTCGACGAGCTGCTGCTTGCCGACGCCGATGTTCTTGACCTGGGTGTCTGGGTCGTCATCGAGTCCGACACGGGCGAGCAGTTCGACCGAACGGCGCTGGGCCTCAACCCAGTTGATGATGCCGCCTCGGCCGGGCTCGTTGCCAAGGAAGATGTTCTCTGTGATCGAGAGCTCAGGGATGAGCGCAAGTTCTTGGTGGATAATGACGATGCCGGCGGCCTCGCTCTGCTTGATGTCGCGGAAGCGCACGACCGAGCCCTCGTAGACGATCTCGCCGTCGTAGGTTCCGAAGGGGTACACGCCGGAGAGCACCTTCATCAGCGTGGACTTGCCCGCACCGTTCTCGCCGCAGATCGCGTGGATCTCTTGGGCTCTGACGGTGAGAGACACCTTGTCGAGGGCCTTCACGCCCGGGAACTCCTTGGTGATGGACTGCATCTCCAGGATGGTGGGGTGACTGTTGTGAGACGTCTCCACGTCTGACCTCCTCGTCTGGCAGGACCACGATATTGTGGCCCCATTTTAGAATCTAAACCCCACGCCCGTTGTCGTCAACTTGTGAACACAAAAACATGGCAACGATCAGCTTAGGGTGGGGTGAATCCCCGAGTGTTGCAGCACGAGCGCCGCGCCGCCGAGTGCCTCGGCTCGCTCGCCCAGCGACGACATCACCAATTCCGTGGTCTCCACGATCATCGGCACGGCGTAGCGCTGGAGTCCGCGGCGGATCGGACTCAGCAGCATCTCCCCCAGATCGGCCAGCGGACCGCCGACAATGATGGTGTGCGGGTTGACGAGGTTGGCTATCGCAGCGATCGACCGGCCGACGGCGAAGCCGGCGTCGTCGACCACGCGGATGGCGCGTTCGTCGCCCGCGAGCACGAGGCGCACGATGTCGCGCGTGCGCACCGGCCGATCGAGGGCACGCGAGAGCATGTCAATCATGATGGCCGTCGAGGCCACCGTCTCAAGGCATCCGCGGTTGCCACAGCGGCACAGGAGTCCGTGCTCATGGATGGGAGTGTGGCCGATTTCACCGGTCAGACCGATGTGTCCAAGGAACGGTCTTCCGTTGAAGATGAGGCCAGCGCCGATGCCGGTGCCCACCTTAATGAAGACGACGGTGGGCGTGCCGGCGTGCGGACCCCAGGTGGACTCGGCTAGGGCGCCGAGGTTGGCGTCGTTCTCGAGGTACACCGGCAGCTCGAAGCTCTCCTCCACCATTCTGACCGTGACGCCGACCCACTCGGGCAGGATGGCACCTTTGACGACGGTGCCCGTGCGGCTATCGATGGGCCCGGGCACGCCGACGCCCACGCCGAGCACGGCCGAGCGTTGCACGCCAGCTTGCAGGAGCGTGGAGGTGAGCAGGTTGGCTGCGATGTCGAGCGCCTCGGCCGCCGTGTAGCCGAGCGGGATCTCGACGTCCTTCTCGCCGATCACCCGGTAATCGACCGTGGCCACGATGATACGCACGTGGCGGCGCCCGAAATCAATTCCGACCGAGACCGCGCCGTCGGTCGACTTCAGGCTGACCAGCTGGGCACGCCTGCCGGAGCTCGTCGTGGGCGACGTCGAGACCAGTCCGCGCTCGACGAGCACTTTGACGATGTTCGAGACCGTGGCGTTAGAGAGCCCCGTATTGCGGGCGATATCGGCCTGCGTCGTGGGTCCGGAGGAGACCAAGTTGGATAGGATTCGCTGTTGGTTCGACAGTCGTAGGGCGCTCTGCGACCCTGGGTTCCTTGTTGGTCGAACCGGCATGTATCCAAGAGTGCCGCATTTTGACGATGTCGTCAATAAATGAACGCACATGTGGCCTTGTCATCGACAATGACATGACCACGTTGCAGAGGAGTACCTGTTTCGTGAGATTTTGAACGTTCTTCGCTGAGCTCCCGTCAGCGAAGGAACCCGCCGGTTTGAGGAAGTTTCGCTCTACCCTTGACGGGGTACTATTCCAACCCTCGTTGCAAGGCGTGTAAACGAAAAAACCCCGCCTTACAGGCCTAAGGCCTGATGAGACGGGGGCTACCTGTGCGCCCGAAGGGATTCGAACCCCCAACCTTCTGATCCGTAGTCAGATGCTCTATCCGTTGAGCTACGAGCGCATGCCAATCTCGCGAACTGTAACGCCCGGAGACAACTTGAAAACTATACCAGCTATCGAGGACTTCCCGTTCCATCCGGGTGGGCAGCAGGGTGCCGGCAGCCGATCTTTTAGCGCCATTGGGCTGTCGATGTTCAAGAGATTTCTGGGAATGACTCAGATTCGATGGCGCTTTTCGGGGAAAGTGTTCACCTGAGGCCAAATCGATACCCACAAAGGGGGGGCGTAACCGACCTGGTCGCGCCGACCACGACCGGCTCAAACAGCACGCT
Source organism: Cryobacterium sp. N19 (assembly GCF_002929595.1). Lineage (NCBI taxonomy): Bacteria > Bacillati > Actinomycetota > Actinomycetes > Micrococcales > Microbacteriaceae > Cryobacterium > Cryobacterium sp. N19. The sequence goes on along the minus strand of NZ_PJJR01000044.1, from coordinate 69,195 downwards.
CGGCGGCACACAGATTCTCGCGAATCTGGCCGCGCCGGTCACGGTGCAGGGCAACGCGATCAGCGTGGGGGGCGGTTCCAAGTCCGAGGGGGCAACGAACGCTTCATCGACCCCGGGCGGGGCTACCGCCTCCGTCGCTTCGACCACCACGGGAACCGACAGCTTTCTCGGTGGCACTCAGGTCGTGCCGCTCACGCTCCTCGGCACCGATTCATCCGCACGAGGCACGGGTAATTCTTCTCTCGCCGCGCTGCGACTGACGCCGCTGTTCGGGTCAACGCTGGCCGGTTCCACCCTGGCGAGCACGGGAACAACGCCACTGCCATTCCTCGCGCTGGGCCTCCTTTTCGCCCTGGCCGAACTTGGCCTGGCCGGTCGTGGCCTGATTGCACGCGGCCTGATTGCGCGTGGAGGTGGCACCGCCTAGCCAGCAGCATCCGCTCATGGCCGCCGGACGCTTCGACCACCAGGTAGAATCGCCCGGTTGTGGCGCGCCCGCGACGCCAAAATCAACCCCTGTCATCCTTTCGAGTCGAGTGATTTAATAACCGGGTGAACAAGACGAGCCCCGCCGAACGAGAATCCTTTGACTACTCCGGCCTGCGAGCAGTCTTCATCAACTGCACCCTCAAGCGCAGCCCGGAGGTCAGCAACACCCAGGGCATTGTCGACCTCAGCGCGCGCATCATGCGGGAGCAGGGCGTGCAGGTCTACCTGATTCGCGCCATCGACCACGACATTGCCACCGGCGTCTACCCCGACATGACCGACCACGGCTGGCAAACGGATGCCTGGCCGTCGCTGTTCACGACGGTGCAGGCTGCCGACATCCTCGTTCTGGCCGGGCCAATCTGGCTCGGCGACAACGGCTCGGTGACCAAACGCATCGTGGAACGGCTCTACGCCCACTCGGGCGAGTTCAATGACAAGGGCCAGTACATCTTCTATGGCAAGGTCGGCGGCGCCATCATCACCGGCAATGAAGACGGCGTGAAACACTGCTCGTCGAACCTGCTGTACAGTCTGCAACACATTGGCTACTCGATTCCTCCCGCCGCCGACAGCGGCTGGATCGGCGAAATAGGCCCAGGCCCGAGCTATCTCGACGAGGGCTCCGGCGGCCCGCAGAACGACTTCACCAACCGCAACACCACCTTCATGAGCTGGAACCTCATGCACCTCGCCTCAATCTTGAAGAAGAACGGCGGCATCCCGGCTTTCGGCAACCTGCGCCAGGACTGGGACCGCGGCGAACGCTTCGGGTTTGAGCCGAACCCGGAATATAGGTAAGAGTCAGCAGCAAAATTCAACAGATCGGGGAACCCAGTGGCACTCCAAACACTTTCGACAGAGTCTTCCCTGGTTCCACCTGTACCCGCGCCGAGCGCGCTCGACGTGCGCGTCACCGGCGGCATGGTGCGCGGCATCCGTGAAGGTGCTGTTCTGGCGTGGCGCGGCATTCCCTATGCCGCTCCGCCGGTCGGTGATCGACGCTTTCGCGCTCCGCAGCCCGTCATCGCGTGGCCGGGAGTGCGGGACGCCTCCCGCTACGGCGACGTCGCCCCGCAGCCGTAACGCGGCCAGTTCAAGGGAACCAGCCCACGCGTGCGCTCCAGCGAGGACTACCTGACGGTGAACGTGCTCTCCCCCGCTGTTCCCCGGCGCAAGCGGCTGTCGATTTCCGTCATGGTGTTCGTGCACGGCGGCGGCTACAACACCGGTTCTGCCCAGGATTTTCCTGGCCAGGGCGAGGGCTTCGTGAGCAGTGGCCGCGTCGTCTACGTGAGTTTGATTTACCGACTCGGCGCCCTAAGATACCTCGACTTCAGCCGGTATTCCACGCCGGACCGCCCGATTGAGAACAATCTGGGGTTGCGCGATCAGGTGGCCGCCCTCGAGTGGGTGCGAGCGAACATCCGCTCATTTGGCGGCACCTTCCTGCCGGAGCATCCGTTCGACGCTTTTCGCGACGGCCGCGCCCACCGGGTACCGCTGATCATCGGCACGAATGATCGCGAGGGTGCGTTTTTTCGCGGCCGGGCCAACGTGCTCCCCCGCTCGCCGTGGCGTATCCAGGCCCTGTTCAACCACGCCCCCGAAGATAGCCACGACGAGATGCGGGCCGCCTATCCTGGCCTGCCGATCAGCCGCGCCGCCGCCGATTTCGGGGGTGACTATGCCTTCTGGTATCCGAGCATCGTCGTCGCCGGGTTGCACTCTCGGTTCGCCCCCGTGCATTTCTACCGCTTCGACATCGCTCCGCGGCTCATGCACCTGCTCGGGCTCGGGCTCGGGCTCGATGCCACGCACGGCATTGAAATGTATGCCCTGTTCGACCAGGTCGACTCCCCGTTCGCCCGCACGATGACGGCGCTGGGTGGCCGGGAACCGTTCAGTCGAGCCGGCGCCGGCACTGGCTGCACTTCGCCTGCACCGGCATCGTCGAGAGCAACTCGCCGCGGTATACCGAATCAGATCGCCTGACCCTGATCATCGACGTCGTCGACCGGGTCGAAGCCGACCCCCGCAGCGAGCGCCGGCGCGTCTGACAACGGTTTCTGCCGAACCTGTAGCACCTAGCATGGGGTCATGGCCATCACCCGCTCCCGCCGTGCTGCGGGACGCGGGAGCTACCTCGCGATTGCCGCTTTTGCCGTCGTCTATCTGGTCGGCGCCGTGTATTGGCCCCGGCCGCTCTGGGTGGCCGGGGCGTACCTGGTCACCAGCATGATTTGTTTTGCCGTCTACGCGATCGACAAGCGTCGCGCGCGGTTCGGCGGGTGGCGGGTGTCGGAACGCACCCTGCTGTTCTGGGGTTTCATCGGCGGTTGGCCCGGCGCCATCGTGGCGCAGCAGGTACTGCGCCACAAAACCCAGAAGAAGAGCTTTCGCGAGGCGTTTTGGGTCACGGTCTTCTTCAACGTCGTGCTCTTCGTCGTCGTCAGTACGCCCACGTTCGACCGGCTGGTCGCCCAGGCGATCAACTAGTATTCGTTGAACTCCGGGCTGGTCGCCGCGTCGTGTTTGGCCCTCAGAATGGCGAGGTTGATCAGCACGAACGCTTCCAGGCGTTCGCCGCGATGTTCGGCATAGTCGGGCTCGCGCTGATCGACGGCCAGCTCGATGAGCTTCGACGAGACCGCCGAGCTGACCTCTTCGCTTGCTGACCGCTGCGCACTCGACACGATGCGGGCCACCTGGTCGTTGTCATCGGCAACAGCGTCGAGGGCGAGCGTCAACCGTTCGTGCACGCGAAATCTCAGGGCAAACTGCTTGAGATCGTGGCGTTGGTCATCGGTAAAGCTCAGGCGCCACTTCATCGCTGCCAGGTCGCGGCCCATTCGGCTGACCCGCCGGGCATACTCCTCGTTCTGCCGAGCCAGCCGATGCAGTTCGCTGCGGGCGTTGTCGGCGTACCGCCCGGAGTCGTAGTCGAAGTGCTCCCGCAGTGCCCCCACGATGATGTCGTTCTTCACGGCCATTCGTACGGCCGACAATGCGATCAGCAGGCCTTCGTCAACCGTGCGCTCGAGGTCGGGCAGCTCAGCGTTCACGTCGGGTTCACTGACGTGTTCGTGAGCGTCAGCACGACGCCGGGACCGATTCCAAATGATTGCGCCACCACTTCCTCGTGCAGGTGAATTTCATTTTATCCTGCCCCGCGAATCGCCTCCGACCGCCAGATCACTCGACTACTTCACCATCCCCCGCTCGCGCGCAAATTCACAATCTGGGTACGGTGGACGCCGATGGCGCAGGTGCGCCACGACCGATGAAGAAGGAGCAACGATGAGTGACCCGCGTGATGTGCAGAAAGTAGCAAAACTGGTCAAGGAGTTTCGTTTCGCCATGCTCACCACGACGAGCCCGGGCGGCAAGCTCGTGGCTCGCCCGATGACGGTACAAGAGGTCGAGTTCGACGGTGACCTGTGGTTTATCGCTACCCGCGATTCGCACACCGTGACGGAGATCGGTTCTGATCCGGTCGTGGGAGCGTCTTTCGCCTCCAACGACACCTGGGTTTCCCTCTCGGGAACCGCGGAAATGATCGACGATTCGCAGAAGGTGGCGGAATTGTGGAACCAGTGGGTCGAAGCGTGGTTCCCGGAGGGTCCCGAGGACCCCAACATTGTGCTCATCAAATTCACCGCGGACGGCGCGGAATATTGGGACACCCCTGGAGGGCGCATCGCCTCCGTGATCAGCCTGGTCAAGGCGAAAGTCACGGGCCAGCCCTATGACGGGGGCGAGAACGACAAGGTCGACCTCTAGACACCGTGCAGGTCGGGCGACAGACCTCAGGTCCGTCGCCCGACCGCCCGGCTAGACGATCGGTGTCGTGACGCGCTCGGGTTCGCTCGGCAGGGGCACCGGGTGCGTTCGCTCGAGCGACCCGCCCTCCACATCCACGTTGGGCAGGATGCGGTCGAGCCACTTCGGCAGCCACCAGGCCGCGTCACCGAGCAGGTGCATTACGGCCGGGATGATGAGCAGCCGCACCACGAACGCGTCGAGCAGTACGCCGATGCCGAGCCCGAAGCCGATCGACTGAATCATCACCGAGTTCGAGAAGATGAAGCCGGAGAAGACCGAGGCCATGATGAGCGCGGCCGCGATCACCACGGTGCGCCCGGCATGAACCCCGCGCTGCACGGCCAAGCGCGACGAGGCACCGTGCACGTACGATTCCCTCATGCCGCTGACCAGGAACAGCTGGTAGTCCATGGCAAGCCCGAACAGAACACCCACGACGAGGATGGGCAGGAAGCTCAGGATAGGCCCCGGGTCGTGGATGCCGAACACCGCCCCGAGCCAGCCCCACTGGAAGACCGCCGTGATTGCGCCAAACGCTGCGAACAGCGACAGCACGAAACCCAAAGTCGCGGTGATCGGTACCAGGATCGACCGGAACACGAAGATCAGGATGATCAACGACAACCCGACGACAACGAGAAGGTACAGCGGAAGCGCTGCGGCCAGCTTCTCGCTCACATCGATGTTTCCCGACGCATTGCCGGCCACACCGAGGGAGGTGACACCGTCGATGTCCAGACCGCGCAGGTCCCGCACGAGTTGCTCGGTCGATTCGCTGGTCGGCCCCTCAGCCGGAATGACTTGGAACGCGAGCAGCAGGTCATCATCGGAGGCTCCGATCGGCGCGACCGCGACCACGTCGTTCTCCGCCTTCAGCGCGGTTCCGATACGTACCTGTTCCGCGAGGAGCGCATCATCCGTTATAGCGGTTTCGAGGTCTGCAACCACGAGCAGCGGGCCGTTCACGCCGGCACCGAACTTCTCGTCAGCAATTTTGTAGGCCTGGTACGCACTCGAGCTCAGCGGTTCCGACGAGCCGGCGGGCAGTCCGAGGCGCATGGACAGCGCGGGCATAGCCACGATGAGCAGCACGATGATGCCCACGACCACGGTGACGACCGCTCGCACCGTATTCATGGGCTTGGACGGAACCTTGGCGTGGTGCTCGGCGTGACCGACCTTGGCGCGGGCTTTCCTAGTGAGAATCTTCGCGCCGACCAGGCCCAGCACCGCCGGCGTCAACGTGATCGCAATGAGAATGGCGACGAAGACGCAGACGGCGCCAACCGTGCCCATGAGGCCGAGGAAGGGGATACCGGTGAGGTTGAGTGCGAGCAGGGCGATCAGAACGGTGGCACCGGCGAACACGACCGCGTTGCCGGAGGTGCCGTTGGCCAGCCCGATCGATTCCTGCACTGGCAGGCCGTTGCGCAGCTGGGTTCGGTGCCGGTTGAGTATGAACAGTGAGTAGTCGATGCCGACCGCGAGCCCAAGCATCACACCCAGAACAGGTGTGACCGAGAGCATCTCGACGGTTCCCGACAGAGCGAGCGAGGCGAGCACTCCGACGCCCACGCCCACGAGGGCATTCAGCAGCGGGAGTCCCGCGCCGATCAGCGTGCCGAGCATGACCCACAGCACGATGGCCGCAACGATCACGCCGCCGATCTCGCCCGGACCGAGAATCTCGGGAATGCTGGAGGCAATGTCGTTGGAGACTTCAGCCGTGACGCCGTCGATCCCCGCGTCGGTCATCTCAGCGACCACGGCTTCTTTCGACTCGGCCGGAACCAGGTTGAGCGGGGTGTCGAACTGCACGCTCGCGACCGCGGTGGTCGCGTCGGTCGATACCTGACGGATGCCGGAGGCCAGGTCGAGCAGGTCGGCTCCCTGCTCGAGCGTGGTGCTCTGGGAGGCGAGTGCGGTGCGGCTCGCCGTGAGTGTCGTCTGCTGGGCAGCAATCGCGGCTGTGCCCGCATCGATCTGCGCCTGCTGCGCGTCCAGCGTCGACTGGGCGGCGGCGAGTTGTCCCGCTGCCTCGGCCTGCGCGCGGCTGGCATCGAGCTGCGTCTGACCGGCCTTGGCCTGGGCCGTCGCCGCGTCGATCTGCGCCTGCCCCGCGTCGAGCTGCGCCGTTCCAGCAGCGATCTTCCGGCGACCGTCGACGACCTGCTGGGTCTGATCGTCGATCTGGGCCTGGGTATCGAACGGGTTCGTCGCCGCTTTCACGTCGGCCAGGTCGACCGTGCGCGTGAGCAGGTCGCCGATTGCGGTCTTTTGCGCGTCCGTGAAGGCGGAGTCATCCGTCGTGGTCAAGATGACGGTGCCACGGCCGCCGCTGGCGGAGGGAAACTTGGCGGCAAGTTCGTCGCTGACCTTCTGAGTCGCGGTGCCCGGGATGCTGACGGACGACGTGAGGGTTCCGCCGAAGAGGGCGAATGCACCCACAGCTAGGCCAAGAATGACCACCCACGAAACGATGACTAACCACGCTCGGCGAGCGGAAAACCGACCGAGTCGGTAGAGAAGCGATGCCATAATCTCAAGTTCTTTCTGCAGGTCGGGTTGTGGTCGGGTGACCGGAGTGGCGTCTCGCGTCGCATCATCGGGAATCGAGCTGTGGGGTCGAGCAGGCAAGTCGAGTACTTCAGTTGGAAGGTGCGTAGCCGGTGCGGACGGTGACCATGAGGCGGTCGAGCAGTTCGTTCCACACTGCGCGCGACGAGGCGTCGAGTGCGCCGCCCGTTCGGACCAGCCAGTGGGCGGATACGATGGCGATGCCGTTCATCACCGAGCTGACCAGAATCGCAACTTCGAATTCGTCCATTGCGCCCGTACGAGCGGCGATCTCGGTCGAGAGCTGTTCGGTGGTGCGCGTGAAAACATCGCTGATGCCGTGTTGGGATCGACCGTTCTCGCCCTCCGCGTTGAGTACCCCCGCTAGATACGCGACGACCGGCGGCAGATCGATGTTGCGAAGGGCCGTCGTGAGTTCGTCGAACAGGCCTTCGCGGCTGCCATCGCCTGCTGGAGTCGATGCTGTCGCTGCACGAAATTCATCAACGGTGGCGCTGAGAACCCGGGTGCAGGTGGTCATGATCACGTCGTCGAGTGATGCAAAGTGGTTGAAGACGGTGCGCCTGGAGACGTCGGCGCGCTCGGCAAGCTCGTCAACGCTGAATTGCGGTTTACCACGTTCGCGGATGAGCGCGTCAGCGGCATCCAGAATCGCCTGGCGGTACCGTGCCTTGAGTTCGGCACGGCGGTCGGGGGCGGTGTTCTGAAACGTCACGTGCTTACACTAAGTGCAACGACGCACATAGTGCAATCAGCGTGGCAAGCTCCCAGCTTTGGCGATTATCTCGCCATTGTTGGTCGAGATCTTCGACCGATGACCCAGACACGGAGGCTGGTTCGGAGCCGATGTCGACCTCCGTGCAGGGATCGGGAGAACATCATTGGAATGCCAATCATCGGGCTCGCCGTCAGATTGGCGGCAAGCGGGTGCGGTCGTGGCGAAGCACCACCAACCCGACCGGTCAGCCGCCGTCCCCACACGAACCCATTGCGTCTGACCAAACATTTTCTCTGCTATTGAGGGTGGCATACCGTGCCTGCTGCCCACATGGCGTAGTCCAGCGAATAGAAGGCGGATGTGCTCAACAGGTTGGGGTAGCGGGCTCGCCGGCAGGTTTTGCGAGCTGCCTAGGTGCTCAACGGTCGCTCACCTCGGCGGCAACGGGTTCGGTGACGGGGGCTCGCTGGCCTCTGGTCTTCACGAGACTTGCGACGGTAGCCACCGCAATCGTGGTGCCGATGAATACTAACGAGAACCAGATCGGGATGTCGAAGGCCCAGGGCACCGGTTGGCCGCCGTTGATGAACGACAGCTCGTTGAGCTTGAGCGCGTGCAGCACGAGCTTCACTCCGATGAATGCGAGGATCACCGCGAGTCCCTGAGCCAGGTAGACCAGGCGCTGCAGCAGGCCGCCGATGAGGAAGTACAGTTGGCGCAGACCCATGAGGGCGAAGGCGTTCGCGGTAAAGACGATGTACGCCTCGTCGGTGAGGCCGAAGATCGCTGGGATCGAGTCGACAGCGAAGATCAGGTCGACGAAGGCTATCGCGACTAGCACGAGCAGCAGGGGGGTCACAAACCGGCGGCCGTCCTTCAGGACCGAGAGTTTGTCGCCGTGATACTCGTCGGTCACGGACAGGTGACGCCTGACAAACCGCATGAGACGGCCGTTGGCCGGGTTCGACTCGCTATGCGTGAAGGCCTGGCGGTAGGCCAGCAGCAGCAGCAGCGCTCCGAAGAGGTAGAAGATCCAGGAGAAGTTCGCGATCAGGGTCGCGCCGACCGCGATGAAGACTCCGCGCATGACAAGTGCGAGCGCGATGCCGATCAGTAGAACCTTCTGCTGATAGGCGCGCGGGACGGCGAAGGCCGTCATGACGAGCAAGAACACGAAGAGGTTGTCTATCGAGAGGGCCTTTTCGGTCAGGTAGCCGGCGAAGTACTCACCGCTGAAGGTCCACCCCGAGACGATGCCGATTCCGACGCCGAACATCAGCGCAAGGCCGATGTAGAAGGCCGACCACCAGGCGGACTCCCGGATCGTCGGCTCGTGCGGGGTTCGCACATGTGCAAAGAACTCGAATACGAAGAAGGCGATCGTGACGAGGATAGTGATGGTCCAGATGAGCAGGGACACGTTCATCAGGGGGCTCCAATCTTGACGCTGATACGACGTCAAGGTCTTTTCCATTCCCGCGAACGAGAACCGGTGGCCCGGGATGCACCAAGCATCCGTAATGACGAGCCGACCGTGTCGGAATACTCCCCTTGCTGATATGAGGATACGGGGATCGACTGACCCGAGTCTGAGGATTTGCCGCAAGCACCGCATTTCGGTGAGCGTGAACAGGGCAAAGGAAAACCCCTGAGTCCCAGTGTTCACGGGATTCAGGGGTTCGAATGGCTGCGGGTAGTTCACGTAATTCCTAATTCGCATTGTTGGCGCGGGACTCGGAGGTCGTGCCAGATCACTTTTCCATCACATCGCGGAATTAATTCCACGGGCGCGGCCATCCGAAGCGCCCGAAGCCGGTTGTGGAAAGTCCGACGACCAGCGGGCTGCAAAACCGGACCCTAAGGCAGGCAACCCGCGAAAGCGGCCCGGCACTGGCCCTGTTTTCGATCCGCACGAGATCGACGCAGAGCTCGAAGCCCGTGACGTCCACCCATCCAGCGCCCCACCCAATCCCACGATATTGACCGGCATTTCGTGGCAGCAACGTCGAATAGGTGTTACGACCCACACTCGTAGTGCACGCAAGGGATAATTGCATTTTGGCGCACCTATTGCCCGAGGAGAAGCGGAACTCACATGTCAACTGCGGCTGAAGCAGACCGGGCACGACTGGCCAGATTGCCTGGCCAGCCACTCTGGTTGCGCGTCCATGACGACATTCTCAACCGGATAACCTCGGGCGAATTCGCGGACACGTTCCCCGGTGAAATTCAACTAACCGCGGAATATCAGGTGAGCCGGAGTACCGTTCGACTTGCGCTGAACCCTCTGCGTCGAGAGGGGCTGGTTTCATCAAGTCGGGGTAAACGCCCGGTGGTGCACGTCAACCACGGCGAAGAACATCGCTTTGGGCCGGTTTACAGCTTGTTTGCGGCAGTTGAGGCCTCTGGGATGAGGCAGCACAGCGAGTTGATCCGGTGCGAGATCCGTGTCGACGCGCGGATTGCTGACCGGCTCGACCTGCCCGGCGACGCTCCGCTGGTCAATATTGAGCGCCGTCGTTTCGCTGACGACTATGTCTTTGCCGTTGACAGCGCCTGGCTGCCTGCCGATCGCGCTGCCGGTCTTCTCGACGTCGATTTCAGCAACACTGCTCTCTATCAGGAGCTGACGCTCCGGTGTGGGATCACGCTGGATGGCGGACAGGAGACCCTGACAGCGATTACCGTTACCGCCGAACAGGCGCGAGTTCTTGACTGCCCGGTCGGCACTGCCGCTTTCTTCATTGAACGGTGTGGTCGTGCGGCGGGACGTCCGGTGGAATGGCGGGAGACTGTCGTCCGTGGCGACCGTTTCGCGGTCACCACATCATTCTCACCCCGGTGATCTTTAGTCTTTATCGGTCAGCCTCAAGACCGTCGAGCTGAGGGATGGCCAGGACGTACTCGTAGGGGTCCCGGGTGGGAAAGAGCCCGGTTCCGTTAGGGAGAACAGCCATCGGAATTCGTTCCTGACCGCGTTGCTGCTGGTGACCGTCGGACGAGGTGATCGTAACGTTTCCCATCCCGCCACGAAGGTAATCACTTTGTCAGAGGCAGATACCGGGGCAGTGGCGCTCTCCAGAACATGCTCCCACAGCGTTCCGGAGTCCGGATCAATTGCGGTGAGCATCGTCGCCCCGTCCGGTGGACGGAAGGAGGACACGGCGAGGTTTTCTGATGACTCGTTAATGATTGACGGTCCGGCCAGATGCCCCGAAAATTCCGCGAGAATAGCGCCAGTTCTCGGATTGTGGGCGCTCACGACTGTGTCGCCCGCGGGGTTGACCCAGTCCAGAAAGACAATACCGCCCTGAGATGCGTTGACGGCACCCGAGACCGCTGAGGAAGATTCGACGTCCGTGGGGCGTGAGAGTGCGTTCGCGTCCCAGTGTATTTCTCCGGTGGTGGTGTCGACAGCCGTGAGTACGCCTGCCGTCTCGATGAGGCCGGTGCCATTACTTCCCTACTCGATCGCTGACGCTCCCGTCGCGTCTTCGGCAACACTGACAGTACCGTCGTGCGCGCTGAGCATGACCGCGGGCGAGACGTCGTCGGAGACACAATGAGCGCCGAGCTGCGACTAAGGTCCGGAACACGCGGCCAGCAACACAACGCTAACGAGCGTGGCGGCTGCGGCTCCGGCAGCGCGTCTCATTCTTGCTTTTGAGGTATTCGCTGCCGGCGCGTGCGACGGTTCCGAGCCGCGTAGGCCAGCGCGATGAGGCCCAGCACGACGATCGCGGCGATCCCGAATCCCAAATTGGTCACGAGTGAGGACATATCGAGTACCCAGGCCTCGGTAGCGAACTGATCTCCGATGGTCAAAACTCCGCCGAGGCTCGCGGTACCGTCGGTGAGGAACAGGAAGACTCCGATCAGGATTGACAGGATCCCGGATACGATCATCAACCACGAGTTCTCCCATCGTCCGATAGTGAGCATCCGGGGGCGCAGCCAGCGACTCTTTCCCAGTGAAAGTCGGTCCCACAACAAGGCGAGCACGATCAGGGGCGCTGCCATGCCGAGCGCGTAGATCGCTAAGAGCACTCCCCCGTAGACGGCGTTACTGCCGAGGGCGGCCACCGTAAGCACCGATCCAAGGATAGGACCTGCACACACTCCGGCTACTCCGTAGACAGCGCCGAGGACGTAGACCGATACCGCCGAGGTCCCTTCGGCCGCGCCGCCGCGGGTGAAGGTGGGAAAACGTAGTCCAGAAATTTGGATGATACCCATCAACACCACGAGCAATGAGGCGATCCCGACGAAAGCCGTGCGATTTTGCGTGACAAACACTCCGACCGTGCCAGCCAGCACTCCCAGCGGCACCAACGTGGTAATCAGACCCAGATAAAACAATCCGGTACGGGCAAGCAGCTCGGACGGCTTCGCGAACGCGTAGGCGAAGAACGCAGGAAGAAGCATGACCGAGCAGGGGCTCAAAAGTGTCAGCATCCCACCGATCAGGGCGCCAGCGTAGCCAATATCCATGTCTAGCGTCCGGCCTTCGCCAGTTCGCTGTCGATCGTGTCGCGAAACACCTGCACCGGCATCGCGCCGGAAATCGGCGTTTCGTTCACCACGAACATGGGCGTGCTGGTAATTCCGAGGTACCGTGCCTCTGCCGCGTCAATGTTCACTTTCTCCAAGAGTTCAGCATTGTCCAGGTCGGAGACGAACTGCTCAAGGTTGGGAACACCAATTTCCGTCGCGATTTCCAAAAGACGTTCCGGGGGCAGTGCCACATGTCCGCGTTCTGGGGCACCCGCAAAGACGACCTCGGCAAACTCCCAGAAGAAACCTTGCTCGCCAGCCGCGCGGGCAGCCACAGCCGCAGCCGTGGATTCCTCGCCGAACACCGGCAGATCCCGCCATTCGATGCGCACTTGACCGCTGTCCACATACTCCTCGACAAGGACAGGGAGGGTATCGCGCGCGAAAACCCCACAAAACGGACACCGGAAATCGGCGTATTCGACCAAAACGACCGGCGCGTCGACCTCTCCGAGTGCCGTCACCTCGCCATCGACACGTCGGGCGAGATTGAGCGTCTGCTCGCCGCTTTTTTCCCCGGATTGTTCAGCGGGGGCCGAAGTGGATTCTTCGACAGATTGTTGCGCAACCACTCCGACGATGACGACTGCGAGAACTGCCGCCGCTCCTAAAAGCATCAGGAGCGTGCGTCGCCGCACCTTGACTCGTCGGATCTGCCTATTTTTTGTGAAGTTCTGTTGTGTCGGCACCATCTTAAATGTACGCACATTAGGGTCAAAAAGACAGTTATAGCCGCCTCCCCGTCCGAGCCTGGGAACATTCCCGGTTTTCTGATTGAAAAGAGTCCAGTCATGCTCCAAGCAACCACCGCCCCGCCACCAATTGCTCTCGCTGTTGACCGCATCGTTACCCACGTCGGCGAAGGGAATCTCCACCTTGGTGAAGCCAAGGCGTACCGCCGCGTCATGAACGAAGCGCCTCGGTTACAAACCGCGGGCGGTTAGGAATTCGAGCGCGTGGCGCAAGTGCACTGCTGACTCGTTGGGACGTCGGCCATAACCTCATCGACGTGCATGCCGCATCCGGTCCAAGTGGTTTTTCCGCAATTGTCGCATCGCGTGGGACTGCACATAGTGACTCCTTCGTTGGTCGAGCTGAAGTCCTCAGTATACCCCGTGGGGTATTAATTTAAATGCGAACAGAGGAAGCTTATTTGTCGACAACGATGGCCAGTCCGGTGGCGGCAGATGCGTCCGTGATGCCACCAGCATCGGTCAGCGTGGTGAACCCGAGGTCGGCCATGCGGGTGACTGCTGCAGCCGACCGGTTTCCGGTGGCGCAGTAGATGATGTAGTTCCCGTCGATTGGCAGCGCCGCGATCAGCGTGTCGAAGTCCGGGGATTGCACGTCAATATGGATGGCGTCCTGAAGGTGTCCACCGACATACTCTGGTGCGGTGCGCACATCGACGACGACCGTACTGGAGGTGACAGCGATGGAGGGCGCCGGCGCGGGGCTCGCGCAGGCGACCATGCTGAGCAGTGCCGCCACGGCGATTGTGATGCCGGTAAGTGCTTTCTTCATGGCTGGGTATCCTGACCGGTGCGTGGAGTGGGTGGCAGTGTGATCGGCCTGGGACCGACTTTCCGGGAGCGCGGGAACAAGGGCATGCAGGTAGTGCAGACGTCACCCTCAGCGGACTCTGACGATTCGCGGCGGGTGGTGGCTCGGCGTTCGCTGACCAGTCTTTCGCGCAGGGCCCAGATCAATAGGGCGAGGGCGGCGGCGGCCAGGGCCGGGCGCGCAGCACCGCTCACTATCGGGTCGAGGGAGCGGACTTCGGTGGTCAGATACAGCGCGATCAGACCCAGAGCTGGCCACCGTGTGTCGCAGAGAGTTGCGTCGGCGCCGATGGGGGTTCCGACATAACTGGCAACGATCAAGCCGATCAAGCTCGCTCCGAGCGCGGTGGCCGCGACCGTCCACCACAGGGCGCCGTCTGCGTCGTCCGCCCGGGGCGCGTAGCCGGTTACAAAAGCCATGAACGCGGCTGCGGCTGCGGCGGCCGTGATTATCCAGCGTCGAGTCGACCAAGTTTGTAGGTCAGAGAACACGATCAAGGACTCCCGTCGCGGCAGTGGTCCGAGCGGGAAGACCGCAAGAATTTTCTCGAGTCATGCGCGCGTAGAGAGCCCCGCCGAGCAAGACGATCGACGCGGCGGCCAGATACGGCTGGACCGGCTCGAAGAATTGCATCGCTCCGGTTGCGCCGAGAGCGAGGAGAACCAGTTTGTTGCAGACGGGGCATCCCACCGCGAAGAACGTCACCAGCCAACCGGCCATGCCCAATCGTCCGGCCGCCCTACTGCGCGGGGCGCCTTCCGGGTGCGCCACATAGGTGGCAGTGACCATGCCCGTCAAGACCGCGCTGAGGGTGAGCACCGGCCACGACCAGGCGGTCGGCGGGATCTGTCGCGAAAAGAATGGCGTGTCAATCAAGTCCGTCGGAATGGCAATGAAGACCACCGTAAACAATGCCGTCGCCAGGGCAACCCACCAGCGGCGAGAGGGCCAGCGACGCAGGTCCCCGCCGAGCCCGGCCAGCTTGCCGCGCCAAGGGGCACGCCGTGATGATTCGTCCCTGCTGGTGCGCTGGTCACGCATTCGAATAGCCCTCCTTTACTTTTCATCGCGAAACGCTTGCTGCCATATTTGAATATACTGATACCCTAAGGGGTATCATGATCCTAGACAAAACCAGCCTCGCATCCGCCTACGAACAGGAGCACACCCTCATGGGGATCACCGAACCCGCGACCCACGCCAGCGACGACCTGCGCAAGACCCTCAATCGGCTCAAGCGCGCGCAGGGGCAGCTCGGCGCCGTCATCACAGCCGTTGAGTCCGGCGCTGATTGTCGTGCCGTGGTCACCCAGCTGGCTGCTGTCTCGAGTGCCATTGACCGGGCGGGGTTCACGATCATCTCGTCGGCGATGAAGGAGTGCCTCATCGATAACGGCGCGGATGGAGAAACCAAGCAGCTCAGTGTCAATGAGCTTGAAAAGCTTTTCCTGTCCCTCGCCTGACCCCGCTCGCGAGAGCTAGCCGGCGACGGCGCGAATCGCGACGTACACGGCGATGCAGAGCACAAGGATCGCGAAGCTTGTTTTGAGAACACGGTCGGGAAGTCTCCGGCTGAGTCTGCCCGCGATTAAAGATGCCAGCATAGCGGTGCCCGCGAAGGCGCCGGTGACGGCCCAGTCGATCTGCACGTCGCTCAGGTGGGCGCTGAAGCCGGCGACCGAATTGATGACGATGATCACGAGGGACGTGCCGATCGTGACGCCCATGGGGAGTCCGAGCACGAGGGCCAGTGCCGGAACGATCAGGAACCCGCCGCCGACGCCGAGCAGCCCAGTCAGGAACCCGACCACGGCGCCCGTTGCCAGCGCACGGGGCAGACAACTGCGCCACCGGGTTCCGCCGCCGGGCAGCGCACAGGGGCCGGTTGCGGCGGGGGTGGCAAAGAACATTCGCACGCCAGCGATGACCATGATCACGCTAAAAGCGCCGAGCAGAAGCTGAGGGTCAACCAGTCGGTTTACGAGGGTGCCGAGGTAGGCGGTGGGAATGCCGGCGGCGCCGATGATGCCGGCCAGACGCCAGTTCACGCCGGTGCGCAGCCGCGGAAGCACGGCGACCGCCGACGCCGCTCCCACGACGATCAGCGAGGTTGGTATCGCCTCCTCGAGGGGTAACCCGACACCGTAGACCAAGGCCGGAACGGCCAGGATTGACCCGCCCCCGCCGACCAGGCCGAGCAGCGCACCCACGATCACTCCCAGAAGCAGCGCGGCCACGATCATGCGTGCGGCGCCAGCTGCGCGAGGATGTCACTCTTCGTGGGTTCGGAAACCGGGCGGTTCCAGGGCATCCACGACAGAATTCGCCCCAGCGTGCAACTGTTGGTGGCGGCCGACACCGTGAGACCGGCACCGATGACGCCGGCGAGAAGACGGAACTGCGGATGGATGGACCTCCCCGCCAGCACGCTCGCCAACACCAGGGATCCGGCCGTCATGCGTACCTGTCGATCCATGGCCCACGTGGAGCGACCGCTGGTGATATCGCCGCCGGCGGCATAGCCCGCCACACCACCGGTCAATACCCGAGCACCGTTCAGGCCGGCTGCGTCAAGATTCTT
This sequence comes from Cryobacterium sp. N19, assembly GCF_002929595.1. Lineage (NCBI taxonomy): Bacteria > Bacillati > Actinomycetota > Actinomycetes > Micrococcales > Microbacteriaceae > Cryobacterium > Cryobacterium sp. N19. The sequence continues at coordinate 52,888 of NZ_PJJR01000044.1, read as the reverse complement.
TCGCGCTTCTTCCGCGCGTCGACCCGACTGGCACACCAGCACCACCCGGGGGGCCATCTGCGCCGCAAACTCTTCAGCGTGTTCTTTGAGCAGGTGGAGCGGCACGTGATACGAACCCGGGATATGCCGGGTTTCAAACTCCGAACCGCCCCTCACATCGATGATCATCAGGTCGTCACGATTAAGAACCCACTGATGGAATTCGTCTGCCCCAATTGGTGACGGGGAGGGGTTGACGGTGTGCGTGGTGTCAGAGATAGTAGATCCGTTTCAGTTTGGTGCGGGAGCGTAGCAATGCCGGGCAGCCCTGAGGCCTGCCACTAAGGCAGGCCTCTGACGATCGTGTCTGCCGTGAAGCCAACGTTGATTAGGTGTTCAGCCGCGGGTCATCTCCATCAGGCTTTCACTGAATATTGGGCAGCCCATGCGTTATAGCCGCCGATGAGGTCGGTGACGTCCGAATGGCCAAGATTCCGCAGCGCACTCGCGGCGACGCTCGAACGCCAGCCGCTGGCACAGTGGATGATCACGGGTCCGGCGGGCACTTCGGCGTGGCGCTGGCTCAGCTCGGCCAAGGGAACGCGCAGCGAGCCCGGGATCGCGCCCTGCTCGACCTCGCCGGGGTTGCGTACGTCGAGGATCGTTGCGGCGGTGTCCCGGCGCAGAGCCTCGAAGTCTTCAAGCTCGACCCGCGCACCGACCTGCACCAGCGGGCCGAGGTCGGTGAACGCCTGCGCCGGGTTTGTCAGATATCCGGCGACCCGGTCGAAGCCAATGCGGGCCAGCCGCATTCCGGCCTCGGCTTCGCGGCCGGAGTCGGCGATAATCACGATGCTGTCGTCGTGCTCGATGAGCATTCCGGCCGTCTCGGAGAAGCGACCGTCCAGTCCCACGTTAATGGACCCGGCCAAGTGCCCGAGGGCGAAGTCCTCGGGGCTGCGGGTGTCGAGAACGCGGGCTCCGTTTTCAACGGATCTGCGAACATCCGTCAAGGTGAGCGGTGCCAGTGCACGGGTGGAACCGATGATTTCGTGCGCGCTGCGATTGATCATCGCGTCGACGGCGAAATAGCCGGGGATTGCGGGCTGGCCGCTGCGGATCATTGTCACGAAATCGTCTTCACTCATCGGCTGCACGGACGCGTTCGTGAGGCGCTGGGTGCCGATAGTGGATTCGAGCTCGTCGGAGAGGTTCTTGCCACAGGCGGAACCAGCACCGTGGGCGGGGAGAACACGCACCGCATCGGGCAAGGCGAGAAGGGTCGTGTGGATCGACGCGTACAGGGCGCGGGCCAGTTGGTCGGGATCGGCGCCAACGGATGCGGCCAGGTCGGGACGACCCACGTCACCGATGAAGAGGGTGTCGCCGGTGAGGACGGCATGGGGCACGGCATCGTTGGCGTGTTCACGAACGACGATGCTGATGGACTCCCAGGTGTGCCCGGGGGTGTCGAGAATTTCTAGTTCCACCTCGCCGAGCGAGATTTTCTCGCCATTGGCGAGGTGGTGGATCTCATACTCGGTCTCGGCGCGGGTGCCGTAGCCGATCCAGGCGCCAGTGGCTGCGGCCAACTCGAGGTGACCGGCGACGAAGTCGGCGTGGAAATGCGTGTTGATGACGCCGATGATGGTCAGGTTGTTCGCCTGGGCGTCGACGAGGTATTCGTCGATGTCGCGGCGGGGGTCCACGATGACGGCTTGACCGCTCGTCGGATCACCGACGAGGTACGAGCCATGGGACAGGCAGTTGAGGTAGTACTGGGTCAAAATCATCGTGGCCTCCAAAGGTCGGGGCCCATCACGCCGACACGAGTTGGGGCGTGTAGTGGGTATGTGCGCTAGTCTCGCACATACCCCGCACGGTATGCAAGATACCCCTAAGGGTATAGTCTGTGTGTATGGCTACCATCAATCTCACCGAGACCACCTTTGACGCGACCATTGCCCAGAGTCCCATCGTGCTGGTTGATTTCTGGGCCGAGTGGTGCGGCCCGTGCCGCAGTTTCGCCCCGACCTTCACCGCCGCGTCTCAAAAACACCCCGCAATCACTTTCGGAAAAGTCGACACCGAAGCCGAACAAGGATTGGCCGCAGCCGCGGGCATCCGCTCCATCCCCACGCTGATGGCATTTCGGGACTCCGTACTCGTCTTTTCCCAGCCAGGCGCCCTCAACGCAGCCAGCCTGGAAGAGCTCATTGCCGGCGTCGAGAACCTCAACATGGACGACGTGCGCGCCAGTATCGCCGCCCGCTAAACCTCGCGCCCTGTGAGAAACCGCATAACCGCTTCACAGCAGGGTCACATGAGCACGTCCCTGTCCCGCGTAAGTAGAATACTCCCAGGGGTATAATTCTTTTAGCAGTTCACCTTATTGAATGGAGATCCATTATGTGTCGTTCCGTCACCTGCAAAGTGTGTCAAAAAACAACGTGGGCGGGCTGCGGTCAGCACGTTGATCAGGTCATGCGCGGTGTTCCACGCAACCAGCAATGCGCCGGGCACGTGAAAGAAAAATCGACTGGCTCATTCTGGTCCCGGCTACTCGGACGCTGACGGCTGGCACGGCCCGGGCGAGGACATCCTCGTTCCGCGGTCGGGTATGTGCGGCAGCCCTCATGTCAGAAGGAGCGCCGCCGCGCGCTGCTTTACGCAGAACCAGCGGCACAGCCCTCACCGTGCTCTCGCGGGCCAGAGCGCGTATTAGTTGCTTTTGTTCTCTCCTTGCAGAGCGGCTAGCGCGGCGAGAAGACGTTCATCGGCTTGATCAGCAACGTTTTGTATCCCTGGGGAGCTGCTGAGCTGGACCATGGTTTGTGGGTTGATAGCTTGCACCGTGGTGATTGTCGCTGATGGGCTTCGTCGGATGACGACGTTGCACGGAAGCAGCAATCCCATGTCGGGCTCTGCGGTGAGTGCTTGTTCGGCGAGGGCCGGATTACACGCACCCAGGATCAAGTATTCGCCCAGTGACTGTGCGCTTTCCACGCCGAGTTTCGTTTCGAAGGTCGCGTGGACGTCGATTTCGGTAAGAACGCCGAAGCCCTGGTTGGCTAGTTCTTCGCGCACTCTGGCGACTGCTTCTTCGTAGGGCAGCGAGACGGTGATGGTGTGTGCGTAGTTCGTTGGTTTCTCCTGATTCATTTTTTCGAATTGATGGTTGCGGCTACTGTCAGTTTGCGGTGATGACGCCCATCATTCCGCTGTCTTCGTGGTCAAGAATGTGGCAGTGGTACACGGTACGTCCGCTGAAGTCGTCAAACGCGATACGTACGCGCACTGTGCTGCGTGCCGGGATGTTCACGACGTCCTGCCACATGATGGTTTCGACGGGCCGGCCTGACTGTTCAATGATCTGCATCGGCCACACGTGCAGGTGCATGGGGTGATCGAGCGGACTGGTATTTGTCAGCATCCAGTCCTCCACGCTGTCGAATTGCACGGTCGTGTCAACCCGGGTGGCATCGAATACCTGGCCGTTGATTGTGGCTGACATCATGCCCCCACCCACTCCTCCGCCCATGCCGCCATCCATGTTTCCACCCATGCCGCTGCCTGTCTCCCCGCCCATTGCGCCGCCCATATTTCCGCCCATTCCCATCGCGAAGATCAACTCGCGTCGAGCGGTTACGGTAGCCGTGCGAAGGTCACGCGGAACGGGCTGGCCGGGTATGGCGGCGACTGGGGCGACGTCGTCACCGGCTACGTGAAATGTGGCCAGCGCGATGTCGTCGGCTCCAGCGGAGCCTCCGACTCCCATCATCATTCCGCCGGACGTACCTCGGTCATAGGTGTGGGCACGCAGTACGGAGGTGCCGGCTGTGCCGGTGACGAGAAGGTCGGCCCGGTTCCCGGGGGCCAGCACGACCTCGTCGACGTCGTGCGCGGCTTCGAAACGTCCGGAGTCGATTCCGAGAAGGGACAGTTGCTGCCCGTCGAGACGTAGCCGCAGGTAGCGGGACACGCAGGCATTGATGATGCGCCATCGTTCCCGCTCACCAGGGCGGGCAGTCATGCTGGGGGTGAGTTGCCCGTTGACCAGGACGAGGTCTCCCTCGCGTCCGGACATTTTCTCCATCGCTGTGGCCGCTGAAATTGTTCCCGTGGAATCGAGGGTCATGTCGGAAATGACGAGGACGCGTTCCCGGCTGGCAGGCATAGGGTCGGGGTCTTCGACGATGATGGCGCCATAGAGCCCGCCGAATACCTGATCGGACACGAAACCGTGATGGTGCGGGTGATACCAGTAGACGCCCGGCGGGTGATTGGCGGGCAATTCGTACTGGTAATCAAAGGAGTCGCCGGCTTCGACGGTTACGAACATGTTGTCGCCGTTGTTCTCCGGCGAAACGTGAAGGCCGTGCACGTGCAAGTTGCTCGGATCGGCCAGACCATTACGAAGGCTGACGCTGAGGGCGTCTCCCGCTCGAACGCGCAGTGTGGGGCCGGGAACGCCACCGTTGTAACTCAGCGCACGCACGTCACGGCCAGCAATGGTCACCTGTTGGGGGGAAGACTCAAGATCAACGGTGAGAGTGCCGCTGATGCTTCGCAGCTCCGGAGGCTCCACGAGGTCGCTCCCGGACGGTATTGCCAGTGACGTCGTCGAGTAGATCCGTTGATTGACGAAGAAACCCGTTCCCCCCACAGCTGTGCCTGCAATCCCCACCCCGCCGAGGATCAGGGCACTACGGCGACTAAGGCCTGGCACTACCGGCCCTCCTCGAGCACCCGCAGCTGATCACGCAACTGCTCCGCAGTGAGCTCCCCCCGAGCGAAACGCTCTTCAAGAATCCGCCTGGCACTGGCGGAATCAGCTTGCGTCGGAGCAGATCGCGTGTCATTGCTTCCGGATTTGTTCGACAAAAAACGAACAATGACATAAATGAGCACGGCGACACCCGCAATAGCTAGCAGGCCGAACCCCCAGGACCATCCCATACTTCCGTTACCCCACATCATCTGATCGTTTCCTTTCGTTTACTGATCCGTATCTCCACCATACCCCTAGCGGTATAAGTCAAGGCTGGGTAGATTGTCCACGCACGTGGAACGGCACGTACCTCACACACCGGTGCAACCCACTGAAACTCACGCAACAAGAAGGGCCCAAACGCGAGGCTTTGACAGCTTCGGACTAGGCCCAAGGGTCGCGGGATATAGCCTGAAGCCATGACGAACGGCTGGAATCGGAAGGCCATTGTTAGTGCCTAGCTCGTCACCATCTTGACCCCGATCGGGGGACACGCTAAGCCCCATACCGTTCAGTTAAGTGTTTGAATGATGCTTTCTGGCTCGTGAGCGGGTTGTGGCCAGTCGGCATGGCGAGAGCGTTTGGCGGGCCATTTCGAGACCATGCGTTTGATGACGCGAGGGTTTGATCGTCGTCGGCGCGGGGGATTCAGCCTTCGGACGAGAGCGCGGACGGCATGACACCAGACTGCTTTGGCGTGGTCAGCTTGCGCAGGGGGGAAAAATCGCCCTGGGCAGCGCCGGGCCAGGGTCGAGTCGCTTGCGCCAGGTAGTGAGCCGTGTCGGCCAGCTCGGTGGCCTGAGTGACGAGTTCGCTATCGTGGTCGTTCATTGGGGTGTTCCTTTCACGAGATGTTGAATGGTGGGTCGCCCTGGTGCAGGGTGGCGGCGACGTTTTGGCCGAGCTCGGCTTCCACGAAATGCGTTGTGGCGGCATCGCGGGCGAGCCGTTGGCCGCTGCGGTTTTCGCCGGTGTTTTCGATGACGCGCAGTTTGGTGATCTGGATGCTGCCGGCCGTGACGACCTCGGAGTCGAGAGCCAGGTTGCGATGATGGTGCGTGTGGACTGTGTTTTGTCAACTTTATGTCGGCCATTTGTGCGATAAATATCCGGCCAGTGTGGCGTGATTTCCGGCCAGTTGAGCACGGTGGTCAGAACGGCCGGTTTTCGGGGACGTTTTCGTCCCCGGGCTGGTGTGCTGGCGGCTATTTCATGAGGGCGTGTTTTACTCGGTAGGACTCGCCACGAAGCTGGAGGAGCCGGCCGTGGTGGACGATGCGGTCGATGGCGGCGGCGGCCATATTGTCGCCGCCGAACACCGTTCCCCCGCGGGAGAATTCGTGGCTTGTGGTGATGATCAGGCTTCTTTTCTTTCGGGTAAAGGAAAACCCCTGAGTCCCAGTGTTTATAAGGGATTCAGGGGTTCGAATGGCTGCGGAGACGGTGGGATTTGAACCCTAATACTGCCTCAACGAAGCAACGGGATCGGCCCGAAACCCGCGGAATTACGCGACTTTTCAATCATCTGAGCCCGGTTGAATTTGAAGTATTCTGGTTCAAATGTTGCCAAAATGTTGCCACGGCCAGCACACAGAGAATCGACCACTACGTCGACGCGCACACCTGAATGCGCGCTCGCGGACGAAGAGCAAAGTCTAAGCGCCGCGACGATCCCCCTCGAAGCCTGGCGACGACAAACTCGCGTTCGCCTCGTCCAAGTTCTGCAGGCCGGAGAGGGCGCGACTCCCTTCATGATTGACTCTGCTGACGACGCCGCAGTCGCTGCCGTGAAAGTTTCGGCCACGCCAATCTGCGCAGAAGAGAACACTCACAGCTTTGCCTAAGAGCGGGCGTGCGCGACCGGCAGTTGCGTCTAACGCTTTCACCCCACCTTCGAGAAGCTCACCGATCCCCACCTGCTCATCATCATGGGTCTGCCCGTCTGCTACCGGTGCCACCAGCGCTGCGAGAGGACGCGCATCGGCCACATCAGGCGTTTTAAGTGTGGAAACCCGGCCTGTAACGAGCTCATCCACCTCCACAGCTTCTATTCCGCGCAGGCCAACAAAACTGCAGCCTGTGGCGGCGCTAGAGTCTGTGCGCCTCAGGCTCGCGCCTTCTAAATCCCGGACTAACCCGACACCACCACCCGGCACGGGGTCGCTCGCTTGATAAATAGCTTGTCAAATACTCAGGGCCGATAATGATGATTATGTCAAGTTCTTGATTTCCTCACAGTTGGGTCGAACCTGCCTGGTCGGCCGAGCTCTCCCTCACGGCGAAAGCATCTCTCAGCCCCAAAATCAAGCTGAGATTCACCTGTTGCTTTCTCGTCCTGACAGATACAGCTGGGCCAACGCGATCCAGTCTTCTGGTGTAACTTCAGGCGCCCAGATTGCGAGGTATTCGCGGGGCGTGAGCCCACTCGGCGTCATTTCGATACCGTCACGATAGGTGGCAAAAGGAGAACTGGATCGACTGACGCGGAACAAAACGTCGCGAAACCGATTCTTCCCCAGTGCGAACGTCGGGAATTCCGAGACGCTCGCGCAACGCCAGGCTCGCCAGGCTTTCCCGAACGCAAATTCAAAGTCCATGATCGATGGGTTGAACTCGACAACGCCCTCCGCTGCAAGAGCTCCAAAGAATCCATTGGCTACAAGAAGGAGTTGTTGGTTGCGGGTAGTGGCCGAAGCCCCCGGATTCACGCTGCCACATCCGCCACCGTCGCAACGGCCAAAAGAAGATCTCGCTCGGCACCGAGGGCCAAAAGAGCCTCCGCCACAGACGGGTGCCCGAAACATGGGACTAGTTTCCTCTTCACGTCAGACTCCTTCTCGCTGCGCTTCTTGTCAGAAGCGAGTGACCATTCGACCTCCGAATTGAGAGAGTGAAGCACTCTTGCGACGGTCTCCGGCACGTCGACATATCCCCAGTCGTGGCCTTCGACAGCTTCCCGGAATAGTTTCGGGAACATTGGGTTTGCACCCTTGAAAGCATCTTCGATCGCCTCAATAGTGAGGTAGTTTTCCATCTCTCGCCGGGTCAGAACAAACATGTGTGACGACAGGTGATCGTCGGTGTTGTAGCGCGCTAGGTACTTGGATATCTCGGGTTTCAGAGCCGACCCTTCAACCAAGCGATCGGAATCAAGAAGGTGAACCTCAGGCCTACTAAACGGCGACAGGCGGCTCTCCCAAAGAGCAGCGGCGCCGCAGCCGCCGATAGGTATGAAGCAAAGCTCACCGTCAGTTTCCATTTGGCGAAGATCTGGATATTCAGTGGGACGGGCGGCTTGTAGCGCATCGCTCAGTGCCAGTAGACCGCCGATATCGTTCTTGCCCTCAACGATGAAGAAGCAACGCACATTGTGATCCGCGAAAGTCCCCATCGCCTTGTTCAATTGCTGGAGAACGAACCGCTCGCTGGATGTGTCACTGGAACTCCACACGCGCTTCCCCTGCTGCTCCTCGACGAAACGCACGGCTGCGATCGGTATGTTCCTCACCAAGTTCGAGCTGTGCGTCGTCATCAAAACCTGCCTGTTTGCGAGCCCCGCAACTTCAATTAGAGCGGAAACAGTTTCGCGCTGAAGATCCGGGTGGAGAGCCGTCTCGGGCTCCTCCACTGCGATGATGACGCCCCGTCGCCACTCATCCGTTTCTTCATATCCTCGCTCAACTTCCGCCCGAAAGAAGCTCAAGAGAACCAGTCTGCGTGTCCCGCTGCCACGCTTCGCAAGGGGAACATCGTTCTCGTCGACAAATTGTAGGGACGAGAATGCCTTCTGCCATACGGGGTCTAGGTTGGCCGGAATCAGCTTGGCCGCAAGATTTGGTGCGAATTCCTCCAATTTCCCAACGACTTCCAGGAGAAGTTCTGAAATCTCAGCCTTAACATCGCTCGTAAGCTTCGTGAGTTCAGCCGTATGGCGATCGAGCACGGCCTTGACTATGAGCTTGGCTGGGTCTTGGGCAACCTCATCGGACTCCGCCCCCAGCCGGTCAGCTTGAAAGAGGTGGAACAGGGGAAAGACACTCTCCAGAGCGCTGGCAACGTGCTTCCCGTCCTCTGAGTTCAACGGGATGATCGTCGGTTGCAGCGACGAGAGCCCCTTGGCTTCCCAGGCGCGCCAGATCGCCTGCCTATAGTTCAGGTTCACGCGTCGATCCTCCAGCTCCGCGACAACATCAAGAGTCGAGGCGAGGGATTTGAGTTGCGCGTGCTTCAGGCCGATAAGCGTTGGGCCGCCATCGACGACCGGGTGTAGAGCATGCGCCAAAATCTCGGGGTTGGCTCGCCCCCTGGTCCAGGTCTTGCTAATCACCAAGTGGCCGTTAGCGTCGAGGAGTTTCTCATCCTGGAGGGTCGTCACCGCAGTCTGGTCGATGACCAGCTCAGGGGGAAGGTCAGCGAATGTGCACGTGATGCGAATCGTTCCATGCCCATGAACCGAATAGTCAGAGACGTCCGGCTTTCCCTTGTCCAGGAACAGCCTCATAGCTTCCAGGATGCTGCTCTTTCCAGCGTCATTCTTGCCGGCAAACACAGTCAACGTATCGATCGACACGTAACTCGATGTCAGATATCCGCGAAAACCCTCTAGCTCAATACCCACAATGCGCATTTGTCCCCCTCGACAACAACTTGACATTCAAGTGCCAAGGCTGAGCCTGCCGGATTTGGGCCGACTCCGCAAAAGCGGACTGGTCAAGGCGCAACATGAAGCAGCGCGGCGACCAGCGATGCTAATCACCTCCGAAATAGCACCGACATCAGGCATGAGAGTGAGACACGCGTGGGAGGCAACTCGTGCGTTCCATCGTTCGGATTGTCCTTCCGAATGGAATCTATCGCCTCTACGCACCCGGCATAGCCCTAACCAATCGCCAGCAGGGTCACGCCCACAAGAATGAATGTCAAGGATGTGTCGAGATTAATCTGGGAATTGATTGAGTGTTAGCGCTTAGTGGCGGCGTTCTGTGATCGCTGTTTGGCGCATCGACCCGGTTCTCTGCGTTGCGTCAAAGGGCAGTCAGGGTCTTGTATCTCGTGCGATACGAAACAGGTCAGTTATGAGACACCACAGTCGTGAGAACTGGGGCAGCCTGGTCGACCTGGAACAGGCATTTCTATGTGTGGAAGACTCGAGAGTAGAGGGGATCTCCATGGGTGCGGGCAGCCTTGAGAGCGCATCAGGTCAGTCCCGGTTCGGAGTATTCTTCGTGCGAGATCGCACGGAGGATGCGGATGGTGCCGTCCAGGCTAGTGCCTGCACGGGTGCTGGTCTTGGCAAGTTGGCGAGGGGCTTCCAGCACTGGGAGCGACGTCGTTGTGCTCCGGCTGACCCGGGTTACTCCGCCAGTGCGGGCAGTGAGGTAGCCCTCGGATTCAAGCACTTTGTACGCCTTAGCGACGGTGCCAGGAGCGACATCGAGATCCTCCGCGAGCTGACGAACCAAGGGACGGCGCCCCTCGGCGTGCCCACAAGCGCGCAGTGGAACCTTCTCAGTCGGAGCTGCTCGTCCCCGTCCCTTTGACGATTTGGAGTAGTTGGACCCGCTCGTCGGGCGTCAGGGTTTCGCCCACTGAATGACGAGATGGTCGGATCTGTAGAAGTCGGCATGGCTGTAAATGACAGACTGTCGCGCACGGTCGAGGGACTGATACCGGTAGGTGCTGAACCGCACGATTGAGTGGGTGCTCAAGTCCTCAAATACTCAGTACTCACCGACATCGAAAAAAGAGAGATGCCCATGCTGGGCGAGGACGGAACTCAAATAGCCGCTTAATCGTCGCCCACATGAAAATTCCGTTGACTATTTCCGGATGGAGTTGACGCCGCGAGTTATCTCCGCCAATCTGAGTTTCACACGACATCTGGTTCGTGAGCATCGGGGGGAAAATGATGTTTCGAAAATGGGCGGGTGGATCGTATCGCCTGCGAGACCAGCCATTTAATGAACCGCTGCCCGGGGTAATTGTTCCGCGCGTGAAGTCAACGCAACGCATGTTTTGACCTCTCTCCGAGGGGGTCCCCGCAGACGCCCCGCGTTCCTTTCGACGTCAATCATTGTCGTCACAGCCCTTCTGTTGATAGGTTGCTCATCGGCATCGATCACGCCGGCGGTTCGAGACACAGTCGCGATCGCTCTCGTCGATAGCGGCCTCAACGATGAAAACGTCGACTTTAGCTGTTTTCATGTTTTCGATACTGACGCCGACGACCAAGGGCACGGCACTTTAGTCGCATCGATCGCAGCAGGAATCGATGAGGATAGCTGTCCTGCGTGGGCCCATCGAGTCACTTGGATTAGTTACTCCGTCTTCACTGCAGGAACCGCGTCGGCGGAGGACGTTGCGGACGCTATAGAGCAAGTTATCGGGGACCAGGTGGACGTCATTAACGTCAGCATCGCGATCGGGACGGACACCCGGGCCTTACGTGACTCGGTGAAACGCGCCGTTGAATCGGGAATCGTGGTGGTCGCGGCTGCTGGAAACAACCAAGGGATGGGGGCGGGCTACCCCGCCCGATACCCGGGAGTTATTTCCGTCGGCTCATTAGATGCCGCGGGCCATCCATCAAGCTTCTCGGCTATTGACCATGTGAATTACTTCGCACCCGGTGAAGACATTCCCGCGGTCGACCGCACGGGGGCCCGGCAGCTTGTCACCGGGACGTCAGCGGCTGCAGCAATGACCGCGAATCAAATCTTGAAAAGCTTGCTCGGCGTAGCTAAACCCGATTCCACCCTGTCCGCACTGATCGCTCACCAATCAAAGGAAGACAATCAATGAAAAAGATCGCCATCGGAGTCGTAGCGGCGCTGCTGCTCTCTGGATTCGCTTACTCGCCCGCGTTCGCAGAGACCAGCTCTGCCCCGGTAGAAGCTTCAGGCAGCGGGATGGTTGACGAGGAAAAGCTTGAATCCGCTTTCAACGACGCAGGATTGACACTGGAAGACGTGGACGCCTCGCTCACTAAAATCTCAGTCGAGACGACATCGGATTTGGGATCTGGCGAACCTGTCACGGCGCTGACAACGTTGTCGTTTGAGGACAGTAGCGCTCTTTTTTCTCTAGGGAGCATCGACACCGACTACAACGCCAACTACTCCATCCAGATACAAGAGTTGAACGACGAAGCCACCTCGTTCACCATGACAGACCTGGCCACTGGTGAGACAGAATCATATGCCGATGACGTGGGCTATGCCGCCTTCGTGCCAGTACTGGTTCTGGGAATACCTATCGCTCTAGAGATCTTGAAAACACTCCTGGTGGCATCTGCAGTTGTCATCGTCGCTGGTGTTACGTGGATCGCAGCCACTAACGCAATCGATGCCCTCAATAAAAAGGGATCAAGCTACCAACATTTCCGCGCAATGATTCTAAACGGCAAACTCGTGCTTGCAAATGGTATGTCGCTTTCCGCGGCCATCACATGGGGCCGCGGGGGGAAAGACACGTGGTCTCGCAGCGAGGCCGGCGCGCTCGCAGTTGCGAAAGGAATCAAAAACGGCCTGGCCGTAGTCGGACCTGAGCGCGATTCGGGCGGTCGCGGAAAATTCGCACACTTCCACCCGAGCAACCGCACCCCCGCAATGCACGCCTTTTTCGGACTACCCAATTGATGGACAATCACGAAGCTGACGACCGTTCAGACCTCCTGGCACGGTGGAAGAAGACCAATCCTCAGCGATGGACAACGGACGCCGTTGAAGAACACTTGAAACAGGGTTTTTGTGCATATGAAATCCCGCTCGAGGCCATTACACGCACTGACTATTCGAACGATGGAGAAGTCCGCGAGGACTTGATCTACTCGCTCTACACGATCACTCATCCGGACGTCCTATCCCGCCTGTACAGCGCAGAAGAGAAGGAAATGAAAGATGTTGGTCCTGATACGTACGATGAAAGCTGGCGGGGACTCTTCCTTCAAGAAACTTCGGGCAGTGACACTGACGATCTTGGAACGGCGCCTCTTGGAGACGCGTCTTGGCTGGCATACAACCTTCTAAACACTCAACATTTGGTGGGCCAACGCACCTCCATCGTGCTCGAGCAAGAAGACGGCCTCGTCACTGGTGCCAAGGTTTATGGGATGTCTGACCACCTAACGACGTACATGACCGCGCTGACCGGATACAGAGAGACTGGAACAGAAACTGACCAAAATTACTACTCGATGAAAACTGGCGACGTAAACGACGAAGCCTTCGTCTACTACCTCGACTGCCTCGCGCGACACAGCTTCATCTAGCCCGATACGAACAACACCTGTCAGGCTGCGGATGCTGACCCACGGTGATGCGGCAGAATTATGCTAGCTGCCGCTATCACCCGTTGGTCAGCACCGTAGTCTGACTCGTCAGAGGAACCTGCCAAGAAGTCGCCCTTGATGTGCCTCGCCCGGAGGCCAAAAAGCGGCCTATTCGATCCTGCGATGTCCGCGATCGCATAGTGGCCACCGGCCGCAGCCAGTTAATCGAACACCCCCCTCACGACGGAAATATTTCTCGGCCCATAAGCACACTGTCGTGCCGGCGTAAACGCGACCGTGGCATCAACTGCGGTCGCGACAACTGCCCTGCCCTGGAAAACTCCGCCATTCCACGAAACGGCTGTCTCGAAACCCTAGGGATATAAGACGTCTCACCGCCGTGCCTTGCGCCTCCTCAAAATCGCCGGAATGTGGCGGTACGGCGAGTCTTATAACGACGTCGCATAACCTCCTGCTGTAATTGCAGTACACACCGTTAGTTATGAGACACCTCAGGAGCAATGTGACGAAGCTGATCGGCTATGCGCGCGTATCCACGCGCCAACAATCCACCGACCGGCAACAAGTGGATATTTTGGCCGCTGGCGTGCGGCGCGACGACCTTTACGTCGACCATGGAATATCCGGCGCTCGAGCCTCACGGCCGAACTTCGATTAGGCACTTGACGCCCTCGAAGACGGCGACACCCTCGTCATTACGACGCTGGACCGGCTGGCCCGGTCAACACAGAACATGCTCGCCTTTGCCGAGGAGCTCCGCGGCCGAGGTGCCGGCCTTCGCGTGCTAAACCTCGGCGGGGCGACGTCGACACAGCGACACCGATGGGGTCCATGCTATTCACGATCATGGCGGCGCTCGGGCAGATGGAACACGACATCAAGCGAGAGCGTGTTGTCGACTCCATCAACAAACGCCGCGAAGCCGGCAAAGACTTAGGCGGCCGCCCGCGGATCATCACCGACAGCCAAATCCGCAACGCCCGTCGGCTTATAGACGGTGGAGAGACAGCAACAACGGTTGCCCGCGACCTTGGAATGTCTCGAGCAACGTTCTATCGCCGAACGCGGGCAATTGACCTCGCCGGAGTTATTTGAGGCGTCCGAACGTGCCCCGTACGCCCTCCCTTCACCGGGCATTTTCTCAGACGGGTCTTACGGGACAATCGCCCTCTCGGCACCGCAGAGAACCGAATAGACGACGGTAATTCGAAGCTGCCCCGGGCGCCGTCCCTCTTGCGGACCCCTCACTCTCAAACGTTGACCCCAAGGCGTTCCCTTTACGTGACGCTTTGTTCATCTGAGCCATGGCTAAGACGGTTCAGCTATCCTCGGATCACAAGCAATGAATGGGGACGACATGGCTTCCACACGATCGATCAATACGACAAGGCGATTGGTCGTTCTCAGTGCCGCGCTCATGGTGAGTGCGGTTGTGTCCGGCTGCTCAGTCTCGGACGTGTGCCCCACGATCGGGTGGGACAACACTGTCACCGTCGAGCTCGAAGGCACAACATCTAACGTCAGCGTCGTTGAGTTGTGCGTCGACGGCGAATGTTCAGGCCCTGCCCCAACTCAGCTATCACCAGACGAGTCCGTCGGGATCGATGAACACTCGTGGGAAATCTCGACAATAATGGCGACTCCAGAAAATGTCACTATTCGCGCACTCTCACCAAGCAAAGAAGTCCTCGCCGAGAGGGACGTGACACTCAACTGGGTCCGCGTGGGCGGCACTGAACAATGTGGCGGACCTGCCGAGACCGACCCCATCACCCTCACTATTGCATCCTGAATTCTCTGAGCGTCCCGACTTTGTGCGATCCCGAAAAGGGTTCCCCATTCGGGCCCTTTTTTCTAACACGTTCTGAAATTACTGAGGGGATGGCCCGGCAGATTGCAATGCGGCAAGGGGGTTCCTAGTCTGTTCCCATGAAGGATCTTGGAAGCCAGCTAACGCCTGTTTCGAATAAAGAGAGCAAGCGCGATACCGGTGTTCGGGTGCGCTACGTCGGCACCTACGAGCCAATCGATCGGGTGGACGTGGAGGCGGTCGAGCCGGAGGACATCGTCCCGAGCCGGGCATCCGGCGATACCGACGTGTGGTTCACAGAATGGCAGGTTGCCGAGGACGGTTTGGACGTTGCACTTGACCAACGCGTCGACTGGTCGCTGGTGCCCATGGACCAGAACTGGGTTTCCCGCCTGTTTGCCGGCCGCCGCACGATCTCCTTGCAGCTCGACACATATGCCGACGCCGTCCGCGACCCTTCCGACCGGTCAGATCGGACGCAGCTGTCCGGTCGTGTTGCCCGAATTGATCAGATCTCGGTTCGCTACCACCCGTCGAAGGATCCGGAGGAACGCGGTGTTCTGGTGCCGGAAACAGGGGGCGCTATGCAGCACAGTGTGCTGAGCTTTCGCCAGTCGCGCAGTCATCACGGAAAGGTCGTCGGCTGGATAGTCCGCCTGCGTAAGTAGGCGTTACGGCGCCTTCTCGTGTCTCGGGGGGGTCCGCTTACGGGCGGTGGTCAGTGGCGGCATTCGTCAACTCTGGCTATTCTTGGTCAAATTCGAGGATGATCGTTTGGGGGAACGGATGAGTATCTGCAAACTGGCTATCGCCACGGGGGTGACAGTTCTTCTGGTTCCGATGTTGAGCGCATGCACGAGTTCACCACCGCTCTCGCCGCGTACGTCGACGCTCACGAGTGCCCCCGCCGAACCTTCGTCGGTATCCACGCCCATTCCGCAGTCAATCGCGCCTCCGGCCGCGACCGGCACGACTCTCGGGACGTGGGTGAGCCTTTCCAACACGCAGCTAGGCGGTCCTATCGATGCCAAGGGCGAGGGCTTGTGGATCGCCCTCAACTGCGTGGGCAATGGGAGTGTGACCGTCGAGGATACGGCGGCATGTCGTCCACATTCCTATGTACTTCAGACGATGTGCTGTCCTATGCCAATCACGACAACCAAGCTCACGGAGAGTCAACCGTCTCGGTGTCTATGACCGGAGACGTTGTCTGGGGACTAACGATCTCGAGTACGCCGCTCACCGACTCTACTCAGGGCTGAGATCGCATCGGTGTGGGCTGGTCGCGTCCTTGCCATGGACCCGACTTCAACGTGCCCGGTAGGGGTTCCTTTATCGAGTCAGTTCTGTCACTCGAGCAGACTGGCCGTGGCAAGTCGGCCATTCCTCGATTCAGTATTGGATTGTGAACTCTCCGATTCGAGTTTCGCCATCGTTTTCATAGACGGGCACGGAGACGGTTTTCCCCGCCATTGAGTCTTGCCACGCGAGTGCTTGCTCCGGGGACGCGAAGGTTGCTGCTTGTTCGCTGCCGTCTGCCTGGGCAAGTTCCCGAGCATGAACAAAACCTTCGTTTCCATTAGTCGCGAGGACTGCGATCAAGTCAGGCTCACCGCTTTCGTTCAGCGCGCCATACGTCTCGCCGTTGTCGTTAACGGCCCACTCTGTGGTCCGCTCGCTGACGTACGTCGCGGCAATAGTCCAGCTGGATTCTGGTGGGGTCGTGATGGTGATGGACTGCTGTCCCGGCGAGAGAGTCAGCGTGTAGCTGCCACCGCCGGTGGCTTGACCGACGTCGTTCATGGTGCAGCCGATGCTTGCGCCGTCCTCAAAGGTGAACGTTCCCGGACTTAGACAGGTCAGGGAAACGAAAACACCTGTTGCCCCGTCAGGCACGACGCCCAGCTGGACAGTGTCTGTTCCCGTCGCCGTTTTCACCACGGATGCACCAAGTTCGGTGACCTCTTGTGCGCCGGGAATGGTCAACAGGCCTGCGGCAGCAGCAGCACCACCGATCAGGATGCTCGCTCCGGCAAAGATGCCCGCTCCGAGACGGAGGTGTCTGCGCCAGAAGGGGACGGTCGACGATGGCGCGGAAACGCGCGCGTCCAGCTCGTTGCGAACTGCAGCCGAAAATACCGGGTCAAAATCGATCTGCGTCATGTGCGTGCCTCCGTCAGTTGCTCTCGAATTTTTCCTTTGGCCCGATGCAGGCGGGTACGGGCCGCCCCGTCGGAGAGTCCCAGAAGAGTTGCAGCCTCGGTGACCGCATAGTCCTCCAGGACGACCAAGACGACGAGGGAAGCATCCGCAGGCTTGAGCATCTTCATCGCGGCTTTCAGGTAGCTGACCGACTCGCTTTCCTCGATGTGGGCAACAGCAATCTGCTCGGCGTCAGCTGTGGCATCCGCTCGCGGTAGCGAATCAAAAAGTATGCGGTACCGTCGAGTTCCGCGGCTGACATTGCGTGCGATGTTGCCGGCCGTTACCAATAGCCAGGGAAGGACCGAATCGCTGACGAGGATGACGCTGGCGCGGCGGCGCCACAACTCAAAGAATGATGCCGACGTGACCTCTTCAGCATCATGGGCGTTGTCGACCAGACGTAGAACGTGGCGAAACACCCGATCACGATGTCGATCGAACAGTGACGTGAACGCACGGCCATCATTGGCGCACGCACGCGTCCAGACCTCGACTTCGCTCACCACTCCAGTACCCATACCCTGTAATGTCCGCCCATCTTCAAAACGTTACAGTTGGCCCCAGCCGACAGCTCTTTGCATCGGAGCGGCATGGCTGCAATCCGCAAATCGCACATCCACGCGGCCCACCGCCATTCAATCGAACTCAAACTTCTTATTCCCGTAGGGGGTTCCCCCCAACGGAACTGAGCACGCGCCGCCGATGTCTCGAACCAGCACCGCAAATTACAAACGCTAGGAGGGACACCGAGATAAGTCCGCGCCGCTCAGCAGCAGCTCTACCGTCTTGTATCCCATGGCTTGTGAGGCACATCAGCGATTTCAAGCGGTGGAAGCCACAGGGGCTATTTTCTTCTTCGAGAAGAGGCCGCTGAGCAGGTCGGTCGGGATCTCGCGGCGCGGCGATTCTCAAAACTACGTCTCGCAGCCAAATTCTTGCGTGACGGTACTCTTCGTCAGGTGCGAGACCTGTCCGGAAAATGAAAGGCCTGTACCTCGAATTCTCGGAAGGGCTTCTACTTCTTAACGAGAAACCTCACACCGCCAGGCCTTAGCTCCCCGTCGGTTGCGCCTCTTTCTGCCCCATCGGGGCTATGGCCAAGCGAATCTTGGCCGATCATGTTTAGCCGGTCATCTTGAACGGGCACCCACCGGTCCTGTGGTAGCTCGTACAGGCAGCCCAGACGAGTGACTTTTGGCGCTCTTTGGCGGCATACTGTGACCGCTAGGTAGCGCATCGACCACCATCGGCGGGGAAGTCGCCGACTTACCAAAGTCCAAAAAGACCGTGGTCCTCTGGCGCACGCTTCTGCACCTAGTCTTTTCGAACATTTCCCGGGGAGTGCAGGAATTTAAACGCGAGCCCTATGGCAAGACCATATGTAACAAAGATGGCCCCGTTGATCCATATGCCCAGAGCACTCGCAAACAGGACAATCCCCAGGCCCACCGTAAGTATTGCTGCGACCCACCAGAAAACTCTATCTGCCACGATGCCCCTAATCGAATGATCTAATGCAAGCGAAACGCCCGCTATACCAGCAATAGTACGTGCGTCCTTTGTCGCGATGAGAGCACCAGCAACACTCCCCTCACGTGCGACACCGGATCCGCTAGAAATGACGCGAAGGTTCATCACTTCGCTATTTCTTAGAGAAGAGCTTTTCACCGTCAGCGCGCAGCTCCCCCCTCGGTGAAACATGGCGGTACAGCGTCTGCCGAGTGATGCCGAGCTCTTTGCAGAGGTCGCCTACTATCGTCTCTTTCTGACCCATCGCCGCCATAGCCAGGCGGATTTTGGCTGGCGTCATCTTGAACGGCCGCCCTCCGGTACGTCCGCGTGCACGAGCCGCGGCGAGCCCGGCAACAGTGCGTTCAGAAATCAGCGCCCGTTCAAACTCGGCAAGGGCAGCGAAGATCCCGAAGACAAGCTTCCCGGATGCAGTCGTAGTGTCGATCGCGGCGCCCTCGCCGGTGAGTACCTTGAGACCGATACCGCGGTCGGTGAGGTCATGGACAGTGTTGACCAAGTGCCGCAGATCACGACCCAGCCGGTCGAGTTTCCACACCAAGAGAGTGTCCCCCGTACGGAGCGCCTTCAGACATGCCGCCAAATGAGGGCGGTCGTCCTTCTTCCCGGACGCCTGGTCCTCATAGAGGTTGTCCAGGTCGACACCGGCAACCAAGAGCGCATCTCGTTGGAGGTCGGTGCTCTGCGACCCGTCGGCCTTCGAGACCCGCATATACCCGACGAGCATGCTGACTCCTGTCACTTATACGTTCGAATACGTGACAGACCTGGCTTCGGCTTGCGAAGGATGAAATACGTCACTTATCCCGTCATTTACCCTAAGTTACGCAAAGGTTACGGCGCCAGGTTGGGTGATGGCGCTCACACGACAGGCTCTCAGGAGCTCTCGACTGGTAGGCCCGCCAGCGTCGGGTTAATTGACTCGGAACTGCTGGGTCAGTGGTCCATGGTTCGATGTAGTCACGGGGATTCAAGATCGAGACCACCAGATGCGGGGGCGCAATGTCAGGTTTGCCATTTACGAAGCACCACTGGAATCGTCTGGACAAGGGCGCCACGGTCGTTGTCACGCCTCGATGCCCTGGCCAAATCTCAGGCCGTCGGGACAGTTATGCCCGAGGAGGTGGCTATCGAGATCTCTGCCCTCAGCGCCTAATCAGCCGAGGGATCACAGGGAAACCGAAACACCACTCAAAAGGACTTGACCGGGGACTCCTGCTTCTGAGCAGGTTCCAGCTTGACGATGACGGCCTTGGATACCGGTGTGTTGCTGTCGTCGGCTACTTTGTCCAGGGGAACAAGAACGTTCGCCTCGGGAAAGTACGTGGCAGCGCACCCACGGGCGCTGGGATAGGCAACCACACGGTAATTGCGCAGTACTCGCTGCGCGCCATCATCGTGCACGCCGTGAATGTCCACCTGCTGGCCGTCCTCCAAGCTCAGTTCAGCGAGGTCTTCCGGATTCACGAAGACCACATGCCGGCCTTTCTTGATGCCCCGGTAACGGTCGTCGAAACCGTAAATGGTGGTGTTGAACTGGTCATGGGATCGCATAGTCTGCAGGATCAAGGTCGCGGCCGGCCGGCCAATAAACTCAAGCCCGTTGACAGTGATCATGGCCTTGCCCGTGGGCGTGTGGAAAGTGCGCGAGTCTCGAGGTCCGTTCGGCAACACAAAGCCGCCATCCTTCCGGATTTTTATGTTGTAGTCCTGGCATCCTTCCACCACGTGCGAGATGTGTTCGCGGATCAGATCGTAGTCTTTCTCGAATCCAGGCCAATCAGCGTTGGTCTTCTCCCCGATCGTCGCCCGTGCCAAGCGGGAGATAATGGCAACCTCGGAAAGCAGGCCAGGTGCAACCGGTTCAATCACGCCGAAGGAGGGATGCACCGCACAGACCGTGTCTTCGACCGACACGAATTGCTCTCCCGATGCCTGTCGGTCGACCTCGGTGCGGCCCATGGTCGGAAGAATAAGCGCTTCCTTGCCCACGACCGCGTGGGAGCGGTTCAGTTTGGTGGAGATCTGGACGGTCATGTCCGTGCCGTGCATCGCGGCTTCGGCGGCATTGGTATCCGCGATCGCCCCGACCAGGTTGCCTCCCAATGCCATGAAAAATTTGATGCCGCCGTCACGCATGGACTGGATTGTCTTGACCGCGTCCACTCCATGATCAATTGGCGGCTCGAAGCCGAATTCCTTGCCGAGTGCGTCCATGAATGACTGTGGCATTTGCTCCCAGATACCCATGGTCCTGTCGCCCTGGACATTGCTGTGGCCTCGGATCGGGCAAGCGCCAGCGCCCGGCTTGCCGATGTTTCCGCGCAGCAGAAGCAGGTTGATGATCTCCTTGATCGTGGCGACCGCTTTCTTGTGCTGAGTTATCCCCATCGCCCAGGTGATGATGACCCTCTCAGCTTTCAGGTATCGGGCCGCCAACTCATCGATCTCGTCTATGCGCAGGCCAGTCGCCTCCAGGACTGCACCCTCGTCCAGCTCCGCGAGGTGCAGTGTTAACTCCTCCAGCCCTTCACAGTGCTCGTCAAGGAATTGGCGGTCCAGAACTGTTCCCGGGTTTTCGGCCTCAGCATCGAGCACCCTTTTGGAGACGGCCTGTAACAGGGCCATGTCCCCGCCCAGCCGGATCTGAATGAACTGATCGGCAATCTCAGTCCCGTGGCCGATGATGCCCTTGACCTGCTGCGGGTTCTTGTATCTTCTCAGTCCCGCTTCCGGCAGGGGATTTACGGCGACAATTTCCGCGCCGTTGTCCTTGGCTTCCTCGAGAGCAGTGAGCATGCGGGGACTGTTGGTTCCCGGATTCTGGCCCATGATAATGATCAGATCGGCCTTGCCGAAATCATCGTAGGCGATCGTGGACTTGCCAATTCCAATGGTCGGGTCCAAGGCCCGACCGGTTGATTCGTGGCACATATTGGAGCAGTCGGGCAGGTTATTCGTCCCGTAGCCGCGGGCGAAAAGCTGATACGCGAAGGCGGCCTCGTTGGACGCGCGACCGCTGGTGTAAAAGACAGCCTCATTGGGGGACTCGAGGCTGTTGAGCTTGTTGCCGACGATGGCGAATGCCTTGTCCCAGCTGATAGGCCGGTAGTGGTCCTCACCGGCTGGCTTATAGACAGGTTCAGTCAGGCGTCCCTGCGTGCCCAGCCAATACTCCGAACGCGTGAGCAGGTCGCTGACCGAATGCTGGGCCCAAAAACTGGAGGACACGACAATGGGCGTCGCTTCCCAGGTGACGGCCTTGGCGCCGTTTTCGCAGAACTCGAATGCCTTGCGATGATCAGGATCCGGCCACGCACAGCTCATGCAATCGAAGCCGTCCTTCTGGTTCAGAGACAGCATCGTCTTTCGCGTTCGATCCACGCCCATATCCTTGATCGCCGGAATCATTGAGTGCAGCACACCGGGCATCCCAGCGGCCCAGGCCTTAGGCTTCCCAACTTCAATGTCGCTGTCTTGAGGTTCGTTCGCCGGAGGGTTCTCGCGCATCATGACCACTCTCTTCCCGCTTGTAACAGCAGCGACCAGAGTCAATCGTGCCGACCATATCAGGACTAACAGGTGCGCTCAGGCATAGCAACTAAAACGATTAAATTGCCAGCCCCGACGCGAGTAGCCTGAGCCAATGCAGGCATTTATCGAACACTGTCACGTTGGGAGACGAGACCGTGGGCGTCCGATATCGAACACATGTATAGGGTTGTCAGCTACGTGAAGCGGCATAGGGCACGGGGCACAGATTTCGACGCCGAGCACTCACGATGGCGATACTCATGATGAACAGGGGAATGACCGACTAAAAACGTAGCGGCAGGGGAACTGTGCGGTCTGGTTCTCCCTGCCGCGCACGCCGTAATTTGGACCACAGAAGCTAGGTCACATGGGCCGCTAGGTGTTGGCCTATTCGGGCTTGAGGATAACCTTGGTCCACCCGTCGGTGCGGTCGCCGAAGTTCTTATAGGCATCCGAGGCATCGCTAAGGGGAATCTCGTGAGAAACGATCCATGATGGCTTGGCCTTGCCCACGGCAATTAGCTCGCGCAACTGCCGATTATATTTCTTCACCGGGCATTGGCCACTGCCAATGTTTATTCCCTTGAGCCACTGCAGACCATAGTCAATAGCAATCTTGCCCTGCTTGGCATTCTCGTCGAAGCCGCCAGGATCCGCCGGCAGGAAAACACCGACCACACCAATTCCGCCGGTGATGCGCACGGACTGAATCAGCCGATTTAGAGTCATGGCGGGATCTTCGGTGCCCTGCGGATCGTGGGCCTGATAGCCCACGCATTCACAACCCCGGTCCGCGCCAATACCCTTGGTCTGGTCCAGTACGAACTGAACCGGGTCAGTCTTCGAGTCATCAACGGCGATCGCGCCGATCTGCTCGGCCAGGGCAAGCCGGTCTGGGCGGCGATCCACAACCCAGACTTTACTCGCGCCCTTGATCGTCGCCGACAGGGCAGCCATCAGCCCGACAGGACCCGCACCGTAAATCACTACTGTGTCACCGGGGATGACGCCAGCCATCTCGGTAGCGTGATAGCCCGTAGGGAAGATGTCCGACAGCATCACGTAATCGTTTTGCTTTTCTATGGCGTCTTCACCCAGGCGCAGGCAGTTGTTATCGCCGTAGGGCACACGCAGCATTTGGGCCTGCCCGCCGGGGTATGGACCCATTCCCGCGAAGCCGTAGGCGGCGCCCGCGCCGACCGGGTCGGGTTGCGTGGTCATGCAGTAGTTGGTGAAACCGCGTTCGCAATTCTTGCAAAACCCGCAAGAAATATTGAACGGCAGCACGACGCGTTCGCCGACTTTTACCTTGTCGACGCCGTTACCGATCTCGATGACCTCGCCCATGTTTTCGTGGCCAAACGTGCGTCCAGTCTCAAAATTGGTGCGTCCCTCGTACATGTGTAAATCTGAACCGCAAATATTCGTGGCCGTGATGCGTACGAGAACGTCAGTGGGACGTTCAATCGTGGCATCCGGAACTTCTTCGACGTTGACCTCATTGGGGCCCTTATAAACGACTGCCTTCATTTCTTTTCTCTCCCTGGTTTTCATGACCGTAAACATGAACGGTCCTTCTTCTTTCGGAGGTGTACAAATTTCAGTGCCGGGGCAACCTCAAGCTGCCCGCAGATTGTGCCTAGGTGTGTCTATCACCGTTCCATGTGCACCACCTCACCGCCACAATTATCGCGACGCCCACACCGGACATCACAGGCCAGTGTCCGTCTCGTACGAAGCGACCAGCAGTGTGCAGCCCGGATCAGAAGAAATTGACTGAGCCGAAAATCCTCATCACAAAAAAACAAAAGCGCAGGGGCATTACATTCCCAGCTGATGCGTGCTGGGGAGAGTCAAAAACACGTTCTTCAGAGACGGACATTCTCCAACGTCAAAGACCACCGCACCCGCACCGAAATTCTGACAAACGTGCCCGTTTGAACAGACTGTGCGGTTCACTTTCACAGAACATGTGCTCGCGATGGCCAACGGACTTGGAGTTAACGTCGCGACCGAGAGAGCCAGTATTTCCCAAACGGTTACCACGTGTTGTGATGTCACGCACCCGGCCGGCGCTGTGGCGAACTTCGGTGTGCGGTGTCCGGACCATCACGAGTCGTAATTTGGTCTTCCAGCAGCGTCAGGCCTGCACATCTCCGCGCCATCCGACATCGTCAGATCCTTTCGCCTCGATGAACTTCTTAAAGTTCGCGAGGTCTTTCTTGATGGCGTGGTCGTCGATACTGAGAGCGGCCCCAGCCTTCTCAAGCAGCCCTGTTGCCTCCCAATCAAGCTGAACCGTCACACGCGTCTCGTTCGCAGCCAACTTATGGAACGTGACGACTCCCGCGTGGTCGACCTGGCCGCCGGTGCTGTTCCAGGCAACACGCTCGTCGGGGTGCTGCTCAGTTATCTGAGCCTCAAACGTGCGCTCCACTCCGCCGATTTTAACCGTCCACTCGGTGAGAGTGTCGGTTACTTGCGTGATGGATTCAACAAAACTCAAAAACTTTGGAAACTCCTCGAATTTTGTCCATTGGTTGTACGCGACGGTAACGGGAACGTTGACGTCGACAGTCTCGATGGCGTTGGGCATGATGACCTCCTAATGCGAATCGGATTAAATAGTTTCTGCAACCCCTTTCACCGTACCGAAGGCAAATCCAAGGTCAACCCGGGTAAGGAAGAACTCGCAGGAACGAGAAGGTATCTGTGCACGGAACCTCGGCAGCGTGAACACGTGATGAGATGGGCTAAACGACGGGCGAGGGAGGCTCTTCAGAATCTCTCTCGGTGCCAGGGCGTAGCGCGACCAAAATGCGCTTCAGATCGATAACGATCGCGGCCGTGGGGCTGAGCGATGTCGTCCCGGCACCCAACTCTTGCATGCCGTGCAGAATCGCCTCGACTGCCACTACGGCAGCATCAAAGGGTGCGCTATCGCGCGGGCTGTCGTCCGTGGCACGCAAAGTTTCCGCGACCGCGTGCAGGGCATCGCTCAGAACCGGCCGCAGCTCGGACGGCAGCTCAAGGGGAATAGGTTTACCCCAGATCATGCCGGTAAAAACCTCAGTCAGGTTGCGCACGTGAAAAGTGACGTTCTCCAGAGCCGCGAGGTCCTCATAGTCGACAACAAGATTTCTGCGGTTGAACCGAGCGCGAGGGTTCCCCTTACGACTCTCGTCGGCGTATTGCACAGCCGACCTGACATCTCGGGCCGCGTCGGTAAGTGCGCTGCCTCTGGTCGCCCAGAGTTCACGCTCCGGAGGCCAACTCTCGACCAAGGCCACGCCGATATCGCTGAGGTGCGTGGCGAGGGTGCCCCGAAAACTAGTCAACCGCTCGACAGCCGTGCCGATAGCAAGCGGCGGCAAAATTAGCAGGTTGACCAAAAGTCCCACCACTATTCCCAGACCCACTTGGGCGAGATAACCGGCCGAGTAATCATCGGCTTCCGGGCCGCCGATGATGAGAACGAAAAGAGCAGTCAGGGGTACTTGTTCCCCGCCCACACCAAGCCACCGCATTCCTCCGATAAGAGAGCCAAGGCCGATGACCAGCGAAATCGTCCACACGCTGGGCTCACTCAGGAGGAGCACGGCCCCAGCAAGGGCGATTCCGACGGCCAGCCCAGCGAGGGTTTGTAGAGCGCTGCGGAGAGAACGCATAAGCGTTGGGTGCATGCTCAAAAGTGCGCCCAGCGGCGCGTAGTACCGCAATTCCTGGGCGTCCCCAGGGAGAAAAGGGGACAGCGTCCAGGCAATCGCCACAGCAACAGCGATCTTAGTGACCTGGAGGAATCGCGGAGGTTGAAGACGACGGACCACCGCCAGCCGTGATGCGTTCCACGGGAAAATCGTTCTCAGCATCGTCTAAGTCTCTTCCGCGGCAACGGAGAGTTAAAATCCGCTCGCCCCGCAGGTTAAGCGCAAATACTGGCGAGGCGCTGGGAAACATCCAACAAGAAAACCACTCCCGCAGTAGCCGGCACGGCGCTCAGAATTTTCGAAAAGGATGTCCACCTCCGTTCACGCCGTGTCCGACAACGCGACGGCGATATCGAATCAATGCGGATCTTGCTCGCGGAACGCGCCTCAGCCACCAAGGCACGCACCGCGAGCATCAATCAGATCCACGGACTGTTGGTCAGCGCGCCCGAGGCAACCCAACAGGATTTTCGTCAGTTTGACGGCGCCAAGCTGGCGGTCACTCTCGCGCGCACGTCCGGCGCCGGGGACCACTCCGGAGGTGATAGCTCGAGCATCCGCGAAACGGCTCGCGCAACGCCACCAGGCGCTGACGGCAGACATTGCCCATATCGTCATGCAGCGCTCAGACAACGAAGAGCGTCAGTGGATCCTTCACGCCGAAACCGTTCCGGAGCTCCGCCACGCCCCGAAACGGCTACTCGATCCGCAGTCTCAAGTGAAGAGGCTCACGCCACCTGGACCAACCAACAGCCCCACGACGAT
This sequence comes from Cryobacterium sp. N19, assembly GCF_002929595.1. NCBI lineage: Bacteria > Bacillati > Actinomycetota > Actinomycetes > Micrococcales > Microbacteriaceae > Cryobacterium > Cryobacterium sp. N19. The sequence goes on along the minus strand of NZ_PJJR01000044.1, from coordinate 26,297 downwards.
GAGCACAATACCCCAGAGAATTTGGCGTCGAAATAGCGCGAAAATGCCTGCAATAACGAGGATTACCGCAATGATCCAGAGAATTGTTGCCATGGTGCTACTCCATTTCATTCAGCGCCGACGGGCCGTACGCCCATAGCGGTTTACGATCTGTTGAATCGAACGTACCCCCTGCTCGGTCTCTGACCACTGTGTTTTATCCAAAATGGCGTGGAGGTGAGACGCTGTCATCACGTGTTAGCCGCCATGCGAAACGGCCAAGAAAACCCAAGCACGGTCACGTCCCCCCGAGGGGATGCTCCTATTGATGTCAAGCGGCTTTTTGCGCCGCCTTGGTTTGTTGAGTTTTGTCGTCGAGCCATGCGCTGAAGGCGACTTCCAGATTGGTGTCAGCACGTTCGGGCACTCGCGTCTGTGGCCAGCAAAAGACAGCAGCGAACAGGAATCTCCCCCTTAACGCCACCATATAAGTCCGACAGCCCCAACTATCGGCTTGCTCTGGCTGCTTGACTATCACTATGGACGCCGCATTATTTTCTCCTGCTGGATACAACGCCGATTTCCTTGAAGTTCCTCTGCCGTTCCCGGTCCCTCTCGCCGGAACCCTAATTCGTGAGCTGCCCTACACACATTTCACCGTGCTCCTCGACCCCGCGCGGCGCCTTGCGATCGCGACTGGTGTAAACATCGACGGGGATCACCTCGTTGCCGTCGAGCGAGGCGACGACTGGCATCTCGACTCGCGTGTCCCGGTCTACGAACAGGCTGGGGAGGCCGTCTACGCCAGAAACGATCTCGACCGCGGACACCTCGTCCGGCGCCAGGACCCGGTCTGGGGCGATACAGTGACAGCCCGGCGAGCGAATTACGACACCTTCGCCTACACCAATGCCGCCCCACAAGCCGGAGCGTTTAACCAATCGAAACAACTCTGGCTCGGCCTCGAAGATCACGTCCTCACCTACGCACGCACCAACGGTAACCGCATCAGCGTCTTCACCGCCCCCGTGCTCTCAGCCCAGGATCCGACATATCGCGGCGTGAAGATCCCGCAAGCGTTCTGGAAAATCGCGGCGTGGACGACGACGGCGGACGGCTCCACTGTTCTTCACGCTGCCGGGTTCGTCCTCGACCAAAGCCCGCAGTTGGAAGACATTGACCTCGACACGGTCCGCGCTCCAGCCCGCATGGATAGCAATCCCCCGCCACTTGGACCGTACCGCACCTATCAAGTACCTATCGTGGACATCGTCGACCTCACTGGGCTCAACCTGGCCGCCCTATCCGAAGCAGACGTCTACGCCCCGGACCCCACGATCCGAGAAGACACCGACCGTCGAACGCGCTGGGTCGAACTGATCGACACCGCAGGAATCCACCTCTAACCACACCGAGTCCTCTACAGCCAGCTCAGTCCCCAGCGCGGAGGTAGACATAGACAGTTTCCCGGCTGATCCCAAACTCACGAGCAAGCACAGACTTCGGCACACCAGCGGCAGCCTTCTCACGCAGCTCGACCGCACGAGCGATGTCGAGCGACGGGGTACGACCACGGTAAACGCCACGCTTCTTCGCCAGAGCAATGCCCTCGCGCTGACGTTCACGAATCAAAGACCGCTCAAACTCAGCAAACGCCCCCATAACGTTCAAAAGCAGGTTCGCCATCGCGTTGTCGTCGCCCGTGAAGGTGAGCTGCTCCTTCACGAACTCAACCCGGACTTTTTTCGCCGTGAGTCGGCGTACGATCGAACGGAGGTCATCTAAGTTGCGGGCCAGACGGTCCATGGAATGCACGAAAACAGTATCGCCATCTCGGACAAACTTGATCATCTCCTCGAGTTCGGGCCGGTTTTGATCCTTTCCCGACGCCTTGTCCTCAAATACCCGGTCGACGTCGATGCCAGCAAGCTGACGGATGGTGTTCTGATCGAGAGTGCTGACTCGCACATATCCAACTCGTTGACCCGTCATGAGGCTCTCCTACCTGTTTTGTCGGATTGAAGTCTAAGACCTGGTCGTCAGGGGTGTCTATCAATCAGAATTTGGCCCTATCCTGACAATACTTGAGAAGGGCGCCTGACGTNGCTCACCGGCAACGCATCCCCTCGCCGTGACCGATGCGGGGACGTCGAACCGGTGCTCTCGAGCCGCCACAGCGCACCATGGAGATCGTCGCCAGGAAGGTGCGGGCTACCAGGCAGTCGCGTGCGTCACCACCCACCGCATGCCTCAACTCGCACTTGCTCACACCCACTCACAGATGTTCCGTTACCGCTGCGTTACTGCTGGGTCAATCTGGGCAATGAAAAACCCCTACTCCCCAGTGAAACACTGGGATGTAGGGGGTCCTTCGTGGCGGTACCGGTGGGATTTGAAACCTAATGCGCGCCCAATCAGACAGCGGTTCCGGCCTGCGACCCGCATGATTTCGACGTTTTTCAATCATTTGAGCGACCTTGAAACCGATGCGATTTTGGTCAAATGTTGCCAAAATGTTGCCAGGAGTGTTCCTGCCCTGGGCCGCTACCTGCGGTCAACGCCTTCCGGCGTCCCACGCCGTTTTCGGCTAGCGGAAAGCCACGGTTCCCGTATTGTTCCCAGGTTTGTCTCAGAGACCAACGCTCAACGTTCGGCATGGCTATCTGAGGCATCTCGCGCCTTGGCTCCAACCGGAGCACGATTGTGGGCACCGTCTGGCACACCAGCAGGTACCTCGGCGAGTAGCAGGTGGAGGCAGATTTCCGCGTCCTCGTGAAGGTACCGGAAGCTCTGCGATGGTTCGATCTTCATCTCTCGCCGCATGACATCCAAAGAAATCGGTTCAGGGTATCTGGTCACCTCGGTCGCAGGAATGGCAACTCCCGCAGTGACGCCCTGGAAGTAGGTCGTGAATTCATTCGCTTCGATAGCAAGTTGGGATCGAAGACTTCGCCAGAGCTCGATGACGCTAGCGAATAGGACGTCTGCCGAGATGAACGAGCCAACGATGGCCTTCGTTGGCGAACTGGCGTAGAGGTAAACGGTCGTTCCCGGTTGGAGGTTGGGAAAGCGACGGCGAAGCTCGTATGTCTTCGAACCATTCAGAATTGACTCGGCAAATCGCGGTCGGATGGACAGAAGGACGGACTGTTTCATTGCGTTTCGTTCGCGGTTTCATAAATACTTCGGAGCACGGCTGGCGGGACGCGGCGTGGTGACGGTGCGATGCTCTCGCTGAGCCCGTTGGCCGCAGCAATAACTCTAAAGTCTGGTAGCGACATCGGCTGCCGCAAGAGCTCCGTGTCTTCGAACTCGACCACGTGTACGAGTCCGCCCGACGCAGCTGCTGCGATATCCGACACGTTATAGACGCCCATGTGGCTGAATCGCCTGTGGGCGTCTTCTGGCGAGAGTATGTACGAACCAACAATCCTGGAGTAAGCGAAGATCGTGTGCACCCCGAGCCGTTTGTCGCCCGAGCAGTACCATACGACCCTTGATGGCACCGTCTTGATTGGGTTGTTGCGGGGAGACCGAAAATAGACGTGCGCTCGCGCAAGTCCCAAAGATTGTCGTTGAGTGATGAGGTTTGACGGGAACCCGAAGAGGTTCATCGCGTTTTCCGGACGAATCGGGATGAAGAAGCTTGGTGTTTGGTCCCACACTTTGAGGGGCCAGTATCTGCGCTCAAGCTCGGCAACGAGGCTCGGCGTCAGCTGCCTGATGAACCCTTCACCGCTGATGTGCATGAGCTGAGCCAGCTGAGCCACTTGGCTGCTATTCGATACGTCGACCCACTGCCCGAGCACGTCGGCAAGCCAAGTGCTATCTCTCGCGTTCGGACGGAAGCCGTCTTCCAAGAGAGCATCTGACACAACGGGATGCAGATAAGGGTCGGTAACGTGGATCTGATTCAAGCCGAGGTCGACGGCGATCTCGCGAAGTTGTCTTGCAAGCTGAAACGCTAAGGTTTGTGCTCTGACTCCACGCCTTACTCTGACGAATGCAACCGAGAGTTGCCTACCTGCTACACGAGTAGAGATAAGACCTAAGGGATCGCCGTCCTCGGCTCTTAGCAATCGCACCTTGCTATCTTTGTGGGCAAGTGCGTTCCTGAGGCGCGTGCGGAAGTCATGTTTGCGCTCCTGCACTGGGTAGTTTAGGAAAGCTGATTCGAGGTCGCTCATCGGCGCTGGTGCTGCGTCAGTGAGCGAAAGAATTCCAGCCAAGTGGCGGGGCTGATAGGTGGGCTGTGGATCCCCGCTGTCAACGTCGGCGATGACTTCGAATGGCATGACAACACGCAGATCGAACTTGTCATGGATCCACGCATGGGTTACTCGAATGAGGTTCTCATCGTGAGTGACAAAGTACTGCGCTCCTGCATTGATGGCATCTGCCAAGTGGTTGACATCGCTGGCCAGACTGGCATCCGCCGCCCATTCGGCCGCTCCTATAAAGCTTCGGATAGCCTCTTCAGTGGATGTCTCCTTGGGACGGGTGGTGACGAGCACTGCGATATTTTGGGCACCGGCCCGTTGATGGTTCCGCTCGCCAGTGTCTGACAAGTTGTTCAGCTCGTGGTCCACTTCGGGTGAAACAGCGATATTGACGCGGGCATCGAACCAGTCGCCGGTCAGGCTTTCTGATGACTGTCGGTGGGGCCTTCCGACGAGAGGACTGGCGACCAAGTCGATGACAATGTTCGAATCGAGCACAGCGAGAGGTAAGGACGTCTCAAAGATGAGATGGTCGAAGAGGTCTGGTCCACCCATTGGGCGCCACCAGATGGTGAGTGGTTCGCGAGTCAGACCTCGACCAGGCCGTTCTCCTTTGGGACTCATTCCGAGTGAGCGCCAAAATCCATTCAGGTTGTAGCTTCGCCTGCAGTGGGCCTCGTAGCCGATACTGTTTGGGTTGCTTTCAACCATTTTGTCTACCATGAGGGAAGCAACTGTCGACTTCCGCGCCGATTCATCGACACACACGTGAACAAGTTTCAGGTGCGACCGGGGCCTGTCATATATCGTGTAGCCCACTACTTTGTTGTTCTTTCGGGCCAAGATGAGCGCGCCTACAGCAGCCCTATCATGGAATGCGGCGTCTGGGAGGAAGCCCAGCGACTTCTTGTTCACCTTGTAGAGGGAGAAGACTCCATCGAGGAGCTGGGCGCTGTCGGGCATTTCTGGCGACCACACCTCAATAGCTATGGCCACAAATTCCTCACAATGTCATCGACGTTCAAACTTTGTGGCGTCAAAACGTACCCTCGACGCGTTCATCACAATCGGCACAGATCTCAGCGGGGTCGCCCGTGTCAAGTCGTCTTGCCATGCTTTCAAGAGTAGTGAAGATCTATCCAAGGAATCTCGTGACATAGACAACTGGGGTGCTTCGTCAAAACAAGGTCGCTCCGTTCGAGTGCGTGCGTCGAGTCGGGATGCGTCTGACGGGAGAACCATTCGAGGCCCTCACCGTCTCTCAATCGAGAGGATACGAGACGCTTGAGCTAGCAAACACTTCTTACCAGGCACCGCACTTATTTAAATCGAGGATAGGTCAAGGGGTGCCTGAGCCGCTTATCGATGTCCTCGTCGAGATGCCCGGCACGGTTACAACGCCGCAGATTCTGGCAGATCTGCAGAGCGAACCGTGTCCACGCGACAAAAGGGTATAGCCGGCGAGTGCAAAGCGATATGCCGCATCTATGTGCGGGTTAGCGTCCGCCAGCCTGTACCGATAACGCCGGTATTCTGTCGAATAAGCTCCTGCCACATCTGTTGGGGCACCGGCCCGAGACCCGCAGGGTCTGAAATGGTCAGAATCGCGGCGAACAGCACACCAGATTCAAAGGGTTGCTCACCAAAGCACACGCAACTGCTCGGATCTGTTGCGCGCGGTTGGGCCAGTGTAAATCAGAAGAAAGAGAACCATGGATATTGTAAGAGCGATGCTGATCGGGGTTGGTGGGCTCTTAGTCCTCGTCAACCTCGTTTCGGGAATTTTCGAGCTCTGCACACTCGGAACAATCCGCCCTCCGAAGCAAAAGACATTCACACAGCTCCGGCTCGCCGAAAACCAGTATCAGAACATCGTTGGCCCCGCCATTGGGGCGCTCATATCTGGTCTCTTTGTCAGCATTTCCGCTTCGTTCATTTATGACGGCATAACAATTCAAGGTGATTCATGGCGTCAGGTTGCCGGACCCGTCACGTTCATCTGCGGCGTAGTCGCGCTTATGATTACCCTCCGAGCGTTCCTCAATGGCGTGGGTGAGCCCGCGGAGCTGGCGCGCGATCCGTTCACCATACGCGCAGCAGCTGAGGAGTATTCCGCCGACCCACGCCGAGGACCATTGGACCCGAGTTTTCTTCAACACAGAATGAATGAGTGGACGCAATACATCTCTACTCGGGCCCTAAACATTGCAGCGGACAAGAACTCGCCCAACCTCGATCGGGTCCTCCTGGAGGCCGCCAAACAGCGCAAATTCTGGCGATCTGTTGCCGCATCGCTTCACGTCTATTTCGCTGCGTTCGTCCGTTTCCCCTTGCGTTTCGCCTGGCCACTTCTCGGGTTCGTCCTCCTTCCGGTAGGCGCAGTCTGGTCTGTGGTCAGCGAGACAGAGCTGGACTTCACCAGGTGGAGCTCGTTTGCCGCGGTCGCGGCCATGCTTGTGGTGTCCGTGGTACCAAGTGCGACGGTGACACTGTTCTATTGCGCTACCCGAGGAAATCGCGCGCGCCTGTGGCACCGCACACTCCTCGTAGGCGTCAACGATGCCCACAAGGCAATCGACGACGCACTCAGCGCTCACACTGCTATCGCGACAGAGGATGCCGTTCTTCAGCGATTCCTCGAACGCGCCCACATATTCCTTCAGGCGGACCAGTCTGCACGCGCAAAGTCGAACGTCACGTTCAGCTTGGGAATGTTTGACATAGCGATCACGTCGAAGACGCAGAAGCGCCCGAAGAAAGCTTCCCACCCTTAGCGCGCGCGGGAACGTGTCGCCGGAGGTGAACTGTTGTCCTATGGGTCCCGTCTAGCCCACCTAGGCAGGCCCCAAGCGCGGAAGATGCCCCCGACCCAATCTCGTAACCTTATGGTTTTGAGGCGTCTCACCAGCGACGCGCGGCGGGCGACTCAGTGGGACCATTTCATGTGGAGATCGGAGCTGGCGTTGGGGGATACGCACGTGATCTTGGGAAGGATTGGAAAGGTGGACTCCTTCCTTGACAAGCAGCGGTGCTTGGGGCTGCGTAAAGAGCGGCCGCCCTGTCCCGTTCGGCCAGGAATCCGTCGCCGTTGCAATTCACGAAGCCCAGATCGGTCACGCCAGTTATTACACGGCAGCCACCAATGATGCATACGTTCGTGTTGGAAATATGGATTAACTTCTCAACAGGGCGACGAAGCGCTTGACCTCGGTAAGACCTGAACTTGTTTCAAAGCCCAGAAGCCACACACAGGCTGCAAACACTTCCGGATCTGCAGCAAAGCGTGGGGCTGTCCGCGCGGACGAGCCGCTGCGGAGCCAATCGCGCGATGCAACTGCAAACACAAGTAGCCCTAGCGATTGTGGCTCGCGATCCATGCAAGGAATGTAGTCCTAGAAAAATCGGGGCCATCGCACGCTACCGAATTGTCAGCCAGGAGGGCCGCAACCAATTCGCCATCGAACACGCGAATGCCGGTTGAAGATGCCAACAGCCAGGCATCTTTAGACAACGACCCCGTAGTCAGAAAGAAGAGGAAGAGTGGATCGTACGGCTTCGCCGTGAACCCGCTAAGTGCTTTTCCTCCATCAGCAAAAATCCCATACTTCGAAAGTTCAGCTGATCCAATGAACTCCCGCAGGTCGGGCGTTGAGACCACTCCTGCATACTGCTTCGCCTGGCCGAGGACCCACGAGTTGAGTAGACGGTCGGGACCACCTAAATGGTAGATCTGGCCCAAACGACCCTGCATGATAATTTCACCGAACACATCAATTCCCTGATCATTCGATCTGGGCGTCAGCCGCGGGTTCTGACAACCGATGAGTGCGAGAATACCGCGACAGACCGCTTCGAACTCCCGCGGATCAATCGAGAGCAGCGCTTCAAGGTACAGGTCGAGATCTGCTCGCCTGGTCTTGGCTGATCGAATCTCGTCGGCATCGCCAGGTCCAGAAAAGCATGAACCTTGAAGAAACCGATCATCCGACGAGTTGAAGGCGAATCGAGTCGGACGACTTTTCGTAACGCGTTCGTTGTACTCAACCCGCAGCCTCCGAAGAAAGGCAACCACCCACCGTTCCGCACTAATTTCGGCCTGCTCGACGGAACTGAACCAACCTTCATCCGTTGCAATCTGAGCAAGCAGTGTTGAAGCTTCAACTGGCTCAGACCTCAGGTCGAACGAGGACATCATCCACTGCGCTGCGGCAGCCGGTCCAGGGCTCACCTTATGGGGCTGTCAGCTTCGCATGAGTACTAATCATTTTCTCTGCTGTCAGCTGAAGCTTGCGGATCAGCTCAAGGTCTTCGGCCGTCGCACTCTCCAGGTCAAGGACGCTGATCGACCCCAATGATGCGAGTGCTTCTGAAACCTCACTGCGCCACGACGACGAGAGTTCCTCTGCCTTCGCGAGCCCAAGCGCGTCACCGAACGATCGTTTGGGATCTAGCAGCGCACGCTTTGCCTCAGGGTTAGCCAAGATGTCACGCAGATCGCGCACCTGCGCGTAGCTGGCGATCTTCGGCGGGCTGGCCAGCAGATTCTCGTCATCGACGGCTTCCGTCGGAGTGATCAGCTGGTAAAACTGTCGAGTTTCTTCGGTGGATCCGAACTCATTCGCTGCATCAAGCCAACCAAGCCAGGCTCTCACTGCCGGAATCGACACCGCTTCATGGAATACCGGATAGAGCGATGGGTTTGCATAATCAGCGAAGTCCTCATCATCTTCCATCTGCTGGAGAGCCTTGAGAGCTCGGTATCGACGATTCACCTCATGCTTTGTCATGCCCAGTCGATCAGCGACTTCACCGCTCTCGAGCTGATGAGTGTCGCGCAGATCTCCGACAAGCTTCGCCCTCTGGTATCCACCCCATTGTTTGATCCCCCCGACGTGACGGATACCCATAATTGACAGGTACGTGGCATCGCCATCATCTGACTCGACGACAAGGACAGGCAGCGCGTCGAGGACCTCTAACACTGAATGCGGTACGTCGACCCCCGCAGAATGATCCTGCCTTATCCATTGCAGCGCAGCGAGTCGACGGTTCCCCTCCAGGACCAAGTAAAGCCATCCACCCGTCTCAAGTTCCTTGTACTTGCGGACGACGAGTCGTTCTACTGAGAGAAATCCATTGCTAACAATTGAACTCTTCAGTTCAACAAGCCCCTCGCCCCGAATTCTCTTTGCCGCGCGCTCCTGAACACTGGGCTCAGCAAAACGAGCAGGATCAGCCGCCAAGTAATCGGGCTCGTCCTGGAACCTGAAGTTGTTTGGATCCAGAAGGAGACTGGTCATCGGAAGGAACTTCTCGTCATACGTCGTAGCCATCGTTCCGCCCTCAAGTCTGGTTTTTCCACACTAACGAACATCGCGAGCCTCGACGGATCGATGTTGCGATTGATGGGCCCAGAATTGGTCCGGCGCACGCCATCTCTCCGTGATCTGGTCGAGGTCGAAAGAAGATCTGCACAGAGGATCAGTCCGATGTCGCACCGCCGCGCCGATGAGGTGATGGGTGTCACGCACTGCGCCGCGCGGCCTGCCGAGTTGACAGCGCAATTTTCGGGTCCGCCTAGCTCGATGCCTGGCTGTTAACTGGCGCGACACGAACGATTCATTTGCGGCAGCTTGTGCTTTGGACGATCGGAGGCCTGCGCGCCTACTTCTCAGAGGGGCAGCACGCCCCTCTCTCGCGCAATGCCGTGCCATTCATCGATGCGGGCGCGCAGGGCACTGCTCAGCTCACGAGCAGTTGTTGGGTGAAGGTTATGACGCACACCGTGGACTGTCACCTCGATGTATTCCCCCGTCTCATCGCTTGTAAGAGCTACTCCAACGTGACCGTTCGGCCAATTCCGTGGTATCTCTGGTTCGTGCGTTTCTGAGACCACGGCGCGCATCGTGCGGTCTGACGTCGCAGATCCCGCCGCCCGTGCGCTCCCGCTCCATTCATCGATGCGGCCTCGTAGCATGCTGCTGAGCGCCTCGGTGGTCGTCGTATGCAAGTAGTGCCTGACGTCGTAGATCATGACCTCCATGCACTCGTCCTGCGCGAGATCCGTAATCGCTACCCCAACATGCTGGCCTGCAGGCGCAGAGCCAGCATCAATTCGGCGGTCGCGCTTCCTGCGGCTTGCCTTACCCATAGCTCTCCTCGAATCAGTGGATTGGTTTCACCAGTATGGGTGACGCCGCATTGCTTGAAGTGTTCGCGACGTGACGCGTACTCAACCAAGAAGTTCTAAGACGTCGTTTCTGGCGATGTGAGCGACCTCGAGGCCGCGTTGCCGAAAAAAGAGAGTGGAGATGGCTGGTTTACCTACAGCACGTTAAGCGAGACGCAGTTTGAGCTTCACGTAAACCGCCAACCCCGATGTAGTCGTTAGGTTCCGCAGCTAGCTAACGGCGATTCTCGCGACATTGAGGTCCTCACCGTAGACGCAGAAGTACTCCGCTGACGCCGCTGGCCGCGTTCCCGCCGAATTCGCCCCTATCTCGTCCCGAAGGTAGGCGTAGACAATTTCACGACTGATTCCGAAGTGTCGAGCGAGAGCAGCTTTAGTGAGGGATTGTGCTGGGTTTACGGACACCCGCGGCTCGGACCGTTGGCTTGGTCCAGCCATGCGTGGTTCATCGGGTCCGCCATGATGGGTGCAGTGCTCCCGGCACTCGTTTTGAACGACCTCAAGCTCGGCGCCCTGGGACTGGGTCTAGTTCTCAGCGGAGCCGGAATCGGCTCGGTCATAGGAACTCTCCTTTCGCTGCGCGTTGGGGAGCGGTGGGGCACCGGCAAAGCAATCGTCATCGCCCGTCTGGTCCAGCCCGCAGCGCTGGCTCTGATCGCCCTTTCACCACTAATTGCGGTTGCCTTGGCTAGCGAGCCTCTGGATAATAATGCGGCTGGTCTTCCTGCTAATTGGTCACTGCCGCTCTGGGCCGCGTTCGCAGTGGCAGCGGGAGGCCAGCTCCTGTTCTGGCTATCCATGGGCGTCGAGGGCCCCTTGGAAATGGGATATCAACAGGCCGTGACGCCGGACAGGCTGATTGCTCGATGAGTGCCACTAAGCGTTTAATGAACCGGGGAATGATCGTCCTCGCGGCGCCCTTCGGTGGTGCACTCGCCATTCTCGTGACCTCATCCATCGCACTCGGGGTTACTGCCGGAGTGATGTTGGTCTCGGCTCTCGTTTTGCTGTTCTCAAAGTATCGAAGCGCAAACGTAGAAAGTGATCAACTCACCGACGAAGAAGCGCTTACACAATAAGCGATTCTCCGGATGCTGGCTCGCCGTAGACCGGACGAGCAATGCAACAAGCTAATCTCCGATAGCTACAGGCCCCGACAGGCCGCATCGACGTTGCTGCCACCATACTTTCAGAGCACTTATACGTCCCTACGGCTGATCGCGGACAGATGCGCCGGCATCGTTCTTTCACCCGTGCAATGTATTATCCGTATTCACCGAGACCGACAGCCCCATCGCGCCCATGAGTTCCACGCTCTGAATGACACGCGAATTGTCCATTAGGTCCTCAGTTTCCTCGATAGTCCAAGACTGACCTTCGCCATACTTCTCTTGGAGTTTGTGGATCTCTCGTGCCAACTGAAGTCTCGCGAGTTTCGTCTCTACTTTCGCCTGTTTCAGCCGCTCGCGTTTCAGCGCATTATCGAACTCCGCGGACTCCAATGCGGCATAACGCTCATCGACGCTGACGTCCATCGTCGCTTCGAGAACTGCATTATTGATAAGTTCTGTTTCGGTCGCCGCGTTCAAGGACCTGCGGTGTGCGACGCCGTTCAGCAAATCATTGATGAAGCCGCTTATACCCTCGGCGGTCCTCTTGAAAAACCCGAGTTCAGCTATCACATCGAGAGGGTTACGGTATGTGACAGAGACGACCTTAATGTCCTGCCGGGCGACCGCGAGTCCCCTCTTCAGAGGTATCCGACGCTCGAGCCTTCCACGGTCGGAACGCAGTACTAATTGCGATTCACGCCCGCCGTCCTCATTCGTATTTGCGAGATCGAGACCCCCCCCTCGATTCGAATATCCGGAGACACCGCTACATAGGCCACAGCGACCACATCGAGTACAGCTCCGGTCAACAGTGTGACGGCATCAGCACTCAATAGTGGGACTGTGTCAACTCGGCAATGCAGTTGGACTCTGGGTAAACCAGTTGCCTTGCGGGTGTCAGTCATGGTCATTGTCACAGTGTGCTTGTAAATCGCGGGTAGCGCCACTATCACTACCAGCAGCCGGCTAGGAAGTTCGGTCGGTCGGTGCATGGCGTACACGCCCGTGTGGACTGATCGAAAGACGGAGCCGTCAACACTAGCCGTGAGCAAGCTGCTCGAACCTGCTGCTGGTGGAAAGCGCACCTGTGTGCATAGCGTCTCCGGAAACCGCCGTGAGAGGGCTCCGCGACCTGGCTTTCACGGCGGAGTTCAGGTTGTCCGACATCGCGTGAGTGTCCCCGATCGTGAAACTCAGCAGAAGCGCCGCGCCAATCCGTGGCAGCTAAGACTCGCTCGGTGACGACAACGGACGGCAACCATTTGTGGGCTCATTCGCGTCCTTGCGCTTGCGACTCCCGGATGCCGGACCTTCTACGGAAATAGCCCCGCCGAGGCTGGGCGCAGCCGCCTCCCTGACCAGGCTTGTCGCGTTTACCCTGCCCGTAAGGAAATCCCGCTCACGTGCGTCTTACGGGACACGAATTCGAGTCTCTGGACGTCGTCCAACCAGGGGTTAGATGGGCCAGTACGGTTCCGAGACACGTTACGGTGGTCGTGGATAGCGTCTGCGACGGGGAGCGCCACGTATCCACCGCCGCGTTGCAATTTTGCTCGTACCTCTTGACCTCGTCATCCCTAATCGCAGAGCGGTGGTCATACATCAATGGACACCACGACGACCGGGGGAAACAAATGAAGAACACTTCTGTACTCTGCGCTGGATTAACCGTCGTCTTCTTCCTGACTGGCTGCTCCGGCCAGGTGAGCGGTGCGGCATCGACTTCGCCCCCTTCGCCCACTAGTACCGGTCACCCGTCGGCCTCCCCGTCGGCTCCTCCTTCGCCCGAACCGCCTGGTCCGGCGGTGTCCGAGCCCGCCGGATTCGCTGAATGTGACGGGGACAACCTGGACATCTCGATCACCGCACAGCCGATGGCCAGCGGAGCAGGTTCGTTCTACTCCGAGATCACGTTTACTAATACCAGCAGCGACACCTGTCTCGTCGAGGGACCGCCTTCCATCTTCAACCTCGCAGACAGCGCTACCGGGGCGGTCCCCGGCAAGCGCGCGGCAGACAGCGGGCTGCCAGAGGTCGTGCAACTTGCTCCTGGGGCGTCTGCCTACAGCACCATCCACTTCACCAATGCTGGAGCCTACGACTGTGAAACCGCCGTCGCCGATGTGGCCTACGTAAGTCCGCCCAATTGGGATTCATCGCGGACCATCGCGCTGGAAAGTCCCGTCACGGTCTGCAACACACCTGCTACCTACAACGTGTCGTGGATCAGCGCGACCAGTCTCTTCTGACCTAAACGAATGGGCAGCGACGCTCAGCCGCCGATGCAGTCGCCACTGCCGCTGTAGCAGGGTCGGTAGTCCGGATTGACGGTCGCCGCTGGAGGATCAGGGCGCCAATCGATCGCTGGAACGGACACTAACAACGACACACCCACGGTCAGGATCACAGCCACGCTCGCGATCAGCACGAAGCCGCCGCGGTGCCGCACGATCGCCCGCACGAGCAGTCCGACTTGGATGGCGATCGTAATCCCAGCGGTCGCCCAGTAGGTCGCTACGGCCGAGGATGACGGCTGCGTGTCAACGCTCGCTGAAAACCGCTGGCGGACGAGCTCGACGGTGAGCATGAAAGTAAGCAGCGCACACCCGACGGTGAGCAGGTCGAAACGGCCAGCCCTGGCGGGCCAAGTGGTGCGGTCGCTTACCGTCTCTACTTTGCCGCGTCCCTGCCACCCGCCCTTCCCGCCAGCCTAGGTCACCATCATTCGCCAGGTGATCGCCGGCAGGCGAACCGAAGTCCGATTGTCAACGACACCTTCAGCGTCCTCACGTCGCGGATATCCCAGGTTTCCCTGATATCCGAGTTTTGCGGATACGAAAACGCAGGGGCACTGCCGGCGTGGTATCCGGGCGTCGCTGCGTCTACTTTGCGTCGAGCTCCAAGATGCGCCGATACAAAGTGGCACGCGACATACTCAGATCCCGCGCAACCTGCGTGGCCGATTCCCCGGAGTTGATCAAGCGACGAGCGTTCAGGATCTGGCTTTCGGTGAAACGCGGGCGTCGTCCGCCAAGATCTTTACCCGCCGCCCGACGCTTGCTGACTCTGTCCACGATGCGTTCACGTTTGATGGCAAGTTCCATCTCCGCCAGAGCTGCCATGACCGTGAACACCATGCCGCCCATCGGCGTACTCGTATCCACGTCTCCCCCGCCCAGATTCAACACACGAAGCGCCGCACCACGCGTACGCAGACTTCCTGCGAGATCGAGCATGTTCGATGTCGACCGGCCCAAGCGGTCAAGCGTCGTAACGACCAGCGTGTCCCCCGCTTCCAGAGCATCCAGCGCTGCATCGAATCCTGGCCGCTGTGCCCGCCCGCCACTGACACCGTGATCAACGTAGACATCATCGCGGCGAACACCCGCAGCGAGCAAATCGCTGAGTTGCCGATCCGTTGTCTGGCTCTTGGTGGAGACCCGCGCGTATCCGATCAACTTTGCCAATGACGCCTCCAAGGTGTCTCGCAACCATCCTTGCCTACATGAATTCTATCCACGAGTAAAAACACACGTTGTGAGACACGCTGCCTCGCGAGCTGCCTGCAGGTAACTATGACCTCATCCCAGTCCGCGAAAGAGTTGCAGGTCTTGTCGGGCTGCACAATCGCCCATCATCGATCTGTCTCGACGAGATGTCTCGCAGCCCACAGGATACGAGACTGGTCCAAGACGAGCGATCCTCGAGCGCGAATGCCAAAGCACTGCAACGAATGCCCGAGCACGCTTACCCGGCTACGCTTCTCGACACGCACACCGTGCGTCCTCCTTGACGTTGAAAGGACGATGCAGATCATGCTCCACGGCGAGCGAGACACGACCACCACGACCCAGACACGGTAGGGATGCGTGCGACTATCGGGGGGAAAATTCAGACCCTTGAAGTGTGATGTCTGAGCTGAAAAGAGGTCGGCTTCGTTGGATCCGCGCGCTTCCAGCGTGGTACCGCCCGTATCGCGAGGTCCTTCGCGGGAGCCAGAAGGAAACGGAGCCGGCACAGATCGCTGCCGTACACGGTCAAAAACTGCGCGTCGAGTACATCTTGAATTATTCTCGCCACAAGAACGCGAGAAGGCTCAGTCACGGGTGCCACTATCTATGTCCCGCACAGCCGGAGAGTTGGACACCTTTACCCTGTCCAGACAACTCCGCTTCGATCAGCGCTTGGATCGCAAGCGACTTCTAGGGCGCTCAGGCCCGGTGATCCAGAACCGAAGACTGGTGCGTGATCATTTCGTCCCTGAGTTCGGTGAGCAGGTCCGCTGGGATTCGGCGGAGGCGCCGGACGTGCCGACGCATCACTTCCTCATTCCGAGCCGCATCGACCCGCTAGTCTCGGACATAGCCGGAAAGATCCGGTTCTATCTGCTTCGAGGATCTGCATGCCTGAACCGTGGCTGTCCGCCGATGACATCGCCGACTACTTAGGAGTGACCAAGGACACCATCTACGCCTGGATCGCCGACAAGGGGATGCCTGCCCACAAAGTCGGTCGGCTCTGGAAATTTCAAGCGAGCGAAGTTGACTTCTGGGTGCGGCGCGCAGACGCCGCACCGGCCAAGTAACGGCCTCGGCGCTGCCGCGATGTCGGCGACCTGACGTTTCCTGATCGACTTGCCAAATCTCCGAGGAGGAGTGAAGTGAATGAAGCCGCAATGACGCCAGCGGCGTTGCGTGTTGGTCAGCGCATCCGCGGGCTCCTCTCAGATAGGGCAGTGACCCTGATTGCGATCGATGCGATCGATGCGGCGCTCTTCGAGATCTTCTACCGGGATGATTCCGGACGCAGCGGTGCACGAACCGTGACCGACGCCGATATCGCTCGGCTCGAGCTTGCGCGCGACTACGACGAAGCACCCCCGTTCGACGGCGACCCCGACGAGTTTCAACTCGCCGCCGAAGCGTTGCGCATCAAGTATGCGGCGCTCTACGACCCGATGGCGGCGGTCAACAGCTCCGAGGTTGACCCACTGCCCCATCAGATTCGCGCCGTCTACGAAGACCTGTTGCCACGAATTCCCCTTCGCTTCCTCCTTGCCGACGACCCCGGCGCCGGCAAGACGATCATGGCCGGCCTCTACCTCAAAGAGCTGATCATGCGATCAGACTGCGAACGCGCCGTCATCATCGCTCCCGGCGGTCTTGTCGAGCAGTGGCGCGAAGAACTCTCGCAGAAGTTCGACTTGCACTTCGAGGTCTTCAACCGCCAGATGGTCGATGATGCCGAGGGCCGCAACGTCTTCGACCAGCACCCTTACCTAATCGTTCGAATGGATCAGGTCTCTCGGAGCGAAGACCTCATGGAGCAGCTGTCTGACGTGACATGGGATGTCGCAATCGTCGACGAGGCCCACCGGATGTCTGCGCACTACTCGTCGTGGGCCGGCGAGGTGGACGAGACAAAGCGCTTCCGGCTCGGGCGCCTGCTCTCCGAAACCGCCCACAACTTCCTGCTCATGACAGCGACGCCACACGCTGGCAAAGAAGAAGACTTCCAACTCTTCATGTCACTCCTCGACCGCGACAGATTCGAGGGTCAATTCCGACAGGGCGTGCACCGCACCGACACAAGAGGCTTAATGCGGCGCATGGTCAAGGAGGACCTTCTCACGTTTGAAGGCAAGCCGCTCTTCCCCGAACGCCGCGCGTACACAGTTGAGTATGACTTGAGCCCCGCCGAGCGCGACCTCTACGAAGAAGTCACCAACTACGTGCGCACAGAAATGGGCCGTGCGGAACGCATTGCCGCCGAAGGCGACAGGAAGCGCGGCAACAACGTCGGCTTCGCACTCACCGTGCTCCAGCGTCGACTTGCGTCCAGCCCCGAGGCGATCCTGCGCTCACTGGTGCGACGACAACAGCGGCTCGAGACGAAACTCCGCGAGATGCAGCGGGCGACCGATACCGCGCGAAACAGCACCAGTATCTCCGCACACATCGACCAGTGGACTTCGGGCCGAACGGAGCTGGATTTCTCCGAGGCGGCGCTCCCGTCCCTGTCAGTAGACGACTACGACGAGCTCGACGACGAGACAACCGACGACGAGCGCTCTCGTTTCGAAGCGCAGGTCGAGAGCGTTGTGGACCTTGCAACAGCAGCGCGGACGATCCCCGAGTTGCAGGCTGAAATCGCGATTCTTGAAGAACTCATCCGCGCGGCCCGGCGCGTCCGTCTCCTAGACGATGACAAGAAGTGGGTGGAGCTGCGAACCATCCTCGACGAGCAGTTACTCACGAACGCTACCTCGGGCGAAGTGCGGAAGATCATCATTTTCACTGAGCACAGAGATACCCTCGACTACCTGCAGACGAAGATCTCCTCGCTCCTCGGCCGCGCAGACTCAGTGATCACTATCCATGGCGGTGTCCGGCGCGAAAACCGCAAGGCTGCCACTGAACGGTTTACGAACGACCCCGACACTGTCGTGATGCTCGCCACCGACGCCGCCGGCGAAGGCCTCAACCTTCAGCGCGCCCACCTCATGGTGAACTACGACCTACCGTGGAATCCGAATCGAATCGAGCAACGCTTCGGCCGCATCCACCGCATCGGACAGCGCGAAGTGTGCCATTTGTGGAATATGGTCGCCAAAGACACCCGCGAAGGTGACGTCTTTACCCGGCTCCTGTCGAAGATCGACCAGATGTCGCTCGCATACAACGGAAACCTGTTCAACGTCCTCGGCGACGCCGACGCTTTCCAAGAGCGTTCCCTACGCGACTTACTGATCGAGGCGATCCGTTACGGTGACCTGCCAGAAACCAAAGCACGACTCGACCACATCATCGACGCCAGCGTCTCTCACGGACTCGACGACATGCTAGAAGAGCGCGCATTGCACCCCGAGATGTACAACTCGCTTAATCTCGAAGAGGTCCGGGCCCGCATGGAGAAAGCCCGGGAACGTCGGCTCCAGCCGGGTTACATCGCGGCGTTCTTCGTTCCCGCCTTCGAACGCCTCGGCGGGAGAATCCGCCGTCGCGAAAAGGGCCGCTACGAGCTCACCCGCGTCCCGACGCGCGTCATCGACTCAGCGCGGCGCTTGAACCGGTGGGCACCTATCGCAGAGCAATACGAGCGAATCACGTTCGAGCTGGAGAAAAAGAACGCAGATGGACAGATTAAGGCGGCGCTGATCGCCCCCGGTCACCCGCTGCTACAGGCCGTGATTGAGGCAACCATCGAGGATCTCGGCGGAGTGCTCAGGCGCGGTACGATCCTCGTTGACCGCCGCGATAAGCAGGCAACCGAACCTGCTCTGCTCTACATGGTTGAGCAGAAACTCCAAAACACGGCGTCTGATTCCGACACAATCTCACATCACTTCGACTATTCAGAGCTCTCAGCCGGCGGCGGCGTCGCCGTCTCGCCAACCCCGCCTTACCTCGATTACGACGGTCCCCAACCTGACGAGGTCGCACAGATCGAACAGATTGTGGCGAGCGGTTGGGTTAGGGAGAACCACGAGAAACTCATCCGCGCCCAAGCCTTCCGATACGGTCTGCAGCCAAGAATCGATGAAGTGAAGGCACGTTTGGAGATCGAAACGACCCGAACCCGAGACCAGGTGCGTGAGCGACTCCTCGCCGAGATCAACCACTGGGATCGCGAGCGCAACCGACTCGACGCGCTCGAGCGAGGCGGCACGATCGGTCGCGTTCGCGCCGAAGCAGCGCTCGCTCGCGCGCGTGAACTCGACGTGCGACTCGGCCGCCGTATGCGGGAACTCGACCAGGACGGCGACGTAGTGCCCGTCCCATCAGTAATCCGGGCTATAGCACTCGTAGTGCCCAGCGGTATGTTTGCCGCAGCAGAGAATGTGCCGCACACGTTCGCGCGCAACACCGAAGTGGTTGAACGCCGCGCGGTGGAGGTAACCCTTGCCGCCGAGCGAGGGCTGGGTCGAAAGCCTGTCGAGATGGCTCGGAACAATCCCGGCTATGACATTCAATCGACGGATGCCGATGGTCGCGTGTTCTACATCGAGGTCAAGGGCCGCATCGAGGGGTCTGACACGTTCACGATCACTGCGAACGAGGTTGCCTTTGCCCACACCCAGGGTGAACGTCACCGGCTCTCGCTCGTCAGCGTCTCGGCGACAGACTCGGCTCAGGACCAACTCCGCTACGTCTCAGGCGCGTTCGATCACGTGGATCCCTCAGACACAACGCGCTCCCTCAACGAGGAATGGCGTGACTACTGGGATCGCGGCGGAGGCCCGCGATAACCGAGCCGCTCCAGCTTTTGCCCGTCCTGCCGAAAGATGTAAATATGACCCGTACGTCCAAGAAGAAACTCATTGAGACTTCGCTGCCGCTCGAAGCGATCAACGAAGCCAGCGGGCGTGAGAAGTCTTTGCGACAGGGTTTGCCATCCACAATGCATCTGTGGTGGTCACGGAAGCCACTTGCAACTTCGCGCGCGATCATCTTTGCCCAGTTGGTGGACGATCCAACAGCACGTCCAGATGAATTTCCGACCGTTGAAGCCCAGGATGCTGAGCGCGCTCGACTGCATCGGCTGATAACGAGACTTGCGCTATGGGAAAACAGTAACGACGCGGCTCTTCTAGAGCAGGCACGTATCGAAATCAAAAAGTCTAATGATGGAAAGCTTCCCGGCGTCACCGATCCTTTTGCGGGTGGCGGATCTATCCCGCTGGAGGCCGCTCGACTGGGTCTTCCAGCGAGTGCTGCCGACCTCAATCCCGTGGCAGTCCTGCTGAACAAAGCGTTAATCGAGATCCCCGCACGTTTCGCAGGAATGCCACCGGTGTCTCCCCGTTCCACGGACAGGGGCTTTTCCTGGGGTGGCACATTAGGGCTCGCAGAAGACGTTCGCCTCTACGGAGAGTGGGTTCGGGAAGCCGCCTTTGAACAGATTGGCCACCTCTACCCCAAGATCACAGAAGCCGATGGCACGCAACGTGAAGTCCTCGCGTGGAAGTGGGCGAGAGTGGTCACGAGCCCAAACCCCGCTAACCCCGTTGATGCGCCGCTGGTCAATTCTTGGTGGCTGGCGAAGAAAAAGGGCAAGGAGGCATGGGTTCGACCTTATCTTGACGGACAGAAATTGCGTTATGAGGTGGTCCATAGCTCTGACGGCCCGAGAAGTGTCAATGACGGCACCGTCGGTCGAAGCGGTGCGATCTCGTACATAGACAAGACGCCCATCTCACTCGACTACGTCCGCAAAACCGCTCAGGCGGGCAACATGCGCTACCGAATGATGGCCGTGATTGCTAAGGGTGACAGGCAGCGCATCTACAGGACGGTGACTGCGGAGGACGAAGAGTTGGCTGCCGTGGTGCGGCCCACCGATGCTCCACAGCAGCAGACTCCGGTGGCGGGTCTCGGCGTGAGCGTTCAAAATTATGGAATCGATCACTGGTCAGATCT
Organism: Cryobacterium sp. N19; assembly: GCF_002929595.1. Taxonomy (NCBI): domain Bacteria; kingdom Bacillati; phylum Actinomycetota; class Actinomycetes; order Micrococcales; family Microbacteriaceae; genus Cryobacterium; species Cryobacterium sp. N19. The sequence continues at coordinate 5,377 of NZ_PJJR01000044.1, read as the reverse complement.
GTTTACCGACCGTCAGCTCACTGCAATGACAACCTTCTCGTCACTGGTCCGGCGCGCGCGAAGCGAAGTTCTCAGGGACGCCCTGGAATCAGGCATGTCCCATGGGATTGCACTTGATCAGGGCGGCGATGGCGCGCTCGCATACTCGGAAGCCGTCGGCACGTATCTTGCGCTGGCGGTAAGCAAGTTGGCTGAGTACAACAACACCTTGTGCAGGTGGATGTCCCAACCGAAAAATGAGCTTGTAGGAAGCTCGTTCTCGATGCTTGCCATCACAATGGCATGGGATTTTGCTGAAGCGAACGTGTTTTGCTCGTCATCAGGTAGTTGGGACGCGGTCCTGAAGCCCGTCGCGAAATCAATTGAATACCTCCCGTCGTCTGTGACCGGAACGGCCGTAATGCGTGATGCGGCTCAGGCCGATTATCCGTCCAACGTTGTTGTATCCACGGACCCGCCCTACTATGACACCGTCGGATACGCCGATATGGCGGACTTTTTCTATGTCTGGCTGCGTGAAGAACTTGCAGACGTCTATCCAACGCTCTTCTCGACCCTACTCACCCCGAAGGATCAAGAGCTGGTTGCGAACCCGCATCGTCTTGGTGGCAAGAGTCACGCAAGGGACTTCTTTATCTCAGGATTCAACGAGGTTTTTCGCAACATTCGTCGAGGCATGTCAACACACGATGGTGTGCCACTCACTGTGTATTACGCATACAAGCAGACGGAAACTGACGGGAACGGCAAAGTCTCAACCGGATGGCACACCCTGCTCGACGGGCTTGTGAATTCCGGCTGGGAGATCACCGCAACCTGGCCCGTCAGAAGCGAGCGCGGCGGCAGGATGAGGGGAGTGAGTAGCAATGCGCTCGCATCGTCGATTGTTCTTGCATGTCGTCCCAGACCGGAAGATGCTGCGGCCATTACACGACGCACATTTATCTCGATGCTTAAGGCCGAGCTGCCGGGATCGCTTCGAACCCTGATGCTGGGGGGTATCGCCCCGGTGGATCTCGCACAGGCCGCGATCGGCCCCGGAATCTCCGTGTTCTCTCGGTACTCCCGAGTCCGTGAAGCCGATGGTTCGGACATGTCGGTAAAGGATGCGCTCATCCTGGTCAATGCCACACTCGATGAGGTCATCGGCGATCAGGAGTCTGACTTCGATTCCGACACTCGGTTTGCGATCAAGTGGTATCGCCAGTACGGCTGGGAGAGAGAAAACTCGGGAATTGCCGACCAGCTCGCGCGTTCATCAGACACCTCAGTTGGCACGCTTGAGCGCGGTGGAATTTTCGAAGCCAAAGGCGGCAAAGCGCGTCTGCTCGCCCCGTCGCAGCTGGATGGTGCCTGGGACGCCGCGGCAGACGATCGGGTCAGCGTGTGGGAGGCCACAGTGCGTCTCGCGGCGGTCATGGCTAAGGATGGGGCTGACAAAGTCGCTGAACTCCTTCCGACTGTGCAAACTCGAGTCAACCTCGACGCGGTCAAGGAGCTGGGCTTTCTTCTCTTCCTCGAGGCAGAGAAAAAGAACGACTCGAAGGACGCCGGGCTCTTCAACGGGCTGGTGAGCGCATGGAGTGATCTCAGTGAGCGTGCCCGACGGCTCGCGGCGGAAGCGCCGCGTATGGGCTCGCAGCAGACGTTTGACATAGACGACATGGAGGGCTGACCGATGGCGATCAACAATCAGGAACGACTCTTTAAGGCCTTCGGCCTCCTCGCCGAGGGGCTTGCAGATGTCGTCGACGAAGTCATGGCCGAGGGGCTCGGAACGGCTGACTGGAACACAAAGTGGGCCTCCGAAGACGCGACCAAGAACGGCCGAGCGCCGCAGCAGATGGATAAGGATGACATCCAGGTCCTGCTTCGTGCTCTCACGGAGAAGAGCTATTACTTCAAGGACGTGATATCGCGGGCGCAACAGGGCTACGCGGCAGAGCTGCGTGAGGTCCGCAACGTCGTCATGCACGGACAAGCGGGCAAGCTCAGTTCCGATGACACAGCTCGGGCCCTCGACACGATGGAACGTCTACTCCATGCTGTTGGGGCAGTGGACTCAGCTAAAGACGTTCGCAGCATGCGGATCGACCTCCAACGCACCGTGTTTGAAGATCAGACCCGAAAGCAGGTCAAGCGAAGCGTCGTTTCGACCACCCCCGACGCGGGACTACGCCCGTGGCGCGAAGTCATCCAACCCCATCAGGACGTCGCTCGCGGCGAGTTCACCGCCTCGGAATTTGCAGCAGACCTGCACCTCGTGCACACAGGGCAAGCGCTCGGGTCTGAGTACAACGAGCCGGTCGAGTTCTTTAGGCGCACCTACCTCACCGAAGGCTTGCGAGATCTGCTTTCCCGTGCGCTCCGACGCTTGAATGGTGACGGTAACGCCAGCCCCGTTGTGAATCTGCAGACTAACTTCGGCGGCGGCAAGACCCACTCGATGCTCGCGCTTTATCATCTGTTCAGCGGTACCGACGCGACCCACCTGCCGAATGAGCTGCAGGAGCTTATTGCCGCTGCGGGGATTGAACGTCTCGAGAATCTGAAGGTCAAGCGCGTCGCGCTCGTAGGCACCTACTTGAAAGCTGGGTCGCCGTCCGTCAAGGCTGATGGTACCGAAGTCCGCACGTTGTGGGGCGAGCTCGCGTGGCAACTCGGCGGACGTGAGGCCTATGATTTCGTGGCCGCGGACGACGTGGCCGGCACGAATCCGGGAGATGCATTGCTTAGCCTCTTCCAGAAATACGGTCCTGCGCTGATCCTGATCGACGAGTGGGTGGCTTACGCACGACAGCTCGTGACGGACAAGGAACTGCCTGCCGGATCATTCGAGACCCAGTTCACTTTTGCTCAGTCGCTGACCGAGATCGTGAAGTCGGTGCCTGGCGTGATGCTTGTCGTGTCAATCCCGGCATCCGACACTGGACCCGACGGCAGCGGCGCCGACATCGAGATCGGTGGCGCGAACGGGCAGCTCGCGTTGGAGCGCTTGCAGAATGTCATCCGCCGCGTGGCAGACCAGTGGAGACCGTCAAGCAAAGACGAATCCTTCGAAATCGTCCGCCGTCGACTGTTTCAGGCCCCCAATGCCGAGGGGTTGACTGCGATCTCTGCCACAGCCCGTAGCTTCGTCACGATGTACCGGACAAACAGGGAACTGTTCCCGCGCGACGCCACAACGCCGGGAGACGAGTACGAAGACAGGATCCGCGCCTCCTACCCGCTACATCCTGAACTGCTCGACAGACTTTACGAGGACTGGTCGACGCTAGAGCGGTTCCAGCGCACGCGCGGCGTTCTTAAGCTGGTGTCGTCAATCGTTCACGAACTCTGGGTGTCAGACGACGCCGCACCGTTGATCATGCCCGGCTACGTGCCCCTCGATGCAAGCACGGTAAATACCGACCTCACACAGTATCTCGAGGATCAGTGGAGGCCAATCATCGACTCCGATATTGATGGTTCGGGTTCGACCGCAGCCGAGATCGACAAGAGCCGCCCAGCACTTCAGGCACGCCACGTCACCCAGCGCATCGCCCGCACGATCTTTATGGGTGCCGCTCCCCGCAGCAAGTCCAGCCGTAAGGGTCTGGACAAGCAGTATGTGTGGCTCGGCACGGGTACTCCCGGAGACACGCTCGGCAACTTCGGTAGCGCAATCGATCAGCTTGCTCAGCGCTCAACATACTTCTACGAAGAGCAGGGCCACTACTGGTTCGATACTCAGCCCTCGGTCACCAAGACAGCGAGCGACTACGCCGAGCGCCTCCGTGAGGACGTCGAAACTGTGTGGAACGAAATCGTGCAACGACTGCGCGGGGAGGAACGTTCCCGTGGCGTGTTTGACCGCGTTCATGTCGCCCCGGAGTCAAGCGCAGATGTTCCGGACCTTGAGAACACGCGCCTCGTGATCGTGCACCCGCGTTACGCGCGCCGCAAGCAAGACGACATGGATTCGGCAGCGCATCAGTGGGTGCACGGCGCAATCGAATCAAAGGGTGCGAGCCAGCGCATCCACCGCAACACGCTCGTTTTCCTGATGGCTGATAAGAGCGAGTTGGAAAGTTTGGAGGCTGCAACTCGCAGTTACCTCGGCTGGAAACGGGTTCAGGCCACAAGCGACTCGCTCAACCTGTCGACCCAGCAACGCAAACAGACCGACGAATGGGTGACTCGACTCAACCAGACGGTGACGGACCGGATCCGCGAGACCTTCGCGTGGGCTTTGTATCCGGAGCAGTTTGACCCGACTAAGCCTTTCGAACTCATGAGCGAAAAGGTGCCCGACTCTGGCGGCCGTTCGCTCGCCGAGCGCGTTGCATTAAAGCTCGGGCGGGATGATCAGCTCGTGACCGAGCTCGGCGCGCCGATTCTCGGCGCCACGTTGCATGAAGAGCTCGGAAAACTGTGGACTAACGCACGAGAAATGAGCGTCGGCGAGCTTTGGGGGTACTTCACGCGATACATCTACCTACCTCGCCTCATCAAGCGCGAGGTGCTTGACTCCGCGCTCGAGCACGCGCTCAGCGCAGTGCTGGTCGACGGCGAGCGTTTCGCGATTGCATCTGGCAAGGATCCAGAGACGGGTCGCTACCGCGGGCTCATTGTTCCTCCTGACCACAGTGCAGCGCTTCAGTTCACCGATAGTACTATGCTCGTCGACTGGGATAACGCTGAGGAACAGGCCCGCGCCGACCGTGTTGCAGCTGGGCGTGTGGCTGAATCCAAAGCGGCCAGTGAGGGTTCAACGCCAATCGGGCCGGGCGACTTCGCAACACCAAACGCCACCATGGATGTGACGGACGACGAGACTGTGTCTGAGGCAGGCGGCACGCAGTGGCCAGTCCGCTACTTCGGCTCGATGAAGGTAGATCCGACACGTTACTCGAGAGATATTGGCAACGTAACCAGGGAAGTCATCGACCGCTTGGTGGGTACGGGCGCGAAGCTAGAGATCACGATCGACATCCAGGCGTCCAAGGCGGACGGCTTTGACGAGGGCGAGGTGCGCACGATATCGGAGAACACTCGCGTGTTGAAGTTCGAACCGAGTTCCGGCTTCGAGAACGCCTGAGTTCATCGCTCAACCACCCGCGTGAAGATGCACGCTGAGCGAAGCCCGCCGACAAGCGCTAGTCGCGATCGACTTCTAAAATCGTCCTGGCGATCGTCGCAGCTTTGGCGACCTGCACTTAATCAAGGGCCCTCCCACCACGGGCCAGTGACCACTCGCCGAAGCGCCCCGCCCGCGCGGGAACAAACATGCACCTGACTATGTTCGAGCGCGCCGCCTGTCAAGGGCCATGAGGAACGGCCCACTGGCGGCCACTAGAAATGCCCGCTGGTGGCCATGAAAACTGCCCAGTCATGG